>NZ_JANNXH010000062.1:0-161123 GCF_031409475.1 Flavobacterium sp. | reverse complement strand
CTTTCGCACCGAAAACACGGGAAATACATTGCAGTAAACTGTGGCGCCATTCCCGAAGGAACAATAGACAGTGAACTTTTTGGACATGAAAAAGGCGCTTTTACAGGCGCAACATCTACACGAGAAGGTTATTTTGAAGTTGCTGATGGCGGCACCATTTTCCTAGATGAAGTGGGTGAATTACCGTTAACTACCCAAGTACGTTTGCTTCGTGTTCTTGAAAACGGAGAGTTTATAAAAGTGGGATCGTCGCAAGTTCAAAAAACAAATGTAAGAATCGTTGCAGCAACTAATGTAAATTTATTTGATGCTATCGAAAAAGGAAAATTTCGGGAAGATTTATATTATAGACTAAGCACTGTTGATATTACATTACCTCCATTGCGAGATAGAAAAGAAGACATTCATTTGTTGTTCAGAAAATTCGCCTCAGATTTTGCTCACAAATACAAAATGCCACCATTGAAATTAGACGACAATGCGGTTTTGATATTGCAAAAATTTCGTTGGAGTGGTAACATTAGACAGCTTAGAAATGTGGCCGAGCAGATTTCAGTATTAGAAACCAACCGCGATATTTCGGCAATGACTTTGCAATCGTATTTGCCAACCGAAGGCAGCAATTTACCCTCTGTAATTAAAGATAAAAAATCCGAAAGTGATTTCTCAACCGAGCGTGATATTCTCTACAAAGTACTTTTTGACATGAAAAGTGATTTGCACGATTTGAAAAAATTAACTTTGGAATTAATGAAAAATGGCTCTGCAAAAGTACAAGAAATCAATACCAATCTGATTCAAAAAATATACGGCTCCAAGGAAACCGAAAGTGAAATTTCGTTTGAAGAAGAACCAAGAAATCCAATTTATTCAAACCCGAATGAAGAAGAAATTTTTCAGGAAGAGGAAGATAATTATCTTTTTGAAGAAACCGCTGAAGAAGAGGAGGAAGTGTTACGTTTAGAGCAAAAAGAAATCGAAATGATCAAAAAATCTTTAGAAAAAAACAAAGGAAAACGCAAAGCCGCAGCCGATGAATTGGGGATTTCCGAAAGAACCTTGTATCGAAAAATTAAACAATTTGATTTGTAGTCTAATTGATAATTAAAAATTGAAAATTCACAATTGAAAAATATATCTTTGACACGAGCATTAGCGAATTAGCGAAGCCTATTTATACAGAAAATGAAATACACAAAATACATACTTCTTACAATTTTCGCTTTCAGCATCAACAGTTGTTCTGTTTACAACTTTACAGGAACAGGAAAAATCGATGCTAAAACCTTTCAAGTGAATTATTTTCAAAATAATGCCGAGTTAATTGAGCCTGGTCTAGACAGGACATTTACACTTGAATTACAAGATTTAATTCTGAACCAAACCAATTTAAATCTAGTTAAAAGTGGCGCAGATTTAACTTACGAAGGTGAAATTACAGGGTACAGAATTAGTCCAATGACAGCAACTGCAGATCAAAGAGCTTCACAAAATAGATTGACAATTCGTATAAATGTGCGATTTACCAATAAAAATAAAGAAACCGATGATTTTGAAAAACCTTTTGATTTCTATTATGATTATCCCGCAGAACAACAGCTCACAGGATCTACATTAAATGCTGCCATAAAAGAGATTTTTGAAAGAATCACACAAGATATATTTAATGAATCTCTTGCAAAATGGTAATTATTGTTGGTTCGGGAATTTGATAATTCGGTAAATCGAAACACAAATAAACGAATAACACATAAACGAATAACCTTCATGAACGTAACCGATTATACTTATTTACTAAACAAACCTGATGCTATACAGGAGAAACAAACCGAGGCTTTGGGTCAAGTCTTGGATGAATTTCCTTATTTTCAGAGTGCCAGAGCATTACGATTAAAAGGGCTTTACAATCAAAACAGTTTTAAATACAATTATGCCTTAAAAGTAACTGCTGCACATACAACTGATAGAACCGTTTTGTTTGATTTTATAACTTCGGATACTTTTACAGCCATCCAAAAGGGATTGTATGATAAAAAAATACTAGAGCTTTTAGATATTCGTGTCGTAGACAGTGAAATTATAGAGTCCGAAATAAAACTTGAGCCAAAAATAAATACCATTGAAGAATCGATTATAACATCTATAAAGGAATCGGAGCAAATAAATCAAATTGAAAACTCAAAAACAGCCGAGGAAAATCTTGAAATTGGAAAACCACTAGATTTCTCCCTAACCGAGAAACATTCGTTCCAAGAATGGCTTCAACTTTCTAGAACACAACCCATAAATAGAACGGCTGAAAATGGCGATGACACCGTTTCTAAATTTGATGAGAAAAAAAAGAAAAAATTGGATTTAATAGATAAATTTATTGAAGCTAGCCCAAAAATTTCAGCTTTAAAACAAGAAAGCACATCGAATTTAGTATTTGAAAACAATAAAACAGACCACACTTATTTAATGACCGAAACACTTGCAAGAGTATATCTCGAACAAAAAAAATACCAAAGAGCAATTCAAGCCTATGAAATATTAATTTTGAAATATCCAGAAAAAAGTAGTTTCTTTGCAGACCGTATTTCGGATATTAAAATTTTACAACAAAATAATAATTAAACAATGAGCACATTTTCAATTTTTTTAGTACTAATAACAATAGTTTGTTTCCTACTTATCGTAGTAATAATGGTTCAAAACCCAAAAGGTGGTGGACTTTCTTCAACTCTTGGTGGATCGACTCAAATAGGCGGTGTACAAAAAACAACTGACTTTTTAGACAAAAGTACTTGGACATTGTCCGCAATATTAATTCTATTGATATTACTTTCCAGTTTAAGTTTTGGAGGATCACTAAGCGATACCGATTCTAAAATTATAGAAAAAACGGAAGCTGTTGCACCAAAAACAGAAACTCCAGCATCAACAATACCTGCTCCAGTAAAGGAACCAGTGAAAAAATAATTTTACTTAATTAAATTAAGAGCGTTAGCATTTTGTTAACGCTTTTTTTGTGCAAAAACGTCAATTTTTAATTACTTTTGCACAACAAAAATTTAAAAATTACAAACTATGGCTTTAAACATAAAACCACTTTCAGACCGAGTACTTGTTGAACCAGTTGCTGCTGAAACAAAAACGGCTTCTGGAATTTTTATTCCTGATACCGCAAAGGAAAAACCACAAAAAGGAACTGTTGTTGCTGTTGGGAACGGAACAAAAGACCATACAATGACTGTGAAAATAGGTGATTCAGTACTTTACGGAAAATACGCTGGAACAGAATTAAAACTAGAAGGAAAAGATTATTTGATTATGCGTGAAGATGATATTCTTGCAATTATCTAAATAGTATTAAGTCCGAAGAATTAAGTATCAAGACAGCTTGACTTGAGAGCTTTGCTCTAACTGGCGAAGCAAACTTTAAACAAATTAAACTAATAATGAGGATGCGATTGCTTCGTACCTCGCAATTACAACAAAAATGGCAAAAGATATAAAATTTGATATTGAAGCACGTGACGGATTAAAACGTGGTGTTGATGCACTAGCAAATGCAGTAAAAGTAACTCTTGGACCAAAAGGTCGTAATGTAATTATAGGAAAATCTTTTGGTGGACCAACTGTTACTAAAGATGGAGTTACGGTTGCAAAAGAAATAGAATTGAAAGATCCATTAGAAAACATGGGCGCTCAAATGGTAAAAGAAGTAGCGTCAAAAACTAATGACTTGGCTGGTGATGGAACTACAACTGCTACAGTTTTGGCGCAAGCCATCGTAAAAGAAGGATTGAAAAACGTGGCTGCTGGAGCCAACCCAATGGATTTGAAACGCGGTATCGACAAAGCAGTAGAAGCTATTGTTGCTGACTTGGCTAAACAAGCCAAAGTTGTTGGTAGCGATTCCGAAAAAATTAAACAAATTGCCTCCATCTCTGCAAATAATGACGAAGTAATTGGTGAATTAATCGCTAATGCTTTTGCAAAAGTTGGAAAAGAAGGAGTTATTACTGTGGAAGAAGCAAAAGGAACTGATACTTATGTAGATGTTGTGGAAGGAATGCAGTTTGACAGAGGTTATCTTTCTCCATACTTTGTTACCAATCCTGAAAAAATGGAAGTAGAACTCGAAAGTCCATACATTCTATTATACGACAAAAAAGTTTCTTCATTAAAAGAATTGCTTCCCGTACTTGAACCAATAGCACAATCAGGAAAACCCTTGTTGATAATCGCCGAAGATGTTGATGGTGAAGCATTATCAACACTGGTTGTTAATAAATTACGTGGTGCATTAAAAATAGCTGCTGTAAAAGCTCCTGGTTTTGGAGACCGAAGAAAAGCCATGCTAGAAGACATCGCTATTTTAACTGGCGGAACAGTAATTTCAGAGGAAAGAGGATTCACACTTGAAAACACCACTATCGAAATGTTAGGCACTGCAAAAAGAGTGACAATCGATAAAGACAACACTACAATTGTAAGTGGTGCTGGCGAAGCGGATATGATTAAAAATAGAGTGAACCAAATCAAAGGTCAAATGGAAGCTACGACTTCTGATTATGACAAAGAAAAATTGCAAGAACGCTTGGCTAAATTAGCTGGTGGAGTTGCCGTTCTTTATGTTGGTGCTGCTTCTGAAGTGGAGATGAAAGAGAAAAAAGACAGAGTTGACGATGCGCTTCATGCCACTCGCGCCGCTGTCGAAGAAGGAATTGTTGCTGGTGGAGGAGTTGCGTTATTACGCGCAAAATCAGCTCTAACATCAATCAAAGCAGACAATGCTGATGAAGCAACTGGAATACAAATTATATTTCGTGCCGTAGAATCTCCGTTGCGAACTATTGTAGAAAATGCCGGTTTGGAAGGATCTGTTGTTGTAGCAAAAGTAGCCGAAGGAAAAGGTGATTTTGGTTACAATGCCAAAACTGACGAATATGTTGATATGCTAAAAGCTGGAATTATTGATCCTAAAAAAGTAACACGTGTAGCGCTTGAAAATGCAGCATCAGTTGCAGGAATGATTCTTACTACTGAATGTGCTTTAGTCGATATTAAAGAGGAAAGTAATGGCGGACATCAAATGGGTGGTGGAATGCCAGGCATGATGTAAAGGTTAAAATTCCAAAAAATAAATTCCAAATCTCAAATTGGGTAAATAAAAATCCGTCTTGTTCTGTAAACAAGACGGATTTTTGATTTATTAGACTTTATCAGCTGGTCGTTTTTTTAATAATTTAAGAAAAACTGGAATGGTTGAGATTAGTATTATCCCAATAACAATAAATTCAATGTGTTCTTTTAAATCAATTCCTTGTTTTAAAAAGACACCATATAAGTAATGTCCGGAAAAAACCAAAATAAAAGACCAAAGAAAGGAGCTTAAAATATTATAGAACATAAATTTCTTTTTATCCATGGATACAATTCCTGCTACAATAGGAGCAAATGTTCTAAAAAGCGGAAGGAAACGTGCGAAAATTATAGCCTTTCCGCCATATTTTTCAAAAAAATCTTTTGACTGTAATAAATATTTTTTCTTAAACCAGAAGGTATCTTCTTTTTTAAATAAATAATAACCCCCTTTTTGTCCAAACCAATAACCCGCCATGTTACCAAAAATCCCTGCGATAGCAATTAACAAAGAGAGCAAAGTAACGTTTATAAAATCGCTTTCAATAAACAAAACGTTTTGGATTAAATCACGACTGTAAATTCCGGCTAAAAACAGCAAACTGTCTCCAGGGAGAAAAAAACCAGCAAAAAGCCCAGTTTCGGCAAAAATTATAAATAAAACAATGTACAAGCCAAATTGAATTCCACCAATTTTTAATGTTATATAAAACTCTGGGTTCAATAACTGTGTCCAATCAAAATTATTCATATAAAAAATTAAAGTTAATTTTTAGATTTTTTGTCGTTTGACTTTATGTCTTGGGTGTGAAAATAACTATAATTTCTGGTACATCATAAAATTTTGTGGCATTTAATAAATAAATAACATTTGCAGAATTTATTATTCTTTCCTTTCATATTTACAACAAAAGTGCAAATTTTCATAAACATTATCTGTTGCTTTTACTAAATCAGTGTCATGTCCTACTTTTGCGACAGCTTTTTTTACAGACAATAAATCTGTTTTTTCTTCATTCAGTAACAAACTCAATTGATGCGTTTCTATGTTCCAATTTGCAGTTTTTACACCATTGACTGAAAAAGCTGCTTTCTGAATTCGTTTTTGACATTGCTCACAATTTCCATTGACTTCAATGGTGTGTTTGGCGTTTTTATTCTTTTTTGCTTGTGCTTGTGCTGAAAGTGTTACAATAAGTAACACCATTCCTAAAAATACATTTTTCATAATTATTATTTTTATTGTTATTGTCCCGACGTTTCGGGATTGCAAATTAAATTGCCTTATTTTATTTTAAATCGTAATCCTGCATAATACATTTGGCCGAAAATTGGTGCATAAACAATTGAAGCATCAAAAGTCGCTCCAAAAGGATTATCACTTCCTAGAATTGCTTTTTGTTGCGTGTAATTTCCAATATTCTCACCACCAAGATACATTTCAAAAGTAGATGAGAAAGTTCTAGTGATTTGTGCATTCATCAAAGAAAACGAATTGGAATACCCCCGTAATCTATCATTAATAGGATTTGTGGCAGTATTTGGCAACTGCTGTTTTCCAATCCAATTGAAAGTGTAATCAAATTTCCATTGTTTTCCTTTATCAACAATATGTGTTTCGTATTCTAAATTACCAAAAAATCGATGCTTTGCTTGCAATGGTCGTTGGAATTTACCTGATAGATAATCCGTTTGAATGTCATAGTATTTATAAGCAGAACGCAAATTAAAATGGGTGAAAAATTCATAATTAAACTCTACTTGTAAACTATTAGCATACGAAATACCTTTTAAATTATAAAACAATACTTGTTGCGGCGATTGCATTAGATCTACAACTGCTTGATTCTGAAAATCAGTTCTATAGAAATCAAAACCAACATCCGCTTTTTTTCCTAAAATAAGAAATTTTTGATTAAAACTTAAACCATAATTCCATGCAATTTCAGGGTTTAAGCCATATATTTTCCCGTTTGTATCAAAAATGTTCAACGTTCTAGAACTTGCAAAAAGCTGCTGATTTTCGGCAAAAATATTAGCTGCACGTTTTCCTCTCCCAGCCGAAAAACGTAAAACAGATTGTTCCCAAGGGTTGTATCGAAGGTGTAATCGAGGTGTAAAAAAAGTGCCCAATCGATTGTGATTGTCCATTCTTCCTCCGAGAATCACACTGAAATCATCATCATTATCATAGGTGTATTCAAAAAAAGCACCGACTGAATTATCAATCCTACTATAATCATTCACATTGACAAACTCTTGATATTTATCGTAAGTGAAATTCAAACCCGTAGCAAATTTATGCATGGTATTATCAATAATTGAATTGAAAATCAGGTTCGAGTAATAGCTGCTTTGTTTTATGTTGTATTGATTTAAACCAAAATAGGAGTTTTGATTGTGGCTGTTAAATGCATTTTGAAAACCAATACTTTGATATGGCATATCCTTAAAAACATAACCTATTTTTGTAGAAACATCAAAGCGCTCCGTATTAATTTCAGAACCCCAAAAGTTAGTCGTGCCTTTGTCTTTGTTTGGATCAAAATCAATTTCACCTGTTTGCTTTTTATCATTCATATATCTGAAATTGACAAAGCTAACCAATCCTTTATCAGCATTATAATATTGATATCTATTCAAAATATTAATTTGTTTGGCTAGTGGATTATCAAGAAATCCATCGTCGTTCATGTCTTTTTTTGAAATACGAGTATTGCCATGAACAAACAAGCTTGAAGCCCATTTATCTGAAATTCTCTTGTTGAAATGAGTGTTTAATTCAAACCGAGAATCCGAAGAACTGTAGGCATTTAGAAAAAAAGGAATGTCGCTAATGGGTTTCAATAATTCGGTGTTTATTTGTCCAGAAATACTTTCGTAACCATTTACGACACTTCCTGCGCCTTTTGTGATTTGAATGCTTTCTACCCAAGTTCCGGGCGTAAATGACAATCCATAAGCTTGAGATGCGCCACGAACCGACGGAATATTTTCTTCGGTAATCATCAAATACGGACTAGTAAGTCCTAACATTTTGATTTGTTTTGTTCCTGTCAAAGCATCCGAAAAATTAACATCGATTGATGGATTGGTCTCGAAACTTTCGGCGAGATTACAACACGCTGCTTTGAGTAATTCCTTGCTCGTAATTATTGTTGTGTTTGCCGTAACCGAATATGATTTTTGCAATCCTTTGCGTTTAGACTGCACTTTAACTTCCTCTAATTTGACTTTTTGTATAGTGTCCTGTGAATACGTAAAAAAAGTACACGACAACAATATTAAAAGTATTGAAATGTGTTTTTGCATAATTAAAATTTAATGTTTTATAAAATGAAATTTTAAACCGCATAGGCGATTTAACTTTTATTAAACATTAAAAATCAAGCGTAAAAAATGTATTGGGAATATAATTTAAAAAGAGGCGGTGCATTTGCATCACAAAAATAAGTTGTGATTTTGTCGCTGCTAAATTGTTGAAATGCAGTTGTAACAAAGGAATTCCATTCTTGAAACACAAAAGATGCAACTGCCTGAAAAGAAAAACCTTTTTCTATGAAATTATCTGATTTTTTTTGAAAATTAACAACCTTATCTTTACAACAAGAGTTTTCTTTTTCATCAATTCCACAACAATTTTCTTCAGTTTTTGGGGGTGAAAAATTAGATTTCAATGAAACCGAAGCGATTTTGTCACCACAATAATGCACATTAAAAGCCAACCCTGTATTGGAAACCAACAGGAAAAAAGCTAAAAATAAACTAATGTGTTTTTTAAATTTCATAATACAAAATTAGTTAATCTATTGGTTTAAAGTCACAATAACTTCTTAATTTTTAGAAATTTGTTTCTGGAAATAAAAGCCTGGCAAAAACAATAATAAAAAAATAGGCTGGATTAGAAACCGACGAATGTAGAAAAGCAATAAATTATTTTGTTCCTGGTAAATATAAATGGTCAAAAAGAAAGCTATAATTAAGCCCAAAAAGAAAATAACATATAGAATTGAGGCAAATTTAACCATTGAAATATCTTTAAAAAGCACATAAATAATTCCTAATGAAAATAGTGTGTTTACTAAATAACGCAACAAAAGTCCAAAAAATAACTCTACAGAGTTATATTCGGGCAAAGGCAAAGAGTTAAAATCTGATTTGAAATAATTTAAGAAAGGATCATAAAACAAGGTGTCTTCATAAGCTCTAATCAAAGCTAACAAGAGAACAAACAGCAATACTAATACTATCTTAACCTTATGATTTAATAGTTTTTGTAGCATATTTTGAAAATTTATTGACCCAGACTACCCACAAAATAAATACAACTCCATAAATAACCAAAGGAAAAATAACTCCGTGAAGAATGTGTTGAAGCTCTTTAAAATGATACAAGGCAACGGCTAAAAGCGCAATCCTTAATACATTTAAAAAATAAATTATTGCACTTCCACAAAGTATGAATAACAGAGTAGTCTTAAATTTTCCTGAAAATGCAACTACAAACGAAATAAATAAAATAATCACACTCATCGCATTGCAGCCTTCAATAATTCGGGCAACATATTTTTGCTTATAAAACAATTTGATGTAGGGTATTGCTTTGTCTTCTTGAATAGTGCCTTCGGAAAATAATTGCAATATTGAGGCCGTATTTCTGGCAACTAATTTTGTTATTGAATCAATTTTTAAGTCTCCAAAACTATTGAGATAAAACTGATAAAGTACCATTAACAAAACATATACCAAGAAAAAAGTTCCAATAAATAATAAAAAGGGTTTGTACTCAATAAAATATTTTTTCAAAATCTTAATTTTTAACAAATTTATATAAAAATAAACAGACTCATTTAAATACTTTTACAAAAAAAATACGATAATGACTTTCGAAGAATTAAAACCAAAAGTAACCCAAATAATCTCCAATACATCCTTTTCAAGAGATGAAAAATTACTTAAAATTTGTGAATTATTAGAGCAAAATATATCCTATTACACATGGGTTGGGTTTTACTTTGCAAATCAAGAAACCAAAACTTTACATCTTGGACCTTATGTTGGTGCAGCAACTGATCATACTGTTATTCCTTTTGGAAAAGGCATTTGCGGACAAGTGGCGGTTTCAAACCAGAATTTTGTTGTGCCAGATGTTGCTGCTCAGGACAATTATATTGCGTGTAGTTTTACTGTTAAATCAGAAATTGTGGTGCCTTTGTTTGTAAACGGGGAGAATATTGGACAAATCGATATTGACAGCCACGTCCTAAATCCTTTTACAGTGGCTGACGAAAGGTTTTTAGAGTTTGTAAATAGTGAAGTTGCGAAATTGTATTAATATTATTACATTCGCTTGCTAATTTATCCTGATTTTATGAAATCAATTCTGTTTGCTATTTTATTTCTTTTTATTCCAAAACTCTGTTTTTCTCAAACTTCTGCCATTGACAGGAAGATATATTTAGATTCTACCAGCAATGAAACCACTTCAGAAAATTACAAATATTATAGAATAATCAAAGATTTTTATTCTGATAAAGATTTTTACTTGATCAAAGATTACTACAAATCTGGTGTATTACAAATGGAAGGAACATCAAAAACAAAAGATGCTAATTCAAAAGAAGGTGAGTTTGTTTTTTATTATGAAAATGGAAATAAAAAAGCAGTCACCAATTATCTAAAATCTCGTCCGATTGGAAAAAATTCGGAATGGTACGAAAACGGCAATAAAAAATTAGAAGGAGAATACATTGAAAATGAAAAAACATTTGTGGGTGTATTAAAAGTCTTTCAATTTTGGAATTCGAAAAATGTCCAAACAGTACTTGACGGCAATGGAGATTTAGAAGAGATTTCAGAATTTTTCTTTGCCTCTGGAAAAGTCAAAAATGGTTTTAAAGATGGTAATTGGGAAGGGTACGACAAAAAAATAGGATATACATTTAGCGAAATTTATGAAAATCAAAAATTATTTTCAGGCGTTAGTGTGGATTCAAATAAAGTTTCACGGACTTATAAAATGGTAGAAGTAAGGCCAGAGCCAAAAAAAGGTTATACAGATTTTTATAAACACGTAGGTAAAAATTTCAGAACACCTGATATAAAAGGATTACAAGGAAAAATTATTATTGGGTTTACAATAGATAAAAACGGTTCAATTATAAAGCCTAAAATTCTAAAAAGCATAGGATATGGTACTGATGAAGAAGCCATTAAAGTGGTAACCACTTATAAAGATTTTGCTCCTGGTGAGATTAGAGGTATAAAAGTAAGCTGTGCATTCACTTTACCTATTTCAATTCAAAGTGCTAATTAAAAAAATATAATTCATAATTCACTATTTACAATTATTTTCTAGCTTTTCGCCCGTACTAAAAAAGTGTGTTATATAAACAATAGTTTTTTTATAAAATACAAATTTAAAATTCACCTAAAATAAATACCAAACAAAATTAAATCTAAATCGTGAAAAATTACATCAAAATTATCATTGTTCTCCTAATTTGCTTTAAAGGATTTTCTCAAGAAATCCCACTTCCTAAAATCACCAAAAGTATAATTTTTAAAGATGAGTATAAAAATTCCTCAATTCAGTCCATTAATAGCGATGGAAAAGGAGGAGTTATTGTAATCAGAATACAGCTCAGTAAATTTCAACAAGAAAAAATTTATACGATCGAAACTTACGATAAAAATTTAAATTTAGTGAATCAAAAGGAATATGATATCGAAGATAGACCAAAGGAAATAAGACGATATTTGGTTTTGGGTGTTATAACAAAGGATGATAAAGTTAATATTATCGATTATTTTTACAATAATAACAACAAAAAATTTGTGTGCACTGCGAAAACTTTTTCAGCAAATACACCAAATTTCATTGAAAAGGAATTATTTTCTTTTGATGGTGAGGAAAATTTTGAAAGTAATGGAAAGATGGTTTTGAAAGCCTATGGTTCATTATTTGGACTTGGAGGCAACAAAGACTTATACGAGAATTACGCAAAAATGATGATAAATAACAAAAAAAGCGCATTTGCGGTATCTATTAAAATTAAAGATAAAAAAAGTGAGAAATTCAAAATGTATACTTTTTCTAGTTCTTTAGAAAAGAAATTAGAACACGATTTTGACACTAAGGTCAAAAACAGAAACTTCACATTCGATGACTTCGATCTGTCTCCCGATGGTAATTCGATTTATTTATTATCAAAAGTTAAAAACGAAAACTCAAAAGACAAGAAGAAAGGCGGAAAGTATGAGTTTGTTTTATCTGAAATCACATCTACAACTGAGAAAAATTTAAATATTGATACTAAGCTGCAGTATTGCCAAAGTTTAACCCTACTTACTAATGAGAGCTTTTTGAAATGTGTTGGTTTTTATTCTGAAAAAAACGACTTTAGATATAAAGGAATTGTGGTTTATGATATCAACGTAAATGGTTTATCGATAAATAAATCAAGTTTTAATCCTTTTACAAGTCAATTTCTTACGGATAAATACGGTAAGATAAAAGATAAAGAATTGCGAAATTTGGAAATCAACGATTTTAAAATTTCAACGGACAACGAAATTATTATTAATGCCGAAGAGCGTTTTGTACAAATTGTAACATCGTCTACTGGAACTGGCGGAATGTATTCCTATCCGATTTTTCATTTTAATGATATTGTTTCGACTAAAATAAATGCCGAAGATGGTTTAGTTTGGGCAAGAAATATTAATAAAAAACAATCAACAACTGGACAAGGTCAATCTCAATTTTTTTATTCTTTCACTTCTGCTTCTGTAGGCAAGAATAATTATCTGTTCGTCAACGCATCTGAAAAGCCAAAAAAGATAAGCAACGATAGAATAGAATTCAAAGATACTTCTAAAAATAGCTCCAATATTAATATGATTCGTTTTGACGAGAATGGGAATTTTGATTTTATTGAAATTTTAGATAATAAGCAAAATGAAATGCCTTTTTTAGTAGGACAAGGTATTCAAGTTGATAATAGCATATATTTTTTAGGCAGAGATGGAAAGAAAAAACAGTTATTAAGAGTTTCAATTTAAATAGTTGGCTTCATTTATTAAAGAAATATTGTTTTTACAAGAATACTATGTACCTTTGCACACGAATTAGGAAAAACTTAATTCATACATAAAAATCATTTAAATAATATTAGCATGTATTTAACAAAAGAAGTTAAAGAAGAAATCTTCGCTAAACACGGAGAAGTAACAAACACAGGAAAGTCAGAAGCACAAATCGCTTTATTCACTTTCAGAATTTCTCACCTTACTGAGCACTTGAAAAAAAATCGTCATGATTACAACACAGAGCGTTCATTAGTATTGTTAGTAGGTAAAAGAAGATCATTGTTAGATTACTTGAAAAAGACAGAAATCAACAGATATCGTGAGATAATCAAATTATTGAATATTAGAAAATAATCAATTAAAAAGAGGTGCGCAAGTGCCTCTTTTTTTTATACATATTGCAGAAAAAGTTTGGTTTTTCATTGGGTTTTAGGCATTAACTACGCAACAACAACACAACTAACTCCCATGTTTAACATTTATAATTAAAAATTTATGATTCCACAATTATTTGTAGAAAGTATCGATTTAGGTGATGGAAGAAACATCACAATCGAGACAGGACGTTTGGCTAAACAAGCTGATGGATCTGTAGTAGTAAGAATTGGAAATACTGTTATTTTAGGAACAGTAGTTTCGTCAAGAAAAGCAAGTCCAGGTATTGATTTTTTACCTCTAACGGTAGATTATCGCGAAAAATTTGCGGCAGCAGGTCGTTTTCCTGGTGGTTTCTTCAAGAGAGAAGCACGTCCAAGCGACAACGAAGTATTAACAATGAGATTAGTTGACCGTGTTTTACGTCCGCTTTTCCCAAGTGATTATCATGCAGAAGTTCAGGTTATGATTCAGTTAATGTCTCATGATGATGACGTAATGCCAGATGCATTAGCAGGATTAGCCGCTTCGGCAGCACTAGCTTTGTCTGATATCCCTTTTGAAACTTTAATTTCTGAAGCTAGAGTAGGAAGAATTGACGGAAAATTTATCATCAATCCATCTCGCGCTCAATTAGAATTATCAGATATTGATATGATGATTGGCGCTTCGACTGATTCTATCGCAATGGTAGAAGGCGAAATGAAAGAAATTTCAGAAGCAGAAATGTTAGAAGCAATTAAATTTGCTCACGAACACATCAAAAACCAAATTGCGGCACAAGAACGTTTGCAAACCGCTTTTGGAAAAAAAGAAGTTCGTACTTACGACCAAGAAAGAACAGACGATGCTATTCAAGCAAAAGTAAAAGCAGCGGCTTACGATAAAATTTATGCTATTGCAAGTAAAGGTTCTGCTAAACAAGAACGCACAGCTGCATTTGCAGAAGTAAAAGAAGAAGTAAAAGCCTTATTTACAGAAGAAGAATTGGCTACAGATGGCGATTTAGTTTCTAAATACTTTTACAAAGTAAACAAAGAAGCAGTTCGTAATGTAACTTTAGATTTAGGAACACGTTTGGACGGAAGAAAAACTACAGAAATTCGCCCAATTTGGTGTGAAGTAGATTATCTACCATCAGTTCACGGTTCGGCATTGTTTACTCGTGGAGAAACTCAAGCTTTGGCTACAGCTACTTTAGGAACCTCTAGAGAAGCAAACCAAATAGATTCACCGTCTGAACAAGGAGAAGAAAAATTCTATTTACATTATAATTTTCCACCGTTTTCTACAGGAGAAGCGCGTCCGTTAAGAGGAACTTCTCGTCGTGAAGTTGGTCACGGAAACTTGGCTCAAAGAGCGTTGAAAAACATGATTCCTGCTGATTGTCCTTATACCATTCGTATTGTTTCTGAAGTTTTAGAATCGAACGGTTCGTCTTCAATGGCAACCGTTTGTGCTGGAACATTATCATTAATGGATGCTGGAATTCAAATGATTCGTCCCGTTTCTGGAATTGCAATGGGATTGATTACGGATGGCGATCGTTATGCGGTTTTATCTGATATTCTTGGTGATGAAGATCACTTGGGAGATATGGATTTCAAGGTAACTGGAACTTCAGAAGGAATCACTGCATGTCAAATGGATATTAAAATTGACGGATTGAAATATGAAATTATGGAAGCTGCTTTAGCTCAGGCTAGAGACGGTCGTTTGCATATTCTTAATATACTTACTGAAACTTTGGCACAACCAAAAGAAGACGTAAAAGCGTATGCTCCCAAAATTATCATGAGAACTATTCCTGGTAACTTCATTGGTGCATTAATTGGACCTGGAGGAAAAGTAATTCAAGAATTACAAAAAGCTACAGGTTGTACTATCGTTATCAACGAGGAGAACGATATGGGAATTGTTGAAATTCTTGGAACTGATCCTGCTGGAATTGCAGCAGTATTAGCGAAAATTGAGTCTATTACTTTCAAACCACAAATGGGTGAAGCTTATGAAGTTAAAGTAATTAAAATGTTAGATTTTGGAGCAGTTGTTGAATATACAGCAGTTCCTGGAAACGAAGTTTTGTTACACGTTTCAGAATTAGCATGGGAAAGAACAGAAAATGTTGCCGATGTTGTCAATATGGGTGATGTATTCATGATTAAATACCTAGGTTTAGATCCAAAAACTCGCAAAGAGAAAGTTTCTAGAAAAGCTTTATTACCAAGACCTCCGAGAGAGTCTTAATTAAAAAAAGCTAGGATTTTATATTTATAAAACGTCGTTTCATTTCTTTGAAACGGCGTTTTTATTTTTAATTAAAAATATTTTTCGTTTTTTGTAACTTTTTTGAAACTTTAAACGTATAATCAATTGTATACTTATAATAAAGGACAAACCTACAATGAGACAATTAAAAATCACCAAGCAGGTAACAAATCGTGAAACTGCATCATTAGACAAGTATTTACAGGAAATCGGAAAAGTGGATCTTATCACTGCCGATGAAGAGGTAGAATTAGCACAAAAGATAAAAGCCGGTGATCAAGCAGCACTCGAAAAATTGACAAAAGCCAATTTGCGTTTCGTAGTTTCGGTAGCAAAACAATACCAAAATCAAGGACTAACTCTTCCCGATTTGATTAATGAAGGAAATTTAGGATTGATAAAAGCAGCACAACGTTTTGATGAAACCCGTGGTTTCAAATTCATTTCGTATGCAGTTTGGTGGATTCGTCAATCGATTTTGCAAGCCTTGGCAGAGCAATCTCGTATCGTACGTTTGCCTTTGAACAAAATTGGTTCTATTAATAAAATCAATAAAATGTATGCATTGTTAGAGCAATCTAACGAAAGACCACCAACAGCAGAGGAAATTGCCAAAGAATTGGATATGACCGTAAATGACGTAAGAGAATCTATGAAAAACTCAGGTCGTCACCTCTCAATGGATGCGCCACTTGTTGAAGGAGAAGATTCAAATCTTTACGACGTATTGCGTTCTGGTGAATCTCCAAATCCTGACAGAAACTTAATCCAAGAATCTTTGCGTACTGAAATTGAGCGTTCATTAGAAACATTAACACCAAGAGAAGCGGATGTGGTTCGTTTGTATTTTGGTTTGGGCGATCAACATCCAATGACATTAGAAGAAATAGGAGAAACTTTCGACCTGACTCGCGAACGTGTTCGTCAGATTAAAGAAAAAGCAATCCGAAGATTAAAACATACTTCAAGAAGTAAAATATTAAAAACTTATTTAGGCTAGTTCTCGATACTTTCGCAAAAGCGAAAACTCGAACTGATGCTAATAACTTTAACGACGGTCTGATTAACTGTTCGTTTTTTGATTGATGATTGAAACCTCGGCTGATTACCGAGGTTTTATTTTTTGCAGGGCAAATAAAACCTCAGTCTGTTCGCTATCGCTCGGGTGTCCGAGGTTTTATTTTTCTATGTCATTGCGAGGCACGAAGCAATCTCATTTTTTATTAGGGCGTGACCCTTTGATTGCTTCGTGCCTCACATCATCGGGTCAGGCTGTACGCTTCAATCTTTTTTCTCCCGAAGTTTCGGGATCAAAAAGGATTTTCACTTCCATCCTTCACGCAAAAAACATTAAATTAAAAGATAAACCTTGTGAACTTTGCGAAAAACTTTGTGAACTTTGCGGTTAAAATTATACTTTTGCCAAAACAATTCAACTACATAATGAAGAATACAATTATTGCCCCTTCAGTTCTAGCCGCTGATTTTGCCAATTTGCAACGAGACATCGAAATGATTAACAATAGTGAAGCCGATTGGTTTCATATTGACATTATGGATGGTGTTTTTGTTCCCAATATTTCGTTTGGCATGCCCGTTTTGGCAGCGATTACAAAACACGCCAAGAAAACAATCGACGTACATTTGATGATCGTTGATCCTGATAGATACATTAAAACTTTTGCTGATTTAGGAAGTAATATCCTTACGGTTCATTATGAAGCTTGTCCACATCTTCACAGAACCTTGCAAGCCATTAAAACCGAAGGCATGAAAGCTGGAGTTGCCATAAATCCACATACGAGTATCGATTTATTAGAAGATGTCATCAATGATATTGATATGGTTTGCATAATGAGTGTAAATCCAGGTTTTGGAGGGCAATCATTTATTGAAAACACGTATTCAAAAGTTAGAAAATTGAAAGATTTAATCAAACTTAAAGGAGCCAATACCATTATCGAAATTGATGGTGGCGTAACGAGTAAAAATGCCAAACAATTAGTAGAAGCTGGCGCTGATGTTCTCGTTGCTGGAAACTTTGTTTTCAAAGCAGAAAATCCAACTAAAACTATTGCTGATTTAAAGAAGTTGACTGCTTTATAAAGGTTTAATAAATAGCTTAGAAACAAAAAATCCAAAGACAAAATCTTTGGATTTTTTTTGACCTAATACGATTCACTAATAAATTATTTCTTAATAAAATTCTTAACGACTGTTCCCTGATTTGTAAATATTTTCATCAAATAGGTTCCAGTTGGAAGAAAGTCAACTGAAAACTCCTTTTCTTTAAAAAACTTAATTGATTGACCTAAACTATTATATATTTCTATTCCGTTTAATTCTAATGATTCAGGAATTTTTAAAAACACTTTTGAGAAAACTGGATTTGGATACAAAATAATTTCAGAAGAAAGCTTATTTGCATCAATTGAAAGACTATTTCCTAGCTTCTGACGATTTGATTTAATTGCTGAAACTCCTTTTATTTTGCCTGCAACATTTGTCGAACAAGAGTTAACATCAATAGCAACATAATATTCGTATTTGTTACTAGTTATATTGGCTGTTTGATCATTATAAGCATAATCAGTTGAAGGTATTGAACCAATAAGTTCAAAGAGGCCTAAATTTGTTTTTCTATAAATATTATAAGTTCCGTAAGAAATCCCTTCATAAGGTGTCCAACTTAAACTTACTGAATTATTTATGGCAACAGTACTTTGCAATAAAATTGTTTTATGAAATCCCGAATTTGAGGAAGCATTTCCACAGTTATCAACTAATCGTACTTTGTATCTATATGACTTTGAAGTATTGTCTGAATTCAAATCTAAAAATGAATTTTCAGATGCAGTAATGGTTCCAATAGAAGTATAATAATTTGAAATATTTGTTTCTCTTAAAATTTCATAAAAGCCGACATTGTATGCACCTTGGTTATTAATGTAAACCCTGTTTTTTAATACTTCCGCTTCGTCACTTGAAACAAAACATACATTTATGTTCTGGAATTGAGGTAATAATGTTATAATAATGTTTTGGGAGTAATTAAAATAATCATCGGTAATGTTGATAGTATAGGTTCCCGCTGATAAATTAGTTAAATTGGGACTGTTTTTTTCTGCAGTTTGAATAAGTCCTCCATTAGATGCTGTCCAAAAATACTTTACTATTCCTGAAGTATTAGTCACAGTATTTATCGAAATACTTCCAGAACAATATAAATTTACAGCACTGTAGGTAATAGCAATCTCATTTAGATTAACTATACTTATCGCAAATGTTTTTTCAAAAGTATTTCCAGCATTATCTCTTACTTGAAGTCTAATAGAATAAGATGATTTCGTTTCGAAATCAAAAGGCACAACATTTTGAAGTTGATTCCCATTTACAATGACAAAGTTTGCATTATTAGTATCTCCATTTCCAGAAACGAATTGAAACGTATGAGTATCTATAATATTTATATCTATTACTGAAAGATTTCCAATAACTTTATTATTTAAATTTTCAGGTACTGAATTTGCGGAGAGAATAATATCCGTAGGTGTGCTATTGACAATAACAGTGAAAGTTCTAACTATAATATCAATTCCGCCATCTAAAACGCCTCCATTATCATGAACAGTAACAGTTATGATAGCTGATCCAGATTCATCTGAAACTGGGGTAAATTGTAAAATCCCAGTTGTTGTGTTTGAAGAATAAATCACAGCCGGATTTGGAATCAAGTCCTTATTATTACTAGTTGCCGTAATTGTTATATTTTGTGAAGCAGATATGTCGCCATCACTTATTCCAGATAAGTTAACCGTTTGTTGAGATACATTTTGATTAACATAAATATCACTAATTTGATTTAAAGTAGGTGATTTGTTGGTAGGTAAACCCAATGCACTTTCAAAAGGACCTACATCAGGATTCGATCCATAAGGATTTGGCCTGGAATTTCCTAGAATATCATTGACAACTCCAATTGAGGAAAATCCATAACCAATAGCTGGTGAGTAATTGGTCAATGAAAAATTTTCATTGACATAATCCGTAAATTTTATTGCTTCAACATTGGGAACTTTAACATAAGTCCCTACGTAATTATCGTTGTTGACTGAGGTAATTAAAACTTTATTAAAACTATACTTTATTCTATCATCCTGAAATATTGGGCTCAATAAAATAATAGAATTATTAAAAACCCCTGTATAATAACTATTTGTCCCACTAAATATAGGATAGCGAGTATTTAAAAACAAAGAATTATTAATAACAATGTTGTTATCAATACAGTCCATTCCATAAAAACAATAAGAATTATTTTTAAATATCGAGTTATATACTTCGACATTAATACCTCTGTAGAAATATACTGGCGCACTATTGTCATTAAAAAAACACCTATCGATTATAATTTTACTCATCCCAAAACTTGCCGCAATACCACCGTTTGTACCGTCATCATTTGCACAGTCGATTGTGAAGCCTTTAACAAGAATATTAGAGTTGCAATTTATGATGTATGTTCCATTACTATATTTGGGAATTAAAAGAGATGTATTTTTATATCCATTAACCGATAGCAAATCAATTTATTTATTTATTTGTAATTTTTCTTGAAAAATTCCATCACCTACTAAAACAGTTTCTCCACTTGCAGATAAATCAATCGCAGATTGAATTAGCAACAAAGGCGATGTTGATGAACCAAACCCGTTAGGTGTTCCTGATTTTTCAACATGCCATACTCCAAGTGGAGTACCAGAAACATCTGTGCTATAATCGGTTTCTGAGTCATCCGCTTTTACCGCTGTTATACGATAATAATACCTAATTCCATTGTTCAAGAATAAATCAATATACGAAACAGTAGTTGTTGTAGCCAATAAACTAGTTGGACTAGGGTTAAGTCCTCTATATATTTTATAATTTTTTATGCCTATAATCGTGCTTGCATCCCAAGACAATTTTACTTTTCTAGGAGCCGCATCTATGGCTATATTAGTTTGCGAATTCACAATCAACACTGACATAAAAAATAAAAGTAGAAATAAATATTTTTTCATGATTAATTCTTTAAACGTAAATGCATAATATTAATAATGATTTTTAGTGAAATAAATTTTACTTTTTCGGAATAAATATAATCTTTTAATTAGCAATTTTCGTGTTAAAATTAAACTTTATCAAAAAAAATAACTCCAATAAAAAAAGCTAGAATTTATCTAGCTTTTTTTGTGACCGCGACAGGGTTCGAACCTGTAACCCTCAGAGTCGAAATCTGATATTCTATCCAGTTGAACTACGCAGCCAATATGATTTTAGATTGCTGATTAACGAATTTAGATTTTAGATTTAAAAACGGTAATCAACAATCAAATATTTTATGTCAATAGTTTCTTGACTAGTGTTGAAATTGTTTTTCCTTCGGCGGTTCCGCCTAATTGAGCCGCAGCTAATCCCATTACTTTTCCCATAGCGGCAATTCCTGTTGCGCCAGTTTCGGCAATGATTTTTGCTATTACTGCTTCTACTTCGGATTCACTTAATTGCGCTGGGAGGAATTTTTCGATTACAGCAATTTGTGCCAATTCTGGTTCCGCTAAATCCAACCTGTTTTGTTCCGTGAAAATCTTGGCGCTGTCCTTACGGGTTTTTACTAATTTTTGGAGTAATTTGATTTCGTCTGCTGCAGAGATTTCTTCTTTTGATCCTGTTGCTGTTTGTGCCAGTAGAATCTCAGATTTTATAGCTCGCAATGCTTCTAGTGCTACAGTATCTTTGGCTCTCATGGCGGTTTTTATTTCCTCCATGATTTGTATTGATAAACTCATTATAGATTTTTGATTTTAAATTAACGATTTATGATTTTCGATTTGCGTTAGACCTGAAAACTGAATACTTGTCTGCCGACAGGCAGGCTGCAAACTGATTACTTTTTTTATTGCCCCAGATGGAAGTGGAAAGCTTTTTGTGAGAAAATGTATTTTTTCCTGAACTTAAAAAGCGACCAAAGGAAGCTCTTTTAGGTTCTTGGAAAAAAGCATTTTCGAAAAAAACTTGCAACGAACAGCTGGATTAAGGCCCGACAAATTTAAAGAATTTTAATGGAAATTGCAATAGTTTACTTTACTCTAGTCTTGGTAAAAAAAACCCGAAAATTGAATTCAATTTTCGGGTTTAGTAACTTTGGTTTGAATTAGTTAATCTACGTTATCATGCAAATAGGAATTGTTAGATCGCAACTGTAGATCATCGTTGCTGTCTGTTCCTACTGATATTCTTGAATTTGTATTATTTGTTTGAGTGTTTGTAAGATCTATTCCTGATCTTTTATAGGCTGGCTCTCTTTCGAGTTCATCAATTTTAGAGATATTATTATGAAATTTATAATTGAAGTCTTTAAGTTTTTTACGTCTTTCGTCGGCTCTGAACTTCAATGTATCTTGAATTGTCATTTCGATTGGAGAAATATTTTCGAATTCTGATGTTGTATTTGTGGCCAAATCTACTTGTTTCATAGTAATATTCAACTCTTCTGGAATTAGTTCCTCAACTGCTTTTACCTCTGGTTTTGAATCTAAAAAATTATTTTCGATTTCCATATACTCTTCTAAAGAATATTTGATAACGCCATTATCCGAAAGTTCTGTTACGGGTACAAATTGAACCGGTTCGTTAACATTTATATTACGGGTTTCTTCTGTAAGGTCAAATACAACTTTAGTTTCTTGTTCTTCAACAACTGGAATTGATTTAAAAAGAGGCAAATCAAAAGAGAAAGTTGCTTGCTCTTGTTTTTCAAAAACTTTTGCTTCCACCACTTTTATGTCTCTAACTTTTGGTGATGAAACTACAAAATCAATATCTTTTATTGGAGAAACAATTTCAAAAGTTACGTCTAAATTTTTAATAAATTCAGACATAACCATAAGTTCTTCTGAATTGATTATTACTTGTTCTGGTTCAGCATCGGTATCTTCTAATAATTCGAAAACGATTCTTTCCTCAGTATTTGATGCGGTTAATTCGCTATTATAATTAAAGGTATCAACTGTTTTTTTTGTTAAATCATAAACATTTTTCTGTTCGTCTTCGAGTGTATGAATTATCTTTTTGGGTTCTGTGTTTACAATTTCGTTTTGTTGTTCAACGTCAAATCCTGTGGCAATTATAGTAACTGATATTGCGTTGTCGAGAGTTTCATCTTCTCCAACACCCATAATTATATTTGCATTATGCCCTGCTTCTGATTGAATAAAATCATTTATTTCACCTATTTCATCAATAGTAATTTCGTCAGAACCAGAAACGATAAGCAACAATACGTTTTTGGCACCTGTTATTTTATTATCATTTAACAATGGGGAATCTAATGCAGCCATGATGGCTTCTTTAGCTCTATTATCACCGGACGCAACTGAAGAACCCATTATGGCTGTTCCGCTGTTTGACAATACGGTTTTAGCATCTTTCAAATCGATGTTTTGAGTATAGTGATGTGTAATCACTTCGGCAATTCCTCTTGAGGCAGTTGCTAAAACTTCATCTGCTTTTGAAAATCCTGCTTTGAAACCAAGGTTGCCGTATACTTCTCTTAATTTATTATTATTGATAACAATTAATGAGTCTACTTGTTTGCGCAATTTATTGATTCCTATAAGTGCTTGTTCTTGACGCACTTTTCCTTCAAACAAGAAAGGTAATGTTACAATTCCTACGGTTAGAATATCACGCTCTTTGGCAAGTTGTGCAATTACTGGCGCAGCACCAGTTCCTGTTCCTCCACCCATTCCTGCAGTGATAAATACCATCTTGGTATTGCTGTCAAGCATTTTTTCAATATCGGCAATACTTTCTATCGCAGATTGTTGGCCTATATCAGGGTTTGCTCCAGCTCCAAGTCCTTCGGTTAAGTTTACACCTAACTGAATTTTATTGGGCACTGAACTGTTTTCAAGTGCTTGAGAATCGGTGTTACAAACTATAAAGTCTACGCCTTTTATACCTTGTTTAAACATGTGGTTTATGGCGTTACTTCCGCCACCACCTACTCCAATTACTTTTATAACATTAGATTGGTTTTTAGGTAAATCGAATGAAATACTTCCAAATTCTGAGTTGCTCATCATTTTATTTGGTTTTTGATATTTTTATTTATTTTAATTTTCTGCTTCTGTTTTGTATGCTTTATTCTGCGTTGTCTAAGAAATCTTTAATTTTATCTACATATCTGTCAAAAAAGGATCTTCGTATTTTGGTTTCTGTAGATTCTTCGTTGTTACTATTGTTTTGAGCTTCGACTTCCGTTTCCGGTTCCACCATTTCTGGGGCTTTATAAACGGGTACTTTGATTGCTGTAAGCATACTTACTTGGTCTATTTTAATAGCACTTTGCGAATTATTTTCGATGCTATTCATTACTAAACCTACTGCTGTAGCATATAAAGGACTTGATATTTCTTCGTCAGAATTTCCTGCTAAATGTTCGTTAGGATATCCTATTCTCGTATCCATTCCGGTGATGTATTCAACTAATTGTTTTACGTGTTTTAATTGAGCTCCACCACCTGTAAGTACTATTCCAGCAATTAATTTTCTGCGTGGATCTTCGTGTCCATACTCTTTTATTTCGGTGAAAACTTGCTCAATAATTTCAACAACACGTGCATGAATTATTTTTGATAAATTCTTTAACGAAATTTCTTTTGGCTCTCTTCCTCTCAATCCAGGAATAGAAACTATTTCGTTGTCTTTATTTTCTCCTGGCCATGCTGAACCAAATTTTACTTTCAATAATTCTGCTTGTTTTTCTATAATAGAACAGCCTTCCTTTATATCATCGGTAAT
Source organism: Flavobacterium sp. (assembly GCF_031409475.1). GTDB lineage: Bacteria > Bacteroidota > Bacteroidia > Flavobacteriales > Flavobacteriaceae > Flavobacterium. Next base: position 136,412 of record NZ_JANNXH010000062.1, on the reverse strand, counting down.
GACGTTTCCTCCAAAAGGAATAACGGCAGTGTGTCGAATAATTCCATCTTTAAAAATGGCTAAATCTGTTGTTCCGCCACCAATATCAATCAATGCAACTCCAGCTTCTTTTTCTTCTTGACTCAAAACTGCATCAGATGATGCTAGTGGTTCTAGTGTCAATCCGGATAATTCTATTCCAGAACTTTGAATGCATCTGCCTACATTTCGAATTGATGATGCTTGTCCTACAACGACATGAAAACTGGATTCTAATCTTCCGCCATACATACCTATTGGTTCCTTGATGTCTGATTGTCCATCGATTTTAAATTCTTGTGGCAAAACATGAATTATTTCTTCACCCGGAAGCATTGCTAATTTATTAACCTGATCTATCAAAAGTTGTATGTCGTTTCCACCAATTACTTCCTCGGCATTGCTTCTAATGATGTAATCACTGTGTTGAATACTGCGAATGTGTTGTCCTGCAATACCTACAACTACATCTTTAATTTTATATCCAGACTTTGTTTCTGCTTCGAGTACTGCTTGTTGAATGGATTGTATGGTTTGTGTAATATTATTTACAACACCTCTTGCCACACCTAAACTTTTGGATTTACCAACACCTAGTATTTCCAGTTTTCCATACTCATTTTTCTTGCCTATCATGGCAACAATTTTTGTTGTGCCTATGTCAAGACCTACCGCAATATTCTCTTTTTCCATTATCTATTATTTAGTACACACCACTTGTTGTGAAAACCTGAGGTCAATTATTTTATATTTGTATAGCGAACTATCTAAAACTGCTTTTTGAAAAAAAGCTTTGTAATTTTTAAATTTATGCTCTAGGTTCATTATTCTTCCAAAATCGATTTGATAATTGAAATTTCTATTGAACATTAACAAGCTTCCATTTGGCATAATTTGAGCGCCAATGATGTTTTTTTTCAAAAACGCATCGTCATAGATTATGCGAAATAAATCGGCTAAATCTTCTTTATTTTTTTTATTAATTTCCCCCGAAACAAGTGGAACTCTAGCTGTAAAATTATCCGATAATGGCATTGTATTTCCTTCATAATCAATATAAAAAGAGTGCCCATTATTAAAAACTCTAGCTATAGGAGTTTTTTGTTTTACTACTGCTTTTAGAATGCCATCAATGCTAACAAACACATCCGATTTCTCAATCATTTCATGTCCGTTCAACGACTTTTCCAATTTATTCAAATCTAATTTATCTTTACCTATACTTTGTGGGTCTTGATTATTTTCTATTAACAATTTATTAACCGTTTCCTGATTGATAAATGGGTCAATATTTCCTACAAAAATAACTGTTGATTTCGCGACTTTTCTTTGACTATTTCGATTTGAAGTAAAGGAAAAAAGGAAAACTACCAATGAAAACATTAGTACAAGTCGAATATTTGGCCAATTAAATAGTTTCATTTAATGCTTTTTTAATGAATTGTACCTGCTCTCCAATATCTCCTGCTCCAATGGTAACAATCACGGATGCTTTACTTTGCAATATTGAAGGAATTAACTCCTGTTTTGAAACTAATTTTTTATTATTATGCTTCATTTTGTTTAATAACCATTGTGAGGTTATTCCTTCCATTGGTAATTCACGTGCTGGATAAATATCTAATAAAATTACTTCATCAAAAGCGGAAAGACTTTTGGCAAAATCATCGGCAAAATCTTTGGTTCTACTGAACAAATGCGGCTGAAAAATAGCCAGCACTTTCTGGTTTGGATATAATTCTCGTACTGCTTGATTAACTGCATCTATTTCGGTTGGATGGTGTGCATAATCATCAATATAAATCAGATTGTCTGTTTTAATTTGGTATGAAAATCTGCGTTTTATTCCTTTGAATGAATGCAAAGCACTAGCAATGTCTCCGTTTGGGATGCCGAAAGTTTTTGCCATCGCCAGTGCCATTAAAGCATTCATTAAATTATGTTTTCCTGGTAAACTAAATTCTAAATTTTTTATTGTTTCTAAAGGTGTTTTTACATCAAAAACATAGTGGCTGTTTACAATTCTGATATTAAAAGCGGAGAAAAAAGCTTCTTCGTTTACGGCACAAGTAACGCCTTGAATTGGCAAATCTCGGGTTATGAAAAGTTTGGTTTTGTCCTCTACCTTATCTGCAAATTCCACAAACGAAGCTTCAATTGCAGCACTGTCTCCATAAATATCTAAATGATCCGCATCCATTGAGGTTACACATGCAATATTTGGATGCAAATGAAGGAAGGAACGATCGAATTCATCTGCTTCGACTACGGTAATTGTTTTACCATTTCCGATCAAATTCGAATTGTAATTTTCGACAATTCCGCCAATAAAAGCCGTAACATCAGCGCCACTTTCGTAAAGAATATGTCCTAGAATACTTGATGTTGTTGTCTTTCCGTGAGTTCCAGCAACTGCGAAACAAAAAGTGTCTTTTGTGATAATTCCTAATACTTCGGCTCTTTTCTTTACTACATAATCACGTTCTAAGAAATAATTCCATTCAGAATGTTGCATTGGAACTGCTGGTGTAATAATTACCAATGTGTTTTCTATGTAATAATCAGCTGGAATTAAATCAATTTTGTCCTCAAAATGAATCGCAATATCTAATTGTTTTAGCTCTCGAGTAAGTTCAGTTTGAGTTTTATCATAACCCGATACATTCTTGCCAATGGCTTTGAAATAACGTGCCAAAGCACTCATCCCAATTCCTCCGATTCCTATAAAATAGACGTTATGTATTTGATTTAGATTCATTTTATCAATTAAAAATTACGAATTAAAAATGAATGAAGATATATATTTTGAGATTTCTGATAGTGGTGACTCTATTCGAATTTGTATAATTGATGTAGAAAATTCCCAAGCCGAAATAGAGTGCGATACATATTGGTTAAAATCAAAAATTATTGCAAAAGCGGGTTGCTTTTCAGGAAATTTCAATGCTCATTTAGAGAAATATGATTTTTAAGATTTTTTGATACAGTTAAAATTACTTTATAATAAATTAGATGGTAGCGCAGTATTTAATACAATTGAAAATCAAGTAAATATAAATATAGTTGGCGATGGAGTCGGTCATTTGACTGCTAAGTGTGAACTTATGGATTTTGCAGGAAATGGTAACGTTTTACTATTTACAATAAATTTCGACCAATCTCATTTACCGAAAATAATAAATCAACTTGAAATAATTACAAATAGGTATCCATTAGTAAAACATTCAAATTAAATATAAATTTTTAATTTTTAATTAAAGAAACGATTTCGTCAACTATTTGTTTTGTTGCGTTTGGCAAAGCCAATGATTTTATATTCTCACTTAATTCTTTTTGCAAATTTTGGTTTACAATTAAATCCGAAAAAACGGTTGTAAAATTTTCATCTAATTCGTTTTCTTTTAAAAGAATTGCGCCTTTTTTATCGACTATAGATTTTGCGTTTTTGGTTTGATGGTCTTCGGATACATTGGGCGATGGAATAAAAATCACAGGCTTTCCTACAATACAAAGCTCCGAAACCGATGATGCTCCAGCTCTTGAAATCACAAAATCTGCTGCTGCATAAACCAAATCCATCTTTTCGATAAAAGCAAGAACAGTTATAAGTTGTGAGTTATGAGTTATGAGTTTGTCCGAATTGTATTTTTTATAATCTTCGAAATATAATTTTCCGCATTGCCATATTACCTGAACTTCTTGCGAAACAATATTATTTAATTCCTTTTCGATTAATTGGTTTACTCTTCTTGCGCCAAGGCTTCCGCCAAGAACCAAGAGTGTTTTTTTATTGGCGTCTAAATTGAAATACTGAAGTGCTTCTGCCCTTTTGCTTTCGATATCTATTAAATCTTGACGCACTGGATTTCCTGTCAAAATAATTTTCTCTTTTGGAAAAAAACGCTCTAGATTTTCGTATGCTACACAAATTTTATTTGCCTTTTTACTTAATAATTTATTAGTAATTCCCGGAAAAGAATTTTGCTCCTGAATCAACGTTGGAATATGCATCATATTCGCCATTTGTAATAATGGGCCAGACGCAAAACCACCCGTTCCAATAACTACATTGGGCTTAAATTGTTTTATTATCGATCGAGATTTCCATAAACTATCCAATAATTTTATTGGAAATAATGCGTTTTGAAAAGTTAATTTTCGTTGTAAACCAGCAATCCAAAGTCCTTTGATTTTGTACCCTGATTGTGGCACTTTTTGCATTTCCATTTTATCTTTGGCACCCACAAATAGAAACTCTGCATCAGGAAAACGAGATTTTAATTCATTTGCAATAGCAACTGCAGGATAGATATGTCCACCTGTTCCGCCACCACTTAATATGAATTTGTATTTTGTCATTTTTCTAAATTGTAATTTGTAAACTGAAAAGCGATTTCTACTAATTGCTTACTTATTCAAAACTGCTTTCATTGGATTTGTATTAGTTTCTCTTATAGAATAATTTTTTTCGTCTAAATATTCTGGAACTAATTCTTCTGATTCATCCTCTTCGAGTAATTGTTTGTCAATTATTTTCTGGAGTGCCGCTTCTCTTCTGGCTTTGTCTTTGTTTTCGAGTGCAATTTCATCCTCTTTTTTAGTGACATTTATTATGATTCCGAGTGCAATACAAGTCATCCAAATGGAACTTCCTCCACTACTTATTAACGGTAAAGTTTGTCCTGTTACAGGCAATAATTCTACAGCTACTGCCATATTAATCATGGCTTGAAAAATCATGGGAAATCCAAGCCCAACAACCAGTAATTTTCCAAACAATGAATTTGCTTTATGTGCCGCAACTATGAATCTAAAAAATAATAATAGATATAAAAACAACACTCCAAAACCACCTATTAATCCCCATTCTTCGACAATAATGGCATAGATAAAATCTGATGATGACTGCGGTAAGAAATGTTTTTGCACACTTTTTCCTGGTCCTAAACCATAAACTCCGCCAGTAGCGATTGCTATTTTTGCTTTTTCTATTTGATAATCGTCTTCGCCTGGTTTATCGCTTGTAAAATTTTCTATCCTAGAAATCCAAGTGTCAACCCGGTTTGGGAATGCATCTGGAAAAGCTTTTGCCAACAAAACAAATAATAATAATGACGCTATTCCTGCGCCAACTATGAAACCAATATATTTTAATGGATATTTTCCAATAAAAGTTAGCATTAATACCATTGAAAATAGTAATGCTGCTGTAGATAAGTTTGAAGGTAAAATAAAAATTAATGTAATGAAAACGGGCAGCCAAAGTTCGATTAATGAGGCTTGAAAAGTGATTTCTTCCTCTCGTTTTTTAGACAAATATCTAGCAACAAATAGCATAAGAACTATTGACGCCACTGTCGAAGTTTGAAATGTAATTCCAATGAATGGCACTTGAATCCATCTGCTGGCATTAGCTCCAGCGATAACAGTTCCTTTTATCATTGTATAAGCTAACAAAATCCAAACTATAGGTAAAGCAATTTTAGAAATTCCTCTGTAATAATGAAATGGCACTTTATGAACCCAATAAATTATTACAAAACCAATAAAAATATGAGCCAAATGCTTGAGTAAATAACTAATCGTATTTCCCGTTCCATGGTTCATGTATGCCAAATTACTACTTGCGCTAAAAACAGGCATAAACGAAAACAGCGCTAATAAAGCCACGAATGACCATATTACTTTATCTCCTTTTAAGTTGTTTATTAGTTCTTTCATTTATTAAGTTATGTGTTATAGGTTTTGGGTTATGGGTTTTAGTCGTAAGACCTAACACCTTTAACCTAGTGCCAATTTATTTACAGATTCCTAACCGCTTGTTTGAATTGATTTCCTCTGTCTTCGTAATTTTCGAATAAATCGAAACTCGCACAAGCTGGTGATAATAAAACGGTGTCTCCTTTTTCGGTCAATCGCTGCGCCATTTTTACTGCATCATCCATGCTATTGACTTCGATCATTATATCGACTACATTGCCAAAAACATCAATAATTTTTTTATTATCTACGCCAAGACAGATGATCGCTTTTACCTTTTCACGAACCATAGACATCAATTCCTGGTAATCATTTCCCTTGTCAACACCACCAACAATCCAAACTGTTGGAGTAATCATGCTGTCTAGTGCAAAAAAAGTAGCGTTGACATTAGTCGCTTTTGAATCGTTAATGTATTGCACATTTTGGATTTTCAACACTTTCTCGAGGCGGTGTTCCACTCCTTGAAAATTGGATAAACTCTCTCGAATTGTAGCATTTCTAATTTTCATTAATTTTGCTACAGAAGTTGCTGCCATTGCATTTTTCATATTGTGTTTTCCTTCAAGTGCAATGTATTCTGTCTCCATGATGAATTCTTCTTCGTTGATGATGTTTATTTCCATTTTTTTGTTTTTTATAAATGCTCCCTTTTCAAATGTTTTTGTTAATGAAAAAGGAATTAATTGGGCTTTTGTTTTATTGTTTTTGAACCATTCTACGATTGCTTCATCATCTGCATCATAAATGAGAAAATCATCTTCGGTTTGGTTATTTGTTATTCTAAATTTTGAGGCAATGTAATTTTCATATTTGTAATCGTAACGGTCTAAATGATCTGGACTTATATTGGTAATAATAGCAATGTGTGGTTTGTAATCTATGATTCCATCTAATTGAAAACTGCTTAATTCCAGTACATACGAATCGTATTTATCATCTGCAACTTGCCAAGCAAAACTCTTTCCGATATTTCCTCCCAATCCTACATTCAATCCCGCTGATCGTAGCAAATGATAGGTCAACATTGTTGTTGTTGTCTTGCCATTACTACCCGTTATTCCAATCGTGATTGCCGTTGTAAATGGTGCTGCAAATTCTATTTCTGAAATTACAGGGATTCCTTTTTCGACCAGTTTTATTACTATTGCGGATTTTTTTTCAGGAATTCCAGGACTTTTCATGACTACATCGGCATTCAAAATCAATTCCTCTGTGTGGGTTTCTTCTTCCCAAGCAATACCATTATCTATAAGAACATTTTTGTAATTTTCTTTTATTTTTCCAAAATCGGACACAAATACATCATATCCTTTTTTCTTACCAAGAATTGCTGTACCTACACCACTTTCGCCACCACCTAAAACTACTAATCTCATATCTTCTAATTAAAAATTGAGAATTAAAAATTAAAAATTTCGAAGAGTGATTAACTGAATTTGAGAAATTCATATTCCTCGTTTACAATTTTAATTCTCAATTTTTAATTTTTAATTTATTTATATTTTCCCTTTTAAGGTTATTATGATTTTTGCTAAAATTTTACAAATTTCCTCAGCTTCAACAAAAACACTTTTAAATTCAGTAATTGTAATATAATCGGTTTCTTTTAATAGTTTCAACCAATAAATCGTTTCTCTTGCTTCTTTATATGAAAGCTCTAGTTTGAATAAAAACTCTTTATCAGAACGCCCACCTATTGATTCTTCTATGTTTGCACCGATTGAGGTTCCACATCTTAAAATTTGCTTACTCAAAACAAATTCCTTTTTTTTTGCTGTTAAATGTTTGTATAAATTAATTATCCTTATTGCGAAAAGAAATGATTTTTGTTGAATAATATTTTCTTTCATTTTCGAAAATTTTTAATTTTTAATTCTCAATTTTTAATTGATTATCGCAGTTTTAAAGTCACGATTGACAATATGGCGAGCATTATAGACACAATCCAAAATCGGGTTACAATTTTACTTTCGTGATAGCCTTTCTTTTGATAATGATGATGCAAAGGCGCCATCAAGAAAATTCTTTTGCCTTCGCCAAAACGTTTTTTGGTATATTTAAAATACGCTACTTGCAAAACCACTGAAAAAGTTTCGGCAAAAAATATTCCGCAAAATAAAATAATGAGCATTTCTTTTCGAACCGCAATTGCCAGAACCGCAATGATTCCCCCAATTGTTAAACTGCCTGTGTCGCCCATAAAAACAGATGCTGGATAAGAATTGTACCAAAGAAATCCTATTAACGATCCAACAAATGCGGCTATAAAAACAGTCATTTCTCCCGAATGAGGTATATACATTATGTTCAAATAATTAGAGAAAATAATATTACCCGATACGAAAGTGAAAATACCCAACGCCAAGACAGAAACCGCCGATGTTCCTGCGGCCAATCCATCAATTCCATCGGTCAAGTTTGCACCATTTGAAACTGCAGTAATAATAAAAATAACTATAGGTATAAATATTAACCAAGCCCATTTTTCGTAACCTTCGCCTGTCCAAGCTAATAATTCTGCGTAATCAAATTCATTATTTTTAAAAAATGGAATTGTAGTTGCGGTTGATTTTTCTTCAAATGGGGTTTGAGAAGTTACATTCTCTGTAGTAGTTTTAAAAACATCACTATTGCCAATATCAGTTCTTATGGTAACACCTGGATGAAAATAGAGAACCGAGCCAACAATTAATCCTAATCCTACTTGCCCAAAAACTTTGAATATTCCTTTTAATCCTTGTTTGTCTTTTTTGAAAATTTTAATATAATCGTCTATAAATCCGATAGTTCCCATCCACAAAGTGGCCACTATTAATAGCACAATGTAAATATTATGTAGTTTTGCAAAAAGCAGAACTGGTATTAGAGTTGCAAAAATGATTATCAAACCTCCCATGGTAGGAGTTCCAGCTTTTTCTTTTTGGCCTTCTAAACCAAGTTCACGAACTGTTTCCCCGATTTGTTGTTTGCGTAAAAAACCAACTACTCGTTTTCCATAAATGGTGGACAAAAGCAAGGATAACATTAATGCCAATGCCGATCTAAATGTGATGTATTGAAAAACTCCCGTTCCCGGCACATCCATTATTTTGTCTAAATATTCAAATAAGTAGTAGAGCATATTTTAGATTTTAGATTTTAGATTTTAGATTTTAGATTTTAGATTTACGTTGAAATCAAAAATTCTAAATTCTAAATCGGTTATTTGTTTAATTGATCTAACAGTTCTTTTACGATTTCCATATCATCAAAATCATGACGAACACCTTGAATTTCTTGATAGGTTTCGTGCCCTTTTCCGGCTATTAATATAATGTCATTGGGTTGGGCAAGTTGACAAGCGGTTTTTATTGCTTGTTTTCGGTCTGTTATTGATAATGATTTTTTATAATTTTGAGCTTCAACTCCTTGCTCCATTTCATTGATAATTGTCTCCGGGTTTTCATTACGAGGATTATCCGAAGTCAATATTGCTTTATCACTTAATTCAGTAGCAATGCTTGCCATTATTGGTCTTTTAGTTTTATCTCTATTGCCACCACAACCTACAATGGTAATTAATTGTTCGTTTTTAGATCGGATATCGTTAATGGTTTTTAGCACATTTTCTAATGCATCCGGTGTGTGTGCATAATCTACAATTGCCGTAATATTAGTTTTGGAAACTATAAATTGGAATCGTCCTGAAACACTTTCTAAATTTGACAATAACCTGAGCACGTCGAGGCTTTCCATACCTAATTGAACTGCCGTTCCGTAAATTGCCAATAAATTATAAGCATTGAAAGTACCAATAAGTTTTACCCAAACATCGTTTCCGTTAATTTTGAGTAATAAACCCGATAATTGATTTTCGAGTATTTGAGCTTTATAATCAGCGTATGATTTTAGCGCATAGGTACATTTTTTAGCAGCCGTATTTTGTAGCATTACTTGCCCGTTCTTGTCATCAATATTTGACAACGCAAAAGCAGTTTTTGGTAAATTATCGAAAAATGATTTTTTTACATCGCGATATTCTGCAAAAGTGGGATGATAATCTAAGTGATCGTGGGATAAATTTGTGAAAATACCACCTGCAAAATGCAATGCTTCGGTGCGTTTTTGATGAATTCCGTGCGAACTTACTTCCATAAAACAGTATTCTACTCCAGCATCATTCATTTCATTTATATAATGATTTATTGTAATAGAATCGGGAGTTGTATGTGTGGCTTTGTACTCGATATCGTCAACCATTATTTTGACTGTTGAAAGAAGTCCTACTTTATAACCTGCTTTTTTGAATAATTGATACAATAAAGAAGCAACGGTAGTTTTGCCATTAGTTCCTGTAATACCCACTAATTTCAAGTTTTGAGAAGGGTTCCCAAAATAATTTGCAGCCATAAAAGCCATTGCTTTATTGGTGTCTTTTACTTGAATGTATGTAATTCCTGGAATCGTGTTTTCTGGAATTGAATCACAAATAATAGCAACTGCCCCAAGATTAATCGCTTTTTCGATATAATCATGACCATTAGAAACTGAGCCACGAATGGCTACAAAAACGTCATTTGCCACAATGTTTCTGGAATCAAAATCCAATTTATTGATAGCAATATCCGTTGAACCTTTTACGGCTTCAATAGCTACTTTGTATATTATTTCTTTTAAAATAATCACGTTAATTCGAGTATAATGGTTGTGTTTTTACCTAATAATTCTCCTGCTTGAATGGATTGTGTTTTTACTTTTCCGTTCCCAATTATTTTTACTTTTACTCCAAGATTTCCAAATAAGGCTACGGCATCCATTGCAGACATTCCTCTTACATTTGGCACCACCGATTTTTGTTGTTTTTGAGATTTGACAAAATAAGTATCGTAATCCTGTTCTTGTTTTTGTATTTTTCGGTTTACATTTTTAATTTCATTTGTCGATGGTGCATCGGTAAAAATCTTTTGAGCTATACGTTTGAAAACAGGTCCAGCTACATCAGCACCATAATAATTATTATTTGCTGTGCTGGGTTTATGAACTACTACGATGCAAGAATATTTAGGATTATCCGCTGGAAAATAGCCCACAAATGAGGAAGCATAATATTTTGCAGAACCTCCATCTTTAGCATAATTTACTTGTGCAGTTCCGGTTTTTCCTGCCATTGAAAAGTCTTTGGAATAAAGCTTATTCCCTGTTCCTTTTTTGACTGCATTGAGTAAAACGGCTTTTAATTTTAATAAAGTTTCTTGTGAGCAAACCTTTGGATTAATAATTTCTTTATCGAATTTTTTGATGGTTTTATTCCATTCTTTAATTTCAGAAACAAACTGTGGTTTAACCATTTCGCCATTATTTGCAACAGAATTATAAAAAGTTAAAGTTTGTAATGGCGTTATAGAAACACCATAACCAAAAGCCATCCATGGGAGCGAAATATTAGACCAATTTTTATCACTAGGTTGTGGCACAAATGGTTTTCCTTCTCCTTTTATTGGTAATCCTAAACATTTATTAAGACCATAACTATTGATGCGATTTACAAATTTTGACGGATCATTTTTGTAGTTATTATAAACCGCTTGAACCATAACGGTATTTGATGAAACCTCGAATCCACGTGCCAAAGATATTTTTCCGTAACCTCCTTTATGAGAATCTCTTACGTGTTTTCCTGAATACATAATATCACCACCTCGTGAATCAAAAACAGTACTGGTATCGACTTTTTTATCTTCAAGAAGCGTCATTAAATCTACTAATTTGTATGTTGAACCTGGCTCATGCGACTCAGCGATTGCATAATTTGTAGTTTCATAGTAAGAACCGTCATGATCTCTTCCTAAATTAGAAATTGCTTTTATTTTACCAGAATTGGTTTCCATGACAACGACGCAACCATGATCTGCTTCATACAATTCGAGTTGTTTTAACAAAGCATGATGTGCAATATCTTGGATGAAAACATCAATTGTCGATATTACATCATATCCATCTTGGGGATCAACTTCGTTAACATCACGTATGGGTTTCCATTGTCCTTTAGCAATTTTTTGCTTTACTATTTTACCATCTTTGCCATTTAGATATTTTCTAAAAGCCCATTCGATCCCTTTGCCATCAAGAGTTCCATTAGGATTTGTTCTTTCATAGCCAATTGTTCTTTCGGCGATTTTGCCTATTGGATGTTCCCTTACCGTTTCTTGCTCAATGATAATTCCACCTTTATATGTGCCTAAATTAAATAGTGGAAATCCTTTGATTTTTATAAAATCGGTATAACTCAAATCTCGTGCGACAAGATAATATCTGTTCTTGTTGGCTCTGGCTTTTCTAAATTCGTTCAAGTAAAAATAACTTGGCTTTCCTAAAACTAATGCTAACGAATCTGACAATAATTTTACATTTTTATCAAAAGCTTCATTTTTAGGCGCAACTGCATCAAATCGAATTTCATAATTTGGGATAGATGTTGCTAGAAGGCTTCCGTCTGCGGAATAAATATTTCCTTTATTGGCGGGAATAACAAAATTTTTAACGGTTCTTTCTTTGGCTAATTTTCTGTAATAATCGCCTTCAACCCACTGGATATTTGTTAATTTGACGGCAACAGCTATTGCCATCATAAAGATGAAGAAAGCAACCAGAAAAATTCTGTAGGATGTTTGTTTATCTTCTATTGCCATATTTTTTTTAAAAAACTTTTTTCTACTACTTTTTTAACTTTTATTTTTGTTGGAGGAACTGTTGATGGAAAAATTTGTTTTTCTACCATTTTATCAGAAACAGTCGATTCCATTTTTAGTTTCATTAATTCTGAACGTCTGTCTACAAACTCCGAGCGTAATTCTTTAACCTGGTTTGTTAGATCCGTAATTTTAAATACTTTTTGTTCGTAACGTTGTGTATTTGCAATCATTATAATTGCTAAAACAATAAGAAATACAATGAATCGCCAGTTTTTTATGGCATCATCTTCTATAAGAAACCTTGCTTTTAAAATACTGTAAACTCCTTTTTTCATTTATTCTCAAAAATTATATTTTTTCGGCTATCCTCAATTTTGCACTTCGTGCTCTATTATTGATTTTTATTTCGGCACTATCTGGCACAATTAATTTACCAATAGTTTTAAATGGAACCGAGAAGTTTCCGTAAAAATCTCTCTCGGGTTCTCCTTCAAACATTCCGTTTTTGATAAATCTTTTCACCAATCGGTCTTCTAATGAATGATAGGATATGACACTTAATCTTCCGGAAGGATTTAATATATCTAATGATTGCTCGATAAATTCTTTCAAGACATCCATTTCGTGATTCACTTCAATTCTAATGGCTTGATAGATTTGGGCTAATACTTTATTGCGAACTCTTTCGGGTAAATATTTTGCCAAAACTTCCTTTAACTCATCGGTTGTTTTTATTGGGTTAAGCTGTCTAGCTTCTACAATTGTTCTTGCTAAAACTGGTGCATTTTTTAATTCTCCGTAGTCCAAAAAAACTCTTTTCAAATTTGCATCATCATATTCATTGACAACTCGATAGGCATTCAAATCATTTTTCTGACTCATTCTCATATCCAACTCTGCATCAAAACGAGTTGAGAATCCTCTTTCTGGCACATCAAATTGATGGGAAGAAACTCCTAAATCTGCCAAAATTCCATCGACACTTTTCACTCCATAAAAACGTAAAAACCTTTTTATAAATCTAAAATTTTCATTGATGAGTGTAAATCTTTCATCAAGCAAAGCATTAGACAATGCATCTTCATCTTGATCAAAAGCGAATAATTTACCGTTTGGACCGAGTCTGCTCAAAATTTCTTTTGAATGTCCGCCACCACCAAAGGTTACGTCAACATAGATTCCGTTTGGATTAATATTTAAACCATCTACTGATGCTTGAAGCAAAACTGGATTATGATATTCCATTGTCTCCATCATTTATATTTCCCATTACATCTTCGGCTAAGTCCGCAAAATCTACATCTTGTCCATCAATAGATTTTTCGTATAAATTTTTATCCCAAATTTCTACAATATTAACAGCAGATGAGAATACAACATCTTTTGAAATACTAGCAAAAACAACTAAATCTTTAGGAACTAATAATCTTCCAAGCGCATCAATTTCTACCACTTTTACACCTGCAGTAAACCGGCGAATAAAGTCATTATTTTTCTTTACAAATCGATTGAGTTTATTGATTTTTTGCATCATTAAATTCCATTCTTCCATGGGATATAATTCCAAACAAGATTGAAAAACAGAACGCTTCAAAACAAAGCCGTTTTGAAGTGATGTAGCCAATTGCTTTTTTAAAGGTGCCGGCAATAAGAGCCTTCCTTTAGCATCGACTTTACATTCATATGTTCCAACTATTGTATTCAAGTAAAATTATTTAATGGTACAAAGCAAAAATATAAAAATTATTACCACAATTTACCACAAAATACCACTTTGTTAATAAGTTTTACCACTTTTGATTTATTACCTCTAATTTAAGGACAGTCAAATTGTTAGCACTACTTATAAATAAAACAAAAAGCCCTAAAATATTTTAAAACAATACTTACATTTTAGACCATGTAAGATTAAAAATTAAGAATAATTACAAGAACATATTTTAAAAAAATTGTTCTAAAAAAACACTGTTTTTAAGTCTTTATTAAATTTATGGAAATAAATAAAAAAATATTTTTCAAAAATTCATTTCTATTTTAATAATCTTATATTTGTGAAAATTGAAAACAAGCTATCAAATAGATGGAAAAAAACTATAAAAAAGAAGGTAGATATTCCTTTGTTGAAATCGGAGAAGGAACTCCAATGGTGGTACTTCATGGTTTGATGGGAGGATTAAGTAATTTTGATGGTGTCGCCGAATATTTTTCTACAAGAGGATACAAAGTAATTATACCCGATTTACCCATTTATACTCAAAACATATTAAAAACTAATGTGAAAAGTTTTGCGAAATATGTTAAGGATTTTATTACTTTCAAAGGGTACGATAGGGTTATTTTATTAGGAAATTCTTTGGGCGGTCACATTGCATTATATCACACTAAAATGTACCCAGAAAAAGTAGCAGGTCTTGTAATTACAGGAAGTTCAGGTCTTTACGAAAGCGCTATGGGAGATAGTTATCCTAAAAGAGGCGATTATGAATATATAAAAAGTAAAGCTGAAGATGTTTTTTACGACCCAAAAATTGCCACTAAAGAACTTATTGACGAGGTTTATGCGTCTGTAAATGATAGAATTAAATTGATTAAAACTCTGACAATTGCTAAAAGTGCTATTCGACATAACATGGCTAAAGATTTGCCTAAAATGCATGTTCAAACCTGTATTATTTGGGGAAAGAATGACAAAGTTACTCCTCCATCAGTAGCCGAAGAATTTTATAAATTATTACCTAATTCGACTTTATATTGGATAGATAAATGTGGTCATGCTGCTATGATGGAACATCCAGATGAGTTTAATCGTTTGTTAGATGAATGGTTGACAAAAACACATTTTGTACCTCATTAATACTATTTAGACAAATAAAATCATGAAAATAAATACAGCCGAATTTATTATCAGTAACTCTGATGTGGCTAAATGTCCGCAAGATTTTTTGCCAGAATATGCTTTTATCGGAAGGTCAAATGTGGGAAAATCGTCTCTAATTAACATGCTGACCAATCATAAAAATTTAGCAAAAACTTCAGGAAGACCAGGGAAAACTCAATTGATAAATCATTTTAAAATTAACAACAATTGGTTTCTAGTCGATTTACCCGGTTATGGATATGCAAAAGTTTCAAAGAAAACCAAGTCTGTTTTTCAACAATTTATTACGGATTATTTTGAGACCAGAGAACAACTCGTTTGCGCTTTTGTTTTAATTGATATTCGCCATGAAGCACAAGCAATAGACATTGAATTCATGTCGTATATGGGTGAAAGTGAAATACCCTTTTGTATCATTTTTACGAAAGCGGACAAGATTAGTAAGGTAAAAATTGATTCTCACATTGCAGCTTACAAAAAGAAAATGTTTGCTAATAATTGGGCCGAAATGCCTCACTATTTTGTAACTTCTGCTACAGAAGCCACTGGAAAAGAAACTGTTTTAGATTATATTGACGAAGTAAATCAAGAGGTTTTTAAAAACAATAATCAGTTTTAGTAACTTTATTTTATTTGTATGAAAAATTCCAAAACTAAAATTTAGTCTTGGAATTTTCTGTTTTCGGCAGTTCTAATTATTTTTTCAAATCCAATTTTTCAGCAAAATAATCACAGAAATCCTTCATTGTATCTGCCATTTTCTCATCGTCTGTAGCACGTTTAAAAGTATCCGACATGGCGACTAATGTTTGATGAAAAAATATTTTCATTTCGTCAACCGGCATATCTTTGGTCCATAAATCAATACGCATGGTTTCTTTTGCTTTGCTGTCCCAGATGGATAACATGATTGCTTTTGCTTCTTCTAATTCAATTCCTCCATCTTTTGCGGTCCACATTAATTTTTCGGGAACACGGTTGTCATCTAATCCTATGAGAAATTTTATTTCTGATGTATTGTTATTTGGCATTACTTTTTTGGTTTGTATTTAGATTTTTCAAATAGTTCTTTGGCATTTGTTTCTAATAATTGTGTCAAAGATACTTCATTGTTATTCATATAAGAGCGAACAATTTGCCAACCTATCCAAGCACCAACTCTACCCGGAGATTCCGTATCAATTTCGAGGTAAAATTTAGAGAAAGGGGCAGGATTTATGAATCTATTCATTAGTTTTTGATCGTCGCTATACAACATTTCTTTTTCAATAAAATAACGCCACATATAACTTTCGTTTTCCTCGCACCAAGTAATCTGAGCGGTTGAATATCCCATTTTACCTGAATCGCTGTAATCTGGCAAAAGCAGGTCTTTTAAATACAATTGCTTACCATAATATATCATTTGGCTCAATAAATTTTTTTCTAAAAAGGGTGGGATTTTTCGAGCAGAAAAACTAGAAACAATATCTGGCATGATTTGTTTTTGCTCAAAATTTTGTTTTAAATAATCCGGAAATTGATAAAATTTATGACTTTTTCCCAAGTATAATTCGAGCGAAATTATCACTAAACTATCCGCGTAAATCGCTTTGTTGTTATAATCCATTTCAGAGATAACAGTGATAATTTTTGGTGTTTTGGTATTTGGAAAATAGTTTTTTATATGGTTAAAAAGTACTTCAAACTCAGTTTTAACAGGCTCAATATTTGCATACTTTTTTTGCACTTCGCTGTATAATTCCCTCCAAAGCGGATCTTGCATTTTGTTTAACCATATACTATCATCATTTCCTGGAGGAAAAAAAAACGGAAATTCATTTTTAATTTTATTCAGGTCTTTTGGCGAAGTTTCAAAAAAAACTTTATCAAAACGAATTACTTCTATTTTTGAGGTAGTTAATACGCTAGCATCAGCTCTATTATCTTTTTTATTACAGGATATAAAAAAGAGATAAATAAAAATTAAATAGAGGTATGTTTTCATGTTATTTATAAAATTTAATTATATGTATTGGGATATTAAAGTATAATTTTTTATTTTTACAAATATACATTCCTACTTCGTAAAACATAAACATTCATGGCAAAAAAAAGTACAATTGAAGTCGAAAAAGTTAATTTACATATTGTGAATTGGTTAAAATCGTATGCTGAAAACGCAAAAGTTAATGGTTTTGTTGTTGGAGTTTCTGGCGGAGTAGATTCGGCCGTGACTTCAACTCTTTGCGCACAAACTGGACTTTCTACTTTATGCGTTGAAATGCCAATTCATCAAGCTCCAAGTCATGTAAGTCGTGCTCGGGAACATATAGAACAATTAAAAAAAAGATTTCCAAACGTAACAACTATTGTTGCTGATTTGACTCCGGTATTTGAAACTTTCAAAAATCAAGTGCCTCATGATGCAAATATTGATAAAGTAAACTTATCACTTGCAAATACTCGAGCGCGTTTACGAATGACCACTTTATATTATTTTGCTGGTATTCATGGATTATTAGTAGCTGGAACAGGAAATAAAGTGGAAGATTTTGGGGTAGGTTTTTATACAAAATATGGTGATGGCGGTGTAGATTTAAGTCCAATTGCAGATTTAATGAAATCTGATGTCTACGCTTTGGGACTGTATTTAAAAATTCCCGAATCGATTCTTAATGCAGCTCCAACTGATGGTTTATTTGGCGATGATAGATCAGATGAAGACCAACTTGGAGCTAGTTATGATGAATTAGAATGGGCAATGATTGAAGATGAATCTGGAAAGAAATCAAGTGATTTTTCAGGAAGAGAAAAAATCGTTTTTGACATTTATAAGAAATTAAATACAATCAATCAGCATAAAATGATAGAAATTCCAGTTTGCATCATCTTATGATAGATAAAACAGCTATTTCTTGATTTTTTAACGCTTTTTACAGAATTTATTTATTAACTTTACAAGCCCCAAAATTAAACAATTCTTAAAAAATTAACATTATGATAAAAGTTTGTGTAGCGGATAATTTTCCGGTAACTCATTTTGGAGTGAAATCGTATTTCAAAGATCATGACGACATCTCAATAGTTGCAAACGTTGGGAATCTAACGATGGTTAGAGATATTTTGCATACTAAAGATATCGATGTATTAGTAATTGATCTGGAATTAGAAGGGCTTGCAAGTATTTTTGAAGTTAAAAATATTTTGAAAAATTTTCCTAAAACAAAAATTATTATTTACAGTGGTCTTTCTGAACAGATTTATGCTCCAAATGCTATTAAAGCGGGAGTTTCGGGATTTATTTCTAAAAGAGAAAAACTGGAGACTTTAGGACAAGCTATTGTTAAGGTCAATCAAGGAAAAATAATAATTAACGAAACCGTTAAGAAAAATATGGCTTTGATTGCAAAACAAAGTAAAAGCGAACGGTTGTATAGAAAACTATCTAATCGTGAAGTTGAAGTGTTGCGTTATTTAAGTGGCGGTAAAAAGAACAATGAAATTTCAGAAATTCTAGGCTTAAACGAAAAAACAATCAGTACCTATAAATTAAGATTGTTGCAAAAATTGAATGTTACTAATTTAGTAGATTTAGTAAACAAAGCTAAAACTCTAGAGATAGTTTAATTATGACGAGACATTACTCTTCCTAATTTTTTTGAGAAAGAATTGATTAGTTTGTAGTAATCTATTGCCATTGACAAAGGTTCTGTGTTATCTGAATTAGGTTCAGATGATACAGAACTTTTTAATTCTTCAATAATTTTATCCACTAAATACCATCTTAAAGTCAAAATAGTTTCGGAAACATATTGACTTATCGAATCGTTTTTGGTTTTTGGAAAAATATTTTGCCCTTCCCAGTTGTGCAAAACAACCCTCTCATCTTCCATTAAAATATCAGTCACTTCTTGTGCAAATTCTGATTCTAAATGCATTAAATAGTGCTCAATACTGAAATTTTCGTTTTGATGGTAATAATTGATCAAATTATTAAAAATATCACGAAATAAAGGATTTGCTAATTCAACTTCATCTTCTTGTAAACTCAAATAAATACGCTCAAAAACTTTGTATTCTTTCTTTTCGATACTATTTTCAATTTCGCCAACTTCATTGGTTTTTAAAAGCACATCTTCAAAGATTTCCGTTTTATTCCCATAAAGCAAAAGAATTTCAATAATTTTTCGTTCTAATCCATAAAGTATATCAATTTTTACGACTTCAATTGGATTATCGCTTTTTACAACATCAAAGGTTTTTTGTCCCGAAGTTTCAGGATTTTTTTGCCTTTTTCCTTGTTCTGCAATGTCTTTTTTGACCAATTGCGCGAGCGTACTTATCAAAACCTGTTCCGATATATCCATAATTCTGGAACATTCCTGAACGTAAATTTCTCGTTGAATCCGATCTGGAATTTTAGAAATACTCACCACCATGTCTCGAATTAAATCGGCTTTTTTGATGGGATCATTCTTGGCATCGTTCATTAAAAGTGATGCTTTGAACTGAATAAAATCTTTAGAATTATTTTCGAGATATAAAACTAATTCTTCGTAAGGCATTTTCTTGGCAAAACTATCTGGATCTTCTCCATCAGGAAAAGCACAAACTTTTACATTCATTCCTTCCTCGAGAATCAAGTCGATTCCTCGAATAGAAGCGCGAAGTCCAGCTGCATCACCATCAAAAAGAACCGTTATGTTTTTTGTCAATCTATTGATTAATCTAATTTGGTCAGGGGTTAATGCTGTTCCTGACGAGGAAACCACGTTTTCGATTCCAGCTTGGTTGAACTGGATTACATCAGTATAACCTTCGACTAAATAACAATTATTTTGTTTGGCAATGGCTTGTTTGGCTTGAAAGATTCCATACAAAACTTTGCTTTTATGATAAATATCACTTTCGGGTGAATTGAGGTATTTTGCAGCTTTTTTATCATTGCCCAATATTCTTCCTCCAAAACCCAAAATTCTTCCAGACATGCTTTGAATAGGAAACATCACGCGGCTTTTGAAACGGTCAAATGGTCTGTCTTCTCTAGCAATTGTTAATCCTGTGCTTTCGAGAAATTCTAATTTATAGCCTTTTCCGAGTGCTTCTTTGGTAAATGCATCCCAAGTTTCGGGAGAATATCCGAGAACGAATTTCTTGATAGTTTCACTGGTAAAACCTCGTTCTTTAAAATAAGACAGTCCAATGGCTTTGCCTTCTTCGGAATTTAATAGTGTGTTGTGAAAATAATCTTTTGCGAATTCCGAAACCAAATACATGCTTTCGCGAACATCGGTATTGGCTTTTTCTTCATCGGTTTGTTCGGTTTCTTCAATTTCGATAGTGTACTTTTTGGCGAGATATCGAATGGCTTCTGGATAAGTAAAATGCGAATGTTCCATTAGGAAAGCCACAGCATTTCCGCCTTTTCCCGAGCTAAAATCTTTCCAAATTCCTTTAGCAGGCGAAACCATGAATGATGGAGATCGCTCGTCAGAAAAAGGGCTCAATCCTTTAAAGTTGCTTCCGGCACGTTTCAATTGTACAAAATCTCCAATAACTTCCTCAACTCGAGCAGTTTCGAAAACAGTATCTATGGTGGTTTTTGAAATCAATTTTCGTTGTACGATTTAATTATTGGAAAGTGGTAAAAATACGCAATTCATAATTTATATAAACAAAGAGACGCAATAAATTGCGTCTCTACACAAATAAAACTAACTCAACTAAATTTTAATTAAAATCGAATCTGATTCCTAATGAAACATTATTTTGCTTGATAGCATTGTCTTTGAACAACGGATTCAAATCATATTTTAAATACAAACTCGTTTCTTTATAGCCTATATAAGTACTCAAACCGTAAATGAAATTACTGGTGTTGAAATCGCCTTTGGTTTTTACATTCGTTTTAAGATCATCATTGTCGTATTTAATAAACTGTTTTGATTTTAGATTAATTCCTGCATAACCGCCAAAACCTATTCGAACACTCTTGTGGCTCTGATAATAGGATTTATCTCCACTTGTTTTCTTTTCAGAGAAATCGAATTCTAAATGAACTGGCGCAACTAAATACACATTTCTAAAACGAGAATCATCTATATTTATAGCACTTGCTTGCAAATTTGTCTGGTTACCAGTAACTACAAATACACGATCATCTGTTGGACGTAAATTATTATACATTACAGAAAATCCGTATTTGAAATGCAATAAATTATGATCTTTTGCAATTCGTGTGTTTGAGGTAAAACCCCATTCGTAGAAATGAGAACCTAGAAAACGAAAATCCGAGTTTTCTATTTTTCCATCTGTGGCGAGATTGTTTAAACCTGTGGCAAAAACAAATTGCGAGGTCGTCCTTTTTTCGCCTACAAACTTCTTTTTAGAATTAAGTTTGTTATTCCAATGGATTACAATTTTTCTAGTCGAATCTGTTTCGGTGATTTTTCCGTCTACTTTTTCTTGAACCAATGCTCTTAAATCGTCTTGAACTAAATTCACTCTTGTTTCAATATTTTTTGCTCTTACTTCTGCTAATTGCATTTTTTGTTCATCGGCTTCTTTGGTAGATATTAACCCTTTTTCAAGTTGTTGATTTACAGCTTCGACCTCGACTTTAAGTGCCGATTTTTCCTCTTTTGTGATTTGTTCAATTTTAAAAGCAATAGTTTTTGCTCTTGATTCGAAGGTTTGTTGTGCATGAAATTTACTTACAAACAAGATTGTAAATGTGATTAGATAAAAGATAATTTTTGACATGATTGTTGATTTTTAAAGTGATTGATTGATTTACTCGTTGTTTCTGTTATTTACTGCAACTTTTACTTCTTTGTAATTTTTTGCTACAGTATTGATTACTTTTTCTCGAAATGAAAGTTGTAGTTCTCCATCAACTTGCGACAGTAAGCTACTTGCGTCAATTTTTATTGTTGATTTTTGATTTAATAGAATTTCATTTTTTGAAGGTTTTTCTGCAAATGTTATACGTTCGTCAACAATAAAATTTGTAGCTTTTTCTGTGATTGTTTTTTGTTCGTTTTTTTGATTGATGATTGAATTCTCTGCTAACTTTTCATGATTTATGCTGTTTTTTGCATTTACCTTATTAGATTTTGATATTCCCTTTTTTGACTCATTACTAACGGTAACACTTTTTGTTTTTAAATCTGTATTGGGTGTAATTATTTTATTTGAGTTTTTATCCATTTTATGGTCTAAAACAATAGGATTTATTGAGTTTTGATTCACAATTCCAGCACTATTAACTACAACTGAGCTGTCATTTTGATTAAAAAAAACTGTTATCGAAAGTAAAACACCAATAAAACTAGCTGCAATAAAAAGCCATGTAAGTTTTTTCTTTGGCTTTTGTTTCGCCAGTTCGCTGTAGCTCGGGTCAGCTATGGTTAACATGGCATCTAATCTATCCCAGGACTGAGCAGAAGGCTTAATTTCTCTTGAATTTAGTTTTTTTCTAAACTGATTTTCTAATTTATTCTGTTCCATTTTGAGTGCTATTTAGTTTAGCAATTTTTGTTTGCAATATTTTTCTGGCGTGCGACAACTGTGATTTTGAAGTTCCTTCGTTTATACCTAACAGTATTGCGATTTCTTGATGTTTGTATCCTTCGATGGCATATAAATTGAAAACCATTTTATAACCGTCGGGCAATCCATCAATCAAAAATTGTAGGTCTTGTACTGAAAATTGACTTTCGATATTATTAAAACTTTCCTCAAAAAAATCTTCCTCTTCAATGAATTTCTCTTTTTTCTGAACTCGAATAAATGAAATGCATTCATTTATCATTATTCTACGAATCCAACCTTCGAAACTTCCTTTGTGTTCAAAATTTTTTAAATTGGTAAACACTTTCATGAAAGCGGTAATCATTACATCCTCTGCTTGGTGAATATCTTTAATGTATTGTCGACAAACACTTAGCATTTTTGGAGAAAAATTTCCATAAATCTTTTGTTGGGCAGATCGATTGTTCTCGATTGCCAAATGAATGATTTTAGTTTCTTCTTGATTTAAGTAAAATACTTTCAATTTTGTTTTATAAGTGTATCTATTAGCATAGACGATTTAGAATGCAAAAAGGTTGCATGAAGATAAAAAAAAACAAAAAATAATGAGATTCCTCCTTTGTAGGAATGACAAACTAGGGTTATTTTTTTCTTTCAATAACGTAGTTTACCATCAAAACCAGAGCTTCTTTATAAACTGAATTAGAATAATTTTCTAGTAATAAAAGTGCTTCTTGCTGAAACTGTTGCATTTTTTGTTCCGCATAAATCAAACCGTTGTTATCCTTTACAAAAGCAATAACTGCTGCAACCCGTTTTTTGTCTTTGTTGTGATTTTTTATGGAATTGATTAGCCACGATTTTTCTTTAGAAGTACAATTATTCAAAACATGAATCAATGGCAAAGTCATTTTTTGCTCTTTGATATCAATTCCTGTTGGTTTACCAATAGCATCTTCGCTATAATCAAATAAATCATCCTTTATTTGAAAAGCCATTCCGATGAGTTCACCAAATTTTCGCATGTTTTCTACCTCATCTTCGTTTTCGATTACTGATTTTGCACCAAGAGCACAACAAGCAGCAATAAGGGTTGCTGTCTTTTTACGAATGATTTCGTAGTAAATAGTCTCCGTAATATCAAGCTTTCTGGCTTTTTCAATCTGCAATAATTCGCCCTCACTCATCTCTCGAACTGCTACAGAAATAATTCGAAGTAAATCAAAATCACCATTATCAATAGAAAGCAATAAGCCTTTGGAGAGTAAATAATCACCCACTAAAACTGCAATTTTGTTTTTCCAAAGTGCATTTATCGAGAAAAAACCTCTGCGACGATTGCTGTCATCTACCACATCATCATGTACCAAAGTTGCAGTATGAATTAGTTCAATAACACAAGCTCCACGATAAGTTCTCTCGTTTACAGTTCCATTAGAAACCATTTTTGCGGTTAAGAAAACAAACATGGGTCGCATTTGTTTTCCTTTTCGATTCACAATATAATAAGTGATTCTATTTAACAAAGCCACTTGCGAAGTCATGGATTCATAGAACTTTTTTTCGAAAAGTTCCATTTCATTAAAAATAGGCTGCTTTATTTGTAGAGTGATATTCATTTGAGTTCAAATATACTATTTTCGAATAAAAAAACGTTATCTATTTAAGGCAAGTGACATAATTATAAACTCGTGTTTACATTGCGCAATTTACATATTAATAAACTGATGAATTTGTTAAACAATTATAAATCAATTGTGTAGTTCGTCGATTTTAAATTGTTAAAACGCTTTGTTTAATTTTTTTAACATAATTTTGACTTTCACATTTAAACCATTTAATAATTTCTCTGTCAAAGAAATCAACCTTAAAACTATTTATTATGAAAACTAAATTATTATTAGGAATGTTTATAAGCATTCTTACCTTTTCAAGTTGTACTACAGATTCAAAATCTGAAACTACAGATACAGCACTTACAAATGAAGAAGTTACTGTAACCCAAAAAATGGATAATGACATTGATGATATATCCGTTATTGCCGATAATCAATATGAAATAAGCGAAGGTTCTCCAACTGGTAAAATTTCGTCAGGAGGTTATCATTCATTATTACCTGAATGTGCAACCGTGAGTGATTTAGGTTCTACCACTACTACTAGAGTTTTGACAATCACTTTTGGAACAGAAACTACAGCATGTAAATTTAGAGGTCGTTTTCTAAAAGGGAAAATCATTTTAACGCGAACTATTGGCATAGCATTTCCAAAAATTATGACTATTACCTTTAATAATTTTTTTATAAACGAAAATAAAATAGACGGAACCACTTCATGGAAAAGAGAAATGATTGGTGACGGAAGTTCATTACGTCCCAAAACAACATTAACCATGACCAATATGACTCTAACTACTAACAGCGGAGTTTACACTCGAAATGGCAATCGCGTGAGAGAAATGATTGCTGGTTTTTTGACACGAACTAGCCCAACAGATGATGTGTTTTCTACTTACGGTACTTTTACAACTACAAAAGGGGATGCAGTTTTCACTTCATTAATTAATGTAGAAACTCCTTTAATTAATAAAACGGCTTGTGGTATGCAACAAAATCCTGCGCCTTTTCCTGTATCTGGTATTTTGAAACTCTCAAGAAATTCACATTACGTAACAATTGATTACGGAAATGGTGAGTGTGATAAATTTGCCATGAAATCTGTTGATGGCGGTGCACCAGTTCAGATTATATTAGCAGACTAAAATTTTAATAGATTATAATACAAAAGGAGTTCAATAGGAACTCCTTTTTTTATGCTTCCTTGTTAGCCAGTTGACCACAAGCTGCATCAATATCTTTACCACGGCTTCGTCTGACTTTAACCACAATTCCTGAAGCTTCAAGCGCTTTGATGTAAGCATTTATTGCTTCATCCGAAGCTTGTTGAAACTCACCATCATCAATGGGATTGTATTCGATTAGATTGACTTTGCAAGGAACATATTTGCAAAATTTAACTAATGCATCAATTGAAGCTTTGTTGTCGTTAATATCTTTCCAAACCACATATTCGTAGGAAATTTTACTTTTGGTTTTTTTGTACCAATATTCTAATGATTCTCTCAAATCGGCTAAAGGAAAATTAGCACTAAAGGGCATGATACGAGAACGAATTTCATCGATTGCCGAATGTAAAGAAACCGCCAGTTTGAATTTTACATCATCATCAGCCAGTTTTTTTATCATTTTAGGAACGCCAGATGTAGAAAGCATGATTCGTTTTGGCGACATTCCCAATCCTTCTGGTGATGTAATCATTTCAATAGCTTTCAAGACATTGTTATAATTCATAAGTGGTTCACCCATTCCCATGAATACAATATTTGACAACGGATGATTATAATACAACCTACTTTCTTTATCAATAGCAATTACCTGATCGTAAATTTCTGCTGGCTCAAGGTTTCTCATTCTTTTTAACCGAGCTGTAGCGCAAAAATTACAATCCAAACTACAACCTACTTGGCTCGAAACACAGGCTGTTGTTCTAGTATTTGTAGGAATCAAAACACTTTCAACAACCAAACCATCGTGCAAACGAACCGCATTTTTTACCGTTCCATCCTCGGAGCGTTGAATCGTATCCACATTTATGTGATTAATAACAAAATTTGATTCCAGCATTAACCGAGTATCTTTTGAAACATTAGTCATGTCTTCAAAACTATGCGCACCTTTGCTCCACAACCATTCGTATACTTGGTTTCCGCGAAAGGCTTTTTCGTTTTTTGCAATAAAAAAATCACGTAATTGTTCCTTTGATAAAGCTCGTATGTCTTTTTTGTCGATATGCATGGTGCAAATTTAATGACAATTTGTTGATTTTTTTCATCAATTTGCAAAAATGCACGGGTGTTGTTTTGATAATTTAATAACTTTGATAAAAATTAAAATAATGCATTTCCTCTCTCAAGATTTAGAAGATTATATCGAGCAACATTCGCAAGTTGAACCAGAATTATTAGCACAACTCAACAAAGAAACTTATCAGAAGGTTTTGTTGCCAAGAATGTTGAGTGGTCGTTTTCAAGGGCGAGTTTTGAGCATGTTGTCTAAATTGATTCGACCCGTAAATATTTTAGAAATAGGCACTTATACAGGTTATTCTGCTTTATGTTTATGTGAAGGAATACAAGAAAACGGGCAACTCCATACGATTGACATCAAAGAAGAACTGGTTGATTTTCAGCGAAAATATTTTAATAAATCACCATGGTCAGAGCAAATTGTGCAGCATCTTGGCGAAGCAATAGAAATTATTCCAACACTTGATTTAAAATTTGATTTGGTTTTTATTGATGCTGATAAAGAAAACTACATCAATTATTTTAATTTAATTCTGCCCAAAATGAATAAAGGAGGAATTATTTTATCAGACAATGTTTTGTGGAGTGGAAAAGTAGTCGAGCCATTGCAACCAAATGATTTAAGCACCAAAACACTTTTAGAATACAACCAATTATTAATAAATGATTTGAGAGTAGAAACCGTTTTGTTGCCTATCAGAGATGGATTGACCGTAAGCAGGGTTGTTTAAATCAGAACTATACTGGAAAATACTTTTTTTGAACGGTTTGATATATTTTGTACATCAAAAACCCTATTGTAAATCCAAACAAATAACCACAAAAAATGTCAATTGGATAATGTAATCCTAGATAAATTCTACTGTAAGCAAAGATTAGTGGCCATAAAAACAACAGCCCAAAGTATTTAAAATGACGTTTTAGAATTAGGTATAAAAACCCAGCAACAGCCATGGTATTTGCCGCATGTCCAGAAAAGAAACTAAACGATTTTCTGACCTGAACTACTCGAATGAAAGAGTTAATTTCGGGATTATTACAAGGTCGCAATCGTTGAAATCCGTTTTTTACTAAATTGGTGGCTTGATCTGTAAAAGTTACTAAAATTGCCACAAATAGCAGTAAAAATAAGGTTTGTTTTGTTCCTATTTTTTTAAAAATCAAATAAAGTAAAAGCAGGAAAAACGGAGTCCAATTTGTTTGCTTGGTAATAAACAACCAAAATACGTCATACGTTTCTGAACCTAAACCATTTAAATAAATCAATAAATCAACATCTAAAATCTTTAATTTTTCTAGCATTACATTTGGCGTTTTACAGCACCTAAACTGTCTTCAATTTCTTCATCCATTTTAGCCTTTTGTATAGAAGCTTCACTAAACAAACTGTCTTTGGTAGTGTTTACTTCGGAAGTGATTTCATCCGAAAGTTTTGAGATTCCAGTTCCGTTTTCACCCAGAAGATTGTCTTTGGCTTTATTAATTTCGGCTTTTATGTTGCCTGTAAAATCGGTAAATACTTTTGTGTCAATGCCATTAGATTCGGCTCCTTTTTGAATTTCACTTTTTATATCGTTTGTTGCATTTTTTAATTGAGCCATAACTTTGCCCATAGTTCGAGCCATTTCTGGAATTTTGTCAGAACCAAAAAGCATGAGTATTATAAACACAATAAAAATTAATTCGCCACCACCTATTCCAAACATAATCTAATTATTAAATGTGTTAAAGTGCAAAGTTACAAAGTTGCAAAGTTATAAAATGTGCTAATTGCTAAAATTATACATTTAGCAAATTATTTTATACAAATTACTTTTAATAATTGTTCTAAAATAGAAATCGCATAGAGTAATTTTATTTTTCGCTTGCAAGAATTTCAAAGTATTTTGCGGTTAATTGTCCCATTACAAACTCAATATTGGTTTTATTTTTAGATTTTAAAACCCGTACAAACCTTTCATTTTCAATGATATAATATTGAAACCCCATGACATAATCGACAGGAATTTTTAACTTTTCGATAAAATAGGTCTTTTCAAATAAATTGCTTAGTTGTATTAAATAAAATTCTTTTTTCTCTACTTGTATTTCTTTTTTGAGCATCGCAGTTCGACCAGATAGTAAATTAAGCAAAGGATCTAAACCCATAGGGTTTAATTTGCTGGAAGCAGCGGTCAAATATTTTCTTTCCGCTGGTGTATAATGTCTTATCCCTTTTGGAACAATCCCTAGCGCAACTGCGTTAATATTGTCATACCTTTTAACTACAACTTCTTCGAGTTGATTTATTTTGGTTTGCAATTTTACAAAAAATAACTCTTTATCAAAATGTTTTTGTTCTAATACAATCTTTATTCCAATAAACTGTACTGAAGAAAACAGCAACGAATCTCCTGGTGTTGCTGTAATAGAAAAATAACCTCCGTTTTCTGTAATCGTAGTCGCTTCGGATTTTAAATTTATTACATAAACGCCATCAAGATCTGTGGTTGTGGCAGTAACTTTTCCTGCTAATTTTGTCCGATTGGGACTTTGAGCAAAAATAGGGGTACAAACCATTATAAATAAAAACAATAAAAATCTTTGCATAAGCAGTCTTCAAAAAAATGGTTATTCACAAAAGTATTTTAATACCTTCAAAATTAATTGCTAATGAGATTGTAAATATTTGTTAATTAAAAACCCTAAATACTATCTTTATCCCCGTTATATATCTAAAATGAATATGAAAAATATAATTATTGCAAGTACATCAACACTACATGAAGGTTCTTATTTAGAATATTTATTGCCCGAATTAAAAGTGCTTTTTGAACATTGTAAAACTGTTTTGTTTATTCCATATGCTCGTCCAAGTGGAATTTCACATGAAGAATATACTGCAAAAGTAGCTCTGGCTTTCGCCAAAATAAATAAAGAAATAAAAGGTATTCATGAATTTGAATATGCTGAAAAAGCAATCAATACTGCCGAAGGAATCTTTACCGGTGGTGGAAATACTTTTTTATTGGTCTCCCAATTATACAAAAACAACATCATGAGTGTGCTTGCCGAAAATATCAAAAAGGGAACTCCATATCTAGGAACAAGTGCTGGAAGCAATATTTGTGGATTGACAATGCAAACTACTAATGATATGCCAATAATTTATCCCCCAAGTTTTCAAACACTGGGGTTAATTCCTTTTAATATAAACGCACATTATTTAGATGCTGATTTACAATCAAAACACATGGGAGAAACTCGGGAAACTAGAATTAAAGAATTTCATGAATTCAATTCTGTTCCCGTTTTAGGATTACGAGAAGGAAGTTGGCTAGTTGTGAACGGAGAAGAAATAAGCTTAAAAGGCAACTTGTCCGCTAGGTTATTTAGACAAAATCAAAATCCTGTAGAAATTGAAATTGGTGCAGACTTGAGTTATCTTAAATAAAAAACCCCAAACTTTCGTTTGAGGTATAGAGCGAAAGACGAGGCTCGAACTCGCGACAACCAGCTTGGAAGGCTGGAGCTCTACCAACTGAGCTACTTTCGCATTACAACGGTGCAAATATAGATAATTACTTAGCTTCTTTGCAAGTTTTTTTTAAAATTTTTATATGAACGCACTATTTTATGTATAACAGTTTTAAAATTAAATTGTTAAAAATCTATTATTTTTATATTGAACAGTTTGGTTCGAAAACAGGAAATTGATTTTTCGAGACGAAATCTATAACCTAGACCACTATTTTATAGCATATTATGAAAATAAAGTTGAAGTTTTATTTAATCTTCTTGACGGATGATAAATAAACAAACACGATTTATTTTTTATTGTTGTAACAATTCCTGAAAGTAATTCTTCTGGAATGGCAGGACATCCTTGACTTCTTCCTAAACGTCTGTTACTCCTAATGAATGAATTGGAGACATAATTTGCAGCGTGCATTACCACACCTCTTTCTCTAGCATTATTATTGACTCCTCGTTCCAGACTGTCTAATCTAAGAGACATTCCGTGTTTTCCGTTATAGATTTCGCCAGTGACATAAAAACCCAAGCTGCTTTTAAAAGAACTATTTGAGTTCGAGAAACTATGGGCAAATTCCTCACCCGTATTTTTTCCGTGGGCAACTAATGAATTGTATACTATAGTATTTGTAGCCATATCGATTACCCAAAGTCTTTTTGTATTTGAAGATAAACTAAAATCGATCAAGGTCAAAACCTCTTTTTGAACTAAACCTTTTTCTTTCAACAAATAAAATCCTTTCAGGGCTTCTTTAAAAGTTTCGAAGCTGGGCAAATCAAAATAATTGGAATTCAACGAATTATAAACTATTTCGACATTTAAATCTACTGAAGGCTTGACCGCGATGCTGACATCTTGATTTATAGAATTTTCAGAATTGGTTAAATTTTCTTTGTTTGAATATTGCGAAAACAACAAAAACAAAATGGCAGGAAATATCTTATAAATCATTGAAAATGTATGGGTTAGAAATTGTGATTTAGTTGACAAATATACAATAGATCTGAAAACTTTAAAAAAACAAGGAAAACTTATGATTTTGTTACTCTTTTAGTGTTCATTATCAGGAGTTAAAATAACATTTTATTTGCTTTTTGTGTTAATTTTACTATTTTTGCTTATCGATAATCATAATATATGCCAAAATTTTACTCTTCCATTTTATTTTTTTTGGTTTTAACTAATTTTAGCTCCTACAGCCAAAAAAAGACACTTCAGGCAAAATCAATTTCAGAAAGTATAAGTATTGACGGAAAAATAAACGAAGAAGTTTGGAAAACTGCTTCAATTGCAACTGATTTTATAATGTTTGAACCCGATAATGGGAAACCCATAAGTGAGGATAAAAAAACAATTGTAAAAGTACTTTACGACAATACTGCAATATACATAACGGCAATAATGCATGATAATGAGCCCAATAAAATTCAAAAAGAATTAACAAATCGCGACGTATTTGGTGCTTCGGATCATTTTTCAATTTCAATAAATGGATTTAATGACGGGCAACAAGATTTTAGATTTTTTGTAAGTGCATCCGGAGTTCAGATGGATTGTATTGCTAGAGAAGACTATGAAGATTTTTCATGGGATGCTATTTGGGACAGTGAAGTTACTTTAACCGATTATGGTTGGGTTGTAGAAATGAAAATTCCTTATGCAGCTTTACGATTTTCTAAAGCCGCAAAACAAGTATGGGGATTAAATTTTATGCGCGAAATAAAACGTGATTTCCAGAAATATACTTGGAATTATGTTGATACTAAAATTGGTGCTGTAATAAACCAAGCAGGAATTCTTGAAGGAATCGAAAATATAAAAACACCAACAAGACTATTTTTAATTCCATATTCTTCTGTTTATTATCAACAAAACGATATTGGTTCTGGAACCACATTCAAAGCCGGTTTAGATGTAAAATACGGCATAAACGATTCCTTTACACTCGATGCCATTTTAGTGCCCGATTTTGGTCAAACAAAATTTGACAATGCCATTCTTAATCTAGAACCATTTGAGCAAAGGTTTGATGAAAACAGGCCGTTTTTTACAGAAGGAATCGATCTTTTTAGTACTGGTGGACTTTTATACTCCCGAAGAATTGGTGGTTTCCCATCGACTGAACCACAACTTGGCAACGATGAAGAACTCATAAAACTTCCTAGTTCTGTAGATTTGATAAATGCCATAAAAATATCTGGAAGAACTAATAAAGGTTTAGGGATTGGTTTTTTGAATGCAATTACAGAAAAAACATACGCTACAATATTAAATTTAAACACTAATGAAACCAGAAAAGAAGTTATTGAGCCTTTTACAAACTATAATATTTTAGTATTAGATCAACGCTTTAATCAAAACTCCTCTTTCTCCTTTACGAATGCAAATACAATGCGAAAAGGTAATTTTAGAGATGCAAATGCAACGGCATTAGTGCTCGATTTAAACACAAAAAAGAACACCTACAATTTTTATTCAGATTTTAAATACAGTACTGTAAATAATTTAAATAAAGATTACGATGGTTTTAAAGGCACACTTTTATTTGGTAAAACCAGAGGGAAATATCGTTACCAATTTAGTGGAAAATATTTCTCCGAAAATTATGATATAAATGATTTAGGAATTGTATTTCGTAATAATTATCATAACATGAGTGTTTTAACAAGTTATAGAATTGTAAATCCTACAAAATTTTTAAACACCTTTAAAATTGAACAAGATTTTAATTTAGACATTCAAAACACCACCGGAAAAACCCAGCAAGCCCATTTAAGAACATTAATCAAAGGAACCTTATTAAACAATGATTCTTTTGAATTTAATTTAACCATAAATCCTTTAGTTTCATATGATTTCTATGAACCTAGAGAAAATGGTCGATATGTTTATATCCCAAAAAGTATGAGTGGTTACTTCGGTTTTTTAACGGATCAAACCAAAGCATTAAGTTATGGCGCTGAATTTTCGGTTACTAAATTTGACGAGAATGACAGAGTGAATTATCTTTTAAATAGCGAAGTAAAATATCGTTTTAACGATAAATTATCCCTTGCTTACTTAGTGCAATACACGCGCAGAGTTAGTGATAGAGGTTGGGTAGATCAAGACAATACCGGAATTATTTTTGCGGAGCGCAACCGTGAAATTGTTCAACATGATTTCACCGGAAAATACTCCGTAAACAATAAGATGACATTTAATCTTACCGCACGTTATTACTGGTCGTATGCAGACAATCACAGTTTTCTTACGCTACAAAATGATGGCTATTTAACAGAGAACAACCTGTATTCTTTA
Organism: Flavobacterium sp.; assembly: GCF_031409475.1. GTDB lineage: Bacteria > Bacteroidota > Bacteroidia > Flavobacteriales > Flavobacteriaceae > Flavobacterium. The sequence goes on along the minus strand of NZ_JANNXH010000062.1, from coordinate 102,888 downwards.
AACAAAAACAGAAATTTTAATTCTTGGAATTTTGATTTATCTTACTCTTGGTGGATTGCTCAAGGAAGCGAACTATCTGTTTTATACCGTAATTTTGCAATTGATCCTACACGAGAGGTAGAGAAAAATCTTGGAAATAATCTGAAAAATGTTTTTGCGAACAACCTGACCAATATTTTCTCAATTAGTCTCCGGTATTATATAGATTATAATACTGTGAAAAATAAATTCTAGTAAATCTCAATAAAATTTCCTTTTACATTTCTTAAAATAAAATTGAAAATGTCCCGTTTTCAGTTTGTTAGTGGACCGCTACTGTTGTTATTTTTTTGTTAAAAAGTGTAACGTTTTCTTAAAACAATAGTCTATAAACAAAACTTTGTTTTGAATTCGTTTTCATCAATTATCAACAAACCAAATGAGAAAAATACTTTTAATCGTTATTTTGCTTTCTTCATTTTTGGGCTTCAGCCAAAAAAAAATACTTCAAACTAAATTTATTTCTGACAAAATAACAATCGATGGGAAAATGAATGAAACCATCTGGAAATCTGCTTCAGTTGCAACTGATTTTGTAATGTTAGAACCCGATAATGGAAAACCAATTAGTGAAAACAAAAAAACCGAAATAAAAGTTTTATATGATAATGAAGCGCTATACATTGTCGCATTATTATATGATGATGAACCTAATAAAATTTTAAAAGAGATAACACAAAGGGATGATTTTGGTACTGCAGATCAATTCGGAGTTTTTATAAATGGTAATAATGATGGACAACAAGATTTTCGTTTTATAGTATCGGCATCAGATGGACAGTCAGATTGTTTAGCAATAGACCGTAATGGTGAAGATTATTCCTGGGATGCAGTATGGAAAAGTAAAGCTCTAATAACAGATTTTGGGTGGGTTGTTGAAATGAGAATACCGTATGCTGCATTGCGCTTCTCAAGTGAAAGGAAACAAACCTGGGGAATAAATTTTTTTAGAAAAATAGAACGTGATCGTCAAAAATATACTTGGAATTATGTGGACGCAAAGCTAGGAACATTTACACAACAAACCGGAGTTCTTGAAGGAATTGAAAATATAAAAACACCTACCCGACTTTTTTTATTACCTTACTCTTCCTATTATTTAAATGCAAACGCCGCACAAAAAACCTATGGCACAATCAAAGGTGGATTAGATATTAAGTACGGAATCAATGATGCTTTTACACTTGATGTGATCTTAATTCCTGATTTTGGACAAACAAAATATGATAATCAAATTCTAAATTTAGGTCCATTTGAACAACAATTTAATGAAAATAGAGATTTTTTTACCGAAGGAACGGATTTGTTTAGTAAAGGAAGTTTATTGTATTCGCGAAGAATTGGAGGAAACCCATCAAATTATCCCACAAAAGCAGCAAACGAAGAGATATTAGACAATCCATCAAATGTCAATCTTATTAATGCCTTTAAAGTTTCAGGAAGAACAAAAAACGGATTGGGAATTGGAATTCTTAATGCGGTAACCGAAAAAACATCGGCCGTAATTCGAAATACAGATACACAAGAAATCCGTAGAGAAGTAGTTGAACCGCTTGCAAATTATAATGTTTTAGTTCTTGATCAACGTTTTCGTAAAAACTCCTCGTTAACATTAGTAAATACAAATGTAATCCGTGATGGAAACTTCAGAGATGCAAATGTTTCTGCATTATTATGGGATTTGAACACTAAAGAAAACACATTTAATCTTTCGGGTGATTTTAAATACAGTGATGTAAACGATATTATTGATAAAAAAGGAATAGCCACTTCGTTAAATTTTGGTGAAAACTCAGGAAAATATCGTTACTATATTAGCAGTGATTTTGTTTCTAAAAATTATGACAACAACGATTTAGGCATTAACTTTGAAACAAATTATTATAATTTAAGAGGTAATGCAAATTACAGAATACTCAATCCTACGAAACTATTTAATAGTTTTAGAACAAACGTATCTTTTTATAATCAATTTCAAAAAGAAACTGGAAAGTTACAGAAAACAAGAGTTGACTTAAATATTAATGCAAGTAACAAAAAAAATAATTCTTTTGGGTTTGGTGTTAACGCCAATCTATTTGAAACATACGATTACTATGAACCTAGAACAGAAAATAGATTTGTAATTATCCCAGAACGATATAGTTTTTTTGTTTTTTATTCATCAAATTATAATAAAAAATTCGCCCTAGATATTAATCCATTTATTGCAATTGCAAATGAAAAAAACAGAATATTTTATGAAATTGAAATTGGACCGCGTTATAGATTCAATGACAAATTAGCATTAAATTATAATCTTAATTTTTCGAGTGCACACAACAACAAAGGATTTGTAGATAGTATTGATCAGGATTTGAATAGTGTAACTCCAAATACTATAATTTTTTCTAATAGAAATTTAATAACCTACTCCAATTCATTATCGGTAAAATATTCTATAAGCAGCAAAATGAATTTTAATCTTTCATTGCGTCAATATTGGTCTTATGCAGAGAATAAAAACTTTTTATCATTAGAACAAAACGGGAGATTAAAAGAGTATGCAGGTTACACTGAAAACAAAAACTCCAACTTTAATTCTTGGAATGCAGATGTATCGTATACTTGGTGGTTTGCGCCCGGAAGTCAAATTTCAATATTGTACCGTAATGTAGCTGCTAATTTTGAACGAGATATTGACAAAAATTTTGGAAAAAATATAACTAACTTACTCAATAACGATGCTTTAAGTCATATTTTCTCTGTAAGTATAAAATATTTTATTGACTACAACGAATTAAAAAATAAAGCCTAAAACTCCATAATTTAGAAAAATCATTCTACAACAAATACTACCTTATTTGTTATTGTTAACCTATAAATCAATAATAGTCGTTTGGTTTGATTTAAACATTTTTAGAAATACTTTATCTTTGTTTAAAATTCAAACACATGAACAAGAAAGTAATCCTCATGATTCTTGATGGTTGGGGGAAATCTCCAGATCCAAAAGTTTCAGCTATTGATAATGCCAATATCCCTTTTATAAATTCTTTATATAATAGTTATCCTAGCGCTCAACTGCGCACTGATGGTTTAAATGTAGGTTTACCCGAAGGACAAATGGGGAATTCCGAAGTGGGTCACATGAATCTTGGAGCAGGAAGAATTGTCTATCAAGATTTAGCCAAGATAAATTTAGCGGTTCAAAACGACACCTTACGAAATGAACAAGTATTAATTGATGCGTTTCAATATGCTAAAGATAAAAAGGTAAATCTTCATTTGCTTGGTTTAGTTTCGGATGGTGGTGTACATTCTCACACATCCCATTTACGAGGTTTAATTGACACTACACAAGAATTTGGATTGCAAAAAGTTTTTGTTCACGCCTTCACAGATGGTCGTGATGTAGATCCAAAATCAGGGCAAAAATACCTTCAAGATTTAGAAAATTACATTGCAAAAACAACCGTCAAGATTGCCTCAGTCGTTGGACGATATTATGCAATGGACAGAGACAAACGCTGGGAAAGAGTTAAACTGGCTTATGATTTATTAGTCAATGGAAAAGGACAACATTCCAAAAATGTAGTTCAAAGTATAGAGCAAAGTTATCAAAACAATGTTACCGATGAATTTATTAATCCAATAATCGCAGTGGATACTAATGATAAACCATTGGCTACAATTGCAGATAACGACGTTGTAATTTTCTTCAATTTCAGAACTGATAGAGGAAGAGAATTAACCGAAACTCTTTCGCAAAAGGATTTTCATGAGCAAAACATGCACAAACTGAATTTATATTATGTTACACTCACTAATTATGATGAAACGTATCAAAATGTGAAAGTGGTTTACAATAAAGATAATATCACAGAAACCCTTGGTGAAGTAATTGAAAAAGCGGGTAAAACTCAAATCCGTATTGCCGAAACCGAGAAGTATCCTCACGTAACCTTCTTCTTTTCTGGAGGAAGAGAATTGCCTTTCGTTGGTGAAAGCCGCATTCTTAAAAATTCTCCAAAAGTTGCCACTTACGATTTACAACCCGAAATGAGCGCTTTTGAACTTGCCGATGCTTTAATTCCGGAACTCGAAAAAGAGGAAGTCGATTTTGTTTGTTTGAATTTTGCTAATGGCGATATGGTGGGCCACACCGGAATTATGGAAGCCGCAATCAAAGCATGTGAAGCTGTTGATGCTTGTGTAGAAAAAGTAATTACTACCGCATTGAAAAATAATTATACTACGATTGTCATTGCAGATCATGGTAATTGCGAAACGATGATAAACCCCGATGGTTCACCAAATACGGCACACACTACCAATCCAGTTCCAATTATTTTAGTGGACAAAGATTTAAAAACAATACACGATGGTGTTTTGGGCGACCTTGCCCCTACAATTTTAGAATTAATGGGAATCGAAAAACCAGTTGTAATGACCGGAAAGTCGTTGTTGTAAGCAACAATAACATAAAAATATCTTTTAAGAGATTCAGTAACTGAATCTCTTTTTTTTATAAATAAAAGTTAAAATTTCATTATTAATAGTAATACTATTATATTTGCAATAAAAATAATTAATGAACATTCTATAATTTAGAAACATGAAAAAAATAATTGTCCTTTTACTCTTTTTTATTACAACTGTAACAAAATCACAAAATGAATTGGGTTCTTGGAATATTATTAATGTCAACATGAAGATAGACTCAAAAATTAATGTTTTTACAGAAGCACAATTACGAAGTTTATCTTTTTATAATCAGTTTCATTATTATGAATTTAAAGCTGGTGTTTCTTATAAAATTAATCCAAACTTTTCTGTAACATCAGGAATTGGATCTTACAACACCTACAGTGAAGGTGGAGATTTTGAATTACCCATGAAAAACAAAGAAATTCGAAGTTGGTTTCAAATCAATATGAAAAATCCATTACAATTTATAACATTTGAACACCGCTACAGAGCTGAACAGCGATTTACTTCAAACGGATATAGAAATCGTTTCAGATATAGGATTGGAGCAACAATGCCATTAAATGGGAAGAAAATTGTTCCAAAAAGCTTTTATCTATCCGTTTGGGATGAACTTTTCTTTACTGATAAAGAACCTTATTTTGAACGAAACAGACTTTTTGTGGGTGGAGGATATGAGTTTAATAAAAAAATTGCCTTTCAAATGGGATACATCTACCAATTTGATTATAAAATAAATGATGAGTCTGGTCGTGATTTTCTAAATATTGCGCTATTATACAACTTTGATTTAACCAAAAAAGAAGAAAAAGAATTTACTCCTGCCACAACTGATTAATACTACTATGGAAAATTTATTCACCAATATAAAAATTCAAGTCAATAATAAAATTTATGTAAAAGATCCTGAAACCTCAACTTTAGGAAAAAAAATCATAGAACAAAGTATAGTTTTGATTGAAGAAATTGGCTTCGAAGAGTTTACTTTTAAAAAACTTGGAGATTTGATTGGCTCCAATGAAAGTTCAATCTATCGTTATTTTGAAAACAAACACAAACTATTAGTCTATTTATCTTCGTGGTATTGGAGTTGGATGGAATACCGATTGGTTTTTGCAACAAATAACATTTCAAATTCTTTAGAAAAACTAAAAAAAGCAATCACTATTGTTACCGAAAAAATCGAAGATGATCATGCAACAGCACACATCAACGAATCCATTTTAAATAAAATTATTATTGCCGAATTCACCAAAACATTGCATACGAAAGAAGTTGATTCTGAAAACAAAGAAGGGTTTTTTCTTATTTACAAACGAGTGATTAATAGAATTGTAGTGATGATAAATGACGTAAATCCGGATTATCCTTTTGCAAAAAGTTTAGTATCAACTATCGTTGAAGGTGCATTACACCAGCATTTTTTAAGAAATCATTTAAAAACCATAACTAATTGCAACGAAACAATTAGTCCAACTGATTTTTATATCAACTTAGTCGAAAACACTTTACGAAAATAACAATGAACGAAACGCCTTTAAAAAGATTCTTTAACCTTTTACGATTAGACAAAAAAGACATTAGTCAACTGTTTTTCTATGCCATTTTTGCTGGATTAATCAGTTTATCGTTACCGCTAGGAATACAAGCAATTATCAACTTTATCCAATCAGGTAGAATAAGTGCTTCGTGGATTGTATTAGTAATATTAGTAGTAATAGGCGTTGTTTTTGTAGGAATTTTATCTTTGATGCAACTGAGAATTACCGAAAACTTACAGCAAAAAATATTTGTACGTTCTTCTTTTGAATTTGCATATCGATTACCAAAAATAAAATTTGTAGAAATATACAATACCTATCCACCAGAATTAGCCAATCGTTTTTTTGATACTATTTCTATTCAAAAAGGAACATCAAAATTACTTATTGATTTTTCGGCGGCTCTTTTACAAATTGTTTTTGGTATTTTGTTGTTGTCATTATACCACCCATTTTTTATAATTTTCGGGTTGTTTTTGATAATTCTATTGTACATTATTTTCAGGTATTCCTATCGACCTGGGCTTGAAACAAGCCTCAAAGAGTCAAAATACAAATACAAAGTGGCGAGTTGGCTTCAGGAAATGGCTCGAAATAATTTTAGTTTTAAAAAGCCACAAAACTTTGATTATGCACTTCAAAAAAACGATAAATTAGTGAGTGATTATTTAAGTTATCGCGAGAGACACTTTTCTATTATTAAAAGACAGTTTACGCAACTGATTATTTTTAAAGTTATTATAACTGCAAGTTTGTTGTTAATAGGTGGTTTTTTAGTCATTAATCAACAAATGAATATTGGGCAATTTGTTGCATCAGAAATCATTATTCTATTGGTGATCAACTCGGTTGAAAAAATTATATTAGGTTTAGAAACTTTTTATGATGTATTAACCTCAATCGAAAAAATAGGTCAAGTCACTGATATGAATTCAGAATCAGAATCAGATAAAGAATATACTGATTGCTATACCAATATCACTTTAGAAACAGACAACTTGAACTTTAAGTTTCCCGATTCTAATGATGATGTACTTAATTCCATTACTTTAAAAATGGAACAAGGCGAAAAAATATTGTTGAATGGAGAAAATGGCTCAGGAAAAACAACATTAATCCGATTACTATCTGGATTAATACAACCCACTTCGGGTTCCTTTTTTATAAATGATGACACCTTTAATAAAATAGATTTAAAACAATACCGATCCCATATTGCTAGCATAATTCAAGGAGAAACGCCTTTTGAAGGAACAATTCTAGCTAACATTACTTTTAATAATCCAGCAATAACAAATGCTGACTTAAAATGGGCGTTAGATGCAGTGCAACTCACATCGTACATCAAAACATTGCCAAAAGGATTGGATACTCGAATTTTTTCGGAAGGTAAACAATTATCATCGTCTAATGCTCAAAAGATACTTTTAGCAAGAAGTATCATCAATAAACCAAGGCTGTTGTTTTTTGAAGACCCAACTGATAAAATGGATGAAAAAGTAGCCAATGAAATCATTGATTTCATATTGTCAGAAAACAATCAATGGACCGTGCTTGTTTCCTCAAAAAACAAACATTGGAAAACAAAAGCAACCAGAGAGATTACCTTGAGAAATGGAGCGATTTATAATGATATAAAAAAACAAAAGGATGCTTAATTTATCAAAAAACAATCCAATACCACATAGCTTATTAGTCAAATATTCAACGGTAAAAGAGTTGGGAAATAGACCACATTACAAAATTCTTAATAGAATTATTTTAGCGTTTTCAATAATTGGATTATTAGTTCTTTTTCTTCCTTGGACACAAAACATCTCAGGAGCAGGAGCAGTAACTACTTTAAAACCCAATCAACGACCGCAAACTATTCAATCTTTAATATCCGGACGAATAGAAAAATGGTACGTTCAAGAAGGAGATTTTGTTAAGAAAGGAGATACCATTCTTTTTATTTCTGAAATTAAAGAAGATTATTTGGATCCTAATTTGGTAAAAAACACCAAAAACCAAATGGATGCTAAAAAAATGTCTGTACAATCCTATGATGGAAAAGTAAACTCACTATCATCACAAATACAAGCTATTGAAAGTGAGAAGAGATTAAAATTACAACAAGCCCAAAATAAAATTCGACAAGCTTTTTTAAAAATAAAAAGTGATAGCATCGATGTAATTGCTTCTAAAACACAAGTTAAAATTGCGACAACACAATTCAATCGTTCGGTTCAATTAAATAATGAAGGATTAAAACCCTTGACCGATGTTGAAGAAAAAAGATTAAAACTACAAGATGCCGAAGCCAAAATTATCACTCAAGAAAACAAATACCTTACGAGTAAAAATGAAATGATAAATGCACGTGTAGAAATTAATAGAATTTCTGCCGAATACAACGAAAAAGGTTCGAAAGCACAAAGCGATCAATTCACGGCTTTGAGCAATCAATTTGACACCAAAGCACAAGTCAATAAACTCGAAAACCAATACGCAAATTATAGTATTCGAAACGGAATGTATTACATCAAAGCACCACAAGATGGTTATGTAAACCGTGCTTTACAATCTGGAATTGGTGAAAACATTAAAGAAGGAACTTCAATTGTAAGTATCATGCCTTCTGTTTATGATATTGCTGTCGAAACCTACATTGCTCCTATTGATTTACCACTTATCAAAAAAGGAGAAAGAGTTAGAGTTTGGTTTGATGGTTGGCCAACAATCGTTTTCTCGGGTTGGCCCGATATGTCTTATGGAACATTTGGAGGAAAAGTTGTTGCCATTGAAAATTTCATAAGTGATAACGGAAAATACCGAGTGTTGATTGCTCCCGATAAAAATGAAGAAAAATGGCCTAAGCAATTAAGTATTGGCGCTGGAGCACAATCTATTGCCTTATTAAACAATGTCCCAATTTGGTTTGAGTTGTGGCGAAGTCTAAACGGATTTCCTCCTAATTATTATCAACCCAAAAGCAAAACAGTTAAAGAGAAAAAATAATGAAACATTTTATTTTACTTTTCTTATTCATTAGTGCTGAAATTATTGCACAAAACACAATACCAAATGGCAAAGAGCTCACCTATAATGAATATTTAGGTTATGTGAAAAAATTTCATCCCTTGGTAAAAAGTGCCAATCTAAATATCAGTAATGCACAAGCCAACTTGATGATGGCTCGTGGTGGATTTGATCCCAAAATAGAAATCGATTTTGATAAAAAACAATTCAAAGGTTCGGAATATTATTCGATTTTAAACAGCAGTTTCAAAATTCCAACATGGTACGGAATTGAAGTCAAAGCCGGATTTGATAATAGTGAGGGAATTTATTTAAATCCTCAAAACACACAACCAAACCAAGGGTTGACCTCACTTGGAATAACTGTGCCATTGGGACAAGGTATGTTTATTAACCAACGAATGTCTGATTTACGCAAAGCAAAAATCCAAATACAACTCAATGAATCAGAAAGAAAATTGCAAGTAATTGTTGTTCTTTACGATGCATCTGTAGCTTACTTTAATTGGAAAAGAAATTTTAGCGAAGTACAATTGTATGAAGCGTATTTAAAAAATGCCGAAATTAGAATGAAAGGCGTTTCGAGTTTGATTTTAAATGGAGACAAACCAGCTATTGATAGCATTGAAGCCGGAATTATTGTTAGAAATAGAAAATTAAATTTAGAAGATTCCCAATTAAAATTAGCAAAATCCAAACTAGAATTAGCAAATTTTCTTTGGCTCGAAAACAATATACCTTTTGAATTACAAGAGGATATAATTCCTGAAAAAGAATTAGAATCAACTTTAAAAGAATCCTTAAAAATCAATGAATTTTTACAAGAAATTCCAACATTAGAAAATCATCCTAAAATAAATGCACTTCAAAGTAAAATTGGCATTTTAGAGGTAGAACGCAAACTTAAAGCCAATTCTTTATTGCCAAAAATTGATATTGGTTATCATTATTTATCTGAACCAAGCTCTTTTAATGAAACAAATTTTAACGATTACAAAGTTGGTTTAAATTTTTCGTTTCCCCTTTTTTTAAGAAAAGAGCGAGGAAGTTTGCAAGTAGCAAAATTTAAAATTCAAGACACACAATTTGAATTGGATATAGAAAAAGTAGCTTTAAAAAATAAAATCAAAGCGCAACAAACCGAACTCAACTCGTTAGAAAAACAAAAAAAATTAATCGCCAAGTTAGTCATTGACTATGCAACAATGCTAACTTCAGAGGAACGATTGTTCTCCTTTGGCGAAAGCTCTATTTTTTTAATTAATTCCCGTGAGAATAATTTGATTGCTTCACAACTTACCGCAATTCATTTAGAGAATAGATATTTCATTTCCAGTGCCGATTTGTTTAAAGTTATGGCAAATCCAGATTAATTTATTATAAATTGTTACTTTTGCCAACTCAAAATTACCAATTTATGATTATCCAAAAAACAAGGGAACAAATCGAATTAATGCGGGAAAGTGCCTTAATAGTTTCGAAAACCCTAGGCATGATTGCTGCAGAAATAAAAGAAGGTGTTACCACATTATATTTAGACCAACTAGCCGAAGAATTTATACGAGATCATGGTGCAGTTCCAAGTTTTCTTGGATTATATGGTTTTCCAAACTCACTTTGCATGAGTCCAAACTCACAAGTAGTACACGGAATTCCGAACAATATTCCCCTAAAAAGTGGCGATGTCATCTCTGTAGATTGTGGCGCTTTTAAAAACGGTTATCATGGTGATCATGCTTATTCCTTTGAAATTGGTGAAGTCGCACCAGAAATAAAACGGTTGTTGCAAGTTACCAAAGAATCCCTTTACGTTGGAATTAGAGAATTTAAAACAGGAAATCGTGTAGAAGATGTGGGTAATGCCATTCAAAAATATACCGAAAGTCACGGTTATGGTGTAGTTCGAGAATTAGTTGGTCATGGTTTAGGGCAAAAAATGCACGAAGATCCAGAAATGCCAAATTATGGTAAAAAAGGTCGTGGAAAATTATTTGTAGAAGGAATGGTGGTCGCAATTGAACCTATGATTAATATGGGAACCAAAAACATCAAACAACATAAAGACGGTTGGACAATTACTACTGCTGACGGAAAACCAAGTGCACATTTCGAACACGATGTGGCTATTATAGACGGAAAACCAGAAATTTTATCGACTTTTGCTTATGTATATCAAGCATTGGGAATTGTGAGTAACGAGGAAGATGAGTTTAGAAAACAAGCTTTAGTGCTTTAAATATTGATTAGAATTAAAAACTTAAATGACCTTAAATGCCTTATATTGTTTGAAAAATTATTTAACCATATAAGGCATTTAAGGCCATTTAAGAAAATATAAAACCTGTACTCGTTAAATAACTATGAAAAAAGTATTCAAGTTTATCCTCAATACCATTCCGCGTCCGCTTTTAATTCGGTTGAGTTATGTTGTCCGTCCTATTTTAGCTTTAGCCTTAAGTGGTACTAAATTCACCGACCCAATTGACGGAAAAAGTTTTCGCATGTTCTTGCCTTATGGTTATGGAACACAACGAAACAATGTATTATCACCCAGTACTTTATCTCTTGAAAGACATCGATTGTTGTGGTTGTATTTGAATAATGAAACTAATTTTTTTAAGTCAGCCGAAAAGAAAAAAGTCTTGCACTTTGCACCAGAGCAAGCTTTTTACAAACTCTTTAGAAATCAAAAAAACCTCAATTATACCACGACTGATTTGTTTTCTCCTCTTGCAGATGTAAAAGCAGATATTTGCAATTTACCTTTTGAAGACAATCAATACGATGTAATACTTTGCAACCATGTTTTAGAACACATTCCAGATGATACCAAAGCGATGCAGGAATTGTACAGAGTTTTAAAACCCGGTGGAATGGCAATTCTACAAATACCACAAGATTTATCTCGAGCTACAACTTTTGCTGATGACTCTATAACGGATCAAAAAGAGCGCGCCAAAATTTTTGGACAATACGATCACGTTCGGATTTATGGTCGTGATTATTTTGAAAAATTACGAAGCATAGGTTTTAAAGTTATCGAAGAAGATTACACCCATAAAATCTCTCCAGAATTAGTAGAGAAATATTGTTTAGCAAAAGGAGAAATTATCCCAGTTTGTTTTAAATAATAATTTTACATTCATAAAAAAAACCTGCTATTAGCAGGTTTTTTTAATTAAAAACAGTGTTTCTCTATTTTGTTTCAGGCATTAGCATTGCGATTACTTTATCTTTTGTGAGATATTTTTTGGCAACATCTTGAATGTCTTTTGCAGTGATTGAATTTATTTTTTCTTCGGTTTGAAGTACATCCGATGGATTTGTAGCATTTGTAAAAGATTTAGTAAAATTACTCAACCAAAATCTGTTTTCTTTGCTATTCTTTTTAAAATCAAGCAATTCGCCTTCTTTAAATTTAACCACATCTTTTGCTTCTGGTCCGTTGTCAATAATTTTTTGCAACTCTTTTAATGCTGAAGCTATCAATTTTTCGGAATTTTCTGGTCCACAAGGAAACCCAATATTGAAATTATACGAACCATAAGGTACTTTATTCATGCTTCCTCTTGCACTAACTCCATAAACGCCGCTTTCATTTTCTCTTAACTCTTCAATTAATTTAATCGTTAAGACTTCGCCTAATGCTTGCATGGTTGCAGCTTCTTTTGCAGTATAAACCGCTTCGCCGTAAAACATTATTGACACCGTACTTTTAGGATCAGTTCCTTTATTTATAACTTTTTTCAGATCTCCTTTTATCAGTCTATATCCTAAATCGGTTGCTTTTTCTTTTTTATCTGACGCAGGTAATGAAGCTAAATATTTTACCGAAAATTCTTCGATTACTTTTTCATCTACATTTCCAACAAAATAAAATTCAAAATCTCCAGCATTTGCAAATCGCTCTTTGTATTTGTTATAGGCTAATGTGTAATCGGTTTCTCCCCATGTTTTTTCGGTAGGAATCAACCCATTAAATCTTGGATTCTCTTTACTTAAATACGCTTGTAATTCTTGTTGAAAATAAAATGCAGGTGTTGATGACATGTTATTATAAACAGCAGACATTTTTTGTTTAAAACCTTCAAAAGCTGCAGGATCTAAATTTAAATCCGTGAAATAAGCATACACCATTTGAAATAAATATTCTAAATCTTTAGGTGTTGCATTTCCTCTAAAACCCTCGGTAGTGTTATTGATATACAGGTTTAGATTTGCAATTTTGCCAGCCATAAACTTATTGATATCATTCAATTTCAAACCAGAAAAACCTGCTTCGGCAAGTGCTCCATTTGCAAATTGTACTTTTTTAATATCCGTATTCGAATACAGGTTTGTTCCACCAAAACTGATGGCCTCCATTATTACTTCATCATTTTTGAAATCTGTTTTCTTAAAGGTTACTTTTGCTCCGTTAGACAAAAACAAAGTAGTTGACCCGATTTTAGAATCGGATTCTTTCTTTAAAATTGAACCAGCCTTTACTTCGTTTCTTAACAAACTAGCAGCTATTTTTGAATCTTGATAAGGTGTAATTTCGTCTGAATTTACTTTTAAAGCATTTAAAACTTCTTGCTCTGTTACTTTTTTCAATCCTTCTTTTTCAGGCGAAGTGATGATTACAACTCTATTATCCTCTTTTACATATCCTTTTATAAAGTCATTTGTTTCTTTCAATTCAATTGTTGGAAGTAATTTTTTTACCATTTCAAACTCCCATTCAATTCCAGCAACTGGTGTGTTTTCTAAAAAATTAGATTGGAATGCTTGAACAAATCGATCGGATTCGGTTTTATCTTTATCCTTAAAAGCACTTTCATATTGTGCACTATATTCGGATTTTGCTCTATCTAATTCACTTTGGGTAAACCCAAATTTTTTAGCTCTTTCGTTCTCTGTTACTAATACTTTTAGGGCTGAAAGTTGCTTATCCTCTTGAACCATTGCAAAGGATTGATACGCTTCTTTTGACCTTGCATAGGTTCCGCTATGAAAGGAGAAGCCATAAGTAAATGGAGGAGTTGCTGAATTTGTTAATTCATTTAATCTATTATTGAGCATTGTGGTAAACAATCCTTCAACTAGATCTTTTTTATAATCTCCAATGGTAACCGTTGGTTTTGGCAAATCATAATCTTTATACAACAATTGAATTTGTGTTCCTGAGGCTTCTTTATCACTCTCTACAGCGACAAAAGTTTCTGCATGATTAGGCACTTGGTATATTGTGCGTGGTTTTGGTTTTTTTGGATTTTTATATTTTCCAAAATGGGTGATTATTTTTTGCTCCATTTCGGCAACATCAACATTACCTACTACAATTACACTCATTAAATTAGGACGATACCAATCCTTGTAGAAACTTATTAATTTATCGTATTTGAAATTTTGTAGAATTTCTTTTGTACCTATCGGAAGTCTATCTGCATAATGTGATTTGTACATCATTTTTGGCATATACTTATCCAACATTCGCTTGTCAGCACCAAGTCCTATGCGGTATTCTTCGAGAACTACACCTCGTTCTTTATCTATTTCTTCGGGAGTTAAATTGGCATTAAAAGCCCAATCTTCGATGATATTAAATCCGTTTTCAATTTTCTCTGGGCTATCAATTGGAATGGGTAGAAAATAAACGGTCTCGTCAAAACTGGTATAGGCATTGAGATGTTGTCCAAATTTCACTCCAATACTTTGCAAATAATCAACAAGTTTATTTTTAGGAAAACGTTTTGTTCCATTAAAATTCATATGCTCCATAAAGTGAGCTAATCCTAGTTGTTCGTCACTTTCAAGAATTGAACCTGCATTTACTACTAGCCTCAAAGTAACTTTACTTTCAGGTTTGGCATTTTTCTTGATGTAATACGTTAAACCGTTTTTAAGTTTTCCGGTTTTTACATTTGGATCAAAAGGAAGGTTTTTTGAATAGTCAATTTCTTGTGCAAAAATCGTTGTCGAAAAGAATAATAATCCAAAAGTTAATCTAATAAGTTGTTTCATAAGGTTAAATTTATATTTTTGATAAAGTTATGTATTTAACTAGTAATTTGCGTTTTTATTATACATAAATTAACAGAAATTACGCACATTTAATTTATGCGACCTAAAATAATATTTTTCGAATTACAAAAGTTAATTAATACATTTAACGGTTTTTTGACCCGAACTATAAGTACTCCAAAAATGAAAAAATATTTAATTACTCTACTACTAACTGCTCAATTCTGTTTTTCTCAAGTAGAAAATGAAATAGTGCCTCCTTTCAATATTAAAACCATTTCATTTGTACAAAACAATCAAAATCAAATTCCAATTTTCAAATTAGGAGAGGGTTTTCAGTTGCAATTTGATGATTTGTTTGGCAACGAAGCTGATTATTATTATGAAATTATTCATTGTGATTACAACTGGATTCCATCTGCAATACCAAAAAACGAATATTTAAAAGGATTTGACAATCAAAGAATTATTGACTACAGTAACTCGTTTAACACCTTACAAATCTATTCTCATTACAAATTAGCTATTCCAAATCAATTTACTCAACTGCGCATTAGCGGTAATTATATTTTAAAAATATTAGACAAGGATAAAGAAGTGCTTTTCTCTAGAAAATTTATTCTTTACGAAGAACTAGTTACCGTGCCAATTCAAATAAAGCGGGCGAGAACAGTAAGCAATTTAGAGTATAAACACAATTTAGAATTTGCAATTAGATCAACCGCTATCACTTTTCAAAATCCTTTAAAAAACGTTAAAGTAGTTTTGTTACAAAACGGACAATTTAATAATGCCATTACAAACATTGTCCCACAATACACCATTGCCAATGATTTAATATACAAGTATGATACTGAAACCCAGTTTTGGGCAGGAAATGAATTTTTATATTTTGATAATAATGATGTACGAGTTTCAAATAATAATGTATCTAGAGTAGATTCTGGCAAAGATATTTACAGCGCTCATTTATTCACAAATGCTGCCAGAACTAATTTTCCTTATTCGTTTACACAAGACATCAATGGTAATTTTATTGTTCGTAATATTAATGCAAGCAACAACGAGATTGAAGCCGATTATACCTGGATCTATTTTAGTCTTTCGGCTCCAACATTTAGATCAAAAAAATCTATTTACATCACTGGCATGTTTAATAATTACCAACTTTCGCCAGAAAATAAATTAGATTATAATGAACAAACTCGCCTTTTTGAAAAAGCAATCTTATTAAAACAAGGCTTTACAAATTATCAATTTCAAGTTTCAGATGATAAAGGAACACTTGATCACGAAAACGCAATCGACGGCAATTTTTATCAAACAGAAAATGACTATTCCATTTTAGTCTACTACCGAGAAAACAATTACCGATACGACCGTGTGATTGGTAAAGGAAATGCAAATTCAATAAATACTATAAACTAAAAAAAGAGTTAAAAAAAGTTAAAACAAAAGCTAAATTTTGTAATTTTGCAATTATTAAACTCATATTTAGACTATTAATATGGTTTCACAAATAACAAGAGGGATAAAAATTTCGGTTTTAACTAGTTTTGAAGGTACTTATTTCAAAAACTATAGAATTCATTTTGCCTTTAGTTATCTAATCACAATCGAAAACCACAGCAAAGATTCCGTACAATTAATTTCGCGTCATTGGGAAATTTTTGATTCCCTTAACGATTTAGAAACAGTTGATGGCGAAGGAGTTATTGGCAAAAAACCCGTTTTAAAACCCGGCGAACAACATACTTATAATTCCGGCTGCTTACTGTCTTCCCCATACGGTGCAATGAAAGGCTACTTTAATCTAGTGAATTTTACAACCACTCGAAACTTCAAAGTTATTGTTCCCAACTTTAGATTGTGTGCGCCTTTTGCTTTGAATTAGGAGCAATTTCCAGCTGTTCATTACAACTCCTCGCTCAAAAAGCTTTTTTTCTAATACAATTTCAGGAGCTTCCGCTGGTCGCTCTGCAATTGTATGAAAAAATAACTTTTTTCACTGTGGGGTTTTCATTTCCATCTAGGCTAAAACCACACAACAACCATCTTTTTTTACAGCATTAATTAACTATTATTCAAACAAACCTTTGTACTTTTGTGAAAATTATTTAATTAAACTATTATGTTAAAAGGATTTTTCAATGCCCCAAAAGCCGTAAACGAACCCGTAAAATCGTACGCGCCCAATTCACCCGAAAAAGCTTCCGTGCTTGCCGCTTACAAACAAATGTGGAATTCAAAAATCGATGTGCCACTATACATTGGAAGCGAAGAAATTAAAACTGGAAATACTAAAAATATGACCGCGCCACACGACCATCAACATGTCGTAGGAACGTATCATCTAGCCGAAAAAACACATGTAGAAAGTGCCATTGCCAACGCTTTAGAATCAAGAACCGCATGGGCAAACATGGCATGGGAACAACGTGCAGCGATTTTCCTAAAAGCTGCAGAACTCATTGCTGGTCCATTTAGAGCACGAATAAATGCCGCAACAATGATCGCGCAATCCAAAAATATCCACCAAGCCGAAATTGACGCTTCGTGTGAACTCATCGATTTTTTACGCTTCAACGTGGAATTTATGACTCAAATTTATGCAGACCAACCGGCATCAACTTCGGATATGTGGAACCGTTTAGAATACCGTCCGCTCGAAGGATTTGTTTATGCTATTACACCATTTAACTTTACAGCTATTGCTGCAAATCTTCCAGCAAGTGCTGCCATGATGGGAAATGTCGTGATTTGGAAACCAAGTGATAGCCAAGTTTTTTCGGCTAAAATTATTATCGATATTTTCAAAGAAGCAGGCGTTCCTGATGGTGTTATCAACGTGGTTTTTGGCGATGCTTTGATGATTACTGATACTGTTCTGGCAAGTCGCGATTTTGCTGGAATTCATTTTACAGGTTCTACTCATGTATTCAAAGACATTTGGGCAAAAATTGGAACCAACATTCACCACTACAAAACATATCCAAGAATTGTAGGCGAAACGGGTGGAAAAGATTTTATAATTGCACATCCAAGTGCTAATCCAAAACAAGTTGCCACAGGAATTGTTCGTGGCGCTTTTGAATTTCAAGGTCAAAAATGCTCTGCAGCTTCCAGATCTTATGTTCCTAGAAGCCTTTGGAATGAAATAAAAGAACAACTAATCACGGATGTAAAATCAATGAAAATGGGTTCGCCGGAAGATTTCGGCAACTTTATTACAGCAGTTATTCATGAAGGTTCGTTTGATAAATTGGCGAGTTTTATAGATCAAGCCAAAAAAGATTCGGATGCCGAAATCATCGTGGGCGGAAACTACGATAAATCTGTTGGATATTTTATAGAACCAACAATAATCGTAACAACAAACCCACATTACACAACAATGTCTACCGAATTATTTGGACCAGTTATGACGATTTTCGTTTACGAAGATGACAATTGGGAAGCAACTTTAGAGTTAGTTGACACGACTTCGGAATATGCATTAACTGGAGCCGTTTTTAGCACGGATCGTTATGCGATTGAACAAGCGACAACTAAATTACAAAACGCAGCTGGAAACTTTTACATCAACGACAAACCAACAGGAGCAGTTGTAGGAATGCAACCTTTTGGAGGTGCGAGAGCATCTGGAACCAATGACAAAGCGGGTTCACCATTGAACTTATTGCGTTGGGCTTCACCAAGAACTATTAAAGAAACGTTTGTAACTCCAGTCGATTATAGATATCCGTTTTTAGGAGAATAATGTCATTGCGAGGAGTTGCGAGGTACGTGGCAAAGCAATTTCACTTTAAGCTATTTAAAAACCCACAAGAGTCAAGTTATTTGAGTTCTTGTGGGTTTTGATTTTTCTGTCATTGCGAGGAGTTGCGAGGTACGTGGCAAAGCAATCATATTTGTTGATCACGTTATGAGATTGCTTCGTTCCTCGCAATGACTAATTCGTAAATTTAAGTGGCACATGCACCACTTTCTTAGTTTCAAAAAATTCACCTTCAAAATAATCAGATAAATTGTATTCTGTAGCTTTTTGGAAATCCTTCAATTCTTCGGTTAAATCGCCACCTTTGAGATAGAGAATTCCGTTATGAAATTCGTGTTTGTTCTTCTTTTTGATTTTGGTTTTAACCCATGAAACAAAATCAGGCATATTAGTCACAGCTCGGCTCACAATAAAATCGAAATCTCCTTTGACCAATTCGGCACGCAATTGTTCCGCTTTTACGTTTTTGAGTTCCAGAGCTTCGGCAACAGCTTGAACTACTTTTATTTTTTTGGCAATAATATCAATCAAGAAAAAACGCGTTTCTGGAAACAAAATCGCTAGTGGAATTCCGGGGAATCCACCGCCAGTTCCCACATCAAGAACATAAGTTCCGGGTTCAAATTTGATGATTTTGGCAATTCCTAACGAATGCAAAACATGTTTGGTGTACAATTCATCAATATCTTTTCGAGAAATAACATTGATTTTGGCATTCCAATCGTGGTATAAAAAATCCAATTGGGCGAATTGTGCTTTTTGAACATCCGTCAAATTTGGAAAATACTTTAAAATTTCTTCCATTAATATAATTTTTAACAAAAGTACAGTTTTTAGTTTTGAATATTTAACTCAATTTTAGAGATTGAAAATTTATAATAATTATCTTTGTTGCTTATTACAAATTGTATCTATGGACAACACAACCCCAACATTCGCAAAACAAGACAATTTAAAATTCTTCAGAACCCTAAATTCAAGAGTGAATAATTATTTTAAAGAAAATAATATTCAAAAAACAGGAAACTGGAAATTATATTTAAAAACCATTATTCTGTTTTCCGTTTTTTTAACCCCTTATTTTTTGATCATCACGTTAACAAATATGCCGTTTTGGCTTTTCTTTTTATTGTCGATAGTTATTGGTGTTGGAATGGCAGGAATTGGAATGAACGTGATGCACGACGGCAATCATGGTTCGTATTCGAATAAAAATTGGATCAATAAATTTATGGGTGGAACCATTTATATATTAGCCGGAAATGTATATAATTGGCAAGTACAACACAATGTTTTGCATCATACTTATACCAATATTCCTGGTCACGATGAAGATCTTGACGCTGGACGTGTAATACGCTTTACTAAAGATGCAAAGTGGTATAATTTTCACCGTTTTCAACATTATTATTCTATCTTTTTATACGGTTTATTGACTTTCAATTGGTCATTAACTACAGATTTTAAACAAATGAGAGCGTATTTAAAAAGAAAATTATCTTATGGAGAAGCGAAAAGCAAAAAAACACTTTGGACAACATTAGTCATTACAAAAGTTATCTATTTTTCGGTTTGGATAATGCTTCCAATGCTTTTGGGCGTAACTTGGTGGAAAGTCTTAATTGGTTTTTTTGTGATGCACTATACTGCAGGATTAATCTTGAGTGTTGTGTTTCAACTAGCACATATTATTGACGAAACTACAAATCCACAACCCAATGAAACTGGCGAAATGGAAAACACATGGGCAATACATCAATTGTTTACAACTGTAAATTTTGCTCCAAAAAGTTGGATTGTAAATTGGTACACTGGTGGATTAAATCATCAAATCGAGCACCATCTTTTTCCAAACATAAGCCATGTTCACTATGGTAAAATTGCTAAAATTGTAAAGGAAACCGCAAAAGAATGCCAATTGCCTTACCACGAATATAAATCCATGCGAAGTGCAGTAATCGCTCATTTCAAACATTTGAAAGAATTAGGTCAAAAACCAGTTTTATCCATATAATTTTTTAACTACAAACCAGAATATATGAATCCGCTTTCAGACAGAATAAACAACTTATCAACTTCACAAACCTTGGCAATGGCAGCATTGGCAAGAGAATTAAAATCACAAGGAAAAGACATCATTAGTTTAAGTTTGGGCGAACCAGACTTTAATACACCAGACTTCATCAAAGAAGCGGCAAAACGTGCCATCGACGAAAATTACAGTACCTATTCTCCAGTTGAAGGGTATGCTGAATTAAAAGAAGCCATTTGCAGAAAATTCAAAAGAGATAATAATTTAGAGTACAAACCATCGCAAATTGTAGTTTCAACAGGAGCAAAACAATCGTTGTATAACATTGCTCAAGTGATGTTAAACGACGGCGACGAAGTGATTTTGCCTGCTCCATATTGGGTTTCCTATTTCGAAATTGTAAAATTATCCGGTGGTGTTCCCGTAGAAGTTCCTACATCTGTCGACACTGATTTCAAAATCACACCCGAACAATTAGAAGCAGCGATTACACCAAAAACAAAAATGATGTGGTTCAGCTCGCCTTGTAACCCCAGTGGTTCTGTGTATAATCGTGAAGAATTAACGGCTCTTGCCAAAGTATTAGAAAAACACCCCAACATATACGTTGTCGCTGACGAAATCTACGAACACATCAATTTTTCAGGAACTTTTTGTAGCATTGGTTCTATTCCAGGAATGCTCGAAAGAACCATTACTGTAAATGGTGTTGCCAAAGCTTTTGCCATGACAGGATGGAGAATTGGATATATTGGCGCACCAGAATTTATTGCAAAAGCCTGTACCAAAATTCAAGGTCAAGTTACAAGTGGTGCAAATAGTGTTGCGCAACGTGCCACAATCACAGCGGTCGATGCTGATCCAAGTGTTTTAAAACACATGGTCGATGCGTTTCACAGCCGTAGAGATTTAGTAGTTGGATTATTAAAAGCCATTCCAGGTATCAAAATCAACGTTCCCGAAGGCGCATTTTATGTGTTTCCAGACGTTTCATCTTTCTTTGGAAAAACATTAAGAGGTACTTTTATCAAAGATGCCAATGATTTTTCGATGTACCTTTTGGGCGAAGCAAATGTTGCCACAGTAACAGGTGATGCCTTTGGAAACCCAGATTGCATTCGTTTTTCATATGCCACAAGCGAAGAATTATTGACAGAAGCTTTGCGCAGAATCAAAGATGCAGTAGCTTAATTAAAAAAGTTTCAAGTTTAAGGTTTCAAGTTTAAAAGTGATTTTAAATTTGAAACTTTTTTTTGGCGTGACCAGTTTGCTTCGTGCCTCGCAATGACTGGTCGGGCTATCCGTTGCAATCTTGTCATTGCGAGCTTGCGTTGCAATCTCACAATAACAAGGATTTCCACTTCACACGAGCGAAGCGAACTGGCGAAGCAATCCCTCACGCAAACGCGACACATAAAAACACGCGTCAAGAAAAAAAATAGTTGTACTTTAGTAAAAAACTTAAGAAGATGAAAAAACTACTATCAATTGCATTCTTATTTTTAGCATTATTCGTTAATGCACAAGACAAAACAACACCACAAAAAACTCAAATTGTTGAAGTTTCATGCGGGCAATGCCAATTTGGAATGACAGACAAAAAAGGATGCGACCTTGCGGTTCGCATTGAAGGAAAATCCTATTTTGTAGTAGGAACTAAAATTGATGATCATGGTGATGCACATGCAAAAGATGGATTTTGCGAAACTATTAAAACCGCAGAAGTTGTTGGCGAAGTAAAAGACAATACTTTTGTAGTGACTTATTTTAAATTACTTCCTCTAAAAAAATAGCCTCAAATTGGCTCAAATACTTTCAAATATTTCTAAAATAGTAACCCTTTCTCCTGAAGAAGAATTACTATTTTTGTCTAAAATCGAAATTAAAAATTACAAAGCAAAAACAATACTTCTAAGCGCTGGTGAAGTTTGCAAATATTCCTATTTTGTAAATTCAGGGTTGTTACGAAGTTTCAATATCAACGATAATATCGTAGAGCATGTTTTGAGTTTTGCTTGCCAAGGTTGGTGGATTGGCGATATGTATAGCTTTCTTTCACAAAAACCAGGAAATCTTTTTATAGAAGTTTTAGAAGATGCCGAAGTGGTTTTGCTTTCCAAAGAAAACCAAGAATTACTCTATAAGCAAATCCCTAAACTAGAACGTTTTTTCAGAATTCTAACCGAAAATTCGTTGGTCGCCAACCAAGAGAGATTAATGGATAACTTAAGTTTATCTGCCGAAGAACGCTTTGAAAAATTTTGCAATAAATACCCAACATTAATTCAAAAAGTTCCTCAAAAACACATCGCTTCCTATATTGGTGTAACGCCAGAATTCTTCAGTAAAATGAAAAGTAAACTTTTGAGAAAGTAATCAGTCCTAATAAGAGTCTGTTTTATAGTGAACAGTTATATTTTTTGTAAAGTACTATATTACTGAATACTAAATCACTGAACACTATTTTCTTAATCTACATTAAGAGCTTACCTCGCAAACACGCTGTAAATTTGTGTCGTAATAATTACTAAATTTATACCTCATGAAAAACACCCTTTTACACAAAGCAAACACTCGTGGTCACGCAGATCACGGCTGGTTAAATGCTTATCACAGTTTCAGTTTTGCGAGTTGGTACAATCCAGAGCGAGTTCAGTTTGGTGCGCTTCGGGTTTTGAATGATGATACCGTTGCTGCAGGAATGGGTTTTGGCGAACACGGACACGATAATATGGAAATTATTACTATTCCGCTGGAAGGAGATTTGGCTCACAAAGACAGTATGGGAAATTCCGAAACCATAAAAACTGGCGATGTTCAGGTTATGAGTGCCGGAAAAGGGATTAGACATAGCGAATTCAATCCGAATGCTAATCAACAAACCAAATTATTCCAAATTTGGTTGTTTCCAAAAGTTAGAAATGTAGCACCAAGATACCAACAAATCACATTAGACAAATCGGAACAAAAAAATAATTTTGCTCAAATTCTTTCGCCAAATGCTGATGATGCTGGAGTTTGGATCCATCAAGATGCGTGGTTTCATTTGGCTGATTTCGATAAAGGATTTTCTAAAACCTACGAAGTAAAGAAAGCTGGAAACGGCATGTATGTTTTTGTAATTTCAGGCACTCTAACTGTTGATGGTCAAGAATTAGAAACTCGGGATGGTTTTGGAATTATTGATTTTGAAACTTTAGAAATAGCTGCTTCAACTGATGCGAAGTTTTTATTGATGGAAATCCCCATGAATTATTAACCATTTGACAACTCAAGATCGATACATTTAATGAGGGATAATTCCCCTGCTTTTGTCATTTTGACGCAGGAGGAATCTTAACAAGAATGAGTAATCACAAAGATTCTTCCCACGTCAGAATGACAAAAGACTTATCTTAATGACATTAGAATCAAAAAAAAACAAAAAAACTATTATGAAAAAAATTATCGCTTTTGGCGCTTCGTCAAGCAAAAACTCTATCAATAAAAAACTAGCAACTTATACGGCAAATTTATTCGAAAATGCTACTGTTGAAATGCTGGATTTGAACGATTATGAAATGCCGCTATACTCTGTTGATAAAGAAAAAAAAAACGGAATTCCCGAACTAGCACATGCTTTTTATACTAAAATTGGAGGCGCTGATTTTGTAATAATTTCGTTTGCAGAACATAATGGAGCTTATTCTAGCGCATTCAAAAATGTTTTAGATTGGACTTCTCGAATTAATTCCAAAACATTTCAAGAAAAACCAATGCTTTTATTGGCAACTTCGCCTGGCCCAAGAGGAGGAAATACAGTTTTAGAAATTGCTAAAAATAGATTTCCGTTTCAAGGCGCAGTAGTAAAGGGAAGTTTTTCGTTACCGAGTTTCAATGATAATTTTGATGTTGAAAAAGGAATTGTAAATGCTGATTTGAAAAGTCAGTTGCTAGAAATTGTAAATTCAATTGAATTATAATAAAAATGTTATTTTTGTTAAAGTTTAGAATAAATTTACAAAAACAAATAACCATTCAGTATTGATGAGATGCTGAAATAAATTCAGCATAAAATGAAAGCATACGTATTTCCAGGTCAAGGCGCACAGTTTACAGGAATGGGCAAAGAGTTATATGAAAATTCGGCTTTAGCCAAAGATTTATTCGAAAAAGCCAATGAAATATTAGGTTTCCGGATCACTGACATCATGTTTGAAGGAACTGCCGAAGAATTGAAAGAAACCAAAGTTACCCAACCCGCAGTTTTCTTACATTCGGTAATATTAGCTAAAACATTAGAAAATTTTAAACCCGAAATGGTTGCTGGACATTCGTTAGGCGAATTTTCGGCATTAGTTGCAAATGGTACTTTGTCATTTGAAGATGGCTTACGATTGGTTTCAAAACGCGCTTTGGCAATGCAAAAAGCCTGCGAAATCAAACCTTCGACAATGGCGGCAGTACTTGGATTAGCTGATGAAGTGGTAGAGCAAGTTTGCGCTTCGATTGACGGAATTGTAGTGGCTGCCAATTATAATTGTCCGGGTCAATTGGTTATTTCTGGTGAATTTTCGGCAGTCGAAAAAGCTTGTGAAGCCATGAAAGAAGCAGGTGCAAAACGCGCTTTGATGCTTCCTGTTGGTGGCGCATTTCACTCCCCAATGATGGAACCAGCAAGAGAAGAATTGGCCGCAGCCATTGAAGAAACTACATTCTCGACTCCAATTTGTCCTGTGTATCAAAATGTTACCGCAAGTGCAGTTTCTGACGCAAACGAAATCAAGAAAAACTTAATCATACAACTCACAGCTCCAGTTCGTTGGACGCAATCTGTACAACAAATGATAAAAGATGGAGCAACTAGTTTTACCGAAGTTGGTCCAGGAAAAGTATTGGCTGGTTTGATTGGAAAAATTGACAGAGAAGCGGAGACGGCGAACGCTTAATTCAGGTTACTTCGGGAGCAGTTTTCAGTCATTACGAGGCACGAAGCAATCTAAAATTTAATCCTCATAAACTTATTGTTTGTGAGGGTTTTTTTAAGTCTAAAACCAAAAAATCCCAAACTATAATTTCGATAATTTGGGAGTTATATTTATGAGATTCCTCCTTTGTCGGAATGTCAAATTGCGATTGAAAACTCTAACTATAAATAAAACACTAAAAAGATCAGTTCCTAATCTTCTGTTCCCATTTCCAAGCACTAGCCATCGCTTCATCGAGTGAAAAAACTGTTTTCCAGCCCAGAATAGTGTTTGCTTTTTCGGTATTGGCGTAAGCTTCTATAACATCACCTTCGCGTCGTGGTACAATTTTATAGGGTAATTTTTGACCACTTACTTTCTCAAAACTATGAATCACTTCTAGCACGGAACTTCCTGTACCTGTGCCTAAATTGAAAGTTTCTACTTTGTCTAAATTTTGCTTATTTAATAAGCGTTGCAAGGCAATTACGTGGGCTTTCGCCAAATCTACTACGTGAATATAATCGCGAATACATGTTCCGTCTGGCGTTGGGTAATCATCGCCATAAACGGCTAATTCTTGGCGAATACCAAAACCCGTTTGTGTAATAAATGGCACTAAATTTTGCGGAACGCCAATAGGCAATTCGCCAATTTCTGCTGATGGATGTGCGCCAATTGGATTAAAATAACGCAATAAAATGGCTTTGATATTTGTTGCTTTGGCTACATCAATTATTATTTCTTCTCCTATTTGTTTGGTATTTCCATAAGGTGACATTGCCGGTTGAATAGAAGCGTTTTCGGTAATTGGCATCACTTCGGCTTGACCGTAAACGGTGCAAGAAGAACTAAAAATAAAGTTTGCTTGTGGCAAATCCTTTAATTCTTGCAAGATATAAACCAGCGTATTGATGTTGTTTTCGTAATACAATAACGGATTGCCAACACTTTCACCAACAGCTTTTGAAGCTGCAAAATGAATCACACCAGCAACATCATTGTGCTTCTTGAAAAAATTATGAACAGCTGCTTTTTCGCGCAAGTCCATTTTTTCGAAAATGGGTGTTTTGCCTGTAATAGCAACAATTCCTTTTAAAACTGCTTCGGATGAATTAGAAAGATTGTCAATTATTACAACTTCAAAACCTTCGTTTTGCAATTCGACAACGGTGTGAGAACCAATAAAACCTAATCCTCCAGTTACTGCTATTTTCATGTTAATGTATTAAAAAATAGAGACGTTGCGCTGCAACGTCTCTACGATATTATTTTAAATATTCTAAAACCGAATCTGTTATAAATTTAATTTGTTCGTTGTCTAACTCGGTGTGCATGGGCAATGAAATCACTTCTTTGACCAATTGATTTGTTACTGGAAAATGGTCTTCTTTATATCTTGCATCTAAATATGCTTTTTGCGAATGCAACGGAATTGGATAATAAATTGCACAAGGAATTCCTTTTTCGAGTAAATGTTGCATCAATCCATCGCGGTCTGCATCGATAATTCGGAGTGTGTATTGATGAAAAACATGGCAGTCGCACATATCACAAATCATTGGCGCAACAATGTTTTTATGTCCTTCAAAAGCCGCGGAATATTTTCTGGCTGCATCTTGACGTGCTTTTCCGTATTGATCTAAAAATGGTAATTTAGCATTCAAAACCGCAGCTTGTATACTGTCTAAACGTGAATTTACACCTACAACATCATGATGATACCGCTCATACATGCCATGATTTACAATGCCTCGAAGTTTGTGAGCCAAAGCATCGTCATTAGTAAAAATCGCTCCGCCATCACCATAACAGCCTAAATTTTTGGATGGAAAAAACGACGTTGAAGCCACATGACCAATCGTTCCCGCTTTCTTTTTGGTTCCATCCGAAAACTTACAATTGGCACCAATAGCTTGCGCATTATCTTCGATTACATACAAATTATGCTCCTTTGCAATAGCCATAATGGCTTCCAAATTGGCAGCACGACCAAATAAATGTACCGGCACAATAGCTTTGGTTTTTGGTGTAATCGCTTTCTTAATCGCTTCGATAGAAATATTCATATTGTACAAATCCACATCGACTAAAACGGGTGTAAGTTGCAATAAAGCAATTACTTCGACAGTTGCTGCGAAAGTAAAATCGGCAGTGATAACCTCATCACCTGGTTTTAAATCCAGTCCCATCATGGCGATTTGCAAGGCATCGGTTCCGTTAGCACACGGAATTACATGTTTTACATCGAGATATTTTTCTAAAGATTTCTGAAAAGTATGTACTTGTGGACCGTTGATGTAGGCATTAGCATCCAAAACTTCTTGGATAGAAGTATTTACGGTATCTTTTATTTTTTCGTATTGACTTTTTAGGTCAACCATTTGGATTTTTTTCATATTGTCATTGCGAGGCACGAAGCAATCTCATTTAAAGTTTTAATCAATTTACTTAAAAAAACAAGTTCTCAATCTACGAAAATAAAATCTCGTTTTAAAGTCACAACAAAAATAAGAATTTTAAAAGAAGGATTAAATAAATAATTTAAAAGAAAACGTATTTTAGCCACAGAAATTTTTTGATATGCATTTTCTTTATAATTTAACAATCGAAATTGCTGGTTTTCTGTTGAAAATCACAGCACTTTTTAGTCCAAAAATTAAACTATTTATAGATGGCAGAAAAAATGTTTTTGCTACTTTAGAACATAAAATACAGCCTTCGGATAAAACAATCTGGTTTCATGCTGCGTCATTGGGTGAATATGAACAAGGATTACCTGTGATTGAAAAAATAAAAGAAAAGTATCCTTCTCACAAAATTGTACTCACTTTTTTCTCGCCTTCGGGTTATGAAGTACGAAAAAAAAATGCTGTTGCTGATGTTACCGTTTATTTGCCTTTGGATACTAAAAAAAATGCTCGAGAGTTTCTAGCATTAGTTCATCCGGAGCTTGTTTTCTTTATTAAATATGAATTTTGGCTGAATTATTTGAGTGAACTTCAAAAAAGGAACACACCAACCTATTTGATTTCGGGAATTTTTAGAAAAAATCAACTATTTTTTAAATGGTATGGCGGATTTTACAGAAAAGCATTGGATAATTTTACTTACTTTTTTGTACAAAATGAAAGTTCTAAGAAATTATTACAACTATTAGGAAAAACTAATGTAACTGTTTCTGGAGATACTCGTTTTGACAGAGTTGCTGCCATTTTAGAGAAAGATAATACTTTGGATTTTATATCGAAATTCAAAAACGAAACTTTAACCGTTGTCATTGGGAGTTCATGGCCAAAAGACGAAAGTTTATTGGTGAATTTTATTAATTCTAATACTAAGAAAATAAAATTTGTAATCGCACCACATAATATTAAAGCATTGCAAATTCTAGAATTGAAAAATTCTATTACTAAAAAAGTAGTTTTATTTTCGGAAAAAGACACTAAAAACCTAGCTGATTTCGATGTTTTTATTATTGACACCATTGGGATTTTGACAAAAATATATAGCTATGCTGATATTGCTTATGTTGGTGGTGGTTTTGGGAATCCTGGCGTTCATAACATGTTAGAACCCGCCACTTTTGGCGTACCTATAATTATTGGCCCAAATTACAGCCATTTTGCCGAAGCTACCGCATTAGTCAATCTCAAAGGCTGCATTTCGATTTCTAATCAAGAAGAACTGAATGAGGCTATTTCAAATTTAGTTTTTAATGAATTCATTCGTAGTGAAAAAGGACCTATTTGTAGCACCTTTGTACAAATGAATAAAGGTGCAACTGCAATTATATTGAATTGCATTTAATAAAATCTATTTAAGATCCATTCGCATCGTTAATTTAAGCCTGTAATTGCTTAATAAATTTAATGTTAAATAATAATTATTCAAAAAAAGCATCCTAAATAACAAGTTTACAACGAATAATTAATAACACAGCTTGAAAAGAGCGTTATAATTGAATATTATTTTCAAAAAAAAATAAAAAAAATATTTTCCTATTAAAAAATTTATATCTTTGCCAAGAATTAATAATTAACCTTTTATATTAAGTAAGATGAAAAAAGTATTTTTAAGTTTAGCCGTTGTAGCTGTTTTAACTGTTGTATCATGTAAAAAAGAAGCTGCTGCTGAAGAAGTTGTAGCTGATACTACTGCTGTTGCTGTTGACACTGCTGCTGTTGTTGCTGACACTGCTGCTGCTGTTGCTGAGTAATTTTAAATTACATCAAAAAAAATAAAGCTACGCATTGCGTGGCTTTTTTTTGTATTTTATAAAATCGTAATTTACTGATGAAATTAATTTACTTTATTAAAAACACAAAAAGCCATACTGATCAATAATTGTATGGCCTTTTTGTTTTTTATATTTTTTTTTGACAAAAAAACCGCAAAGAATTAAAATTTAATTCTTTGCGGTTCAACTAAGTACTCAGAGCGGGACTTGAACCCGCACGAACATTGCTGTTCACTGGATTTTAAGTCCAGCGTGTCTACCAATTTCACCATCCGAGCGATTTGCTTTTTTGATGTTATATCTAATTTTTAGAAAAAATTAATTAAATACAGCACCATCCGAGCGTTCTCATTATACTTTTAAATATTATATCTAATTTTTAGAAAAATTAATTAAATACAGCACCAACCGAGCGTTCTCATTTTACTTTTAAATGTTATACCTAATTTTTAGAAAAAATTAATTAAATACAGCACCATCTGAGCGTTCTCATTATACTTTTAAATGTTATATCTAATTTAAAAAAAATTAAATCCACATTCATTCAAGCAGTATGATTTTGAGCGAAAAACGGGGCTCGAACCCGCGACCTCGACCTTGGCAAGGTCGCGCTCTACCAACTGAGCTATTTTCGCGTTTTCAATATAAAAAGAACTCAATACTTAATCGTATTGCGGATGCAAATTTAATACATTAATTCAATTACACAAGCGTTTTTTATAAAAAATGTACAGACTAAAGCTAAGCTTCTGATAACCTAAACTTTAAAACCATTGAAACTATTTTTTTATCAACATTCTCTTGATTTCATTGAGTTTCATCAAGGCTTCCATCGGTGTTATCGTGTTGATGTCAAGGCTTAAAATCTCGTCTTTAATCTCTACCAATAAAGGATCATCGAGATTAAAGAAACTCATTTGCATTTCATCCTTTATTGATTTAATTCCATTTAACGCTTCACTAGCCCCGAATTCTCGGGAGCTTTTCTCTAGTTTTTTCAACAATTTTTGAGCTTTCAAAATCACGATTTGTGGCATTCCCGCCATTTTAGCTACGTGAATTCCAAAACTATGAGCGCTTCCTCCTTTTACCAATTTCCGAATAAAAAGTACGGTATCTTTTAATTCTTTTACCGAAACATTATAATTCTGAATTCGAGGCAAGGATTCACTCATTTCATTCAACTCGTGGTAATGAGTGGCAAATAATGTTTTGGGTTTCGAAGGATGTTCGTGTAAAAACTCTGCAATTGCCCAAGCAATAGAAATTCCATCATACGTACTGGTTCCTCTCCCTATTTCGTCTAATAGTATTAAACTTCTATCGGAAATATTGTTCAGAATTGAAGCTGTTTCGTTCATTTCGACCATAAAGGTAGATTCTCCCATCGAAATATTATCACTTGCGCCTACTCTGGTAAATATTTTGTCGATAACTCCCATTCTCACGCTGTCTGCAGGCACAAAACTACCCATTTGAGCCAAGAGCACAATCAAGGCGGTTTGACGCAAAATAGCCGATTTTCCAGACATATTTGGACCTGTTATCATTATCAACTGCTGGGTTTCTCGATCTAAGAAAACATCATTAGCAATGTAAGGCGTTCCAACAGGCAATTGCTTTTCGATTACAGGATGCCTTCCGTTTTTAATTTCTAATTCGAATGATTCATCAAATTCTGGACAAACGTATTTATTCTCGATTGCCAATTGGGTGAAAGAGCACAAACAATCCAGTTGTGCCACCAAATTAGCGTTCATTTGAACGGGTTTGATATAAGTCGCAATCCAAGCCACTAATTGTTCGAATAATTCGACTTCTATTTTATGTATTTTTTCTTCGGCACCAAGAATTTTGGTTTCATATTCTTTTAATTCCTCTGTAATGTAGCGTTCCGCATTGACCAAGGTTTGTTTTCGAATCCATTCGGTTGGGACTTTATCTTTGTGCATATTCCGAACTTCGATATAATAGCCAAAAACGTTATTGAACGAAATTTTCAAGGATGATATTCCAGTTGACTGTGATTCTCGTTTTTCTATTCCTTCTAAAAATTCTTTGCCAGATGTTGATATAGCTCGCAAATCATCAAGTTCTTCGTTAATTCCTTTGGCAATCACATTTCCTTTGGCAACAGCCACAGGAGCATCTTGATTTAAAACGGATTTGATTTTTTCTCGCAATAAATCGCAACTGTTCAGGCTGTCGCCAATGATTTTCACGGCTTCTTGCGGACTTTCGAGAGCCAATGTTTTTATTGGAATAATAGCGTCTAAAGATGCTGCGAGATAAACCACTTCACGCGGCGATACTTTTCCGGTGGCGATTTTAGATATCAAACGCTCCAAATCCGAAATTTGTTTGATTTGCTTTTGAATATGCTGCAAAACATTCTGATTTTCTTTCAAATAAGCAACTACTTGGTGACGGCTTTGTATTTTGTTGGCATCTTTCAAAGGCAAAGCCAACCAACGTTTTAATAATCTTCCACCCATTGGCGAAAGCGTTTGATCAATGACATCGAGCAATGTAACGGCATTGGGATTATAACTGTGATACAATTCGAGATTCCGAATCGTGAATCGATCCATCCAAACGTATGCGTCTTCGGCAATGCGTTGAATGGACGTGATGTGTTGCACTCTATTGTGCTGCGTTTCTGATAAATAATACAAAATGGCTCCCGAAGCAATAATTCCTTCTTTTAATTCTTCGATTCCAAAGCCTTTAAGAGAAACGGTTTGAAAATGTTTGGTCAAAATTTCGAATGCATAATCTTCTTTATAAATCCAATCTTCGAGATAAAAACAATGAAAATCTTCTCCAAATGTTTCTCGGAAATCATTTTTACTATGCTTTGGAATTAAAACCTCACTTGGATTAAAATTTTGCAATAACTTATCAATATACTCTGCATTGCCTTGAGCGGTTAGGAATTCGCCGGTGGAAACATCCAAAAAAGAAATTCCTATGGATTTATTGGCAAAATAAATGGCAGCCAAAAAATTATTAGTTTTAGACTGCAAAACCTCATCGTTCATAGAAACACCAGGAGTCACCAATTCAGTTACGCCACGTTTCACAATGGTTTTGGTCATTTTTGGATCTTCGAGTTGGTCACAAATTGCCACTCGAAGTCCAGCTTTAACCAATTTGGGCAAGTACGTATTGATTGAATGATGTGGGAAACCAGCCAAAGCTGTTTCAGTTTCGGAACCCGCACCTCTTTTTGTCAACGTTATCCCAAGAATTTTTGAAGCCCGAACTGCATCTTCACCAAATGTTTCGTAAAAATCACCCACTCTAAACAATAAACAAGCATCAGGATATTTCCTTTTGATCTCGTTATATTGTTTCATTAACGGTGTTTCTTTGATTGCTTTTTCTTGAGATGGCAAAATTTATTGTTTAAATTTACTAGGTAGCGAATTTATATATTTTAAAGCGAATAATGAACTCTGATTTGTCTTAAAAATATTTTTAAGACAAATTTATATCGATGTCAAAAAAATTTATATAAATTTGTTGCTAAATAATAAAAACAATTAAAAATGAAAAAAATAATTACACTTTCAATAGCACTGTTAGCATTTACTTTTTCAAATGCACAAGAAACTGCTAAAATTAAAAAAACAATAAAAAAAGCACCAGTAAAAACTACAAAAGTTGCTGCAATCGTAGCTTCTAAAGTAGAAGGTGCTGGAATGGTTTTTGTTTCTGAAACTATTGATTACGGGACAATTGCTGCAAACTCTGACGGTAAAAGAGAATTTGTTTTTACTAATAATGGAACTAAGCCTTTAATAATTACAAATGCAGCTGGTTCTTGCGGATGTACTGTTCCTACGTATTCAAAAGAACCTATTGCACCTGGCGCAAAAGGAGTTATTGGTGTAAAATACGATACTACAAGAGCTGGTCAACCATTTACAAAAACAGTAACTATAACCTCTAACGCAGAAGGTGTTCCTACAAAAGTACTAACGATAAAAGGCACAGTACTTGCGGCAGATGCTCCAAAAAGCTAAATTTTAAAACAAACAAAAAAAGCTTCCATTTTTTAGGAAGCTTTTTTTTTGAACTAGCTCAAATTAAAATGAGAAAAATAGAGAATTGTGAATTAGAACGTAAATCGATTGACGCTTTTAAAAACTCTGAAAAAACACCCCTAATTATAGTTTTAGACGACATTAGAAGTTTGCACAACATTGGTTCGGTGTTTAGAACAGCTGATGCTTTTTTGATAGAAAAAATATACTTGTGCGGCATTACTGCAACTCCACCAAATAAAGAGATTCACAAAACGGCTCTTGGTGCTACAGAAACTGTTGCTTGGGAACATCATAAAAATGTTCTAGAAGTCATTAAAAATCTAAAAAAAGAAGGCGTTATTACATTAGCTATTGAACAAGTTGAAAACGCTACCTTATTGCAAAATTTCGAAGTTCATACCTCCCAAAAATATGCTTTAATTTTTGGAAATGAAGTTTTTGGTGTATCTCAAGAAGCTGTAGCAATTTGTGATGGCTCTATCGAAATTCCGCAATTAGGAACCAAACATTCCTTGAATATTTCTGTCAGTGTAGGAATTGTGGTTTGGGATTTGTTTCAAAAATTGAATTATACTAAATAAAGACTTTAGTTTAAATTTGGTACTTTTATGAAATGAAAATTAATTTTTTATTTAAAATAGTTATGTTGCTATTTTATTTCATTCCAAAAAGCAGCTATGCAATTGATCCACCAGTTATTATTGCAACTGGAAATCAAGTTTATTGCCCTGGATTAGCAATGCCAATTGTTGAATCTATTTCTATAACAAACGATCCATTAGAACCCAGTGTTGATGCTATATATATTCAAATTTCTTCGGGATACGTAAATGGGCAAGATATATTAATTTTAAATGGTTCACATCCTACAATTACTTCGAGTTGGGATATTAGTGCTGGAAAACTAAAATTGTATAGTCCTACTGGAATTAAAGTAACATATTCTGACTTTGTAAATGCTATAAAAGATGTTCGATTTAATAATTTTTCGGTTTCTGCAACTGGCATACGACAATTCTCCATAAGTATTGGTCAGGCTAATTATCTCCCATTGACTGGACATTATTATCAATTTATTTCTAATGTGGGCATTTCTTGGACTGCCGCAAAAATCGCTGCCGAAATGAGCACCTATTTTGGAATTTCGGGTTATTTAGTTACCATTACTTCTATGGAAGAAGCACAAATAGCTGGTGCACAAGCATCAGGTGCGGGATGGATTGGTGGAAGTGATGCTGCAAATGAGGGCGAATGGAAGTGGGTTACAGGTCCAGAAAACGGCACTGTTTTTTGGAATGGAGCTGTTGGAGGTTCAACCCCTAATTTTGCTTTTTGGAATTTAAACGAACCCAACAATTTTGGAAATGAAAATTATGCACACATAACAGCTCCGGGAGTTGGCATGCCTGGCGCGTGGAATGATCTACAATTAAACGGGGATTTATCTGGAAATTATCAACCTAAAGGCTATATCGTAGAATATGGTGGAATGCCTGGAGATCCTATATTACAAATTTCGACAAGTACTAAAATTACAATTGCTCAAATAACAGCGACAACAGCAGCAGAAAGATGCGATTCTGGGGTTTTATCACTTTCAGCAAATTCTTCAGTTGGCATTGTAAACTGGTATGATTCCGCAGCCGGAGGTGTTTTGTTAAATACCGGAGATAATTTTGCAACTCCTTTTCTAAATGCTACAACTACCTATTTTGTAGATTCAGGATGCGGTTTAAGTCGTACATCGATTATTGCAACAATAAATACAATACCAATTATAGCTTCAACAAATAGTCCCGTTTCCAGATGCGGTTCTGGAACTGTAACGCTTCAAGCAAATTCTAGTACTGGCACTGTAAATTGGTACAAAACTGCAACTGGCGGAAACATTGAAGCAACTGGAACAAATTTTACAACCCCAATTATAACAACAAGCACTACTTATTATGCAGAAGCTTTTAACAATGGTTGCAGCAACGGAATACGGTTTCCCATTGATGCTCTGGTTTACACTTATCCTATTGTTGTGGATCAAGAGATTATTTTATGTAAATTGAGTACGGTAACTTTAGACGCTTTACTTCCTAACCAATCCTACACGTGGTCAACCGGAGAAAAATCACAAAAAATAACTGTTGCAACACCCGGAATATATACCGTTGAAATTACTAGTTTATCCCCAGAAAATTGTACCAGCACAAAAAAAATAACGGTTGTAGAACACAACATACCTGAGATAAATCGAATAGAAGTTAATGAAACTACTGCTGTGATTTATTTAAAAAAAGAAGAATCTTATTTTGAATATTCTACAGATGGAATTAACTATCAAAATTCAAATGTATTTAATAATCTTTCGTCAGGTCTAAATGTAGCTTATGTCAGGGAAATAAACCTTTGTAGCATTGATAGTCAGACTCTTATTATTCTTGTTGTCCCCAAATTTTTTACTCCAAATAATGATTCGTATAATGATTTATGGCATATAAAAGGCTTAGTTTATTATCCAGAATCACAAGTAACTATTTTCGACCGCTATGGAAATTTTTTAAAGCAACTATTCGCAACAAGTCCGGGATGGAATGGTAAACTCGATGGAAAAGAATTATCTGCCACAGATTATTGGTATGTATATAAAATTGATAAAAATAGCCAAGAATTTAGTGGTCATTTTTCGCTAAAACGATAATTTTATTTTTGATATTTTTTATAATAATATGTTAATATTAAAGGTATTATAAAAAATAAAAAATTAGAAGCTTACTTTTAAGCATGAAAAATTATGTGCTTTTTAAAATTTTCATATTGCTATTCTTTTTTAATTTAAAAATAGCATCCGCCAGTGCCCCAATTAATCAAATGATTCAAAATCTTGACTCTATAATTAATTTGGACAAAAGCAAAGCATCATCTTTAATTCTTTCTAAAAAAACTTCTAATTCAATACCCATAATTAATGCGACAGGTGATCAAATATATTGCCCACAAACCAGTATTAAAATAGTTACTGATGTCAGTATTATGGATGCTGACGACAGCAGTATTGACTCAGTTTTTATACAAATTTCCACAGGATATAATATCGCTCAAGATTTATTATCTCTTTCTGGCGCACATCCAACTATTATATCAAATTGGAATCAAAATAGAGGATTGCTTATACTTTCTAGTTCAACTCCCGGAAATCAAGTGCCTTATATAGAATTTATAAATGCTATAAAAGATGTAGAATACACCAACATATCCTTAAAACCTACAGGAAATCGTTCTTTTTCAATAAGTTTAGACAAGCTTGGATATTTGCCCTCGAATAAACATTATTATGAATTTGTTCCAAAAAATGAAATTCCGTGGGATCTTGCAGTAGTTGCTGCAGAAGCAAGAACTTATTTTGGAATAAAAGGCTATTTAGTAACTATTTTATCACCTGACGAACAACAACTCGCTGCTGAACAATTAGATGGAGAAGGATGGATTGGTGGCTCTGACGTTGAACTCGAAGGGAGATGGAAATGGATGACTGGTCCAGAGAAAGGATTAGCTTTTTTTTCTAATCTCGAATCTACACCTATAGCTGGATTTTTTATATCAAAACCGAGATCTACAGGCGCAAATCTTATTTATGCAAATTGGAATAGGTCTACAAAATATTGGTACGATGGAATCCCAATTTATGAACCAAACAACCTCAGAGATACTGATGGTTTTGATGAAGATTATGCTCATATAACAGTTCCTGGAATAGGAACAAGAGGCACATGGAATGATTTAAATAATTTAGGTTCTACCAAAGCACCGCATAAACCAGTGGGTTATATTGTTGAATATGGTGGAATGCCCGGAGATCCTTTGATTCAAATTGCTACAAGTACTGTATTGACTATTCCACAAATTACCGAAATTACCGAAAATTCAAGATGTGGAACTGGTACAATTGGATTAGGAGCAAAATCAAATTTAGGAATTATACAATGGTACGATCAAGAAACCGGAGGTATAGTTCTTGGAACCTGTGAAATTTTTATAACTCCTACAATATCTAGTACAACAACTTATTATATCGAAACAAAATATCCTTTTTGTGCAAAGTCATCAACAAGAACTCCTGTCGTTGCAACCATATTAAATATACCTGTAATAACAACTCCAAACTCAAAATTTTCTTTATGCGGAGAAGGTTTTTTGACACTTTCCGCTGCTACTACTGAAGGTACAATTTATTGGTATAGCGAACCAACGGGTAGTTCACTATTTGCAGTTGGCACAAGTCTGACACGGTTTTTTAGTTCGAGTACCACGCTCTACATAGAAGCCGTAAATGACTATTGTACCACTGGAGCAAGAATTCCAGTAGAAGTAGTTGTTTATGATTTACCTGTATTTGAAGATCTAGAAATCATAAAGTGCAAAGCAGAAGAAGTAACACTTTCGAGTACGCTAAATGGAATTGATTATTTGTGGTCCACGGGAGAAAAAACAACAACTATTAAGACCCTAATTCCGGGCTTCTATAACGTTGCAGTGACAAAACCTGCACCGGAAAGCTGTACCTTAATTCAAAATATTACAGTAATTGAACGCCCAATACCTATAATTAAAAATGTACTTGTAGATGAAAACACCGTTACAATCAATCTAACAAATCCCGCAAATTTTTACGAATATTCTATTGATGGAAGTTATTTTCAAAGCTCTTCTATTTTCACAAATGCGCCTAGTGGTTTACACACAGCAATTGTTCGCGATACTAAATCATGCAGTTCCGCAAGCCAACAATTTGTTGTGATTATTATTCCCAAATTTTTTACTCCAAATGAAGACAACTATAATGATTATTGGGAAATTAAAGGATTGTTAAATTATCCTGATGCCGAAGTAATCATTTTTGATCGTTATGGCAAAATATTAAAACAACTTTATGCAACAAGTCTGGGATGGAATGGTAAACTCGATGGAAATGAATTACCTGCCACAGATTATTGGTTTGTTTTTAAAATTGATAAAACAAGCCCAGAAATTAGAGGGCATTTTTCCCTAAAACGATAATTTTAGCGGATTTTATTTTTAATTTCACCCAAAATATAAAGGTAATCTTTCTGGTTTTTTACAAAATCACGATCCGAAACATCAATTACTAATACATTTAAATCTACTTGAGATTTGATATAATCGAGATACCCTTTATTGATTTTATCTAAATAAGAAGCTGCAATTTTTTGTTCGTAACTCCTACCTCTTTTCTTAATGTTTTGAAGCAATCGATCGGTATTTTGATATAAATAAATATACAAATCTGGTTTTGGCATTTCTTTGTAAATAATATCAAAAAGTGTTTTATACAACCTGTATTCATCTTCTTGCAAGGTCACTTTTGCAAAAATCAAAGATTTAAAAATATGATAATCGGCAATTATAAAATCTTTAAATAAGTCAAACTGGGCCAAATCATCAGACAATTGCTTGTATCTATCGGCCAAAAACGACATTTCTAATGGAAAAGCATAGCGGTTTTGATCTTCATAAAATTTTGGTAAAAAAGGATTATCAGCAAAGCGTTCTAAGACCGTTTTTGCATTAAAATCTTCGGCTATTTTTGCTGCCAACGTTGTTTTTCCAGCGCCAATATTTCCTTCAATGGCTACATAATTATATTTATCCAATGAAATTTTATCCAATGGATTTTCTAGAGTCTGCACAATATCACAAGTGGATTCGTCCGTAGTTTCTTCTAGTAATTCTGAGATATTTTTATGAAAAACGGGGTGTTTCCAGTCTAAATTTAAATCTTGAATTGGGACTAAAACAAACTTCCTGTTTTGCATCAATGGATGCGGAATGATAAGTTCCTTTGTATTTAAAACAGCTTCGTCAAAAGCGATTAAATCAATATCTATAATTCGGGAATGATACTCATTATCATTATTGCGGATTCGCCCCAGTTGGGTTTCAATACTTACTATTTGGGTTAATATTTTTTGGGCTGTGCCAAAAGTATGTAAAACCAAAGCACAATTATAGAACTCCGCGCTATCAAAAC
The DNA here is from genome assembly GCF_031409475.1 of Flavobacterium sp. GTDB lineage: Bacteria > Bacteroidota > Bacteroidia > Flavobacteriales > Flavobacteriaceae > Flavobacterium. Next base: position 62,726 of record NZ_JANNXH010000062.1, on the reverse strand, counting down.
CCCAAGCTGGTGTTGCGTATAATCTAGATATTTTGATAACTGTTCCAATCTCTTGATGAATCATTTGTATACAACTGACAATGTTTTCCAGACGATTGCCTAGATTACTTCCTATTGATAAAATGACTTGATGTTGTGATTCCATATTAGTATCTGTTTTGAAATAAACCCTGCAAATTTTGCGAAGTTATTTTGTTTTTTTTCAAGGCAAAAATTATTTTAATAGTACCGCTATTAAAATAATTTTTAACACAGAAAAAGAGCAAAAGTACGAGTCAAAATGTAGTGTTTATTTTGAAACATATACTTGACCACAAATAAACTAAAATATTTTTAGAATAAAAGTATATTTGCACTGCGTGTTGATAACTATATTTTGAATGTTTTAACGAATAGATTTGTAACACTTCACCTTTTTTTACTACTTATATACAAAATGTAATTATGAGATTTTTAGGAAATGTATTGGCAACAATTATAGGAATGTTTGTTTTCTTTATGATGCTGTTTTTTGGAATACTACTTATTGGCGCTATTTTCAGCACTGATTCTGTGGCTGTTTCTACCGAAAATAATTCGGTTATCGAGCTAGATTTATCTCAAGTATCCGAAGATTATGGTGGAAAAATTTTCTATAAAGATTTTGATCGTTACGAATCGAATCATGATGGATTGATTGATGTTATAAACGGAATCAAAGCTGCAAAAACAGATGATGATATTAAAGGAATTTCTATTTTAAATAATGTATCTTCTTTAGGAATTGCTCAAACCAAAGCATTACGAGATGCATTGGAAGATTTTAAAATGTCGGGAAAATTCATCATGGCATTTTCAAATTCATATTCTCAAAAAGAGTATTATTTAAACTCCGTTGCCAACACTTTGTATATCAATCCAATAGGAGAATTAGATTTCAGAGGATTATCGACTGAAATTATGTTTTTCAAAGATTTTCAAGATAAAACAGGAATCAAAATGGAAGTGATTCGCCACGGTAAATACAAAAGTGCCGTAGAACCCTTTCTTGAAAATAAAATGAGTGAAGCGAATAGAGAACAAACCACTTCGATGCTAAATTCGATCTGGAATTCCGTTATTTCTGATATTTCTAAAAGCCGAAATATTTCAATCGCACGATTAAATGAAGTCGCAAATGGACTGCTCGCCCGAACTCCTGAAATGGCAAAAACCGAAAAACTGATAGACAAAATTGCTTATGAGGACCTCTATCATGACGATATCAAAAAAGCATTAAAGGTTGATAAAGACGAAGATTACAACAAAATTTCGATATTAGATTATTCAGATAAAGTTGCAACAACATCCGAAAGTGATAGTTCAAATGACAAAATTGCCATAATATATGCCCAAGGAGAAATTCAAAGTGGCGAAGGTGATCTTACAATTATTGGCGAAGGATCAATGAGACGTTCCCTTCAAGAAGCCAGAAAAGACGAAGAAGTGAAAGCAATAGTGTTGCGAATTAATAGTCCAGGCGGAAACGCATTAACATCGGATTTGATTTGGAGAGAAATTGAATTGACTAAAAAAGTAAAACCCGTAGTTGTTTCGATGGGAAATTATGCTGCTTCTGGAGGTTACTATATTGCTTGTAATGCAAACAGAATTTTTGCTGAGAAAAATACGATTACAGGGTCAATTGGAGTTTTTGGAATATTACCAAATTTAACTGAAATAGCCACCAGAAATGGGTTGCATACCGAACAAATTAGAACTCATGAAAACGCTTCAGATTATAGTCCTTTTGTACCACTTGATGAAAAGTTCAGAAATTTTAGCCAAGAAAGTGTAGAGCAAATTTACAAAACCTTTGTTATGCATGTTGCCAAAGGCAGAAAAATGACTTTTGAAAAAGTTGATGCAATTGCTCAAGGTCGTGTTTGGACTGGTTCCGAAGCTTTAAAACTGGGACTTGTAGACGAAATTGGAGGAATGGATGCTGCCTTAAAATATGCTTCAGGTCTGGTAAAAATAAAAAAATATTCTACCGTAAATTATCCTGAGTATGAAAAGAATTTCATGGATTATTTTCAAAAATCGGGTTTCCCATTTGCTCAAACAAAAGAAACTTTTATAAAAGAAGAAATCGGGAATGAAAATTATAAAATCCTAAAACAATTAAAAAAAATATATTCTCAAAAAGGAGTTCAGGCCATTATGCCATTTGAAATCAATATTCAATAGCTTTTTTTAAATTTTATACAAAATCAAATCCGTCTGAGTTTAATTCTTAAACGGATTTTTTTTTACTTTTGTTAATCAGGCACCATTTTTGTTTTCCATTTAAAAATAAAAAAATCATGTTAAAGAAAATATTAAAAATTGCAGGAATTGTAATGGTCTTATTAGCAATAGCTTTATTTGCCGTTCCCTATTTTTTTAAAGATGAAATAAATGCCAAAATAACCCAAGTCATCAACGAAAAAGTAAATGCAAAAGTCAGTTTTTCTGAAGCTGATTTGAGTCTCTTTAAAAATTTTCCGAACGCAACAATCACATTAGACAAACTTGTCATTATCAACAAAGCTCCATTTGAAGGCGATACATTGGTCTCAATAGGCGAATTGAATTTAAAAATGTCTCTCAAAGAATTATTCAAAAGCAAAGACCAAACCATGGAAATTCAAGGAATAACTTCTAGAAATGGGTTTATAAACATTCTCTTCAACAAAGACGGAATTGGGAATTATGACATCGCTTTGAAAGATAAAAACCCCAATGACAATACTAAAAGCAACCCATTGGCACTAAAAATTCAGGATTATAAATTAGAAAATTTTAAGTTCAACTATTTTGACGAAAGTTCCCAAATAAAAATGGTAATTGACAGTTTAAATCACAAAGGAACTGGAGATTTTACCAATTCAATATTAGATTTAGACACTAAATCTACAGCAAATGTATCGCTGGAAATGGATAAAGTCAATTATATGAAAAATGTAAAATTGACTCTTGATGCGGTACTAGGCATTGATTTAGAGAAAAGCAAATACACTTTTAAAGAAAATAAAGCTTTAATCAATCAATTGCCCTTAGAATTTGATGGTTTTATTCAAATGGTCGATGCAGGTCAAAACTATGATTTGAAATTTAAAACCCCAACATCCTCCTTTAAAAATTTTCTAGGTCTAATTCCCGCAGCGTATTCATCGAGTTTAGACAATGTGAAAACCACTGGCGATTTCACTGTTGTTGGTTTTGCCAAAGGTTTGTATTCTGATCAGTCAGTGCCTAAATTCAACATTGCAATAGCTTCTAATAATGCCTCATTTCAATATCCAAATTTACCAAAATCAGTCCAAAATATTGTTATAGACACGAAAATAATCAATGAAACTGGCGTGCTAAACGACACTTATATCAATCTTGATAAATTATCTTTTTCTATAGATCAAGATATTTTTAATGCCAAAGCCAATGTTAAAAACATATCGCAAAACGCATTAGTTGATGCCGCTTTGAAAGGAACAATAAATCTAGGAAACCTTTCAAAAGCGTATCCCATAAAACTAGACAAACCATTATCTGGAATTTTAAAAGCCGATGTTTCTACCAAATTTGACATGCAATCTGTAGAAAAAAGCCAGTATCAAAACATCAATAATGCAGGAACAATGAGTCTTTTTGGTTTTAACTATACCGATGAAAATGGCAAATCGATGAAAATCAGCAATGCTTTGGTACAATTTAATCCAAGTCAAATTAATCTAAAACAATTTAATGCAACTACTGGAAAAAGTGACATTAATGTAACTGGAATTTTAGAAAATTTCTACGGATTTATGTTCCGGAATCAAGAACTGAAAGGAAATTTTAATATGAACTCCAATCAATTAGCCGTAAATGATTTTATGTCAACTGCAACGAGCAGTGAAACTAAAAAAACGGAGGCAATGAAAATTCCAGCCTTTTTAAATTGTTCCTTCACTGCCAAAGCAAAAACGGTTTTGTATGATAATTTAACATTGAAAGATGTTTCTGGAAAACTAATTATAAAAGACGAAAAAGTAACATTAGAAAACGTAAAAACCTCCGTTTTTGGTGGAAATATTGGAGTTAATGGTTTTGTCTCTACAAAAAGTAAAACCCCAACTTTTGATATGAATTTAGATTTAAATCAAGTTGATATTGCGCAATCATTTACCCAACTTGAAATGCTAAAAAAAATAGCTCCAATTGCAGGAATAATTAATGGTAAATTAAACTCGAAAATTAAACTTAACGGAAACTTAGATTCTAATGAAATGACACCTGATTTAAAATCCATAACTGGAGATTTATTAGGACAAATGTTATCCACAACCGTAAATTCAAGCAACTCAACTTTGCTAACTGCTTTAACTTCAAACTTAAAATTTTTAGATTTAAAAAAATTGAATTTAAATGATGTAAAAGCGGCACTTTCGTTTAAAGATGGCAAAGTAAATATAAAACCTTTTGATATAAAATACCAAGACATAAAAGCCACCATTGTTGGAACTCATGGTTTTGACCAAAACATGAACTATAATGTAAAGTTTGATGTCCCAGCAAAATATCTTGGATCTGAGGCAAATGCTTTACTGGCAAAATTATCACCTGCCGATGCTGAAAAATTAGATAATATTCCAATTAACGCATTGATGACCGGAAATTTTAGTAGTCCAAAAATTGCTACTGATATGAAAAGTGCGGTTACAAATTTGACTACACAACTAGCAAATCAACAAAAAGACAAATTGGTAAAAAAAGGTTCATCAGCATTGACAGATTTAATCAATAAAAACACAAAATCAACCGATACTACAAAGACAGGAGCTCAAAAAGAAGATATCAAAACCAAAGCGTCCGATTTGATTAATGGTTTATTTAAGAAAAAGAAAAAAGAGTAATTTTTAGAATTTCAGCAATTTTTTATAAATCTATTTTAACTATCAATCCTTCGGAGCTGCGAACATTAAAAACCGTTCCGTCTTCAAAAATTAAATATTGTCCTTTTATACCTTTTAATCTTCCTATGAAATTGGGGGTTTTTTCTAGATTTAAACTGTTGATTTTTTTTGGATATTCAAGAACCGGAAAATGCATTAGGTATAAATCTTCCTTTTCGGAATAGAAAAATTCTTGAACTTCCTTTGGAATAATATATTTCAAACTCGCTTTTTCTTTGATTAAATCTGCAGCCTGTACCTCGTTTTTGAGCATTTTCTGCCAATTGGTTTTATCGGCATACATTTTTTTTAAGGCTACTTCGGTAATTCCTGCCAGATAACGATTAGGAACTTCAACAATCGATATTGCTTGAGTTGCGCCTTGATCCATCCATCGAGTGGGCACTTGAGTTTTGCGAGTCACACCCACTTTTACTTCACTCGACAAGGCTAAATAGACAATGTGTGGTTGTAATTGCACTTTTTGCTCATAAACTAAATCTCTATCTTGAATACCCAGATGCGCAGTACTTAGCTCAGGTTTCATGATCCAATCTCCAACGGCTGGACTTGAATAAAAACAATCGTAACAAAATCCTTGACGAAAAATTTTCTTTTTCTTACCACAATTCAAACATTGATAACCCAAAAAACTAATCTCAATATTTTTATTCAGCAATTGATTTACGTTCAAAAAACTATCTTCAAAAACCAGATAATATTGAATTGGATTTCCAAACTCGGTTTGCATTTTTGTAAGAACACCTTCGTAAGTCATTATAGATTTTAGATTTTAGATTTTAGATTCAAGAAATAGAAATTAGAAATTTCCAAAACTTTAAAAAAAAACACTATTTTTGATTCGAATGCAAAGTTAGTATTTTCAAGCGACATTAAAATCTAAAATCTAGAATCCGCATTCTAAAATCTAAAATCGCTATGCCGTTACCGATAATCAATTCTTTTGCTTCATGGGTTTTAAAACAACGAATCCATCAAATTGAACTATTCATAAAATACCCTAATGAAGTTCAAGAAGAATTACTGATGAACCTACTTCGGGCATCAGAAAACACAGTTGTGGGCTTACAATACGACTATGCATCGATAAATTCCTATACTACATTTGCTCAAAGAGTTCCCGTTTCTACTTATGAAGAATTGCAACCATTGATTGAACGCACACGCAAAGGTGAGCAAAATGTTTTTTGGGAAACACCCATAAAATGGTTTGCAAAATCGAGTGGAACCACTAATGCTAAAAGCAAATTTATACCCGTTAGTAACGAAGCTTTAGAAGATTGTCATTACAAAGGCAGTAAAGATTTACTTTGCATGTATCTCAATAATAACGAAAACTCTGAGATGTTTCTTGGCAAAAGCCTTCGCCTTGGCGGAAGCTCTCAAATTTATGAAGACAACCATACTTTTTTTGGAGATTTATCAGCAATACTCATAGAAAACATGCCTGCTTGGGCTGAATTTAGTAGTACACCAAGCAGCAAAATTTCGCTTATGGGCGAATGGGAAACTAAAATTACTGCGATTATTAACGAGGTAAAAAACGAAAACGTAACTAGTTTTGCTGGTGTTCCGTCGTGGATGTTGGTGTTAATGAATAAAGTACTCGAAGAAACCGGAAAGACTAATCTAATGGAAATTTGGCCCAATCTCGAAGTCTATTTTCATGGCGGAGTAAATTTTGAACCCTACCGAGATCAATATCAAAAAATTGTACCCAATAAAGATTTTAAATATTACGAAATATACAATGCTTCCGAAGGTTTTTTTGCCATTCAAGACTTAAACAATTCTAATGATTTATTGCTCATGTTGGATTACGGTATTTTCTATGAATTCATTCCAATGGACACTTTTGGTACAGATAGTCAAAAAATCATACGTTTAGCTGATGTAGAATTGTTTAAAAATTATGCTATTATTATTACCACAAATTCTGGATTATGGCGTTATTTAATAGGCGATACGGTTCGTTTCACATCAATAAACCCCTATAGAATTCGAGTTACTGGTCGAACCAAACACCATATTAATGTTTTTGGCGAAGAATTAATGGTCGAAAACTCCGACCAAGCCATTGCCAAAGCTTGTCAAATTACAAATACCGAAATAGTGGATTATACTGTTGCTCCCATTTTTATGAAAAACAAAGAAAAAGGAGCACACGAGTGGATGATCGAATTCAAGAAAAAACCAACAGATATTATTTTGTTTCAAAAAACACTTGACGAAACTTTGCAATCTTTGAATTCTGATTATGAAGCAAAAAGATACAATAACATGACCCTTAATCCGTTAGTGATAAATATAGCCCGAGAGCATTTATTTTATGATTGGTTAAAAGAAAAAGACAAATTAGGTGGCCAACATAAAATTCCAAGGTTGTCAAATCAAAGAGACTATTTGGAACAATTGAAAAATATGCAAGCAACTGTAAATCAATAATATGAAAAAAATAATTTTAATATCAGTCCTACTTCTATTTTTAACATCATCCTGCGGACCACATAGAATGAGCTGTGGTGCAAGAGGAATTTGCAGCAGTAATCTTAAAATTATTGAAAAAAATTCTTAACCGTATAATTACAACATAAATGAATCCCGTACTGAAATTTTCAATACGGGATTCTGATTTTAAACCTTTAGAATAATGTTCTATTCCTCAATCATATCAATATGCCTGTCGTGATAACCTAATAGATATAAAACCCCATCAAGACCTAAACTAGAAATTGAAGTAGCTGCATTTTCTTTTACCTTCGGTTTGGCATGAAAAGCAATTCCTAAACCAGCCAAGTTCAACATTTGTAAATCATTTGCGCCATCACCCACAGCTATGGTTTGGTTGATGTGAATTCCTTCTTTTTCTGCAATGGCTTTTAGATATTCGGCTTTTTTTGCACCGTCCACAATTTCTCCCAAATAGTTACCCGTCAATTTTCCGTCTTTAATTTCCAATTCATTAGCATAAACGTAATCTATCCCTAATTCCTTTTGCAAATAATCTCCAAAATAGGTGAATCCTCCTGATAAAATAGCCGTTTTATAACCATAATATTTCAAGGCTTTCATCAAGCGATGTGCTCCTTTTGTTATGGGCAGATTTTCGGCTACATTTTGCAGTACATCCTCACTCAAGCCTTCTAACAAGGCCATTCTTTGTTTGAAACTTTCACTAAAATCAATTTCGCCATTCATCGCCGATTCTGTGATGGCTCTAACTTGTTCTCCCACACCATTCAATTCAGCCAATTCATCGATTACTTCGGTTTGAATCAAGGTAGAATCCATATCAAAACACACCAATCTCCTGTTTCGTCTGTACATATTGTCTTCTTGAAAAGAAATATCTACATCTAAATCACCCGAAATTTCCATAAAACGAGCCGTCATCAATGTTTTGTCCTCAATTTCTCCCGTTACCGATAATTGTATGCAAGAACGAGGATATTCTTCTTTATCAACTACTGAAACTCTACCTGTTAATCGTATAATAGAATCAATATTCAAATTTTGATCTGACATGATTTTGGTCACAGCAGCTAATTGTTCTGCCGTTAATTTTTCGCCCAAGACATTTATGATGTAGCGTTGTTTTCGTTGTCCTTTTACCCAAATTTCGTAATCTGGTATAGAAATCGGAGTGAACTTGACCTTTATTCCCAATTCATATCCTTTGAATAACAAATCTTTCAAAACTGGTCCAGAACTAGATCCTGATTGTATTTCGAATAAAATACCCAATGATAATGTATCATGGATATCAGCTTGTCCAATATCTAAAATAATCGCATCATAAGTTGCTAATATGGAAGTTAAGCCTGCAGTTACTCCAGGTTTGTCTTGACCGGAAACTTTTAACAAAATTATCTCTTTATCTTCTATTACCATTTTTGTATTAATTTAACAGGAACAAAAATCGACAATCTATTGTTTATAAAAAAGGATATTGGGGGTTTTTTCACAAAGAAACCCGACAGGTTTAAAAAAACTATCGGGTTTGAAATTGTATAAACTAAAAATTTACGAAGCGATTTCCAATCGTTTCAATAAATTTCTGTTCAAAGTTTCTTTGGCGTAATCCACGTCAATTTCTAAAAATTTATCATCTGAACTTGGTAATTCATACATGGCATCAGTCAAGATGGCTTCGCACAACGAACGCAATCCACGTGCGCCAAGTTTGTATTCTAGTGCTTTCTCGACAATAAAATCCAATGCCTCATTTGTAATAGTGAATTCAACCTCATCCATCAAAAACAATTTTTGATATTGCTTTATTAAGGCGTTTTTAGGCTGTGTCAAAATCGCTCTCAAGGTTTCTCTGTCCAAAGGATCCATGTGTGTCAATACAGGCAAACGTCCAATGATTTCAGGAATTAATCCAAAATCTTTGATGTCTTTTGGGATAATGTATTGCAATAAATTGTCTTTGTCGATATTATCCACATTTTTAGATGTAGAATATCCAACAGCTTGACGGTTCAAACGTTTTGAAATAATTCGCTCAATTCCGTCAAAAGCACCACCAGCTATAAACAAAATGTTTTGGGTGTTTACTTCAACGAATTTCTGGTCTGGATGTTTACGTCCTCCTTTTGGTGGCACATTAACCACAGTTCCTTCTAATAATTTCAACAAAGCTTGTTGCACTCCTTCACCCGAAACATCACGAGTAATGGATGGATTGTCGCTCTTGCGAGCAATTTTATCAATTTCGTCAATAAAAACAATGCCTCTTTCGGCTTTAGCAAGATCATAATCAGCAGCTTGCAATAAACGTGTCAAAATACTTTCGACATCCTCTCCCACATAACCTGCTTCAGTCAATACGGTAGCATCTACAATTGCCAATGGCACGTCGAGCATTTTCGCAATGGTCTTGGCAACCAAAGTTTTACCCGTTCCGGTTTGTCCTACCATTATGATATTGCTTTTTTCAATCTCAACATCATCATGCAATTCTTGTTGCATCAAACGTTTGTAATGATTGTAGACCGCAACTGCCATTACTTTTTTGGTTTGGTCTTGCCCAATAACATATTGATCCAAGAAAGCCCTAATTTCTTTTGGTTTTCTCAACACCAAGTCTGATGGCAAATGCGCCTTTCCGCTTGATTTTAATTCTTCGATTACAATTCCGTGGGCTTGTTCGATACATTTATCACAAATGTGCGCATCGATTCCGGCAATCAATAAATTGGTTTCCGGTTTTTTTCTTCCACAGAAGGAACATTCTAATTTTGGTTTTGCCATCTTTTTATTTAGTGGTCAGTGGTCAGTATTTTATTTTTTAGGGATTAGTGGTCAGTTCTATAATAAATCCGACAAATAACTGAACACTAAAAAACTGAACACTGAATACTGAATTTATCTTCTCAACACTTCATCAATCATTCCGTACTCCTTAGCTTCATCGGCAATCATCCAATAATCGCGCTCGCTGTCTTTGTGCACTTTATCGAAAGTTTGTCCTGAATGATGTGAAATAATTTGGTATAATTCGTCTTTTAATTTCAACATTTCACGCAAGTTGATTTCCATATCTGTCGCAACACCCTGTGCTCCGCCTGATGGTTGGTGAATCATTACTCTTGAATGTGGTAATGCCGAACGTTTTCCAGCTGCACCTGCGCATAACAAAACTGCTCCCATTGAAGCCGCCATTCCGGTGCAAATTGTAGCTACGTCTGGTTTGATGTATTGCATCGTATCGTAAATTCCCAGTCCTGCGTATACACTTCCTCCAGGAGAATTCAAGTAAATCTGAATATCTTTTGAAGCATCGGCACTTTCAAGAAACAATAATTGTGCTTGAACGATATTTGCTATTTGATCATCGATTCCTGTTCCTAAAAATATAATTCGATCCATCATCAATCTCGAAAAAACATCTAATTGTGAAACATTCAACTGGCGTTCTTCAATAATATAAGGCGTCATATTCGTTGGATTCATCGCTGCTACGATTTTGTCGTAATACATGGCGTTTACACCTTGGTGCTTTGTAGCAAATTTTTTAAATTCCTTCCCGTAGTTCATTTTTTTATAAGTTTAAAAGTTTGGTTAAAGCTTCCAGCCTTTAAAAGGCTGGAAGCTTTAAAAAAAGAGCGTCAAAAAATATCTTTTGACGCTCAAATATACTTATTTTTTATGGTTTAGACTTTGTAATAAAATCATAAAGTTATTTGGTTTTTGTTTTGAAGTCTTACTTCCAACTCCAAACTTCTGGCTTCCAACTTCGAATTTACTCTCCGTACGAAGCCGCTATAAATTCTTCGTAAGTCACTTCTTTTGTTGTTGGATTTGCTTTTTCTTTGAACAAGTCTAACAGTTTCTCTGCAACCACTTGATCCGAAAGTTTTTTTACTTCATCTTGGTTCGACAAAACTCGTGCTACAATTCCTTGCACTTCTGCATCTGTAGGATTTGTTTGTCCGAATTGTGCCATTTGTTGACGGATATTTTTGGTAGTAAAGGTTTTCAAATCTTCAAATGTGATTTGAATATTGCTTTGTGCCATTGCTCTACCTTCGATTAATTGAAAACGCAATCCTCTTTCAGAACGAGCATATTCTACCTCTGCTTCTGCTGGAGTCAATTGTTTTTCGCCAACGGTTTGCAACCATTTTTTCAAAAATTCAGAAGGCAATTCGAATTTTGTGCTTTCTATTAAAAAATCTTGAACATCAGCTAATAATTTTTGGTCTGCTTGTTGCGCAAATTGATTTTCAGCATCTTCCTTGATTTTTACTTTCAATTCGTCGAGTGTAGCAACTGTTCCAGCTCCAAAAAGTTTATCGAATAATTCTTGATTTAATTCCGCTACTTCTGAACCGTTAATTGCTTCAATAGTAAACATAACGTCAACTTCTAAACCATGAACATTATCGTGACCTACTTTTAGGTAATCCATCAATTGGTGATCGTCTTCGAACAAACCTTTTGTATTTACGGTAACGACATCGCCTACTTTTTTACCAATAAATTGATCCCCAGTTGCTTTATCTTTGAAAATTGCCAAAGCTATTGTGGTTGTATTGTTAATTCCTTCGGCTTCATTAGCGAAAGTTCCAGTAATATCAGAACCTGCTTCAACTGTTTCTTGAGGAATTGCTTTTCCAAATTGTTTTTGAATGCGCTCCACTTGGCCATCTATTAATTTATCATCTGCAGAAACTACATATTTTATGATACTATTTTCTGCTTCTAGATTCAATTCAAAACTAGGAACTAGACCAATTTCATATTCAAATGTCAATTCTTCGTTATCCCAAGAAAAAGCTTCGTTTGCTTTTGCAAGTGGCGTTCCTAAAAGATTCAAACGCTCAGATTGTACAAAACGCTCCAAAGCTAAATCAACTACTTTTTGAACTTCTTCTACTTTTATGGCACGACCGTATTGTTTTTCGACAAGATCTTTTGGCACAGCACCTTTTCTAAAACCTTTTACCGTTGCCAAAGGCATTTTTTCGTTGATTCTTTTTGCTACTTGTCCTTTGTAATCCATGTGAACAACCGTCATTACAATCGTTTCATTCACAGCGTCTAATGCTACTCTTTTGATATCCATCTTCTTCGTTAATTTACATAATAAAATTGGGTTGCAAAATTATGAAATTTTTGCAACCCAAACAAGTATTAAATCGATGTATTTTTTATTTGTCTTCTTTAGTCAATCTAAACATTATTGACTGGCAAATGGAGAGAATAATACTAAAAATCATAGCAGTCCAAAACGAATTTACTCTAAACCCATCTACTAATCTTGAACATAATAAAATAATTACCGCATTGATTACAAATAAAAATAATCCTAACGTAAGTATCGTTACGGGTAATGTTAAAAGCACTAATATGGGTTTTACAAGCGCATTAAGTAAGCCCAAAACAACTGCAACTATAACAGCAGTCGTAAAATTTGCAACATCAACACTAGTCATAAAGTGTGCGATAAGCATAACTAATCCTGATGTGATAAGAATTCTAATGAGTAGCTTCATAAGTTATTAATAAGTTTATGTTATCAAATATAAATAAATATTGACATACTATCTACATTTTCTTACCTTTATATTTTATTTCTAAATCTTATAACTATGAAAAAAACAGTACTTTTTATTTTATTAGTTTGTTCATTTAGTGTTAACGCTCAATTTTGGACAACCAAAGCGACAGGATTTGCAACACCTTCCAGAAGTTTAAATAGTATTTCCATCGTAGATGCGAATGTAATTTGGGCTAATGCCTTTGATAATGCAATACCCGCAACGCCAGATTATAGTATTAAAGAATTTACACGCAGTACAGACGGTGGTGCTACTTGGACACCGGGAACTATGAGTTTAGGTGCGAATACTGCTGGTTTAGGAATATCTTCTATTACTGCAGTATCCAGCTCAACTGCATGGATTTCTGCTTTTCTCGACACTGGCACTACTAATGGTGGTATATGGAAAACTACTGATAATGGAGCAACGTGGAATAAACAACCAACTGCTTTATTTAACGACGCAGTAGAATCTTACGCTAACTTTGTTTATTTTTGGGATGCTAATAACGGCATAGCACAAGGCGATCCTGAAAGTAATGAATTTGAAATCTACACCACAACAAATGGTGGGGCTAATTGGACAAGAGTACCTGGAGCCAATATACCAGACCTTATATTTACAGATGAGAATCCAGATCCTATTATAGTTGATCTAGTAGGAGAATATGGGTACAATAATCTGTATACCGTTGTTGGAAACACCATTTGGTTTGGAACCGATAGAGGCAGAATTTTTAAATCTGTAGATAAAGGGTTGAATTGGACTGTAGCAACTTCTCCAAGTTCAGACTTTGGAAACGACCGTTTTACTTTTTCGGATGCAAACAAAGGGCTTTTGATGATTTATAATCCTCCTAAACTTCATAAAACCACAGATGGTGGTGCTACTTGGAACCCAATTACCACTACAGGATTCTATAATACTGATATTGCTTATATTCCTGGCACTTCGAAAGTAGTTTCGGCAGCATCAGTAAGTCCAATTGGATCTGCGTACAGCAAGGACGATGGTTTGACTTGGACTAATATTGATGGTGTAGCTCATAGCACATTAGCTTTCTTAAATGACACTTTTGGATTTTCGGCGGGATTGAACACAAATGCAACAACAGGTGGGATTTCTAAATATACTGGAACACAGTTAGCTGTTGAAAAATTTGATGTTAAATCCCAAATTTATGCTTACCCAAATCCTACAAACGGTCAATTAAAATTAGATTCGGCTGTTGCTCAAATTAACGAAGTTGTCGTTTTCGATTTATTAGGAAAGCAAGTCTTTGATGCTAAATTTTTGGGATTAAACAATGTAGATTTAGATTTGAATTCACTACAAACTGGCATGTACTTTTTGAAAGTAACAACTGACACTGGAACTATTGAAACAATGAAGGTTGTGAAAAAATAAAGGTTATTTTATTTTAACCAAAAAACCCTTTTCAATCTAGACTGAAAAGGGGTTTTTTATTTTAGAAACGAACTGGTAATTTCATAAAACACCTTCGGGTTTTCGGCGTGAAGCCAATGCCCAACAGCTGGAATGGTTGCAAATTGCGCCAGAGGAAAATGATGTTTTATAGGCTCAAAATCTTCATCTAGAATATAATTAGAATTTCCGCCACGAATAAAAAGCGTTGGATTATTGAAGTTGTTTTCTTGTGGTAATGGTTTTCCTATTTCGTCTATTTTTTTATTAAATACGGCGAGATTAAATCTAAAGCCGAGTTGCCCAGGTTCAATCCAAAATAAACTTTTTAGCAAGAACTGCCTTGTACCAAAATCCGGAATGTGTTGCGACAGAATTGTTTCGACATCACTTCGGCTTGGCTTTTTTGAAAAATCAACTGCATTTAATCCTTCCAGAATACTTTGATGGTGTTGTGGATAAAATTTTGGGGCAATATCAGCAATAATTAATTTTTCAACCATTTCTGGGTAAGTTGTTGCAAAAAGCATGGCGACTTTTCCGCCCATAGAATGTCCAATGATATTGACTTTTTCGAGATTATTTGCTTTGCAATAGTCATAAACATCCTGTGTCATGAGTTCATAGCTGAATTCTTCGGAATGAAAACTTTTGCCATGATTGCGCAAATCCAATAAGTGAACTTGAAAACCTTGTGTGGCGAATTGCACTCCCAATGTTTTCCAATTGTCTGACATTCCAAGAAATCCGTGAAAAATTAAAAGGGGTTTTGCTTCGCACGATTCGCCGTCGGCTCGGGTGCCTTCGCCTTCTATTTTTGAATACAACATTTTAGTTTTTTTTACCATATAAGGCATTTAAGTTCCTATAAAATTTTAAATCTCCCAACAACTTAAATGACCTTATATGCCTTATATGGTTAATTTATTTTAGTTTTTGTAAATACATATTCACTACGTTATCTAATCCGAGATAAATGGCTTCGGAAATCAGTGCATGTCCTATTGAAACTTCGAGTAATCCTGGTATATTGTGTTTAAAAAACTGAATGTTGTCTAGGCTCAAATCATGTCCGGCATTGATGCCTAATCCCAGTTCGTTTGCAAAAATTGCCGATTTTACAAAAGGATCAATTCCGTTTTTGTTTCCTAAATTGTATTGGTGTGCAAAAGCTTCGGTATACAATTCAATTCTTTCGGTTCCAATACTTTTTGCTCCTTCAATCATTTCAATAACTGGATCTACAAATACAGAGGTTCTAATATTATTTCGTTGAAATTCTTGGATTATCTCAATTAGAAAATGCTTATTTTTTATAGTATCCCATCCTGCATTCGAAGTTAAATTATCGTTTGCATCTGGCACCAAAGTAACTTGAGTTGGTTTTGTTTCTAGAACTAAATCAATAAATGACCGCTCCAAAGGATTTCCTTCAATATTATATTCGGTATAAACTATCGATTTTAAATTCCGTGCATCTTGATACCTGATGTGGCGTTCGTCTGGACGCGGATGAATGGTGATTCCTTGCGCCCCAAATTTTTGAATATCCGAAGCTACTTTTATTAAATCAGGCACATTTCCACCTCGAGCATTTCTCAAAGTTGCTATTTTATTAATATTTACACTTAACTTTGTCATTGGAATACGATTTGATGCTTTATTTTGAAATTAATTTGTGCAAAAATACAAAGTTAAATTAGCTGATATCGTATAAAATTGATTATTTTGCAGTAACTATTGGTTCGCTAACTATGACAGAAATTAAAGATTATATCAACAACAATTACAAAGCAATTGACAGCCAACAAACTATTGCTGTTGTTCAAGGCTTTTTTGATGATTTGAACTTTTCACACTTTCCGGTTATTGAACAGGAAATCTATATTGGGAGTATTGCTTCTGAGGATATCGAAACTTTTGATATTGATAAAAAAATCATTGATTACAGCTATACTCTTGAGGGTTTTTTTGTGAAAACTGATATGATTTGGATTGATGTTTTAGCCGTTTTTGCAAGAAACCACACAAATCTAGTTCCAGTTCTAGATCAAAGCAATAAATATGTGGGTTATTATGAAATTGATGATGTAATAAAGTTTTTTACTGAGACTCCATTTATAAATGAACAAGGTGGTGTTATTATTGTCAAAAAAAAGATTGTAGATTATTCTATGAGCCAAATTATACAAATCATTGAAAGCAATGATGGTAAAATTTTAGGTCTTTTCATTTCTGAGGCAGATTTAGAGTTTATTCAAGTAACTATAAAGTTAAGTTTAGGAGTAATGAATGATATTATACAAACTTTTAGACGCTATAATTATGAAATAATATCTGAGCATCAAGAAGATAATTATATCAACACCCTGAAAGAGCGCTCCGAATATCTAGAAAAATACCTTAACATATAGTTTTTTGAGGATTCGTTGATTTGATTAATATCTAAATCGAATCCATTTTTAACAAAATCACCGAACAATAAATAAAATGAAAGTAGCTATTTACGGTCAATATTATCAAAACAGTACAGAACCTATTATCAAAGACATTTTTGTTTTTTTTAATAGGAATAACGTTGAAATGATAATTGAATCTAGTTTCTTAGAAGTATTATACGAAAAAAAAATTGTACAAAAAGAGTATAAAACGTTTAGTTCCCATCTAGAATTAGACAAAAGCTTTGATGTTTTGATAAGTATTGGTGGTGACGGAACGATTCTCAGAGCTGCCACACTGGTAAGGGATTCTGGGGTTCCTATTTTAGGAATAAATGCCGGTCGACTTGGTTTTCTGGCCACAGTTCAAAAAGAGAATATTGCAGCGTTTATGCAATTTGTAATTGATAAAAAATATACCGTCTCCAAACGGTCATTAATAAGTTTATCCTGTTCTCCAGAAAATGAAGCAATTAAAGATATAAATTTTGCAATGAATGAGATTTCTGTGAGTCGTAAGGATTCTGCATCGATGATTACAATAGAAACCTACTTAAATGATGAATTTTTAAATACCTATTGGGCCGATGGATTAATTGTATCCACACCCACTGGATCCACTGGTTATTCATTGAGTTGTGGCGGACCAATATTAACTCCTGATGTAAAAAGTTTAGTAATAACTCCTATTGCTCCTCATAATTTAAATGCTCGCCCATTAGTTGTTCCTGACGAAACAGCAATTAAATTAAAAGTTTCTGGTAGAGAAGAGCAGCATTTAATTTCGTTAGATTCTAGAATTTTATCTGTAAAAAACGAAACTATATTGACCATAAAGAAAACTCCATTTCAAATTAATATGGTTGAAATCCCAGAAGAAACATTTTTAAAAACACTACGCAACAAATTGTTTTGGGGCGAAGACAGAAGAAATTAATAGTTTTAGGTTATTTTATTATTCCTTATCCAGACAAACTTTAACAACAATAAACGACAATGCCAATCGTATTGCCAGAAATAACAATTCATGCACCGCTTACAATGTTAACGAATTCAATAGCATAATACAACAAATGATAAATTTTATCTTTGCTGAATTATGAAAAACTTCGCAGAAAATTAACCTCAAAAAATTAATTAAGAGCAAATAAACATGGATCAACTAAAAACAATAAAAATAAAGAACGGCGACCAATGTAATGTAACTAGCGGAACCCACAAAGGAAAGTCTGGCATTGTTCAGGACTTAAATACAAGCCAAACGGGAGCTACAACGATAACCGTTTTGCAGAAAAATGGAGTTCGATTTAAAACACTTGGTAAAAACGTAGAAGTGGCAAAGTATTAATAAAAAAGTACGATGACACTTGTTTTATTTAGGCAATTAAGGTTCAAACTACGAGGTTTGTACTTTTGAACCCGCCAAAACGCGAAGCTCGAAAACTATTTTTAGCCCTAAGCTATACGAATATCCTAATATTTCTCGTTTCTGTAGAAATGAATTCCTGTATTTTATTAAACTAGGTGTCGATTTATTAAAAAAACGAACATTTAAATTAATGGGTATTGATTCGAATTGTTTATTATTATATTTGCACGCAATTTTAATTAAATGTATAAAAGCTTTTATTTACTATTTTTATTTCCTTTTATGATTCTGAATGCTCAGATTCATGAAGTAGGTGTTTTTCTGGGTGGAAGCAATTACATTGGAGATGTTGGTCCTACGACCTATTTTTCGCCTAACGAACCCGCCATAGGATTATTATATAAATGGAATAAAAGTCCAAGACATGCATATCGCTTTTCGTACATGCAATCAAAAATAGCTTCGAATGATATAGATTCAAGTGAACCTAGCCGAAATCAAAGAGGGTATCGTTTTGAAAACAGTATAAAAGAACTATCTTTCGGGCTTGAATTTAACTTTTTTGATTTTAATTTACATGAAGGAAAAAGAAAAATTTCTCCTTATGTATTTTCTGGATTAAGCTATTTTAGACACGACGAATTGTATGTTTTATCAGGAGAAACGAAAAAAGAAAAAAGTAATGGATCAATTGCTATTCCTATGATTGTAGGTGTAAAATCGAATATTACACCTCAATTCATTTTAGCTTTTGAACTTGGAGCTCGATATACATTTACTGATAATTTAGACGGAAGCAATCCAAATAATGAAAATTTAAAATTGTTGCGTTTTGGAAATATAAATAATTCAGATTGGTATGTTTTTACAGGTATAACCTTGACGTATACCTACGGAAATAAACCATGCTATTGTGCAGATTGAAAAATGAATTTAAAAAATACTATAGATACTACAAACTTGCCAAAACATCTAGCCATTATTATGGATGGGAATGGTCGATGGGCAAAACAAAAAGGACTTTTACGAGCTTTAGGTCATGAAAACGGAACAAAATCTGTAAAAGTAACTATCGAATATTGTGCAAAATTAGGAATAGAATTTCTTACATTATACGCTTTCTCTACAGAAAACTGGAACAGGCCACAACTAGAAGTTGAAACTTTAATGAAATTATTAATAAATTCACTAAAGAAAGAACTTAAAACCTTACAAGACAATAATATCAAATTAAATGCAATAGGGAATTTAGAAAAACTACCTAAATCTGCCCAAAAAGAACTGCTAGATGTTATTTCAAAAACTAAAGACAATACAAGAATGACATTGACTCTTGCATTAAGTTATGGTTCCAGAGAAGAAATCGTAAATGCGGTTAAAATCATTAGTAATAAAGTTAAAAATAATATAATTTCAATAGATACTATAGACGATTCAATTATAAATGAGCATCTTTACACGCAAAGTTTACCAGATGTAGATTTATTAATAAGAACAAGTGGCGAACATAGAATAAGTAATTTCTTATTATGGCAAATAGCCTATGCAGAATTATATTTTACTCCTATACTATGGCCTGATTTTAAAGAAGAAGATTTATATGAGGCTATCATTAGTTATCAAAAAAGAGAACGACGATTTGGAAAAACAAGTGAACAAATTAAATAATTTTTTAGTGTTAAATAAAAGCATAAAAGCAGTCCTTACTGTATTGATTTTTGGAAGTTTTTTTCAAATAAAAGCACAAGAAAGAGTTCCCTTTGATCAAGGAAAAACATATAAACTAGGAGCGGTAAACATTGTTGGAAAAATAAGTTTTAATGCACAAACAGTAGTGACTTTCGCAGGCCTAGAAAAAGGGCAAGAGGTTACTGTTCCTGGCGAAGAAATTAGTAATGCAATAAAAAAACTTGGTAAATTAGGGCTTTTTGATGAAATTTCATTTTATGTAAATAAAATCGAAAACGACAGCATCTACCTTGATTTATTCGTTGAAGAATTACCAAAACTAAACGAAGTTAAATTTGTAGGCGTAAAGAAAAACAAAACCGAAGGTTTAATAAAAGATAACGACCTTAACAAAAGTAAAGTAGTAAATGAAAACCTAATTACTACCACAAAAAACTACATAGAAAATAAATATAAAAAAGACGGTTATTTTAATACCAAAGTAACCATAAATACCGTTATTGATACTTCAACAGTTAACCAAGTCAATATGGTTGTGAAAATTGATAAAGGCGAAAAAGTAAAAATTGAAAAAATAGATTTTGTTGGCAATACGAAAGTTTCAGACAAAACCTTACTCAATTCAATGAAAGATACCAAGCAAAAAAAACTTACTCGAGTATTAAAAGCTTCAAAATTCATTAAAGACAAATACAAAGCCGATTTAGAAAAAGTAATCGCTTCCTACAAAGAAAAAGGATATAGAGATGCCAGAATAATTTCAGATTCCGTAACCTATAACAAAGACAAAAACACGCTCAATGTAAAAGTAAATGTTGAGGAAGGAAATAAATACTATTTTGGGAATATTAAATTTTTAGGAAACACAGTCTACACAGATCAAGGTCTTAATAGCTTATTAGGCATCAAAAAAGGAGAAACTTACAACGGAGTTCTACTTGAAAAAAGAATTGCAGATAAATCAAAACCAGATAGCGAGGATATAACCAATTTATATCAAAACAACGGATACTTATTTTCAAACATTAATGCAGTCGAAGTTAAAACTGCAAACGACACTATAGACTTTGAAATACGAATTAACGAAGGTCCAATAGCTTACTTTAACAAAATTACTGTAACAGGGAATGATAAAACAAATGACCATGTAATTTACAGAGAAATACGAACTAAACCAGGAGAAAAATACAACAAAGATTTATTGATAAGAACCATTCGTGAAATAGGACAACTAGGATTTTTTGATCCAGAAACTATAGAACCAAAATTTAAAAATGTAGATGCTGCGGCTGGAACTGTAGATATTGAGTATCCATTAACCGAAAAAGGTGCCAGTCAAATAGAGCTTCAAGGTGGTTATGGTGGCGGTGGTTTCATAGGGACTTTAGGATTGTCATTCAATAACTTTTCGGCAAGGAATCTTTTCAAGAAAGAAGCATACAAACCTCTACCCATGGGCGATGGACAAAAAGTATCGCTACGATTACAAGGCAGTACTTATTTTCAAACCTATAGTTTATCCTTCTCTGAACCATGGTTTGGAGGAAAAAAACCCGTGTCATTTAGCACTTCATTGTCTTACAGTAAACAATTTTTAAATAATTTTCAAACACAACGAGCCGATAAAACCAAAAGTTTTAACATTATAACATTATCTGTAGGATTATCAAAAAGACTTACCGTTCCAGACGATGATTCCTATTTATCGCAAACTTTAAGCTACCAGCACTATGATTTAAATGACTACAATACCGGTTTATTTACTTTTGGAAATGGAACTTCAAGAAACTTTGCATACACCATTGGTTTAACTCATACGAACAAAGGTAACAACCCTATATTCCCAACTTATGGTTCTGAGTTTAGCCTTTCGGCAAAATTGACACCACCATATTCCTTAATTAATGGAACAAATTATGCGACATTAGGAGATAAAGAAGAATATAAATTAAAATATCAAGGTACAGCTCCATATCAAGGTCCAAATGGTCAAATTGTTAATACAGGTGATTATTTAGAAGCAAGTCCTTCGGCAACAAATCCACAACCAAATAAAGTAGCTACTTATCAAGAGGCGGCTGCAGATCCTGCATTAGTAGATCAAAAGAAATTTGATTGGTTAGAATATTATAAAATAAAGTTCAAAGCGGATTGGTACACCAAAATTTATGGTAAATTAGTGCTTCGAACATTGACTGAATTTGGATTTTTAGGAGCATACAATCCAGATCGAGGTGTAGTTCCCTTTGAAAGATTTTTTCTAGGTGGTGACGGATTAGCAAATTTTGCCATGGATGGTAGAGAAACCATTCAGTTGAGAGGTTATCCTAACAACTCGTTAACTCCAACTGGTGTTAATGGAGAACAAAATGGAGCTACAGTTTATAACAAATTTTCGTTAGAACTACGTTATCCTATAACCTTAAAACAATCAGCGTCAATCTATGCATTAGCATTTATGGAAGCAGGTTCGTCTTATGAAAATTTTAGAGGATACAATCCTTTTGCGTTGAGTCGTTCTGCAGGATTTGGATTGCGTGTATTTATGCCCGCTTTTGGTTTGCTAGGCATCGATTTTGGTCATGGATTTGACAGCACAACTCCAGGAGGAAAAGCAAATGGTTGGGAAACACATTTTATTATAGGGCAGCAATTTTAAAAAAATTGATATATTTTCTAAAAACCTAATGTTATGAGAAAAACACTTTTATTTCTATTTTTAGCCGTTATTGTAGTAAATACAAATCAGGCTCAAACCAAAGGAACCAAAATAGGTTATATTGATATGGAGTACATTTTACAAAATGTCCCCGATTATACAGAAGCACAAAATCAATTAGAGTTAAAAGCGGAGAAATGGAAACAAGAAATTGAATCCAAAAAAATAGAAATCAATAAACTTAAAGAAGCACTCAAAGCAGAAAAAGCCCTATTGACTAAATCGCTTATCGAAGAAAGAGAAACAGAAATAACCTTTCTTGAAAATGAATCTTTAGATTATCAACAAAAAAGATTTGGCCCTAATGGAGATTTAATGACGCAAAAAATTGTATTGATAAAACCAATACAAGATCAAGTGTTCACTATAGTTCAAGATATTGCAACAACAAAAAAATATGACTTTATATTCGATAAATCATCCGATTTAACAATGCTTTTTGCGTCAAAAAAATACGATATTAACGATCTCGTATTGCGAGTTTTAAATCGTACTGAAAAAAGAGAGCAGCTTACAAAAAAACAACAAGCAATAGAAGATGCTAAAGAAGCTAAAGAAGATGCACTAGACGAAAATCCAGTTTTGGCTGATCGAAAAAAAGCATTAGACGAGAAAAAAATTACAAGAGATCAAATTATTGCTGACAGAAAGCTTGCTCAAGAAGAAAAGAAAAAAGGATTTGATGAAAGAAGGCAACAATTACTTGCGGATAAAGAAGCTAAAAAAAATGGCGCCGTTTCTTCAAATACTAAAGTTACAGACAGCAAAATCCCAGCGGTTGATGAAACAAAAGCAGAGCAACAAGCCGAAGCCAAGCAAAATTTAATTGATCAAAGAGCCAAAATTCTCGAAGATCGTAAAAAAGTAATTGAAGACCGTAAAAAAGATTTAGAAGAAAGAAGGATAAAAGCGCTTGAAGAAAGAAACGCAAAAAAAACGGGAGCAGCAAGTACTACTGATACAAAACCAGAAGAGACGAAAGAACCTTTGGCAAATGCTACAAAAGCCTCACAACTTGCAGAATCTAAACAAAAAGCAATTGATCAAAAAGCCAAAACAATTGAAGATCGCAATAAAGTAATCGAAACTCGTAAAAAAGAAATCGAAGAAAAAAGAAAACAAATACTCGAAGAAAGAGTTTCTAAAAAAAGTGGCACGGTTTCTGAAAGTCCTAAAAAAGTAGATACAACTTTAATCGTAAAAGATTCTGTAAAAGTACCTACGAAAAGTCTAGCAGAAATTGCTAAACAAAAACAAATCGACGCAAGAAACAAAGCTTTAGAAGATCGCAAAAAAATAATTGAGGATCGCAAAAAACTTTTAGAAGAAAAAAGATTAAAAATACTTGAAGATAAAGAAGCTTTAAAAAAAGCAAAAGAAGAGAAAATTAAAAATAACTAAAGAGAATACAAACAATAATTAATTACTAAATATTTTAAAACGATGAAACAATTCAAAACTTTACTAATTGCTGCAATACTTATTTTAGGAGCCAGCCAAACAATGAATGCACAAGCAAAAACAGCACATGTTGATGTAAGTGAAATTATGTCAAAAATGCCAGCAATGCTAGATGCACAAAAACAGTTGGAGAAATTGAGTGTAACTTATGATGCAGATTACAAAAAAATGGCAGAGGAATTTCAAGCTAAATTAAAAAAGTATGACTCCGAAGTAGCAACAGTTTCTGAAGCAATAAATGGAGAACGTCAAAAAGAAGTTCAAGACATGCAAAAAAGAATTCAAGATTTTGGTCAAAATGCTCAAAAGGAATTGCAACAAAAACAAGAAGATATCACTAAACCAATCTACGAAAAAGTAAGAGCTTCTATTCAAAAAGTAGGAAAAGCTAAAGGTTTTCAATATGTGCTAGATGGCGCAACACTTTTACTCGCAGACGGACCAAACATAACTGTTGATGTAAAAAAAGATTTAGGTTTTTAATATAAAATCATTTCATATAAAACTGCTCACCAAATAAATTGGATTGAGCAGTTTTTTTTTGATTAAATATAAATTAATAGTATATTTATTGCATAGCACGTAACTTTATTTCAATGCATAATAATCAACCAATAGGAATTTTTGACTCTGGAATAGGTGGAACTTCCATCTGGTCGGCTATAAATGAATTACTGCCTTATGAGAAAACCATTTACCTTGCAGACAGTAAAAACGCTCCCTATGGTCAAAAATCAAAGGCCGAAATTATTGCACTAAGCATAAAAAACACAGAACTACTACTTGATTTAAATTGTAAAATAATTGTAGTAGCATGCAATACAGCAACAACAAACGCTATAAGAGAATTAAGAGCAAAATACACCATCCCTTTTATAGGAATTGAACCCGCAATAAAACCTGCAGCTATTCATTCAAAAACGCATACTATAGGAATTTTAGCCACACAAGGCACTTTAAATAGTGCGCTTTTTAACAAAACTACTGAGATGTTTCACGATACTAAAATTATGGAACAAGTAGGTCATGGATTAGTTCAACTTATAGAAAGTGGAGACATTAATTCCCCCGAAATGACTCGATTACTTAATTCCTATCTCAATCCGATGATCGAAGCCAATATTGATTATCTTGTTTTGGGTTGCAGTCATTATCCCTATTTAATTCCTCAAATAAAAAAAATACTGCCAAAAAACATTCAAATTATTGATTCTGGACAAGCTGTTGCAAAACAAACACAGAACATATTACGCGAAAAAGTAGGGTTTTCATCAAACAATAACAATAAGAGTGAGTCTCTTTTTTATACCAACACAAACCCAAAAGTACTCACAGAAATTTTAGAAAATAAATACAATGTGATAGAAAAAGATTTTTAAGAAAAAATTATTCCTCTTTTTTAAACCAACCCGAATACATGACATAATTGTTTGAAATTCGCTCAATTTCTCCAGCAAAATCAGACTGATCAATGTCCTTTACCTTCTTTGCAGGAACACCTGCATAAATACTTCCTGAAGGTACAACGGTGTTTTGAGTAACAACAGCACCCGCAGCAACTATAGCATTGCTTTCTACAATACAATTATCCATTACAATTGCTCCCATTCCTATCAACACATTGTCATGAATCGTGCAACCATGCACAATTGCATTATGACCTATGGAAACATTATTGCCTATAATTGTTGGGTGTTTTTGATACGTACAATGAATAATAGCTCCGTCTTGAATATTTACTTTATTGCCAATTTTTATAAAATGTACATCGCCTCTAATAACGGCATTAAACCAAACACTACACGAGTGACCAAAGGTTACATCTCCCACAATAGTAGCGTTTTCGGCAACATAACAATCTTGAGGTACGATTGGTGTTTTTCCGTTTACTGATTTTAGTAACATTTATTTTTGGAAATTAATTAATGGCCGGACAGTAACACTCGTATTTTTCGCGTTTGCAAAACAGGTTAATTCCCAAAGTAATTTGATGATATGCTCCATTATCGAACTTTACGGCACCCGAAAGCTGAGAATAAGTATAGGCAAACATAAATTTATCAAAATTTACTCCAATAATTGGTGTAATATATTGCAATTTTTGAACTGAAACACCGCTACCGTTTTGATATTCGGCACCATCAAAACTTCTACGATAGGATAAACCGCCCCAAAGTTTTCCAAAGTCTAATTCTTTGTAAACTTTCAAATTCAAGTCAATAGATTTCTCTTTCGTTTTTTCGACAAGTTGAAACAATATTGAAGGTTCCCATAAAAGTCGATCTTTATTTCCATATACATAACCTGCGCTCAATAAATACTTTCTTAAATTATCACTTTCATATTGAGAATAAATGTCTCTTCTTGTTTCCAATGCGTTTTTAACAGTAGCATGAACATAATAATCTAAATAAAAATACGAAGCGCCAAAATCCACATTAAAATAGGAATCTTTTTGAACTATCGTTCCATCAATTATTGGGTCAAAATCACCTGATTGTAAAAAGGCAGTTTCGTCAAGTTGACTTTGAATTAAACCCGCACTTAAACCAAAAGACAATTGATTTAAGTCAATTTCATCTCTAGAAAATAGGATGTGGTGTGCGTAAGATAATTTAAAACCTTTTTGAGAATGATACCCATTTTTATCATTAAAAATTATAATTCCTGCACCATCTTTTTCACTTACTCTTCCATTAAAACTCACCGTTTGAAGTGCTGGAGCCTCAGATTGATCAAACCACTGTTTTCGTGCTGTAAAGCGTAGCTTCGAACAATTTGCTGCGCCAGCCATTGAGGGATGAAGCAAATAATAATTATCCGATAAATAATCAGAATACACAGCAATACCTTCTTGGGAGAAAGAATATTGAGATAGTAAAAAAACGATTATAAAAAACTTAATTTTATGAAACATTCAAATAGAATTATGTTTAAATAATGAAGCACTATTTTAGTTAACGCAAAAAAAGAAATAATATTTAAAATCTTACGAATTTAAAGTTAATTTATTCATTAAAAAACCAAATATAGGTATTAGTAGAAAATAACTTCGTTAAATTTGTAAAAAATTTCAGTAATCATGTCAAAAATAACAATAAAAGAAACACAAAATCCAAGCATCTTAAAATTTGAATTTGAAGATTTTATTACAAAAAACGAAAGTTTTGAGTTCAAAAACATTGACGAAGCCCATAATTCTCCACTTGCACAGCAATTATTTTATTTGCCATTTGTAAAAACAGTCTATATATCTGGGAATTTTATTGCTATAGAGAAGTATAACATTGTCGAATGGGAGGATGTGAAATCAGCCGTAGCAGAACAAATAGAATCATTTGTGTCCAATGGTGGAATAATTATTTCTGTTGAAGAAACTAAAACCAAAAAACAACCCATCACCGTTTATGGCGAATCAACTCCTAATCCAGCAGCATTAAAATTTGTGGTAAGCAAAATGCTGACTAAAAACTCTGTTGAATTCAAAAATATAGATGAAACAGCCGCATCACCTTTGGCAAAAGAGTTATTCAAATTTCCGTATGTAAAAGAGGTTTTTATTGATGAAAATTATATTTCTGTAATCAAGTACGAAATCAATGATTGGCAAGATATAACCTTAGAATTGCGCAGTTTTATTAAGCAATATATCGAAAATGGCGGGATTGTATTAGACGAAAGTTTACTCGTTGCCAAAGGAATTTCTGAAGATGCAAAAGCTCAAGATTTTGACAAACTCGATGTCACGTCGCAACAAATCATAAACATTCTTGAAGAATATGTAAAACCTGCAGTTCAAGCAGATGGCGGAAATATTCTTTTTGAATCCTACAATGAAAACGACAAAACCGTAAAAGTTATTCTACAAGGTGCATGCAGCGGATGTCCATCATCGACTTTTACTTTAAAAAGTGGCATCGAAAATATGCTTAAAAGCATGTTAAACGATGAAGCCATTAAAGTCGAAGCAGTAAATGCATAATGTTTTAGTTCCGAGGCTTCGGAAGCAGGTTACTGATTACAGATTGTAGATTAAAAAATAGGATGATCCGATACTAATACAAAAAAGAAAAACTTGCCACAGATTTCACAAATTCATACTGATTTATTTAAATTTTGAGTATTTACTCTAAAATCTGTGTGAATCTTTGAAATCTATGGCAAAAATCATTTGTACAACTTAATGAAAGCCATTAAAAAAACTAAAAATGAACAAACTTTCACTTGAAACCAGTCCTTATTTATTACAACACGCCAACAATCCAGTACATTGGAATGCATGGAATGCAAACTCATTGGCTCAAGCCAAAGAAAATAACAAATTAATTATAGTAAGCATTGGCTATTCAGCTTGTCATTGGTGTCACGTAATGGAGCATGAAAGTTTCGAAAATCATAATGTTGCACAAGTTATGAACACACATTTTATCAATATAAAAGTCGATCGTGAAGAACGACCTGATGTAGACGCAGTTTATATGAAAGCCGTTCAAATCATGACTGGTCGTGGCGGTTGGCCACTTAATATTGTTGCGCTTCCAGATGGAAGACCAGTTTGGGGTGGAACCTATTTTAGAAAAGAAGAATGGATCGATACGTTAGATCAATTGCAGGAACTGTATCAATCTAAACCTGAAAAAATGATTGAATACGCTGAAAAACTTCATCAAGGAATAAATTCGCTCGGAATTGTTCAAAATGAAAATGGCATCGCAAGTGAAATTGACGAACAAAATCAAATAATGCTTTTAGTCGAAAAATGGAAACACTATTTCGATTGGGAATTTGGCGGCATGGCGAGTTCTCCCAAGTTTATGATGCCCAACAACTATCATTTTTTGATGCGTTTTGGACATCAAAACAATGATGCAAAACTTCTTGAATTTGTAAATCTAACCCTCACAAAAATGGCTTATGGAGGTGTTTTCGATACCGTTGACGGAGGATTTTCACGCTATTCGGTAGATCATAAATGGCATGTTCCCCATTTTGAAAAAATGCTTTATGACAACGGTCAATTGGTTTCTTTGTACAGTGATGCCTATAAATTAACTCAAAATCCACTCTATAAGGAAGTTGTTGAAAAAACGCTTTTGTTTGTAGAAAAGGAATTAATGAATACCGAAGGCGGATTTTATTGCGCACTTGATGCCGATAGTTTGAATGCCAAAAATCATTTAGAGGAAGGTGCTTTTTATGTTTGGAAAATTCCTGAATTAAAACTGATTATTGGCAAAGATTTCGATTTATTCAGCCAAGTTTTTAACATCAATACATTTGGTTTATGGGAACATGAAAATTATGTCTTAATTCAAAATCAAAGCCTAGAAACAATTGCAAAACAAAATAAAATCACAACTTTTGAACTCGAAAACAAAAAGAGAATTTGGGAGAATAAACTTTATTTAGAAAGAGAAAACCGCCAAAAACCAAGACTAGACGATAAATGCTTAACTTCCTGGAACGCCATAATGCTCAAAGGATATGTTGATGCATACAAAGCATTTGGCAATAGTAATTATTTAGATTTAGCCCTTAATAATGCTTCTTTCATTATTAAAAATCTTTGGTCAAGTGATGGGAATTTATTTCATAATTACAAAAATAAAAAAAGTACTATCAACGGGTATCTTGAAGATTATTGTTTTGTAATTGCAGCATTTATTGCTTTATATGAAGCGACTTTTGACGAAAAATGGTTGCATAATGCTAAGCAACTAACCGATTATAGTTTGGAACATTTTTACGATACCAAAACAGGATTTTTTGCCTTTACCTCAAATTTAGATGACGCATTAATCACATCGCATTATGAAACCGAAGACAATGTAATTCCCGCTTCAAATTCAATGATGGCAAAAAACTTATTCCAATTGGGGATTTATTTTAACCACACACATTATGAAAATGTGAGTCAAAAAATGTTACAAACAATTTTATCAAGCATTGAATATCCGTCAGCTTACTCCAATTGGATGGATTTAGCTTTGAATTATTCCAATAAAAATAAAGAACTCGCCATTTGTGGCCCAAACGCTTTGGCTTTTGGCAAAGAAATAAATCAAAAATACATTCCCAATATTATATTATCCGGAACCCATAAAAACTCAAATCTTCCGTTCTTGCAATCGCGTTATCAAGAAAATAAAAATGTTTTTTATTTATGCGAAAACAAAACTTGTAACCAACCTGTATCCAGTTTTGAAGCGATATTGAAAAAAATTATGTAATATTGTACTTTAACCAATAAAATTCAAACAAAATGGGAATAGGTAGTTTTTTTAAAGGATTGTTTGGCAAAGCCAATATTGATGTAGATGCATTAGCAGATAAAGCACAAGATTTTGCTGGAGAAGCAATTGAAAAAGGAAAAGTTATAGCCGGTGATTTAGTAGAAAAAGCAGAAGGTTTTGCTGATGTTGCTAAAGAAAAAGTAAACGAATATGTTCCTGCAGCTAGCGAAACCATTAATAATCTGGTTGATACAGTAAAAGTAAAAGCAGGAGAAGCAATTGAAACCGCAAGCACTTTTGCAGAAAATACCGTTGAAACTGTTAAAGAAAAAGTAGCTGATTTAACTAGTGATGAACCAAAAGCTGCTGACGAAAACGCTGATTAGTTTTTTGGTTTTGTTATCAAAAAATCTTTTAAATAATAAGGTTCAAAATAAGCGACATCTACAGTGTCGTTTTTTTTGTGTTTTTCAAAACTCAACAAACTCATTTCCTTTGCCGAAGGATATTTGATTTCTTCCAAGAAAACAAAGTTTTCTTTAGTTAAAATGGTTTTGCATTTCTGGGAGCAATCACCAACAAAATAAAGCGTTCCCTGAACATCTTCAAAGGAATTTTCAGTGATGATTTCGGCTTGAACTTCACGTAATTTATCAAAAGTTGAGGAAAATATTGCACTGTATACTTCCATTCTTCGCGCATCAATCATAGGAACAATTAATCCGTCTGAAACTGCTACTTGTCTTGCCAGAATTTGCAAAGTATCAACAGCAATCAACGGGATATTTAGTGCATAACACAATCCTTTTGCTGCTGAAACACCAATACGTAATCCTGTATATGAACCTGGACCTTGACTGACAGCTACAGCAACAAGATCTTGAAAAGTAATTCCTGCTTTGTTAATTATTTCTTCAATAAATACATGCAACCGTTCTGCGTGAGAATAGCCTTCTTCGGCAATTTCTATACAAATTATGGTTTTTCCCTCTTTTGCAAGAGCAACAGAACAGTTTTTGGTAGCGGTTTCAATATTGAGGATATACGCCAATTAAAGTGAATTTAGGATTGCAAATTTAGTATTTATTAACCATCAATACTAATTTCTATTTCTTCTCATCAGATTTAATTTTTTCTTTATCGGTTGTAACTTTATCTCCCGAATTTAAATCTTTTGCAACAGTTGTGTAAGGTCCAGTGATAACAACATCGCCTTTTTTAAGTCCACTCAAAACCTCAATATTTGTATCGTCTTGAATCCCAGTTTTTATAATTCTTATTTTTGCCTTATTACCTACTTTTACAAATACGCATTCTAATTTTTTTTCGCTTTTAGGTGCTTTTTCCTCTTTAGATTCAGAATCTTCAACTTTAAAATCTTTCACAGCTGTTGTATCGGTTTTTACTACAACAGAACTTATTGGCACTGCTAATATGTTTGTTTTTGTTTTAGTAATGATATCAACTGTCGCAGTCATTCCGGGTCTAAATGGAGAATAGGTAACTGGTTTTCCTTCTAACAAATCTTGATACGAGTCTTTTACAATACGTACTTTCACTTTAAAATTTGTTACTTGATCTGCTGTCAATGTAGTACTTGCGGAATTAGAAATACTGGTTACGATTCCTTTAAACTGCTTTTTTAAATAAGCATCAACCTCAACATTTGCTTCATCTCCTACTTTTATTTTTACAATGTCATTTTCATTTACATCAACTTCAACCTCCATATTATTCAAGTTTGCTACTCTAAGAATTTCGGTCCCTGTCATTTGTTGTGTCCCAAGAACACGCTCACCTAATTCCACATTTAGCATCGAGATTGTTCCGTCTGCAGGTGCATAAATAGTTGTTCTTCCCAGATTATCTTTGGCTTCATTTACTGTTGCCGTTGCGCTTTGCACATTATAATAGGCAGATTGTTTTGTTGCTTTTGCCACTTCAAATGAAGCTACTGATTTATCCCAATCTGATTTAGAAATAATTCCTTTATCGTACAAGGTTTTACTCCTATCGAAATTCGATTTAGATTCTTTAAACTGCGCGTCGGCTTGACTTAAACCTGCTTTTGTCCCGGATAAATTTGAAACAGAACGGTTGTAACCCGAAGTATATAAATCTGGATTTATTTTTACTAATAAATCTCCTTTTTTAACAACTTGTCCTTCTTTTACGTTCAAAGAAATGATTTCTCCAGAAACTTCAGACGAAATTTTCACTTCAATTTCAGGCTGAATTTTTCCTGTTGCCGATACAGTTTCTATAATTGTAGTTGCATTTACATTTGTTATTTCTACAGATTTCCCTTCGTCTTTGTTGCCAATAATTCCTTTTTTAGAAAGTGTAATTAATGTGCCAATGATTAATATAGCTGCTCCAATTATGTAATAAATAGTTTTTTTTGACATGGTAATTAGTTTTTAATGATAGCAATTCCAAAATAGAATTCCAATATTTTTATTTTAAAGATATAATCGTATTTAGTTCGAATCACTTCGGATTGTGAGTTTGAAAGTAAAGTTTGTGCTTGATTAAATTCGAATGAATTCATTAATCCTACTTCATATTTTTCTTTGGCATAATCGTACGCAGATTGTCTTGCTTCGAGAGCGACAATAGCGGATTCATAGGTATTCAAAGCGCCATTAGCATCCGTAAATGCGGTATACACATTTCTTTGTAGGTTAACTTCTTGTTGTTGCAAGGCTATTTTTGTTTTCTCTAAATTTACTTTGGAACGTGCTACATTATTTCTAATTGAAAATCCATTAAAAATAGGAATTGACAATTGCGCGCCAAAGGATTGTCCTTTATTATCGCTAAATTGATTCCAAAAAGGCGGTGCTGATTGTGTCCCAATCAAAGTGCCATTTGAAGAAAACAAAGGAAAGTCAGCATAAGATACACGACTGTTAAAATTATAAAACCCTTGCAAGCTAGGCTGAAAACCGCCTTTGGCTATAGCCAAATCTTTCCTAGCGATTTCTAAATTTGTTTGGGCAATTTTAAGTTCAGTTCTATTTTCTTTTGCTTTATCATAAATTGCTGTAGGAGTTTGAGTTAGAATGTTGTTCTCATCTTTAGCATTTGTATCGTCTATAACATCAAAATTTTCAAAATCGGGCAATTGTAATAATTGAACCAAGCTTAATTTTGAAATTAACAATGCATTTTCGGCAGAAACGATTCTTTGCTTGTCTGCTGCAACTGTTGCAACTATCTCTAATAAATCACCACGAGGAATTGTACCTGCTGACACAAACTCTTGTGAGCGTTTGAGTTGTTTTTCATTTATTGCTAATTGTTGCTTTTGAACTTTTAGGCTTTCTTTACTAAAAAGCACTTGCAAAAAAGCATTTGCTACGTTTAATGAGATGTCTTCTTGCATTTTTAACAATTGGTATTTAGAGGCCACAATTGCAAGATTCGCTCTACGCAACCTGTTTTGATTTTGCAAACCTTTATAAATATCCACACCCAGACTTGCACCAGCCGAAGTGTATTGTGTGGTTTGATTTTGCAAAAGCCCAGTTGTAATGTTTTGGTTTAAACCAATATTCCAGGAATGTGACGCATTTGCATTAAACGATGGAATAAAATTTCCAATAGCTCCTTTTTTATCTATATCAGCGGATTTAGTATCTAACTCGGTTTGTTTTATTGAAATGTTATTTTGCAATGCATATTTTACACATTCTTCCAAAGTCCATTTTTTAGTTTGCGCCTGAGTAGCAAAGCTAAAAACGAACAATAAACCCAAACTAAAAAAACTTTTTATTTTCATATTTATTAAATTAAGGTGTTGCAAAACCACCACAAAACAGATCGTTTTTTTTACTAATAATTTCCTTTAAAATCAATTAGACTTTTAAAATTTGAATTTGTTACAATAAAACTAAAAAATAGCGTTGTTTTGTTAATTTTGCACTTTCAATCTAAAATACAATGACAAAAAAACATTCGTTTCTATCGCTTTTACTCTTGATTCTTTTACAATCTAGTTGCGCCACATCAACTAAAATAGCTGCACTAAAACCAGAACCGGATGATGCTAGCCCATTGACTTACGACAACACGCCATCGTTTATTAATTTACCCATTAGCATTAAATTAAAAGATATTGAATATCAAACCAACACGTTATTAAATGGTTTAATCTATGAGGATAATGACATTACAGATGATGATATTGAAATGAAAATTTGGAAACTTGCTCCAATTACTATTGAGAATGCCAAAGAAAATGATGCGGAAAAGATAAAAACAGTTTTACCCTTAAAAGCAGTTGTAAAATATAGAATTGGAACCGAAAAACTAGGAGTAGCAATTTATAATACCAAAGAATTCTATTTCAACGGGACAGTAACTTTGATAAGCGAAGTGGGTTTATCCAATTGGAAATTAAATACCAAAACCGTTTTAAAAACATTAGAATGGAATGAAAGTCCATCGATGATGGTTTTTGGAAAAAGTGTACCGGTAACTTATTTAATTAACCCAACCATAAAACTTTTTAGATCAAAAATTGAAAGAAAAATAGACGAAGCTATTGCAAAATCTATGGATTTTAAACCTAATGTTCTAGAAGCTTTGGACAAAATTTGCACCCCTTTTCAAACGAGCGAAGCCTATGAAAGTTGGTTACGAGTTGTTCCAATCGAAATTTATTCCACCGCAGCGAAACTCAAGAACGATTCGTTCTTGTTAGAAATGGGTGTAAAATGCAACATGGAAACCTTGATAGGGCAAAAACCAGAATCAAAATTCGATGCCTCAAAAATAGTATTGAAAGCAGTAACCAAAATTCCTAATAAAGTTACGGCAAATATTGCTGCCGTTTCGACTTATGAAGAAGCTTCAAAAATAATGACTAAGAACTTTGCTGGACAGGAGTTTGGATCGGGAAGTAAAAAAATAACGGTCCAAAAAGTGGCCATTTGGCACAAAGAAGGAAAAATGATAATTGCTTTGGATGTTTTAGGAACTATAAATGGGACACTCTATCTTTCGGGTTTCCCACAATATAATGAATTGACCAAAGAATTGTTTTTTGACAAATTAGACTATGCTTTGGATACAAAAAATAAATTAATGCGAACCGCAAACTGGCTTGCCCAAGGATTAATTTTAAAAAAAATTCAGGAATCGTGTCGTTATTCTATCATCCCAAATCTGGAAGAAGGAAAGCAAAACATGATGCCTTATTTAAAAAATTATTCGCCTATGGCTGGAGTTTTCGTCAATGGAAAAATGGATGATATTCAATTTCAAAAAATTCAATTGACTAACAAAGCTATTATTGCTTTTATAAAAGTAAATGGCACTGTCAGTGTAAGTGTAGATGGGTTGAAGTAAGAGGGAAGTTGGGAGTTAGAAGAAGGAAGTTATCATTTTCATTACTTTATTCATTTTTTGGGGCAATTCACAATTAAATACAGATAAAATTGCATTATAAATTAAAATAATTTCATTGTATTTTTACTTTTATTGTAAACTACCCAAAACCCAAAACCGTGATTCAAAAAACATTCCTATTCTTCACAGTGTTTCTGCTATTTTCTTGTACAAAACCAATTCCAAAACTTGAAGAAGTTATCCCTTCAAAATCTCAAAATTGGAAATTTGAAGTTGAAAAAACCATACAATTATTTGGTCACCGCAATTGGATTGTTGTGGCTGATGGTGCGTATCCCAAACAAAGTAATCCCGCCATAAAAACCATTACAGTAGATGCCAATCAACTAGAAGTGGTTCAATTTGTAAACGAAGTTGTCAAAAAATCAACGCACGTAAGAGCCAATATTTTTGTAGATAAAGAAATGGCTTTTGTAGCTGAAAAAGATGCAAAAGGAATTGAAAATTACAAAACTGAACTGGGTAAAATCATAGATAAAAATGATATAAAAACCCAACTTCACGAGGCTATTATCAAAGAGTTAGATAACTCAGCCAAACTATTTGATGTGTTAATTATCAAGACTAATTTGAGCATTCCTTACACTTCGGTATTCTTTCAATTGGACTGTGGCTATTGGAACGCCGAAGCAGAAAAAAACCTAAGAACCAGTTTGTTGGCAAATTAATGAAAGTAAAAAAATCACAATATAGAAACATAGAAAAAAGGATTTGATAGCCCAAATATTTGGGTCCAACATAGCTATATGTACTCTCAAATAAAGTGGAACGACTTTTTATTATTTTTCTAACTATGTTTCTATGTGGTAAAAAAAACTAAAATTGAACTTTAAAAACCTAAGAACCAACCTAAACCAATAAAAATGAGTGATTCAAATAATTGTTGTGATCCCAATTCTGGATGTTGTTCGCCAAAAGAAGTTATAACAACCCCAATAGAAAGCGGTATTCTTAGAAGAGATTTTCTGAAAGCGATGGGATTAGCAACAGGTGGCGTTTTGATAGGTTTTCCTGCTTTTGGAATGAGCAATTCACAGTCCGAATATACTATTCCAGTCGATAAAGGACTGTCTGCTGAATGGTACAAAAGCTTGTACGAAAGAGGTAAGCCTGAAGTTTACACCGGAGCAACATTAGCCTATATTGGCATGCCCATTGGCGGAATTTGCACAGGAACAGTCTATCTTGGTGGCGATGGAAAACTTTGGTTATGGGATATTTTTAACGAAACCAAAGAAGGAATAGTTGACAAAACGTACAAAGATTGGCAAGGCAAAAAAGAGATAAAACCCAGAGATGGCGCTAATTTTATTTTCCCAGTAGCTCCAGAGTATCCTTTTGAGCAAGGATTTGGAATAAGAGTAATACAAAAAGATACCGTTTGGAATAGAAATCTGGACTTCAAAGGTTTTCAAGACATCAGTTTCAAAGGGCAATATCCAATGGCGGAAATCAACTATCGTAATGCTCAACTTCCTGTAACCATTGATTTGCAATCCTTTTCTCCCTTTGTTCCTTTGGATGTAGAAGCTTCGAGCTATCCAGCCACGATTATGCGTTTCACGGTTACTAATACGAGTAACCAAAAAGCAACCGTAGAACTTTCGGGTTGGTTAGAAAATGCGGTGTTGAATAATTCCGAAAATAATCAAGATTTAAAATTGGTCAATACCATCGAAAAAAAATCGGGCAATACGATTTTATCTTGTACCTCCGTGACCAATTCCGAAGAAGTAAAAAAACAAAGTGATTTTGGCACTATGGCATTAATGCTTTATAATTCGGGCAAAAAAAACAAAGCCGAAGCTGGAATTAAAATCAACAGCACGTTACTTTTTCCAGAAAACGAGCAAACCACCGCCGAAGCCAATCACGGGGAACAATTAGTTGGTGCCTTGAGCAAAACGGTGAAATTAAAACCTGGAGAATCTAAGGATATTACCTATATTATTAGTTGGTACTTTCCAAACCTAGTCTTGCCTCAAAACAAAAATTCAAAAGGAGAAAACAAAGGAAGATATTATAGCAAGCGTTTTAAAAATGCTGCAGCAGTCGCAACAGCTATTGCTAAAAATTTCGATGATTTATACACAAAAACCATTGCTTGGAAAAACTGTTTTTATGATGATGCCACTTTACCTCATTGGTTTTTGAACCGAACATTTGCCAACACTTCCATTTTAGCAACAGAAACCAGTTTCTTGCTCGAAGACGGTCGTTTCTGGGGTTGGGAAGGCATTGGTTGTTGTGGTGGAACTTGCACCCATGTTTGGCATTATGCCCAAGCATTAGGTCGAATTTTTCCCGAATTAGAAAAAAATTTAAGAGAACGAACCGATTTTGCTGTCATCGACAATGCATCTGGAGGGATTGATTTTAGAGGATCATTGGCTAATAAATATGCTGCAGATGGACAAGCAGGTGTGGTATTGCGTTCGTATCGCGATTATTTGATTTCTGAAAATAACGCAGCTTTTTTAGATAAAAATTGGGCTAACATAAAACGCACTTTGCAGTATTTAGTCGATTTAGATGCAGAAGAAGGAGGCGAAGCGAATGGTACTATTTTTGGGGAACAACATAATACTCTGGATGCAGAATGGTACGGAAATGTGCCTGTAATTACTTCGTTGTATTTGGCTGCATTGGCATCATCAGTAGAAATGGCAAAAGCTATGCAAGACACAAAAGCCGAAAAGGAATATTCCAGAATCCTAGAAGCTGGAAAATTAAATATCGAAAAATTGTTTAATGGTGAGTTCTTTATTCAAAATGAAGACCCAAAACATAAAAAGGCAATTGGTATTGGTTCAGGCTGTTACATTGACCAAGTATTCGGTCAAAGTTGGGCTTTTCAACTTGGACTAGGTCGTTTGTACAACAAAGAAATGATTCAAACTTCGCTAGAATCCTTGTGGAAATACAATTTTGTTCCTGATATGGGATTGCTACGAGACAGCATATCGCCCAAAAATAATGGAAGACCTTATGCCTTGTCAGGAGATGCAGGTTTAGTAATGTGCACATGGCCGAAAGGTGGCAAAAGAGACGATTGGGAAAAACATTGGCAGTTTGGTTATTTCAATGAAGTGATGACCGGTTTCGAACATCAACTGGCAAGTCATTATATTTGGGAAGATAAGTTGGATTATGGATTATCGTTAGTCAAAGCAGTACACGAACGCTACGGAGCAAACAAAAGAAATCCATACAACGAAATAGAATGTAGCGACCATTACTCCAGAGCAATGGCGAGTTATGGCGCTTTTATTGCCGCTTGTGGTTTTACCTACAACGGACCAAAAGGTCAATTGGGCTTTGCGCCAAAAGTAAATCCCGAGAATTTCAAAGCCGCTTTTACAGCAACAGAAGGTTGGGGAAGTTTACAACAAACCAGAACAGCGACGTCGCAAACCAACAGTTTAAAAATGGTTTATGGAAAATTAAGATTACAAGAAATGGAACTCGCGGTACCGAAAGGAAAAACAGCAAATAAGCTGGAAGTTACTGTAAACTCAAAACCTATTGCAGGCTCTTTTAAAAATGTAGACGATAAAACAGTGGTGGTTTTTGAAAGGCAAGAAGTAAAACAAAAAGATGTTATATCTATTGTAATAAAATATTTATCCTAAGACTACTAAATATAGAGCAGATTGGCTATTAAAATGGTAATACCCTAGCAATTGTTATTTATTTTTCTTCTTATACATTCTATAAATGATATAGGCAATAATGACTACAAGTAAATAGGGTATCACCATCAAGTAAACTATTCCATCATTTACGGCTTGTGCTTTCACGGCATTTCCCTCGCTCGTCAAAGCAGCGCGACACATGGCGCATTGGGCGTTTGAAGAAAGAGAATAGAATATAGAAAATAGAATATAGAAATATACTCTTTGTCTACTGCCTCTTTTCTCTATTTTCTTTACTCTATTTTCTCTACAAAACATAATAAGGTGAAATCATTAAATAAACAATTACTCCAGTTAATGCTACATACAACCAGATTGGAAACGTAATTTTGGCAATTTTTTTGTGGGTATCGAATTTTTCTGCTAAAGCTCGAACGTACGTTACCAATACCATTGGAATAATTGCTATAGACAATATAATATGTGATATTAAAATAAAGAAATAAACCGTTCTAATGGTTCCTTCTCCTCCAAACTTTGTCGAATCAGTTGTCATATGATACGCCACATACATTACTAAAAAAACAACCGAAAGTGCGATTGCAGTAGTCATCAATCGTTCGTGAAGTTTTCTTTTTCCGTTCTTGATTGCCAATACTCCGGCAATTAAAACCAAAGCTGTTAGCCCGTTTATGGTCGCGTAAATTGGTGGTAAAAACGAAAGTGGTTTTACATTTATACCAAAATCTTTGAGCTTAACTGTAAATAGTATAGCTACAACTACAGGAATTATAATTGAAACCGCTATTATAAACTTGCTGAATTTTTTTTCTAACACATTATCTTTCATCATTATTCTTTTAATAAAATTGCTATATCTTGTTGAATATCACGTACCCCTTTTTTATCTAAACCATCATAATATAAAATTGGGTTTCCATAATTGTCCCTTCTACAACGAATATTCCCTTTTTTGTCAATCAAAGCAAATAATCCCGAATGTTCAAAACCACCATTTACTTTACTGTTTTCGCCAACATAAACGTTAAATCCTTTGTTGGCCAAATTATAAATATAGGTTTTATCACCTGTCAGGAAATTCCAGTTTGATGATTTTACGCCTAATAATTCTCGATGTGCTTTTAAAACAGCTGGCGTATCATTCAATGGGTCAATGGTAATGGATACGATTCCAAAATTTGGATTACCAAAAAAAGATTTCTCAAGTACTAACATGCTTTGATTCATTTTTGGACAAATAGTAGGACAGGTGGTAAAGAAAAACTCTAAAACATGTACTTTGCCAAAATACGTTTGGTTGCTAATTTTTTGATTGTCTTGGTTTATCAATTCGAATTTTGGAGCCAAACCAATCTTTTCTAATTTTTGAGCTTCAGTAGTAGATTTTCCAATTTTGTCCAATCGATCTGCTTTTACTATATCATTATTTTGGAATCGATCCAGTAATTTTGGAATGGCATAAATTCCAAAAACAAGAATAATAAATGATATCCCAATATATGATTTGTTCTTAAGCATAATTTCTAATGACTAAAGTTGTTTAGTAGCGTTATTGTTTTTTTTAAGTGCAGCGCGATATTCGTAGAGTATAACTTTAAAATCATCTAACATTTCATTACTTAACTCAGAAGGATGAAAAGTGCTATAACCTTCTTTATAGGTGTCTACTTTTTTTCTACCTCTTAAATTTCGTTCCTTGTCAATAATATAAACATTTGGTGTCCCAAAATAGGAGTCGAGTTTTCCTTTTAATTTTAATTGACTGTAATAAGCCGTAATCTCATCAGTAGAAGCAAATACAAAATGCCATTGACTAATATCCGTAAAAGCAGCCAAAGCAGTAATTACTTTTGTAGCGTCTTTTTCTGTTCCTAGCGGACATATTACAACAAATTGCAAGTCTTTGAAGGTATGATAACGCTGATAAATTTTTTCGTTAAGATTAAAATAATTCCCTCTATTTTTTAAAATTTCTAAACCCGAAAAACCTAAAATCGTGATTTTATTATTCAAACTTACGGTATCATTGTTTAACGATTTCCAGTTTCCAAAGTCGGCAATTTGTTTCGTAATCACGGGTAGCTTTGTATAACTATTTATTCCAGATGCAAAAAAAAGGTAGGCAACAATGGGTAAAATAAAGAGGACGAAAAGGACTATATTTTTTTTCATTATGAAATTAAAATTTAAAGTACAAAAATAAAAAAAGGTACGCAATGCGTACCCTTTTTTTGAATTAATATCTTGTTAAAAATTCCATTTTATGGTGGCATTTTTAAAAACCTCGAAAATATAATCAGCTTCAGTCAAAAGAATGAAGAGTAAATACAAAACTAAAAAAATTACCGGAGTTACTACTGCCCAACGAAGACTTCCTCTTTCGCCTTCCATGTGCATAAAAGCCCAAACAATATAGTACGCTTTAAAAATTGTTAAAATGTAAAATATCCAATTTAGAAGATTCATTCCTAAAAAATGATTCAAATAAAATAGTTCTGGTTTAACAATTCCTAAGAAAACCTCAACTGTTGTTACAACTGATAATAAACCAAAAACAAACCAAATTCTTTTTATGTTAGAAACATGTTCGTGTGACATAATGCTATCTTTTGAAAATTAAACTAAATAGAAAACTGTAAATACAAATACCCAAACTAAATCCACAAAGTGCCAATACAATCCCACTTTTTCGACCATTTCATAGCTTCTCCTTTTTTCATAAGTTCCAATAAGAACATTGAAAAAAATAATGATATTGATAATTACTCCTGAAAAAACGTGGAAACCGTGAAATCCTGTGATGAAGAAAAAGAAATCAGCAAATAATTTGCTACCATACTCGTTTCTTTTAAGATTTGCACCTTCAACTACCAAACTTGCATTGGCTAATCTTAATTCAGATTCTGCTCTAGTAAGGATTGTTTTGTGTCTTATTTTATTTAAAGTATGGTCTATTTTAGGATCTGCTTTAGAAACTGCATCATCTTCATAAATCACTTCGGTTCTAATCAACACATCAGGATGCGCTTTGAAACCAGCTTGAACTTCGGCAACCGAAAAGCTTGGCAGAGCACTTTCTTCCATGAACCAACGCCCTTTATCTCTTGTCAATTGTGTTCTTTCTTCATGTAGTGTTACTGCAAAATCTTCGAGTTTGATATGTTTTCCTGTTTTATCTACAAACTGCAACAAACTTCCTCCTTTGGTTTCTATCGCACCATATTCACCTTGAATAAAATTTTTCCATTCCCAAGCTTGAGAACCAACAAATATTAAGCCCCCAATTATGGTAAGGAACATATAGAAAGCTACTTTACTTTTGTTTAAATGATGCCCTGCATCAACAGCTAATACCATCGTTACAGAGGAGAAAATCAAAATAAATGTCATCAATGCCACATAATACATTGGTGCCGAAACGCCATGCATGAACGGAAAGTGAGTAAAAACTTCTTCGGCTAAAGGCCAAGTCTCAATAAATTTAAATCTTGAAAATCCATAAGCGGCAAGAAATCCAGAAAAAGTTAATGCATCTGATACAATAAAAAACCACATCATTAATTTTCCATAACTTGCTCCCATTGGCTCATTTCCGCCACTCCAAGTTTTTTCTTCGTTATTTGCAGTTGTAACTGTCGCTCCCATAAAATGTAATAGTTAAAAAGTTCCCAAATTTACGTTTTTTTCTTATTTAAAGAAATATAAAAATAAAAACAAATAGACCCACAATATATCAAGAAAGTGCCAATACATTGCACCTAGTTCAATACCAAGGGTTTGAGTTGAATTGTATTTTTGTTTAAAATGATTATAAATTATAATTAAAAGAGAAATTAGCCCACCAGCAAGGTGTAACAAGTGGACTACCGTAACAACATATAGAAATGTTGTGGTAATAGAACTTTCGCTTCCTGTGAAATAATATCCATCTTCAACAATTTGTCTGAACCCAGCAAATTGTAAAATGACAAATAAAATTCCCAATGCTAAAGTAGCAAAAAGTAATGAAGTTGTTGCATTTCGATTGTCTTTTTGAATGGTTTTTTTGGCCAAATGAAAAGTAACACTACAGCCTATTATTACAGCTGTGCTGTAGAAAAAAGCGGCAGGCAATTGAAAATCTTTTAACCAATCTACTCGGGATTTACTTACTACAAATGCGCTCGTTAATCCTGCAAAAACCATGGTCATACTCACCATCGCAAACAACAATAACAATTTATAAGATCGATCTGTTTTTTGTTTGTATTCGTTTTTTGTCATTATCGTATCCATAACTATCTTAAAAATTTATCAAATATATAAACTAATTGTAACAATGTAATATAAGAAACGCTCACTAGCATCAACGTTCTTGCAGCTTTTGCGGTTCTCAATTTATAAAGTTTTACTGCATAAAAGAGCATCCAAATACCAAGCAAAAATACTAAAATTGTAGCAATTTTCGAAATAAATAATTGCCCTGTAAAGCCTAATGCTGGCAATAGCGATGCTATTATAAGCCAAACCGTGTATAATATTACTTGCAAAGCGGTTCCTTTATCCTTTTTGCCTGTGGGCAACATAAAAAAACCTGCTTTTTCATAATCTTCATATAAAAACCACCCTATAGCCCAAAAATGAGGAAATTGCCAGAAAAACTGAATTAGAAATAAAGTTCCAGCTTCAATACCAAAATTTCCTGTCGCTGCTACCCAACCCAACATAAAAGGAATAGCACCAGGAAAAGCACCGACAAAAACAGATAATGAAGTAACTGTTTTTAATGGCGTGTAGACACTAGTATACAAAAATATAGAAATCGCACCAAACATCGCTGTTTTTGGGTTGATCATATAAAGCAATGTAATCCCAATAATGGTAAGTACACTGGCTATAAACAAAGCGACATTAGGCGACATTCGTCCAGCTGGAACGGGGCGATTTTTAGTTCGATCCATCAACGCATCGAGGTCTTTTTCGATAACTTGATTGAAGGCATTTGAAGCGCCAACCATGCA
Organism: Flavobacterium sp.; assembly: GCF_031409475.1. Classification (GTDB taxonomy): domain Bacteria; phylum Bacteroidota; class Bacteroidia; order Flavobacteriales; family Flavobacteriaceae; genus Flavobacterium. The sequence continues at coordinate 18,315 of NZ_JANNXH010000062.1, read as the reverse complement.
ATAACCACCAATAGATAGTTTTAATAATACCATCCAACTGAATGGATTTGTATCATTAAAACCTAACAAATATCCTGCAATCGACGAAAACAATACACTTATCGCCAAGCCAGCTTTAGTTATTGCTTTGAAATCTATGGCTATAGATTTTATCGAAATTGGGTTTAGTGTTGCGCTCAATATTTATGGATAATTGCTTTGTAAAACTTTTGCAAAAGTACGGTATCAAAAGTGATTTGACAAAAAACAATTCATAAAAAATTTAGAATTTAATAATCAAAATACCAGTTAAACACATCCGAGCGAATTCCTACTGTAAACCAAGTCGTGTTTTCCTTGAATGTGGTCAAAGTATTTTGTGTTGGGTCAAAATTTCTATAAATAAAACTGCCGAAAAGTTTCAAATTTGTGGTTGGATTTACTAAATAACCGCCTTGTATATCCGCAATAAACACGGCTGTTTTATTCCCTTGACCTATTTTTACACCAGAATCAAAAGGTCTATTTACATCATAATCTTTGTAAATATTGCCTCCGTAATTATTCGCATCAAGTGTAGTGTCAAAATCCAATCCTCGTGTTCCAATGGTTACTTTGGCATCACCAAAAAGCCTTCCTTTATGATAACGAGCAATAGCAATTAATTCGTTAAAATTTCCTCCCCATTGATGTCCTAAACTTTGATTGTTGTGCCCGTAATTTGTAATTGGATCGCTGTGAGAATAAACATAAGGTCGCACATGATTGTATTCCAGTTGCAACAACAAATTGTCAACATTGAAGGCATTGTAATATTTTGCACCCAATTGATAACCGTATTTGTTTTTCCAACTGTTCTCTCCTTTTTTGATGTCTCCAAGCGAAAATTCATCTAATAAAAATTGCCCGTAAAAATTAATCTGATTGTTCCATTTGTATTTTGCAGTCAAACCCAAAAGTGCATTTCCGGTTCTAGCCGATGATGCAAACTCAACCGAACGGTAAAATATAATTGGGTTTACGAAACTCATATCAAATCCTCTATCATTAGTATTCGTCCAGATTACAGATTCGAAAAAACCAAGATTCAACTTGTTCGAAACATTCCAACTCAAATAATGATTCGCCATGAATTTTGTTGCATACGTGCGCTCGAGTGTAACTTCTGGACGAACATCTTTGAGCCACATATAGGTATTGGTGTATTTTATTTTCCAAAAATTGGTGTTTATTTTAAAATAGGGATACGGACTTGCGCCATCACTTTCTAATAAAGATCGATAGCCATCACCTATAAAATTTCGACCATAACCCATTTGAAAATCAAAATGTTTACTTGGCGTGAAAGTCAAATTAGCTTCTGCCAAAGGGAAATCATAAGCGTCCGATTTGAAATCTTTGGCTATTCCCATTCCTGGAATAATGGCTGGGTTTCCTCCTTGTGGTTTTAAGGATTCAGCATACCGATTGTAATAATCTGCAAAACGTCCTTGGCTTTCAAATATGGTACTCGTGAAATTAAGTTGTTTCCCTAATCCGCCTCTAAAATTAATGCCGCGTGTATTTATAAATGTATTTACTTGGGTATTACCCGATGCCGTTCCTACTTGTAAATCTAGAATTGGATTTACGGTAAACCAATAGCCATCACCTTGAATTTCGACAGTGTTTTCGTTCCATAATTTTCTTGCCCACCAACCCGAGGTGTTTTTCTTTAGCTTTTCATTTTCGCTTTTGAGATCATAATATTTAGAAACTTCGGAATACGTATATGGTTTTGAAGCAGTGTGATTGTTGCTCCCAACTTGGTTTACGGCAGCATCAAACTGGGCATAATAACTGTGTGAAAAAGGAATGTTTAAATGGCTTTCGAACAAGGGATTGTTGAATTTTTTATAGGCAATACTGTCTAATTCGGTTAAAGCAGTTGTATTGGTTTTAGTAATTGCTGTAGCGGCAATAACTTCTGATTGAATTTGTTCTGGACTTTTTAAAGGAATTGCAATTGTAATAGTATACTTTGAATACGTGGGTTTTCCGTTATATGTTGGTGGCTTGATTTTGGGAAATTTACTAAAAACATTTTTTGATTCTTGAATTAATGCTTCATCAATTGCATTTACATAAATTACATTGAAAGTGCCGTTACTATCTACTTCAAAAAGTACTTTTATAGTTCCTTGAAAATTATTTTGTTTCAGGTTTTCTGGGACTTCAAAATTTTGAAATACAAAATCCTGAACTTTAGTATAAAAACAAGCTTCAATTGCCGCAGGTTGTAGATTTTCACAGTCTGGAAAAACAGGAAATTGTTCTACTATTGGATTAGATTGTGCTAACGAAAATAAAGTAGAAAATAGTGTGAAAAAGGCAAAAAATACTTTTTTCATAGTAGTATTGAATAAAGAATTAGTACTCATGTTGAAGAATTTTTTCTTTTAGAATTTCTTTGTCAAGCAAATTCATATTGCATCACTATTTTTAGAAATCATATTTTAAATAAATTAGTATACTTTCTGATAATTATTATTACCAAAACAGCTGTGATTGCACCAATTGAATTTGCTAAAACATCCAAAAAATCTCCATTTCTAGTTGTGGTAAAATACTTTTGAAGCAATTCGATGCTTATTCCAAAAAAAACAGAAAATAAGAACGAAAATAGCAAAAGTCTCGTTTTATCCCTACCCATTAATTGTTTTTGAAAATACAAAAACCAAAGTATCGTAAAGACAAAATGAAAAAATACATGAACTAATTTATCTAAATTTGAAACTCCTCGAAATGGAACTGCGCTGAATTGTACCAAACAAAAAAAAGTGATGATTCCAGTCCAAAATAAAGCGGTCAAAAAATAGATTTGTTTACCCACCAATAAGCGCTTTGTAGGCTTCACTCGAAAGTAACTCCTCTATTTCTGAACTGTTTGAAATTTTTATTTTTATCATCCATCCTGCGCCATAAGGATCAGAATTGACGTTTTCAGGCGTACTTTCTAGAGTATCATTGAACTCAATAATTTCTCCAGACAACGGAAGAAATAAATCTGAAACGGTTTTAACTGCTTCAACTGTTCCAAAAACTTCATCTTTTTCTAAAGTTTGATCCAGGGTTTCGACTTCAACATAAACGATATCGCCTAACTCTTTTTGTGCAAAATGGGTGATTCCCACAGTTGCAATAGCGCCATCAAGGCTAATCCATTCGTGATTTTTTGTGTACTTTAAATTTGCTGGAATGTTCATGATACTAGTAATTAAATATTTTAAAAATTTATGCGACAAATGTAACTATCTTCTATACAAATTTCGAATAATTATTAGAAATTAATTTCCAAAATTATATCGAAGTGTAAACCCAGAACGAATATTTGTTAAAGGAAATGAAGTAGAAATTACTGCTTTAGAAAAAGAGTGATCGTAATAGAAAATAGCCGTTAAATTTTTACTAAACGAATAATCAGCCGTTAGTTTCAAAGACCACAAATTTTGTCCACCTGCCAGTTGATTGTTGTCATAATCTAAATATCTCACAATAGTTTGATTGTTTCTATAGGATACATCTGCTTTTAAATTGATATCGCTTTTTATTATTCCAGTAGGATCATCGGCCAATCTAGAGGAAAAAATCACATCTTTAAAACGATATCCAAGACCAACTATATATTCTATTCCTTTCACTTCGGTCAATAAATTATTATCAAAACTCATGGATAGCGCTCGGTCTTTCTTGATTTCGGTAAGTACTTTTAAAGAACTTTTTAACTCAAAATCCATTCTAATTAGCGGACTAAATTGTTCCACTAAATTGATGTTGGACATGATGGTTTCGTTGAAATAATTGCCGCTGGCATCCTTAACTGTTTCAGGTTTACCATTCTTTTTCCAATCATCATATTCAAAATTAGACCTGAAAGCATTCACCGTATAAGATGCTCTGTAATTGTGTTGTAAGGAGAATCGTTTGAAATTTTCTTTAAAAAACCCCATTCGCATCAATCCGCTGTATTTCACAGACCAGTTAGGTGCTGGGAAATTTCTAAACAAGCCGAGTGAAACTCCGGATGCATTTCCGCCAGTATAAGCTGCCATAAAAGCAGGTAATAATACAGCTTGATTGTTTTTCCCAAATCCTTTTGGAAAACCATCAACATCAATATTAATTGGATTGGTAATATCAATACCTCGTTGTATTGCGAGACGATTTGCCACAGTGAGTCTGTTTGTTCTAAAATCATCAAATGCTGCAGAAGCGTTTTCATCACTTGTTGAAAAAGAAGATTTTATCAAAATAGCAGATATAGAAAAGTTGCCATAACTATAAGGTGATTGCGGTGTATACCCCTTAATATTATCAACCCGATATTGTTCTGAAAAATTTTCCGAATAAGCTCTATCCAAAGTCAAATCTATTTTTAAATCTGGCAACAAGTCTATGTTTGCTGTTGCCTTAAATATTTTATTCGTTACTTGTGTAAAACTCTGATTGAATTCCTGATAATTTGTAAGCCAACCATTTCTAGCGGCTTCATATCTCACATCGTCTTGGCTTCCAAAAATAAAACCAAAAGATGGTCTTGAAGAACCTAAAAAGCCTACTCTTGGCAAATAACCCGGCAACATAGTTCCGCTGTTTTGTGTGTAATTTATTTGTACATTTTTCACACTAGTCAAAACTCCTAACAAACCGTCTACAAAAGGATTTGCTTGAGTTTCAGGCGCATTTGTATTTACAATTTTCTCTCCAGGTTTAGGTACAGAAGTTTTTGGTTTAGCAGTTTTAGTTGTGCTTTTTATCAATCCTACATATTTGTAAAAGGTATCCATATTAAAGGTTGCATTCAAGTTGCTTGAGTTTGCGTTTTGAACTGTATTTCCTAGGTTATAATCGGTTCCTCCAATATTTATTTCTGATAATGCGGTTGAGGAACGTTGCCAATTGTAGTCACCTGTGTAAGTATAATTTGCTTTTATAAAACTAAATAGCGGTATTTTATTGATAGGTATTTCATAATTAACCACTAATTGTTGCATGTGTTGAAATGGATCGCCAATGTCCCAATAACTATCCCAAATCGTAAAACTGTCAATAGGCTCGTTGTTTTCATTTAAATAGTTTTTAACAATATTATTTGAAGATGCGGTATAGTTTAATTTTAAAGATTTTGTCAAATTATAATTAAAACCATATTGATAATTAAAGGCAAAATTTCTTCTATATAGTGGATCAAGTCCAATACCTTGAACACCATCCACTTGTCTAAATTGCTGGCGATTAAATTGTCTAATGATACTTGTATTAAAAGATACGGTTGAGGGCAAATAATTAAAATTAAAATCACTCAATAGTTTCCAATAACTACTTTTTTTCATGAACTTGGTTTTTTTGAAAGGTTCTATTGAAGCGGGTTTAAAACTATAGGCATAATCTACAGCGGTGTTAGATTGTTTGTCAATATAGTTTTCAATTTCAAAATCGTGTCGCTCTACTTCATTGAATGATTGCGAAAATGTAAAATTTTCTGGATCATAAACATGTTGTTTTTGTTCAGCAGCTCTTTGTTTTCTTACACCTATAAAATTGATGCTTCTTCTTCTAGTGTAATCTATGGCTCTACGAGCAATATTATCTCTATCTGATTCATTCGCCGTATTGTCTAATAATTGCTTTAATTTAATATCTTGATTAAAAGGGTCGTACTGTGGAGTTATTTTTTCTTCTCCAATAGCGTAATTAAAAGGCAAATTAATTCCCCATTTTACTGGTAAAAGCTTGCCTAAATTTATATTAGTTACAATATTATATTGTTGTGTATCTTCTCGGCTTCGTTCATTTGGACCTTGTTCTAACGCTCCGAAACCAATAGTGCTTTTCTTTCCAGTTGCAGAAATAGTTGCAAAATCGGCAAGATTCGTATCAATATTTAATACGGCTGCCATTCCACCTTGATTGTCCATGTCTGCTAATCGAAGCTCATTAAACCAAACTTCTCCTCTTAGATCTTCACGAACCGTATTGTTTTTTAGACCTACCATTAAAGTTCGTACTAATCCAAAATTTGGATTTCCTTTTATCCCTAAACGCAATTTACTATCCCCATCACCATCAGGATAATTCGTCAAATCGTCATCAGGATAATATATTCCGTCCAAAGCTACTGGCACAGCACCATTTGGAGCTTGAATTTTCATTTTTGTTAATAATGATACTGATAAATCAATTTGATTGTCTTCTGGCCAAACTAAGTCTGCACTTAATGGAGTACAATTTGAACCTGAAGGAGATGAAGGAGATGTTACTTTTAAAGGTATTTCTACTTGATAAAAATTTTGTGTAAAATCATTTCCAAAACGAATAAAACCTGACATTTCATCGTCACGCAAAGCAACTTCATTTGGTAATGATTCTGCATGTAAAAACATTTTCAGTTTTTTGAACTGACGCATATCAATACTTACATTTTTAAAAACGGCTCTTGAATCTTCAGGTTCCAAGCCGTCACCAGATACTCTTAAAGAAAGGGATTGCTCGTTTTGATTTATAATCGTATTATTATTATACAATTGTTCTCTTTGTACACCAGGTGGAACGATGTAATTTATAGGACATCTCTCGTTGTTTTCTTGAACATTGACCGCTAATACGTCTAGATCTGTACCATCATTGGAAAGGTCTGGTTCATTATCGAGCGTATTTGTATATCTTCTCCATTCTCCTCTTACTAAATCTAATGCTCCAAAACGAACTGTAACTTCATCGCTGAAACCGGTCATGAACATTCTCATAAAACGAATTGATCTAAAATCAGAAATATTACCAATAGTGTTTTCAGGAATCGAAACGGGTATTTTAAATTGAATCCATCTTGCATCGGTTGTTGAACCATTGGCTAGTTTTACTTGTGTATTTCGCACATCGGTAATGTAATTTTGCCCTACGTTCATTCCAGGCATCACATCAATACTATATTCATAATAAGCATTGATCGTATTCATGGTGTTATCCCGATTAATATCTTCGACATCTGGCACTGTTGATGAACCTCTATTTGCGTTATTAATGTCAACTGGGGAATTTCCATCTAAACCATTATAGTTTCTATATCTATCTAAAATTGTTCCTGTAGTATTCAGATAGTAAGTGTAATCATCTGCTGCTGGATCGGGTTGCAAGGCAAAATTGGTATAAATCGTTCCCTCTTTTGAATTTGGCAAACCGTCGAGCCCAATATCTTGATTTTTTCTATTGGCTGCATTAGCATCAAAGGCATAAATTAATGATTGAGAAGCGGGCACATCACCCCAATTTGCTACACCAGGAGACGGATTTACTATGATTTGATCTGGTCCAAGTCCGTTTTCGTATTGTTTTCTTCCATCTTTTAAAACATCCTCTGCAATTTCTCCTAAATTGAAATAAATTTTCCCTATATTGTTTGTTGGAGCATTTCCATTTCCAACATAAGGATCTAATATCCAAAACTGGATGTACTCTACATTTCCTTGTTCAAAATTAGTAGAATTTAATGACCGCATAATTCCACCAAAGTTATCTCTTGGATTTGTAGCCACATTCAAACTATTATTATATGGTCCTCTTTCTAAAGGATAATAACTTAAATCTAATGTGTTTATAACTTGTGATTGGCCTTGAGCAATATCAGTCAATGGGTACAACTCTTCACTAAAAACTCTTCGTGTGGTATTTAAAGATAAGTCATCATTAGAAACTCCATCTGGTTTTTGAGTATAAAATACAGGATCAATTGTATACCAAGCTAACTTTGCTCTTTTAAATCCATAACTTAAATCATTTGCGCTTGCATTAAAATCATAAGTACTTGAAACATTTTTTTCGGGTGTTGATGACATGCTCCAAGAATAGGCTGAACGCATATCAATAGTAGACTGTGATCCTTCAAAATCATCAACATATATGGTAGATTCGCCCTGAAAACGATCTGCTTTTGGAGAATCTGGTTTTAAAAATGCTACTTCTCCTCTTACTGAAAGGTTTGAAGGAACATCGGTATCAATATTGGGTAATTTGTTTACTAATCGAGTTAAAAAAGGAACTTCGGTTGAAAAATTAGTATTAAATCCAAATATAGTATTGTTCACTGATTCCTGACCAAAACTAGATTTTTGGGTAAATGGTCTTTCGGTCATTTTTAAATAAGTTGCGCCAACCAAGAAGTTTTCAGATATTTTACGTTCTATATTTACACCTATAAATCTTCTGGTTTGCTGTCCAAAAATAGAATTATTTTCGAGTGAAACATTTATAGGTGTGTTTGATGCTTGAAGCGAAGGATCGAGAATTTGTACTCTACCCAATTGATAATTTACACTATAATCGATTCCTTCTACAAGAATTCTTCCGCCAGCTGTAACTACTACAGAACCTCTAGGCACATTGAATGCTCCAATAGGGATTCCGTCTCCGCCGGATGATTTGTATTTTCCTCTTAACAAGAACTTGTTTTTTTCGCTGTCTTGTAATGCTCCAGATTGTGTACTTGTATACATGCTTCTAAAAACGTACTTTTTTTGATTTTCATTATAGGTGCTAGCATTTTTGTAGTCTTCACCAGCTCCAGTATTTGATAATTTAGAAAACAATAATTCTCCAAAAGGTTCTTTGGTTGTAAATATAATTCTACCGTTTTGAGCATCAATAGTTAATCCCGGCATAAAGTCAAAAAAACCATCACCGCCTGTTTGTGGATCATTATTGTAATTGAGTTTATCTAAATTGAATACCTTTAATAATGGAGTTAGTTCCACTTGGTTTTCTGGTAATGGACTTGGTGGAAAAGGAGTTCCTGGAACTTCGGTGATATAATTTAATGGCGAAGGATCTGTGTAGAGAATATTAAATCTAAAATCTTCTTGTTTTAATTGGTATCCACCCGGAATTTGATAGATGTTTTTCATCATCAGGTTCCAAACTGGGTTTTTGACATTGGTTAAATTACTTTTCAACATTTTTAAGATCAAACTATTAGTAATAATAGCCTGATTTGCGTTGTTATTTCCTCCAACAACGCTTGTAGCATCAATACCGTCGTTTCCAAATTCTCCAACTTGATATATTTGATCGCCAATCGTGTATTGAAACGCAACCGCTAATACTTCGTCATTTGCTAATCGTTGTTGCAATGATAAATACCCTAATTGTGGATTGAATGTATATTCGTTTGGGTTTAATTTTCGTGCGTTTTCTAGCTTTGAGTAATCTTGCCCTTCACTTACGGTAACCCCTGTAAATCCGGCACCCGAAGTTGCAATTTCTCTAATCTTACCATTTAAAAAACCGCCATTATCAATTAATGCTGGATCGTATTTATTGTTGGTGTTGTCAGATGGAGTATTGATTGGAGCAATGAAAAATCCAGTTGTTGGACTTACTACTACAACTTCATTTTCTGTCAATCCCGTTAATTGACCTTCACCCAAATCCTGAAGTGCAATAATATTTCTTAAATTATTACTGTTGTTTACATTTCCTGGCGCAACATTAAGTCTATTTTGTTTATTGGTTATCCAAACTTCTAATCTTGAAATTTGAACTCTACTGTCTATATAAGGATAATTCCTAAGTGAGGAATCATACTTGTTTCTGAAATATTGGGAAAGGAAAAAGTGCCTGTCGTTATCATAGTCAAGAGCAAACATGTCAAAGTCTTGAATAGTTCCTCCGCCTTGAGATACTAAACTTTTGGTTTGTGATTTTTGTTCAGAGAATACTCCTGTAATTGTCGTTTTACCAAATTGCAATTGGGTTTTTACACCAAACAAACTTTGTGCTCCACGAATTAAGGAACTGTTCAAGGGCATGCTCACGTTTCCTACTTCTATTTTTTGAATGATGTCATCTTCCGAAGGGGAATATTCTAACTTTATTAAGTTTTGAAAGGCAAAAGTGGATTGTGTGTCATAATTTGCATTTACGGTCAGGCGTGTTCCTACCTTTCCTATCAAACTCATGCTTATTCTTTGATTAAAATCAAAAGTTGTACTCGATCTATTTCGGGTGGAGAAAGCGGGATTGTCTTGTTTTGTGTAACGAGCGCCAAAATCCATTTCTATTGACCCTGTGGGTTTTACATCGATGGTATTGCTTCCAAAAATTGATTCAAAAAGTCCCGATTTTACATAATATCTGGGCAATAAATCTTTTTTTGCTTCTTCACTTCCTTCTTTTTTACCCTCAATGGCGTCTAGTTTTTTCTTGAAATAATTTCGTGTAGATTCTTTCAGCACTAGTGCTTCGTATTCTTTAGGAGTAAGAATAACGGGGTAATTTATAGGAAACCCGTCTACTTTATTTGTATAAATATACCGGTCAGTAACCGGATCATACTGATAAGATGCAAGGATACTTTTAGGGTCACTTATTTTAATTTTACCTACTGAAAAACCTGTCTGAGTGGTATCTGTAGTTACTGGATTTACTTGTGCTTGAGAGATAAAACTACAAAATGAAACTAATAAAAATATAAAAATTTTATATAGGGATTGCGCTTTTATTAAGTAATGTATTTTCAATTTCTATAAGTTTTTTAATGCTTTTTTTATAATTGATTCCACTGAACTGTTTGGATCCTCTTGAATGATTTTTTCAACTATTCTTTCAGACGCTTTACGAACAAAACCCAATACCTCCAAAGCAGATAACGCTTCATCTCGATTTGTATTGTTTTGTGACATAGAAACTTCGTCTAAATCATACAATTTTAATATTTTTTCCTTTAAATCCAGTATTACTCTTTGCGCTGTTTTACTTCCTATTCCTTTTATAGATTGAATAGTTAGAACGTCTCCAGAGGCAATAGCATTTGTAATTTGTTTTGGATCTAATGATGATAACATTGTTCTAGCTATACTTGCTCCAATACCGGATACTGATAATAAGAGTTTAAAAATTTCTCTTTCAGATTTTTCTACAAATCCAAACAAAGTATGGGCATCTTCCTTTACTTGTAGATGTGTAAATAATTTTATAAAATCAGTTGATGGTAATAATGAATAGGTGTGCAAAGAAATATTTACATGATAACCAACACCACCACAATCTATTACAACTTGAGTTGGTGTTTTTTCTACTAATTTTCCGTGTAAGTGTGTAATCATATATTTTTAATGTGTTTCCAAATATAATAAAGTTTGTGTTTAAATGATAAAAGACACTTATAAAATAGATTGGGCATGATGATGCATTACCATTTCTAAAAATTATTATTTAGGATTGTCTCATTTTTTTCTTTTCTTTTTCTTGAGCGTCTATTACTGCTATTGCTGCCATATTTACCATTTCTTCAACGCTTGCTCCTAATTGAAATAAGTGAACAGGTTTACCCATTCCTAACATTATTGGTCCTATTGAATCTACTTTATTCAACTCTTTTAAAAGTTTATAAGTGATATTTGCAGCTTCTAGATTTGGAAAAATTAAAGTATTCACTTTCTTTCCCGCTAATTTAGAAAAAGGGAATTTGTTTTTTAGCATCTCTGGATTTAAAGCAAAATCTGCTTGAATTTCACCGTCAATTATCATGTCAGGATAATATTTATGCAAATAAGTAACGGCTTCTCTCACTTTTATGGCGCTTTCATTTGTTGATGACCCGAAATTTGAATACGATATCATTGCTATTACGGGTTCAATTCCAAACATTTTAGCTGTATTTGCGGTCATAATCGCAATTTTTGCTAAGTCGTCTGCGGATGGATTAATATTAATAGCGGTATCAGATAAAAACATTGGCCCACGACTTGTAATCATCATATTAGTTGTTGCAACGAGAGAAACTCCTGGTGCTTTTTCTATAAGCTGTAGCATTGGTTTTACTACTGATGGATAACTTCTGGAATGTCCTGTTAGTAATGCATCTGCTTCGCCTTCGTTAACCATCATTGCGGCAAAATAGTTTCTTTCGCGCATTAATTTTTGAGCGTCTAATAAGGATATTCCTCTACGTTGACGGGTTTTCCAGTAGGTTTTTGCAAATTTATTTCTTCTGGCTTCTTCTTCTTTAATTTTTGGATCTATAATTTCAACATCGGCATCAAAACCCAGTTCTTCTTTTAGTTCCAATATAATTTCTTTATTTCCTAATAAGATAGGAATTCCGATTCCGTCTTCTAGAACAATTTGAGCTGCTTTGAGTACATCTAAATGGTCTGCCTCGGCAAAAACGATTCTTTTGGGATCTAATTTGGCTCTATTAGTAATTAATCGAACCATTTTATTGTCATTCCCCAAACGATCGAGAAGTTCTTCTTCATATTTGCCCCAATCTGTAATTGGGTTTAATGCCACTCCTGAATCCATTGCTGCTTTTGCGACAGCTGGCGCAACAATAGTTATTAATCTTGGATCAAATGGTTTTGGAATTATATAATCTCGTCCAAAATTGATTTTGATTTCACCATAAGCGATATTTACTTGTTCTGGAACGTGTTCTTTTGCCAATGCGGCCAAAGCTCTAACGGCAGCCATTTTCATAGCTTCGTTAATTTTTGTGGCTCGAACATCTAATGCACCTCTAAAAATATAAGGAAAACCCAGTACATTATTCACCTGATTTGGATGATCTGATCGTCCAGTTGCCATAATAATGTCCTTACGAGTGGCAATTGCAAGATTATAATCTATCTCTGGATCTGGATTTGCCATTGCAAAAACGATTGGATTTTTTGCCATTCCCAATAACATGGGTGCCGTCAAAATATTTGCAGTTGATAATCCTAAAAATATATCTGCTCCATTTAGAGCTTCATCAAGAGACATTGGTTCAATATCCTTTGCATATTTTTGTTGTAACTCAGACAATGACGCATTATTTTTGGTGAGTAAGCCTTTGCTGTTAAACATCAATATGTTTTCTATTTTAATACCTAGTAAAACATATAAATCAGCACATGCAATTGCTGCCGATCCTGCTCCAGAAACTACCATACGAACGTTTTCGGCTTTTTTATGCGCGAGTTCTAATGCGTTTAATAATGCCGCAGAGGAGATTATTGCTGTTCCGTGTTGATCGTCATGCATCACGGGAATATTTAATTCTTCGACTAGTCTTCGCTCAATTTCAAATGATTCTGGAGCTTTGATGTCTTCAAGATTTATACCTCCAAATGTGGGTGCAATGTTTTTAACGGTTTGTATAAATTGTTCTACATCTTTAGTTCCAATTTCAATATCAAAAACATCAATGTCAGCAAATATTTTAAACAATAATCCTTTGCCTTCCATGACTGGTTTTGAAGCTTCTGGCCCAATGTCACCAAGTCCTAAAACTGCTGTTCCATTTGTAATTACGGCAACAAGGTTTCCTTTGGCTGTATATTTATAGACGTTGTTTATATCTTTTGCAATTTCTAAACAGGGCTCAGCAACTCCTGGTGAATAGGCTAATGACAAATCCCTTTGTGTAGCGTATTTCTTAGTTGGAACGACTTGAATTTTTCCTGGAGTGGGTTTTGCGTGATATAATAATGCTTCTCTTCTTTTGCTGTTTTTGTTCATTTTATACTATTTATTCTGATAGACAAAGATATAAGACTTGGTTTAAAAAGGAAGCTTTTATGACATTCATTTAAAAAAAATGTCCTTAATTTAATATAAAAAAACAGCTGCAATACTTTGCAACTGTTCGTTATTTGTAATTTTTATAATTTTATTGAGAAATATAAGAGTCTAAATGTTTTATGGTTTCTTTTTGCATCTCGATTATTGCTTTTACAACGTCGCTTATAGATATAATACCAATAATTTTATCGTTTTCTGAAACGGGTAAATGTCTTATCCTTTTTGTACTCATCAATTCCATACAGTAATCTAAATTGTCTGAAGGTTTAACGGTTACAACTTCATTTTCCATGATTTCATGAACAAAGGTTTCTTTTGAAGACTTATCTTTCAAAACAATTTTACGCGCATAATCTCTTTCAGACAATACTCCTTTTAAAACATCATCTTCTATAATAAGTATTGCTCCAATATTTTTTTCTCCCATCACTTTTAGAGCGTCATACACTGTAATTGTTGAAAGTACGGAATAAACTTCTTTTCCCTTTGTGCTTAATATTTGGTTTACTGTCATAATAATAAAATTTAATGAACTATAAATTTAGAAAAAAATGTACACAAAAAACACAATTAGTAAAATTTATTTGTTTAAAATTACTATTTCGATGGTGAAATTATAACTCTGCATAAAAAAAGCCTTTCTAAAAGAAAGGCTGATTGTTAAAAATTATTCCATTGAAACTACAATAAATTCGCTCCTTCTATTAGACTGATGCTCTGTTTCATCACACTCAATTCCATCTGAACAACGATTGATAAGTTGCGACTCGCCAAATCCTTTACTGGTTAATCTGTTCGTTTCTATACCGTTTTTAATCAGCCAATCCATAGTCGCCTTGGCTCTACGATTGGATAATCCTTCGTTATATTTTGCTGTTTGTCTGCTGTCTGTGTGGGAACGAATATCCACTTTCATTAATGGATTTTGTTGCATTATCGAAACTATTTTTTCTAATTCTATAGCTGCATCCTCTCTAATAATCGATTTGTCTAAATCAAAGAAAATCATTGGTATATCTACTGTTTTGGCTAAATCGGTTCCAACTACAATTGGAATAATACGCTTGTCCAAAGCTATTGGAAAATCTGTTTTGCCTGGTGATCTTGCAATGATTATTTTAGTTTCTTTGGTTTCGTAATCCTCTTTTGTTGCTCTAACATAATAGGTATTATCACATTCTACATTAAAGGTATATTTTCCATTAGCGTCTGATGTGGTTTCTGTCATGTTTTGAAACTTTTCATCAGACAAAACTACTTTTGAACCTACTATTATTTCTCCTGTTGCTCTATCAGTTACAATTCCTGACAAAATTTGTTCGCAAATCATTTTGCGTAATTCTGTAAATTTATAGATGTCATCTGAACCTATTCCGCCTTCTCTATTTGAAGTGAAGAATCCTTTATGGCTTTTGTTGTCTATAATAAATGCAAAGTCGTCATGAGTTCCATTGACTGGTGAACCCACATTTTGAACATCAGTAAAACTATTGTCTTTTTCTATTTTTGTAACATAAACATCCAATCCTCCTAGACCGGGACGACCGTCTGTTGAAAAATAAAATTCTTTTTCGCTAGAGATAAAAGGAAACGACTCTCTACCTTCGGTGTTTATTTTTGCTCCTAAATTTAGTGGTGTAGAATAGCTACCATCATCAAATACGGTCACTTTATACAAATCAGATTGCCCTAGTGTTCCTGGCATATCTGAAGCAAAATACAATGTGCTTTCGTCTGGGCTAAGTGCTGGATGAGCAACGCTATAATCATTGCTATTAAATGGTAATTCTACGATATTTACCCAACGCTCGTTTTCTTTAGTTGCTTTGTATATTTTCAATAAAGTGATTAAATTACTGTCTTTTCCTTTTTTTCCATCTAAAAAATTATTTCGAGTAAAATACATGGTTTTACCATCTTTTGTAAAAATAGGTGTTGATTCATGAAACTTTGAGTTTATTTTATTGCCAAATCGCTCTGGCTTTCCAAGAGTTTCATCTATGCCTAACTCAGCACTATAAAGATTTGTAAAGGCTTGATTGTTCCATTGAAAAACTCTCTTTACTACTCCACCTGTGTCTCGTGCTGATGCAAATACTAATTTATTTCCTGAAAAAGAGCTACCATAATCTGAAAACTCTGAATTAATTCCAGCATCGGAGACTTCAAAGCGTCCAGAATTTGCTTTAATTTCTTCGAGGTAATTTTTGTGGTTTACAAATAATTTTGCTCTTTGATCACCACCTGATTTTAATGAAAATTGCTCTAACATTTTATCCGATTTGGTATAATCTCCTATAGATTTTAAAGACTGTGCATACCTATAATAATATTCTGATTCTTGATTTTGATTCATCAAAAAAAGTTCAGCATACCATTTTGCTGCTTTTTTATAATCGGAATTAAAATAAAATGCGTTTCCAAGTTTCTGAAACATTTTCTCCTCTTTGTATCCTTTTAATGCGATGCGTTCGTATGTTGCAATTGCATCAACATATGCATAACGACTGTATTTTTTATCTGCAGCTGCTATTGAAGCTTTTTGAGCACATCCTTGATTTGCAAATAGTACACACAAGATAGTGCTAAAAACGAGAGTTTTAATTTTCATATTGTTTGGTATTAAAAAAATCTTGGGGATGTTATTCTGTTTATTTTCTTGAACAATTCGTAACGTAAAAATATTTCGTGTGATCCTGAATTATAACTACCTAGATTTGTAGTATCTAAGTCGTAACCATAACCAATAAACCAAGAATCATTAGCTTTAAATCCAACCATAGCACTAACGGCAGCACTCCATCTATAAGAAACCCCTGCTGTGAATTTTTCGTTTATCAAGAAATTTCCGGAAACATCTACTTGCAATGGTGCGCCTTGAACATATTTTGTAAGTAGCGATGGTTTAAATTTTACACTTTCATTTAAATCAAACACATGACCCGCAATCATATAATAATGTATGCGTTCATAAGCCACTGATGAGGTATTGTTTTCAAAATGTTTGGTTTCGAGTAAACTTGGCGCTGATATTCCAATATAAGATCTATCAGAGTGCAGATAGAAACCAACACCAAGATTTGGCGAAAATTTATTATCTATATTATTCTGAAATATAGGATCTCCTGGATTAATTATAACTAATTTATTGAAATCAACATCTAATATGTTAGCACTTGCTTTTATACCAAATGATAATTTGTATACCTCAGAAACTGGAATAGTATAAGAGAAATCAACCGCTATATTATTCTCAACGGATGGTCCGATTTTGTCATTTATTACTGATACACCAATACCTACTTTACTGTCATTTATAGGTGTATGAATTGACGCAGTTGTAGTTTTTGGTGCGCCATCAAGTCCTACCCATTGCGCACGATGCAACATAAAGATACTCATAGCTTCTCTAGAGCCTGCATATGCTGGGTTTATATTGATGGTATTGTACATATATTGAGTAAACTGTGCGTCTTGTTGTGCATAAGTAATACCCGATAAAAGCAGTAAAACCAATCCCAATAATTTAGTTTTCATAAGTGTGTGTTTATTAATCCTGAGTATATTTTGTTTTCAGGTGTTAAATTTATCGATTTATATACAAATATCCCGCTTTTTGATAAGTTTTTGCTTCACTATCTTTATATTTTAAAATATAAAAATAGGTTCCGTCTGGTAATTCTTCTTTTTGATTTATGGTACTTCTACCTTCCGAAACTCCTTTAAAAGATCTATCGGCATTGTTGTACTGCTCTCTTTCAAAGACTAAAACTCCCCAACGATTATATATTTCAACTGTATTATCGGAATAACATTCTAATCCACGAATATAGAAAAATTCATTATCACTATCATTATTTGGTGAAATAGCATTAAAAACTTCGATTACACAACCTATTAGACCAAGAACTGTTGCGTCATCTCCGTTCTCATCATCTCCATCTGAATAATCCTGAACAATAGCTCCTGAAGGAGTTGTTCCACTAACTAATGCTTGATTAGAAACTGTTCCAAGAATTATATCCGTTTGTGTAATTTGATATGTAGCCGAGAATGATGTTGAATCAGTTGCTCCTGGAAGTAACGCAATTGGTCCGCCTTGCAATACAACTCCCGGTAATGGATCTGCAATAGTGATATTCGTCAAAGGTATATCTCCAGTGTTTTTAATAATAAAATTAAATGTAACTGTTTCGCCTGCTTGTGCAAAACCGTCTCCATTATCATCGTTAAAAACCGCCGTCTTGATAACTGCTATTTTTGGGATTCCTACAACCGGAATTGTTACTATTGCTGGTGTTAAATTTACCGCTCCTAGATTATCAGTTACTCTGAATGAAAAAGTATCATTTCCTGCAAATAAACCACTTGGATCATATGTTAAAGTTGCAACTTGCGCTGGTGTTAATACCTGACCTATAGTTACAGGAACTCCGCCTACGTATAGAATTCCATTTAAAGGTAATGTCAATATAGTATAACTTGTTACTGTTC
Organism: Flavobacterium sp.; assembly: GCF_031409475.1. GTDB lineage: Bacteria > Bacteroidota > Bacteroidia > Flavobacteriales > Flavobacteriaceae > Flavobacterium. Next base: position 246 of record NZ_JANNXH010000062.1, on the reverse strand, counting down.
CATCGACATCAGTTCCAGCTAATGAATTAATGGCCGTTGGCCCAGCTGTTGAAGGAATACTTGGATTAATAATACTTATGGCAATAGGCGGATCATTTACTGGAGTTACCGTAATAGTCAAAGTTTGGTTCACACATACTTTTGGTAACGGACTTCCTGAATCACAAACTTCGATAGTGATTACATCCGTTCCACTGAAATCTGGATTTGGTGTGTAAACATACGTTCCATCGGCGTTGATAACAA
>NZ_JANNXH010000061.1:0-19833 GCF_031409475.1 Flavobacterium sp. | reverse complement strand
AAGTAAGAGCATCAGTTAAAAAAAGAAGTGCCGAGTGCAAAATTGTACGAAGAAAAGGCAGATTATACGTAATCAACAAAAAGAATCCTAGATTTAAACAAAGACAAGGATAGTTATGGCAAGAATAGCAGGGGTAGATATCCCAAAAAACAAGAGAGGTGTTATAGCACTTACCTACATCTTCGGATTAGGAAAAAGTAGAGCTATTGAGATTTTAGAAAAAGCTCAAGTTAGCCAAGACAAAAAAGTTCAAGATTGGAATGATGATGAGATCGGAGCAATTCGTGAAGCAGTATCAACTTTCAAAATTGAAGGAGAATTGCGTTCAGAAGTTTCTTTGAACATCAAACGTTTAATGGACATTGGATGTTACAGAGGTATTCGTCATAGATCTGGTCTTCCATTAAGAGGGCAAAGAACGAAGAATAATTCTAGAACAAGAAAAGGTAAGAGAAAAACTGTTGCCAATAAGAAAAAAGCAACTAAATAATAAGTAATATGGCTAAAGCAACTGCAAAAAAACGTAAAGTTATCGTTGAATCAACGGGAGAAGCTCATATTTCTGCTACTTTTAATAACATCATCATTTCGTTAACAAACAAAAAAGGTGAAGTTATCTCATGGTCTTCGGCTGGTAAAATGGGTTTTAGAGGTTCTAAAAAGAATACACCATACGCAGCCCAAATGGCAGCAGAAGATTGTAGTAAAGTAGCTCTTGAAGCTGGACTTAAAAAAGTAAAAGTATATGTAAAAGGACCAGGAAACGGACGTGAGTCTGCAATTCGTTCTTTGCATAATGGTGGAATAGAAGTAACCGAGATCATCGACGTTACTCCTATGCCTCACAATGGATGTCGTCCTCCTAAAAGACGTAGAGTTTAATACTCAAAATAATTTATAGTATAACCTAGATTGAAAATAGATTATCGAAGGATAAGACCTGAATTCATAATCTCAATCTTAAACAATTTAAAATGGCAAGATATACTGGTCCTAGTACAAGAATCGCTCGTAAATTTGGCGAAGCAATCTTCGGAGACGACAAAGCTTTCGAAAAAAGAAATTATCCTCCTGGACAACACGGGATGGCAAAAAAAAGAGGAAAAAAATCTGAGTATGCTGTTCAACTAATGGAAAAGCAAAAAGCTAAATATTCTTATGGAATTTTAGAAAAACAATTCAGAAATTTATTCGAAAAAGCATCTGCTACTAAAGGTGTTACAGGTGAAGTTTTATTACAATTATGTGAAGCAAGATTAGACAACGTAGTTTTTAGAATGGGCATTGCTCCTTCTAGAAGAGGTGCTCGTCAAATTGTTTCTCATCGTCACGTTACTGTTAACGGTGAAAATGTTAATATTCCATCTTATCATCTTAAACCCGGTGATAAAGTGGCTGTTCGTGAAAAATCTAAATCTATTGAAGCAATCGAGCGTTCTTTATCTAATTCAAGTCATGCATATGAATGGATTACTTGGAACAATGATTTAAAAGAAGGTACTTTCGTTTCTGTACCTGCTAGACTTCAAATTCCAGAAAATATCAAAGAACAATTAATCGTAGAGTTGTACAACAAATAATAATTGACTTAGTCGAAATTTATGGCAATATTTAATTTTCAGAAACCCGATAAAGTTATCATGATCGATTCAACCGATTTTGAAGGCAAATTTGAATTTAGACCTTTAGAACCTGGTTACGGATTGACAGTAGGTAACGCACTTAGAAGAGTTTTGCTTTCAGCATTAGAAGGTTATGCAATTACATCAGTTCGTATAGAAGGTGTAGAACATGAGTTTTCTACTATACCTGGAGTTGTTGAAGACGTTACTGAAATTATCCTAAATCTTAAACAAGTACGTTTCAAACGTCAAATTGAAGATATAGATAACGAAGGAGTTACTATAGCAGTAACTGGTAAGGATCAATTGACAGCAGGTGATTTTCAGAAATTTATTTCAGGTTTTCAAGTTTTGAATCCAGAACTTGTAATCTGTAATTTAGATCCAAAAATCAAACTTCATTTCGATTTAACAATCGAAAAAGGTAGAGGATATGTTCCTGCTGAAGAGAACAAGAAACAAAATGCTGCAATTGGAACTATATTTACGGACTCTATTTTTACTCCTGTAAAAAATGTAAAGTACGCAATAGAAAACTTTCGTGTAGAGCAAAAAACAGATTATGAAAAATTAGTTTTTGAAATAAAAACGGATGGTTCAATTAATCCAAAAGATGCACTTACCGAAGCTGCTAAAGTTTTGATTCACCATTTCATGTTGTTTTCTGACGAAAGAATTACCCTAGAAGCAGACGAAATTGCGCAAACTGAGTCGTATGACGAAGAATCTTTGCACATGAGACAATTGCTTAAAACAAAATTAGTTGATATGGATTTATCCGTAAGAGCTTTAAACTGTTTGAAAGCTGCAGAAGTTGACACACTTGGAGATTTAGTATCTTTCAATAAAAACGACCTAATGAAATTCCGTAATTTCGGAAAAAAATCTTTAACTGAACTAGACGAACTAGTAGCAATTAAAAATTTAAACTTCGGAATGGATTTAGCAAAATACAAATTAGATAAAGAATAAATTACTTCATATTTTGCTCTCCAAAGTGGATTGTAGCAAGATGAAGTTTAATAAAAAACGTCATGAGACACGGAAAAAAACACAATCACTTAAGCAGACAGACTCCACATAGAAAAGCTATGTTGGCTAATATGGCTTGTTCTCTTATCGAGCACAAACGTATTAACACCACTGTGGCTAAAGCAAAAGCGCTTAAACAATTTGTTGAGCCATTAATAACAAAATCTAAAGATGATACGACTCACAATCGTCGTATTGTTTTTGCTTACTTGCGTAGTAAATATGCTGTAACTGACTTGTTCAGAGACGTAGCCGCAAAAGTGGGTGACCGTCCAGGTGGATACACACGTATCATTAAAGTTGGAAATCGTTTAGGAGATAATGCTGATATGGCAATGATCGAACTAGTAGATTTCAATGAAATTTATAATGGTGGTAAAAAAGAACTTAAAAAAGCAAAAAGCCGTCGTGGTGGAAAAGCTAAAAAAGCTGATGAAGTTGCAGAACAAGCACCAGTTGCTGAAGTTGTAGCGCCAGTTGAAGTAGTAGAAGAAATAACAGTAGATGAAGTTGAAGCAACTTCAGAAGAAGTTATCGATGAAGCTCCTAGCGAAGATTCTGTTGATGAAACTCCATCAGAAGATAAGGTTTAGTTATGAAAATAATCATTCTATAAAAAATTAAGGATAAACTTTTATTAGTTTGTCCTTTTTTTTTGTCCAAAATAATTTTGCAAAACTTATCCAGAATCTAGTTCTCATAACAGAAATAAATTAAATTTGCACAATAATTAATACAAATGGAACGAGCTTTGCGAGTTCCATGAGCTCATTAAAATAATATAACTACGAATGAAATACACAACTCGACAAAGCGCTATACTTCTACTCAGTGACGGAACTATTTTTCACGGAAAATCCATCGGAATTTCAGGAACTACTTTTGGAGAAGTATGTTTTAATACAGGAATGACAGGTTATCAAGAAATATTTACAGATCCATCATACTTTGGACAAATAATGGTAGCAACCAATGCACACATTGGAAACTACGGAGTAAACAACAAAGAAATTGAATCAGACAGTATCAAAATTGCAGGTTTAGTTTGTAAAAATTTCAGTTTCAATTATTCTAGAGAAGATGCAATAGGTAGTTTAGAAGATTATTTTACAAAACAAAACCTAATCTGTATCTCTGATGTTGACACGCGAGGATTGGTAAGTTATATTCGTGACAACGGAGCAATGAACTCGGTAATTTGTAGCGATGGAACACCAATCGAAGAATTAAAAGCGGCATTAGCAAAAGTCCCAGATATGAAAGGTTTGGAATTAGCTTCTAACGTTTCGACCAAGGAATCTTATTACTTTGGCGATGAAAATGCAACATATAAAATTGCAGCTTTGGATTTAGGAATAAAAACAAACATCCTTCGCAACCTTGCCAAAAGAGATTGTTACATCAAAGTATTTCCATTCGATTCAAAATATTCGGAATTGGCAGCATTCAACCCTGATGGATTTTTCCTGTCCAACGGACCGGGTGATCCTGATCCACTTTTCAGCGCAATCGAAGTTGCAAAGGAAATTATATCTAATGACAAACCATTATTCGGAATTTGTTTGGGTCACCAAGTAATTGCTTTGGCAAACGGGATTTCGACTTACAAAATGTTCAACGGACACAGAGGAATCAACCATCCTGTTAAAAATATAATTACAGGAAAAGGCGAAATCACTTCTCAAAATCACGGATTTGCAGTAAACAAAGAACAGTTGGATAATAATCCTGATATGGAAATCACGCATCTTCATCTAAATGATGGAACTGTTGCAGGAATGCGAATGAAAAACAAAAATTGTTTCTCGGTTCAATACCATCCAGAAGCAAGTCCTGGACCACACGATTCATCTTACTTATTTGATCAATTTATTGAAAACTTGAAAAAATAAATTTTTAAATAAAATATTTCGAAAAAAGCTGCTAATTTAAGTGGCTTTTTTATTTTTCTAATTTTTACATCAATAAATAGACCTATGTAATCTAGTAATCACTTGGATTATATCAAATTTAATTGTGTTAGTTCAAGATTACATTTATTGGCATATAAATTTATGTTAATACTCCTATGGAAACTTGTATTGTATAATTGAATTGTTATTTTTACAGTTACAATCTTTGATTCTTAAAGCGTATATTTGGCCAAAAATAATCAGAATGATATTATTTTTTGAATTCAACACTTGATTCAAGATAATTTGAATATTAATAAAATATAATTTTAAAATAATGCTTTTAAATACAAAACAAATGAGTTTCATAAATAATAAAATTGCACTTACTTTTTTTCTTTTACTCTTTTCAAGCGGTATTACTCTAGCACAAGAAATAATTAAAGAAAGTGTTGTTGACACTATTAAAAAAGTTAATTCTAACAAGAAACAAAAAATTGACGGTGTAATAGCAAAAGTTGGGGATTACATTATTTTGGATTCAGATATTGATAAATCCTATTTAGAAATTTCAGGATCTGGTGGTTCAATAAAAGACATTACAAGATGTCAAATGTTGGGAAAATTGATGGAAGACAAATTATACGCGCATCATGCGATTCAAGATAGTTTAAAAGTAACCGATGCAGAAGTGAAGTCAGTTATGGAAGACAAATTGAGCTATATGGTTGAAGGTCTTGGCTCTTTGGACAAAGTGGTTAAATATTATAAAAAAAACAACGAAGATGATTTTAGATCCTATTTGTTTGATGTATTAAAGGAACAAAAATTGACTTCAGAGATGCAAAAGAAAATTGTAGATGCTGTGGAAATAACACCCGAAGAAGTTCGTAATTTTTTTAAAACGATACCAACTGAAGAGCTTCCCGTTTTTGGAGTTGAGCTCGAAGTGGCGCAAATTGTAATTACGCCAAAAATTTCGGATGCAGAAAAGCAAAAAGTAATTGATAAATTAAACCAGTTCAAAAAAGAAATTCAAGAAGGATCAAGTTTTGCGACAAAAGCGGTTTTATATTCTCAAGATCCAGGTTCTAGAGCAACAGGCGGTTTTTATAAAATGAATAGAAAAACCCCTTTTGTAAAAGAGTTTAAAGAAGTTGCTTTTAGTCTAGCCGAAGGCGAAATATCAGCTCCTTTCGAAACAGATTTTGGCTATCATATTATTTTTGTCGAAAAAATAAAAGGACAAGAATTAGAACTGCGCCACATTTTATTAAGTCCTGCTATAACTGAGGAATCTCTAAAAGAAGCCAAAGAAACAATCACTTTAATCAAAAAAAGAATTCAAGATAAGGAACTTACTTTTCCAGAAGCTGCCAGAACGTTATCTGATGAAAAAGAAACAAAAGCAAATGGTGGAGTCTTAATAAATCCAAAAACGCAAGACACAAAATTTGAATTGACAAAAATGGATCCAAGTTTTTACAGCCAAGTTTCAAATTTAAAAGAAGGAGAAGTTTCATTACCACTTATTGATGAGGATCAATCGGGTAAGAAAAAATACAAATTAGTCACAGTAACCAATAGAATTGAAGAACACACCGCAGATTATGCTAAGGATTATATCAAAATAAAAGATTTAGCTTTAAAAGAGAAACAAATCAGAACTATAGGTAAATGGTTTGATGAAAAAATAAAAGAAACCTATATTAAAATTATTGGCGAATATAGAGATTGTGCTTTTACTAATAATTGGCTTAAGAAATAGTGTTCAGCCTGCCTGTCGGCAGACAAGTATTCAGTTTTGAGTGTTCAGTGATTGCGGATTCAAAATCTAAAATCTTAATTAAATCGTCACCCTGAGCGCAGTCGAAGGGCTAAAATCTAAAATCGTAATGTCAGATGTTACCGCAATACATAACTTGGTTCAAAAAAGGAACGAATTAAAGGCAGAAATTGGGAAAATTATTGTGGGTCAAGATGCAGTTGTTGATCAAATTTTGCTTTGTATTTTTTCAGGAGGACACGCACTATTAGTAGGTGTTCCTGGTTTGGCAAAAACCCTGATGGTAAATACACTTGCACTGGCTTTAGGACTAGATTTCAAACGTATTCAGTTTACCCCAGATTTGATGCCGTCGGATATTTTAGGGAGTGAAATTCTTGATGAAAACCGTCAGTTCAAATTCATAAAAGGACCCATTTTTTCCAATATTATTCTGGCTGACGAAATTAACAGAACACCACCAAAAACTCAAGCTGCTTTGCTTGAAGCAATGCAAGAACGTGCGGTTACAATTGCTGGGGAAAATTATAAATTAGACCTGCCTTATTTTGTTTTAGCAACACAAAATCCTATTGAACAAGAAGGAACCTATCCTTTGCCAGAAGCCCAATTAGACCGTTTTATGTTTGCCATAAAACTAGATTATCCTTCTTTTGACGAAGAAGTTCAAGTTGTAAAAAGAACTACTTCTGATCAAAAACAAATTATTAATTCATTATTTACCGCACAAGAAATTATCGATTTTCAGCATTTAATTCGTAGGATTCCTGTCGCGGATAATGTGATTGAATATGCTGTAACATTAGTTAGTAAAACGCGTCCTGATAATGTTTTGTCAAGCGATTTTGTAAAAAATTACCTTGATTGGGGTGCAGGACCACGAGCATCACAAAATTTAATTTTAGCAGCCAAAGCTAACGCAGCTTTTAACGGAAAATTCTCTCCAGATATTGAAGATGTAAAAGCAGTAGCAACTGGAATTTTACGTCATAGAATTATAAAAAACTACAAAGCTGATGCAGATGGAATAACCGAAGAAATGATTATTGATAAGTTGATCTAGTATGTAATCTTACTATATGATATAGAGCCTTTATTCAAATATGAATAGAGGCTCTTTTTTTATTTGCGTAAATTCGATATTAACAATAATTAAACTCAATATTAAGAATTGCGCAATAACGCATAGGTTTTTTGAAATAAACACAATAAACACTTCTAATACTTCATATTTGATAATAATAATAGTATCAAAACTCTCTGTTGCTATTTTTTTCATATTCTCATCATAAATCCTTAAATTTGTGATTCAAAAAAATTCATTTATATTATTTTAGTAAAATAGATAAATACGATACACTTTAATTAACAAACAAATCACCAAATAAATCCGACATTATGGCTTTTGATATTGAAATGATTGAAAAAATGTACGCAAATATGGCTTCTCGTGTTGATAAAGCACGAGAGTTAGTTGGTCGTCCGCTTACATTAACCGAAAAGATTTTATATGCTCACCTTTGGGACGGAACGCCTTCTAGTGTTTTTACAAGAGGAACAGATTATGTAGATTTTGCTCCAGATAGAGTGGCGTGTCAAGACGCAACTGCCCAAATGGCATTGTTACAATTTATGCATGCTGGTAAAAAGACAGTTGCCGTTCCTACAACAGTACATTGTGATCACTTAATTCAAGCAAAAGATGGTGCAAAAACAGATTTGGCTTTCGCCAATTCACAATCTAAAGAAGTTTTCGATTTTCTTTCTTCTGTTTCAAATAAATACGGAATTGGTTTCTGGAAACCAGGATCAGGAATTATTCATCAAATCGTTTTAGAAAATTATGCATTTCCTGGCGGAATGATGATTGGTACCGATTCTCATACTGTAAACGCAGGTGGATTAGGAATGTTAGCCATCGGAGTTGGTGGTGCTGATGCAGTAGATGTAATGTCTGGAATGTCTTGGGAATTAAAATTTCCGAAACTTATTGGAGTAAAGCTAACAGGAAAATTAAACGGTTGGTCATCTCCAAAAGATGTTATTCTAAGAGTGGCAGATATTCTTACTGTAAAAGGTGGAACTGGTGCTGTTGTCGAATATTTTGGCGAAGGTGCAATCAATATGTCATGTACTGGAAAAGGTACTATTTGTAATATGGGTGCCGAAATTGGGGCAACAACTTCAACATTTGGTTACGATGATTCCATGAGAAGATATCTTGTAGCAACGGGTCGTCAAGACGTAGTAAATGCCGCTGATAAAGTTGCCGATTATTTAACAGGAGATAGCGAAGTTTATGCAAATCCTGAGCAATATTTCGATCAATTAATTGAAATAAATCTTTCGGAATTGGAACCATACATCAACGGACCATTTACGCCAGATAGAGGAACACCGGTTTCTAAAATGAAAGAAGAAGCTGCCGCAAACGGTTGGCCAATAAAAATAGAATGGGGATTAATAGGTTCTTGTACGAACTCTTCTTACGAAGATATGTCACGTGCTGCTTCTATTGTAGAGCAAGCCGTGGCGCACGGAATTTCTCCAAAAGCTGAATTCGGAATCAATCCTGGTTCAGAACAAATTCGTTATACAATCGAAAGAGATGGAATCATCGCAACTTTCGAAAAAATGGGAACCAAAGTATTTACAAATGCTTGTGGTCCATGTATCGGACAATGGGACAGAGCTGGAGCAGACAAACAAGAAAAAAATACAATCGTTCACTCGTTTAATCGTAATTTTTCTAAAAGGGCTGACGGTAATCCAAACACACATGCTTTTGTAACCTCGCCAGAAATGGTAGCAGCATTAGCTATTTCAGGACGATTGGATTTCAATCCATTAACGGATACATTATTGAATGATAATGGTGAAATGGTAAAATTATTACCTCCAAAAGGAGACGAATTACCATCTAAAGGATTTGATGTTGAAGATGCAGGTTTTCAAGCACCAGCAGCAGATGGTAGTAATGTGCAAGTAGCTGTTTCTGAAACATCGGATAGATTACAACTATTGGCTCCATTCTCAGCTTGGGACGGAAAAAATATTGAAGGCGCTAAATTATTAATCAAAGCTTTCGGAAAATGTACCACCGATCATATTTCTATGGCTGGACCATGGTTGCGTTTCCGTGGTCATTTAGATAATATTTCGAATAATATGTTGATTGGTGCCGAAAATGCTTTCAATAAAGAAGCTAATAAAGTTAAAAACCAATTGACTGGAAATTATGACACCGTTCCTGCAGTTGCAAGAGCATACAAAGCGGCTGGAATTTCTTCGGTTGTTGTGGGTGATCACAATTACGGAGAAGGTTCTTCGAGAGAACACGCTGCAATGGAACCAAGATTTTTAGGTGTAAAAGCAGTTTTGGTTAAATCGTTTGCTCGTATTCACGAGACCAACCTTAAAAAACAAGGAATGTTAGGACTTACTTTTGCAAACGAAGCGGATTATGACAAAATTCAAGAAGATGACACGATTAACTTTACTGATTTAGTTGATTTTGCTCCAGGAAAACCATTAACCTTAGAGTTTGTTCATGCCGATGGTTCTAAAGACACAATTTTGGCAAATCATACTTACAACGATAGCCAAATAGGTTGGTTTGTAGCGGGTTCTGCCTTAAACTTAATTGCTGCTGGAAAAGCGTAATTTAATTTTTTCATTAAAATAATAATTAGGATGTTCTTTTGAGCATCCTTTTTTTATGAAAAAAGAGTTGTTCTATTTTTATTTTTTATATCTTTAGCAAAACTAAACCAAATATAATGGAAGACAACAATCAAGAAGATTTTAAGAGAGAACTCGGATTACTAGACGGAACGATGCTTGTCGTAGGTTCTATGATTGGTTCGGGGATATTTATAGTAAGCTCTGACATGGTTCGTCAAGTAGGTTCTGCAGGTTGGCTTATTGCAATTTGGGTTCTTACGGCATTGTTAACCATTGTTGCAGCGGTGAGTTATGGCGAGTTGAGTGCCATGTTTCCAAAAGCGGGCGGACAGTATGTGTATATAAAAGAAGCTTACGGAAAATTAATTGGTTTTCTCTACGGTTGGAGCTTTTTTGCGGTGATTCAAACGGGTACAATTGCCGCAGTTGGTGTGGCTTTTTCGAAATTTGCGGCTTATATTTTTCCGCCTTTTAGCGATGAAAATATTCTTTTTGAAATAAGTGATTTTAAACTAAATGCGGCACAAATCGTTTCTATTATTACCATAATTTTATTAACGTACATCAACAGTCGTGGTGTGAAAAACAGTAAGATTTTGCAAACAGTTCTTACGGTTATTAAAATTTCGTCATTGCTAGGATTAATTATTTTTGGATTTATACTTGCTGCAAAAGCCGAAATTTGGAACGCCAATTGGGCTGATGCTTGGGTTTCAAAATCACTGGATACTACAAGTGGTTCTTGGCTTCCTATTAGTGGTACAGCATTATTATCTGCATTTGTAGCTGCTTTTGTGGGTTCTCAATTTTCGAGTGTGGCTTGGGAAGGTGTTACTTTTATTGCAGAGGAAATTAAAAATCCAAAACGCAATGTAGGTTTGAGCCTTTTTCTTGGAACATTGATTGTGGGTGTTATTTATACCTTGGCGAATATTATGTACTTAGCTGTAATTCCTTTGCAAGAAATTGCAACGGCAAAATCAGATCGAGTTGGTGTTGTGGCATCACAATATATTTTTGGAGATATCGGAACTTTAATTATTGCGTTAATGATTATGATTTCGACTTTCGCCTGTAATAACGGATTGATTATGGCTGGTGCGAGAGTGTATTACACCATGGCAAAAGACGGTTTGTTTTTCAAAAAAGCAGCTAATTTAAATCAGGCAAGTGTTCCAGAATGGGCTTTGTGGGCACAGTGTGTTTGGGCTTCGGCGTTGTGTTTGACAGGAAAATATGGTGCGCTATTAGACTTTGTAGTTATTATTGTCTTAATATTTTACATCCTTACCATTTACGGAATTTTTATTCTACGTAAAAAAATGCCAAATGCAGAACGACCTTATAAAGCTTTTGGATATCCATTTTTGCCCATGTTGTTTATAGTGATTTCTACAATTATTTGTATAACGTTGTTAATTACAAAAACGAGTACTTGTGGTTGGGGTGTTTTTATAATGCTAATTGGTATTCCAATATATTACTTGACAAAACCAAAAGAGTAATTTACAGATATCAGAATACAAAAAATCCGTTTCAAATAGACTGAAACGGATTTTTTTTGAATTAATAAACTTCTAATAATAAGTAAACCTTCTCACTTTTGCAATATACTTGGCTAATCGTATGACTTGGTGACTGTAACCGTATTCGTTATCGTACCAAACATATAATACAATATTTTTTCCGTCACTCGAAACGATAGTAGCATTACTGTCATAAATTGCTGGAGCAGAAGTCCCAATAATATCCGAAGAAACCAACTCGTTATTCAGCGAATATTTAATTTGCTCAACTAATTCCCCTTCCAAGGCATATTTTTTCATAATGGCATTTATTGCTCCTACCGATGTTTCTTTGAAAACTTCAAGGTTTAATACCACCAGCGAACCATTTGGCACAGGAACTCGAATGGCATTTGAGGTCAGTTTTCCGGTTAGACTTGGAATAGCTTTTGAAACTGCAGTTCCGGCACCAGTTTCGGTAATGACCATATTCAAAGCGGCAGCACGACCACGACGGTATTTTTTATGCATATTGTCAACTAAATTTTGGTCGTTTGTATAAGCATGTATGGTTTCTAAATGTCCTTTTACAACTCCAAGTGTATCTTCAACAGCTTTAAGTATTGGAGTAATTGCATTTGTAGTGCATGAAGCTGCAGAGAAAATAGATACTTCATCAGGATCGTATTCATTATGATTCACACCATGAACGATATTGGGCACACCTTTTCCTGGTGCAGTCAACAATACTTTATGCGCACCTTTTGAAGTTAAATGTCGTGCCAATGCTTCTTGAGTTGTAAATGCACCAGTATTATCAATAATCAATGCATTGTCAATATCAAACTTTGTATAGTCAATTTCTTCTGGACTATTTGCTGTGATAATATGTACCGTAGTTCCGTTAATAATCAAAGCATTATTTTGTGCATCTGCAATTACCGAACCATGAAAATCGCCATGTATCGAATCATAACGCAAAAGAGAAGCTCTTTTTTCGAGTGAAGTAGCATCGTTTTTATCACGAGTTACAATAGCTCTTAATCGCAATTGATCACCTTTGCCCGTTTTTGACATTAATTCTCTAGCTAGCAATCGTCCAATTCTACCAAAACCATATAGAACAACATCTTTTGGCAGAATCTCTTCGGAGTTTTTGGCGTTTTTTAATTTGTCAACAACAAATGAATGAGTTGAATTGTACTGATCATCTCCGGAGTTAAACTCATAAGTAAGTTTCCCAATATCAAGTTTAGAAGGTGGTAAATCTAGTGTTAAAATAGTTTTTGCAATTTCTAAAGTATCAAAAACAGCAATTGGTTTTCCAACAAATTCTCCAGCATATTCATGCAAATTAATGATGTCACTAACATTGCGGTCAATCAATTGATTTCTAAACAAAACCAGTTCAATAGATTTGTCATACCATAAATCACTTATGATTTTGATGAGTTCTACAGCTGCTCGTCTCCTGTCTGCTTGTGCGGAAACTTCTTTTTCGTATAATGCGGTGTTATTCATATTGAAAATTTGAAAAGTATGGAGTTAGGTTTTATAAATTTGGCGCAAAAGTACCTTTTTTAAATGTTTTACGAAAACGATTGCGTAATTATTTTTTATAAAAAAAAGCCATCTTTGAAAAAGATGACTTTTAGACGCGAAATTTAAGTTTAGTTACAGAATCAAACGAACAATTTGACCAGATGTGGTAATCATTTCGAGCTGAATATTTTGGTTTTCATCAATTTTCGAAAGTATTTTCGAAACAGATTCCACATCAGTAGCTTTTGTGTTTCCTATTTTTAGAATAATACCGCCTTTCAAATCATTATAATAATCGTTTAATTTTTCGTTATTGAGTTCTTTGATTTTTACTCCATATTCAATATTATATTTTTTCTTATCGTTTTGATTAATATTTGCTAATTCAATTCCTTTATATTCAGTGCTAAAAAATTCATTTTTGCTCAAAATTACAGGTACAATATTTTTTTCACCATTTCGAATAAAAGTGACTTGAACTTTGTCATTTGGTCTTTTGGTATTAATATATCCGGATAACTCAGCAAAAGAATCAATGTTTTGATCGTCAAGTTTTACAATAACATCCCCTTTTTGAAGTCCTGATTTATCTGCTCCTGTATTCTTGGTAACTTTATTGATATAAAAACCTTGCGTTTGTGCAATGCCTAATTCCTTTGAAGCCATGGCGTTCAATTCTCCACCTTCGACACCTAGAATTCCTCTTTGTACATTTCCAAATTCCATTAAATCTTCAATTATTTTTCTAGCATTATTAGACGGTACTGCAAACGAATAGCCTACATAAGAACCAGTTTGCGAAGATATCATGGTGTTGATTCCTATTAATTCACCCTTAGTATTTACTAATGCGCCACCGCTATTTCCTGGATTTACAGCGGCATCAGTTTGAATAAAAGATTGAATTCCGCTAGCGTCAAGATTCCTTGATTTGGCAGAAATAATTCCTGCAGTTACTGTTGATGTTAAATTGTATGGATTTCCCACAGCAAGAACCCATTCTCCAATTTTAACCGAATCCGAATTAGCAAAAACAGTATAAGGTAATTTTTCATCTGAATTAATTTTTAACAATGCAATATCCATTTTAGAATCGGTTCCAATAACTTTTGCTGTAAAGGATTTCCTATTGTTCAAAGTGATTTCTATTTGCGAAGCATCTTTAATTACATGATTATTAGTAACTATATAACCATCTTCGGAAATAATTACGCCTGAACCTGTGCCAATTTGCTCTTGTTGTTGCTGTCCACCAGAGCCATAAAAATAGTTAAGTAAAGGGTTGTTTAATATTCTCGAGGACACATTTTTTACGTGAACTACCGTATGAATCGTTTTGTCTGCGGCTTCAGTGAAATCAATGGCATCGGCTGATAGCCCCACATTTTTTTCATAAAAACTTGGTGCAGTTGTAACTATTGAATTTTTATTTTTGGAAAAAAAACCATTGTTTTCAAACAATAACTTGTATGCGCCAAGTGTGGTTGCTCCGCTAAGTAATGATACCAAAAATAGATTTGAGAATTTTTTCATGATTGAGTCATTTTAAATTGTTATATCGTAAAATTATAAATTTTGATATTTCAAAAAAAATAGTTTAACGCTCGTTTAACAATGATTAACATTTCATTAATAGTTGTACTTTTGTGTGAATCAATTTAGAATAATGCAAATAGAATTTTATAAATATCAAGGAACAGGAAACGATTTTGTTATGATCGACAATCGTTCTAATTTTTTCCCAAAAGAAAACACAAAACTCATTGAACATTTATGCAACAGGCGTTTTGGAATAGGTGGTGACGGACTTATTTTATTAGAAAATGATGTTGACACTGATTTCAGAATGATTTATTTTAATTCCGACGGAAATCAAAGCTCTATGTGTGGCAATGGTGGTCGTTGTTTAGTGGCTTTCGCCAAAAAGCGGAACGTTATCAACAACAGCTGTACCTTTATTGCTACCGATGGTTTGCATCACGCAACTATTGCTGAAAATGGATTAGTTTCGCTCCAAATGATTGATGTTACTGATATAAAAATCACACCAGATTATGTCTTTCTGAACACGGGTTCGCCGCATCATGTAGAAATAGTTAATGACTTGAAAAATTATAATATCAAAGAAAACGGTGCAAAAATAAGATACGGAGCGTTATATGGTGCAGCAGGAAGTAACGTGAATTTTGTAAATCAAATAGACGCCAATACTTTTTCAATTCGCACTTATGAACGCGGAGTTGAAGATGAAACACTTTCCTGTGGAACTGGCGCAACTGCCGTTGCCATAGCAATGAATGTTATTGGAAAAACCAACTCGACTTCTATACATATAAATGTAGAAGGAGGAAAACTTGAAGTCTCATTTGATAAAAAAGACGGACAGTTTACCAATGTTTTCTTAAAAGGTCCAGCAGAATTTGTTTTTAAAGGAGAGATTGATGTTTAGCCAAAACCTCTAACTTCTAACTTCTAACCTCTAACTTCTCAAAATGATAACACTCAAAGGCGACAATATTTACCTCCGTGCACTAGAAACCAATGATTTGGAGTTTGTTTATGCTATGGAAAACGATCAAAGCATTTGGGAAGTCAGTAACACACAAACGCCTTACAGTAGGTTTTTAGTAAAACAATACCTCGAAAATGCGCATCAAGATATCTATGAAGCCAAGCAATTAAGATTAGCAATTTGCAGAGACCAGGATTTTCCAGCTTTGGGATTAATCGATTTGTTTGATTTTGACCCCAAGAATAATAGAGCTGGAGTTGGCATCGTAATTCAAGGAAACGAAAATCGAAACCAGAAAATAGGCTCAGAAGCTCTCGAGCTTTTAATTCACTATGCATTTTATAATCTTAATTTGCATCAATTGTATGCAAATATTAGCACCGAAAATGTTGTAAGTATAGCTCTTTTTTCTAAATTTGGTTTTCAAAAAATAGGCACAAAAAAAGATTGGAATTTAGTCAACGGAGTTTATAATGACGAAGCTATTTTTCAATTAATATCAAAAAAATAAATTTTGTCCGCTAGTGGACAATCATAGAGCAATAATCAATTTTTAAAATTTTAGCTTTGACGACAAAGAGAATAATAACAATCGCATCAGTAGGTTTAATGTCAGCATTGCTGATTTATGGATTTATTTTGGCAAATCAAATTTTTTCAAAAAATACAAAATTTACCGAAAGTGAATTATACATTTATGTACCAACTGGTGCCAATTATGAAGAGGTCAAAAAAATAATTGAACCTTATGTCAAAAACATGAATGGTTTTGGAATGGTTGCCAATCAAAGTAGTTATTCAGAAAATATAAAATCGGGGCGATTCTTGTTTACCAATGGCATGAATAGTTATGAGTTAGTAAAAACATTAAGAAGCAATATTCCTGTGAACTTGGCATTCAATAATCAAGAACGATTAGAGGATTTTGCGGGAAGAGTAGGCTCACAAATAGAAGCGGATAGTTTGTCTTTGTTGACTTCGTTCAAAGATTCTGTTTTCTTGAACGAGAATGGTTTTACAGACGAAAATATCTTGACGATGTTTATTCCTAATACATACGAAATTTATTGGAACACTTCGGCTGTGAAATTTCGTGATAAAATGATAAAAGAACACCGCAATTTTTGGAACAAAGAACGAACCGATAAAGCGGTTAAGCAAGGATTAACACCAATTGAAGCTACAATTTTAGCATCAATTGTTCATAAAGAATCAGTTAAAAAAGACGAAAGACCTAGAATCGCAGGTGTTTATTTGAACCGATTGAAATTAGGAATGCCATTACAAGCTGATCCAACAGTTATTTTTGCCATTAAAAAGAAATCTAATGATTTTAAACAAGTTATAAAAAGAGTTTTTTATAACGATTTGTTTTTGACCTCACCTTATAATACTTATAAAGTAATTGGTCTTCCTCCAGGTCCAATTGCCATGCCAGACATTACAGCACTCGAAGCAGTTTTGAATCCAGAAAAAAATGATTTTATCTATTTCTGCGCCAGTGTAACTCGTTTCGGTTATCATGAATTTGCTGCAACTTTGCCTGAGCATAATGTCAATGCCAAGAAATACTCTGATTGGATAATTAGTCAAGGTGTAAAGAGATAGTTTTGAAATATAGAAAAAATTGGTGCCTATTATTTTTGGTGTTTTTCCAAAGTGTTTTTGCACAAAATTCAGTTGACAATTTCTTCAAACCGGCTGATTCTTTAAATAAAAATAGGCAAAACACTATAATTCTTTCCGAAGCAGTTTTAGCTTCAGGGTTATTAGTTGGGTTAAACCAAGTTTGGTACGCTGATTATCCTAAATCTGATTTTCATTTTATAAACGATAATTCGGAGTGGCTTCAAATGGATAAAGTAGGACATCTTTATTCTTCGTATCATTTAGGAAGATTTGGCTCAGAAATGTTACAATGGAGTGGTTCAAGCAAGAAAAATCAACTCATTTATGGCGCAGGATTAGGTTCTGTATTGCTTACAGCCGTTGAGGTTATGGATGGTTTTTCGTCAGAATGGGGAGCATCAATGGGTGATGTTATTGCGAATGCATCTGGAACTGCGTTGTTTATTTCTCAAGAATTAATTTGGAAAGAACAACGTATTACGCCCAAATTTTCTTTTCATAAAACGCAATATCCAAAGTACAGACCTGATGTATTGGGAAGCACTTTAACCGAACAAATTTTAAAAGATTATAACGGACAAACGTATTGGCTTTCGGCTAATTTACATTCTTTTTTTAAAGCGTCAAAAATTCCCAAATGGCTCAATCTGGCAATAGGTTATGGTGGTGAAGGAATGTTATCCAGAAATCATAAAAAAAATCCACTAGTTTTAGTTCCAAATTTAGCTCGATTTAGACAATTTTACTTGAGTGTTGATGTTGATTTGACTAAAATAGAGACAAAATCACATTTTTTGAAGACTATTTTCTCCGTTTTCAATACCGTTAAAATCCCAGCGCCATCGATTGAATACTCGGCTCACAGCGGATTCAAGTTTCATGCATTGTACTTTTAGATAAGTTTAACGTATTGATATTCAGTTTTATAAAATTTATTGTATCTTTGCACGCAGAAATTTCTTAACGGGACAGCGTTTTGAAGAAAAACAATTTATGATAAACAAATGGTCTTTTTATACTTGTTTGACTATTATTATAGCTTTTTTAAGCTCAGGTTTTAAACCTTTCGATCTAGACACTCACAAATGGTTTCTTATTGATAAAGCCGATGGAACACACTACTTATTTCCATCTTTAGAACAAAACGATTACCCTAATTCCAACATGCCTTTTACCGGAAAATATTTCATTGGTTACAAAGAAGCCATTGGTTTTAAAGAATCTCAAGGAAAATATAAAAAAATAAATTCTCTTGGATACTTAGGTAAATACCAGTTTGGTGTAACAACCCTAAAAACTGTTGGTGTGCATAACAGCCAAGCCTTTTTGAACAATCCGCAAATGCAAGAAAAAGCTTTTGTTGCATTATTGTCCAAAAATAAGTGGGAGTTAAGGAAGGTTATCGAAAAATACGAAGGAAAAATAATCGATGGAGTTCGAATTACTGAATCTGGAATATTAGCTGCAGCCCATCTTGGCGGAGCAGGTTCCGTAAAACGTTTTTTGAAAACAAACGGGCAACGAAAATGTAAGGATAATTATGGTACATCGGTAAAAACGTATTTAAAAGATTTTGGAGGTTATGAAACCTCAAGAATTGAAGCCGATAGTGAAGCAAGTGTAAAGTAAAAATTATTTTATATAATTGAAGACCATTCGTGAAAACGAGTGGTTTTTTTTTTTCTCACATTTTATGAATGATGAAAGCAACATCAACGTTTTGTGTCAAAAAAAATATTTTAATAAAATTTGTCACAAACTTGTGTGCAAATTTTATTTTTTGAAAAAATAAGCACAACTTTGTGTGCAAAAAATAATTTATAAAAAAATAGGCACGGATGAAACTTACAGTATCTTTTAGAAATCAGCTGGGGCTTTCCCAAGAAATGATGGCAATATATTTAGCCGTGGCGAAAAGTCAACTTTCGATGTATGAGTCGGGCAAACGCGAATTACCCACAGCCTCATTGGTAAAACTTGCTGATATCGCTTTGTTACTGCAACGAAATGAAAGTACTGCGGAAGCCGAAAGCGAATTACAAAAAGCTCAAGAGGTGAAATTAAAAACATTTCTGGATTTTCAAATCAACGAATTAGAGTACAAAAAATTAAAAGAACAACGACTGCTGGAGCGCATTCAAAAAAAATACAAGCAAAATGTACAGTTGTATTCATTTGCACAGCATTTGCAAAATAGTAAAACAGCATTGGCGGAAGTTTTGTTGCAACAAGCTATAAAAGGAATAGAACAAAATGGTCTGGTCAACCAAACGATACAAAAAATGAAATTAGAAATAATTACAAGCCAGTTAGATTCCATCCATTTACTTAAAAAAATGTAAATAAAATCCTAAATTTTTATTAAAGGACACTAAACCGAAAAAAGGCGGCGTTGATAGAGTATTAGTAACCTTAAAACAATTTTTTATGTCGTATTCAACAAGTAAAATCACAACGGTAGCCGACTGTGATTTATTATTGGCTTGGGCTGCAAAAGAAAAAGCAGACCTGAATTTCAAAAAGCTTTCGGAAGAAAGATTGACCAACAACTACAGCACAGCCTCGATTGAGATTGATGCTGAATTACAAGCGGTGATTACCGAAATCACAGCAACCGAAACGATTATTG
>NZ_JANNXH010000060.1:0-59014 GCF_031409475.1 Flavobacterium sp. | reverse complement strand
AACTTCTAAAATTTTAAAATAATTTTTTACTATATTTGACATAAATATTGGTGGTTTAGCGACTTCAAGATACTGAATTTCAGTATCTTGACCAATATTTATTCAACTTATTTTACTTTAAATAATTGCACCCAACGGGTTTTCTTAATACTCATCTATATTTTTAATCTTAGATAGTCTTACAACAGAAAAACCTCCCACAACAATTAATATGAGAGGATTTAGACTCAACTTTTTTTTAAGATAGATATACTTTTAAGAAATATAAATTATTATTTAACTTGAATATTCCCGTTAGTAATTGTTAACATATCTACCCCAAGATTAAAGGAGCATTGTAGTATCGGGTCAAAATTTGCGTAGATGTCAGAAAACATGTCGGTAGATGAATTTGCTCCTTCGCCATTATCCTGAACCTTAAACCATGCATTCATGCCCACTAAGAATCCAGAGTTTATATACCCATCACCATTAATTTGAGTTACTTTACCGGACAATATTGCGGTCTTACCATCAGAAAGTGTTGTTAGACAATCAATCGTGCCATGAATTCGACCATTAACTCCCCATTTTGTTTCAAAAGAACCAGAAACAACTCCATTAACATCAGTATTAGCATGAAACGAAAAATACTGAATACCAGGGACAAAGCCCTCGTAATTTAAAAAAATAGCTCCTTGACCATTGGCAGATGAATTAGGTGTGTTTTTTTCTACCTCATTAATTTTCAAATTTTTTAATTTTGAACTTAAAAAATTAGTTGTTGGTTCAGACTCATCAACTGAAGATGAATCACAAGATACGAATAACATAAAAATGAAACTCGCAAATAGTAATGCTTTGTTTTTCATAGTGTTATAGTTTAAATTATTATACTAATCAAATATAAAAAAAAGATTTCAATGAAACATATTTTTAAAACATAAAACGCTGTTATACTGATATTTATGTCTATTTATAAGATTTTATACTCAAATAATGCTTTTTACAAACAAAAATATTTAATACTACATTAGCAAAAAAATGTTAATTATAAATTATGGAAAGAACATTAAACAAACGTAGCGGTTCTCAATGCGAACTTTGCTCGGCAACCGAAAACCTAAAAGTATACCAAGTTTTACCAACAAAAAAAGGAGGATTAGACGAAAGTATTTTGGCTTGCAGTACTTGCATCGACCAAATTGAAAATCCAGGTAATGAAGACCAAAATCATTGGCGCTGTTTAAACGAAAGTATGTGGAGCGAACCTATTCCGGTGCAAGTTGTTTCTTGGCGAATGCTAAGCCGTTTGCAAAACCAAGAATTGCTTGAACAAATGTATCTTGATGAAGAGACTTTGGCTTGGGCGCAAGCTACTGGCGAAGGCGAAGACGATGAAAACAAAGTAATACATCGCGACAGCAATGGAGTGATTCTTGCCATTGGAGATTCAGTAGTCTTGATCAAAGACTTGAAAGTAAAAGGTTCGAGTATGGTGGCCAAACAAGGAACTGCAGTTCGTAACATTAGATTAGACCACGAAAACGCTGAATATATTGAAGGCAGAGTTGATGGTCAAACGATTGTAATTATTACACAATACGTGAAGAAAATATAGTGGGAAGTTAGATGTCAAAAGTTAGAAGTAAAAAATGAAAACGTCTCAGGAAATGAAGACGTTTTCATTTTATATTGAGCTGTTTAACATTCTAAATCTGAAATCTGACCCAAGCGACAGCGAACTAAATATAATTAAGTTAAGGGATTTTGTCGATGATTTTGTCATTCTGACGAAGGAAGAATCTCAACAAACGTGAGCAACTAACAAGAGATTCTTCCTTCGTCAGGATGACAAATAAAACTTAACTTAACGACAGCGATAGCGAACGGGCGAAGCAAATCAGAACTACTCCTCCTCTTTCTTAATCACTTTTCTAGCAACTTCAATTTTAAACTTCTTCCCTTTCATTTTTTCGTCCTTGATATTATGAAGTAAGTCTTTGACTTTATTAAATTTTACGGCAGCGAAGGATATAAAATCCTTCACTTCGATTAATCCCAGATCGCCTTTTTCGAGTTTTCCCTTTTGGGAGAAGAAACCCACGATATCAATTTTGTTCAATTTATTTTTCTTTCCACCACTGATGTAAATGGTTTGAAATTCGGGTGGTTTTGGTAAAGTTGAGCTATTTCCTACTTTGAGAATTTGCATTCCATAATCGACGTAATCGAGTTTTTTCTCGCTGTCGTTTACAATAAGATAAGCCGTTCCTGATGCTAACATCCGAGCCGTTCTCCCGTTTCGATGCGTAAATTCATCTTCTTTTAAAGGTAAATGATAATGAATGACGTGTTTCATTTCGGGAATATCGAGTCCACGTGCTGCTAAATCGGTGGTGATTAAATAGCTCACGCTTCCGTTTCGGAATTGAATTAAAGCGCGTTCTCGCTCGTCCTGATCCATTCCGCCGTGATAATACGTGGCATAAATCCCTTTTTCGTTCAACACATCGCTGATTCTTTCGGCAGCATCACGATGGTTGCAAAACACTAATGCCGATTGTGATTTAAAAGAACAAATCAGATTGAACAAACTCCCAATTTTGTCTTTTTCTTTCGAAACGACCATTTTCATTGAAAGATTAGTTGCTTCTTCCTGATTTGGAATAAAATCCAAAATCGTTGGGTTGATAACTCTGGTGTATTTAGGGATTTCGATATCTGAAGTTGCAGAAACTAAAACACGTTTATTTAGTTTTGACAATTTTCCAATAATAAATGACATTTGTTCGTGAAAACCCAACTGCAAAGACTTGTCAAATTCATCGAGAATCAAGGTTTCAATTTTGTCCAATCGAAAAGTGCCTCTATCGATGTGATCGGCGATTCGTCCGGGAGTTCCAATAAGAACTGCTGGAGGATTACTTAAATTCTTGATTTCGGTTTCAATGGAATGTCCGCCGTAGCAAACATTTACTTTATAATCGGTTCCCATTTTTTTCCAAACTTGCTCAATTTGCAAACCCAATTCACGTGATGGAACCAGAATCAAACATTGAACAGAAAGTATTTCGGGTTTCAACATTTCGAAAATGGGCAACAAGAAAGCGAGTGTTTTTCCAGAACCTGTAGGCGAAAGTAGTAAAATATTGTTGTCGCTCAAAATAGCTTCTTGAGCTGCGACCTGCATTTCGTTTAGTGTTGAAATGCCTAAATTGAGAAGTATATTGTTGGAATGGTGCTTTTTATTCATTTTGCAAAGGTAAAATGAATTATGAGTTATGAGTTATGAATTTTGAAATAAAAAAAAACTCTTATTTTAGAATTCTTTCTTCTTCAAACAATAGTTTAATGTTTTCGTATGAATTTTTCAAAGCGCCTTTCATTTCGCTTGGATTGAGCCAAACCGCTTTTTCAATGCCCTCATCAATTTGTCCTACTGGAATTCCATCAAAATCTGAAGTCATTTCGAACCAATGCGTGATTTTTAGTTTATAAACACCATTTCTTTTGAAAACATGATAGGTTTTTTGAAGTTTTCGTGTAATTTTTAATTTATTAACACCCGTTTCCTCTTCTACTTCGCGCATTGCAGTATCCTCAATATCTTCGCCTTTTTCAGTTCCTCCTTTGGGTAAATCCCATTTTCCACTTCTAAAAATAAATAATACTTCTCCTTTCTTGTTAAAAACTAATCCACCACCAGCTTTAGAAACGGGGATTTTAGATTTCAAAGTTTTCATAATTTCCTTTTCGTCAGGATGATATAAATAAGCTTTTTGAATTTTATTTTGAAAAATTTTAACAATAAGTTGCTCTATATCAACACTTTCTAGTAAAAACAATTGAAAATCGGTCTCCTTCGAGATTTGATTTGTTAAAAAAAGTGGTCTGTCGTTCACAAAAACTTTATACATTTGTACTATGATTTTTAACAAAGATACTGCCGAAAAAACAGCCGAATTGCTTTTACAAATAAATGCAATTAAATTGAATCCAAAAAATCCTTTTACATGGGCTTCTGGATGGAATTCTCCAATTTACTGTGACAACCGATTAATACTCTCATTTCCAGCCATTAGAAATTATGTTCGAGATGAATTTTCTAAAAACATTGAAAAACAGTTTGGAAAACCAGATGTGATTGCTGGTGTTGCTACAGGAGCAATTGGAATAGGAATCCTAGTTGCTGAAAGTTTAGGATTGCCGTTTGTTTATGTGCGTCCTGAAACAAAAAAACACGGTAGAATGAACCAAGTGGAAGGTTTTTTACAACGAGGACAAAATGTAATTGTCGTTGAAGACTTGATAAGCACAGGAAACAGTAGTTTGCTAGCCGTTGAAGCCTTGCGTGAAGCTGGAGCAAATATTAAAGGAATGGCTGCAATATTTACCTACGGTTTTGATGTTGCGCAAGAGAACTTTGCAGCTGCAAATATTGATTTGTACACTTTAAGTAATTATCAAAATTTATTGAATTTGGCTGTAGCCAAAAAATACATTACGGAACCAGAAGAAGAAATTTTGAGAGAATGGAATAGAAATCCTTCGACATGGAATGTTCCGGTTTAAGAATGTTTTATTGAAAATAATTAAACATAATAATTCCAAGAATGAATTTAGAAAGTCCTAAAGTTACAGTCGAAAAATCGGCACAAGAATTATTCGATTTATTAAGCGATGTACGAAATTTTGAAAAATTAATGCCAGAAAACATAGCAAAATTTGAAGTTATTGGCGACGATGCTTTTATTTTTGGATTGAAAGGTATGCCCGAAATAAAGTTAAAAATGAAAGAAAAAATGGCACCAAATAAAATTATTCTGGGTGCTGCAAGTGATAAACTTCCATTTACTTTAATTGCAAATATTGATGCTGTTGCAGACAATTCTTGCGAGGTAAAACTAGACTTTGAAGGCGAATTTAATGCTATGATGGCCATGATGATAAAAGGTCCAATTTCAAAATTCATAGAAACTCTAGTTGGCAATATGGGGAAATTATAAGAAATTGATATCCTGAATTTGTCATTCTGAGGAACGAAGAATCTCTTCAATACAACATTTGAATTTCTTTGATATCAAACTCAGACTCAATATCATCTTCCAATAAAATTTGAAGTTTCCCCACAGGCGAAATACCTTGAATTATTCCCATAAACTTATTATTATTTTGATCTAAAAATGGCATTGGAATCCCTTTTTTGAATAACTTACTGGTATAATTTGTTATGAAAACTGCTGATTTTCTATCCCAATTCTGAATATTACTTTTCAACTCATGCATTATTTCAAAAAGAATTTCTTCTTTATCAAAACTTGAATTACAAATTAGTGCTAACGAGGAAGCTTTGGGCAAACTTTCAAAATTTGTTTGATTGACATTCAAACCTAAACCTACAATCGAAATAATAGTTCCGTCGCTTTTTATTGTATTTTCTATTAAAACACCTCCTATTTTTTTATGGTCTGACATTATGTCGTTTGGCCATTTTATACTTAATTTTGGAATATTAAAGCCTTCTAAAACCTTAATTACACTTAACGAAACTACTATAGTGAGATTATATATTTGCGAAGTATTTAACAAAAAAGTTTTAACTAAAATACTCATAGTTAGATTTTTACCCTGTTCAGAAGCCCAAACTGAACCCATTTGACCTTTGCCATTTGTTTGATTTTCTGCGGTGACTACAGTAAAATTTTCTAATACATCTCTATTTGATAATTCTTTTAGAAAATCATTTGTTGAATCTATGGCATCGAGTTTGATTAAGTTCATTTGAAATTATTTGTGAAACAAAATTTAATATTATGTTAAGGTTCAAAAATAATCACAAAAAAGGGTAACTTTACAAACTTATATAAAAATAATTCATGGCGAAAAAGATTATAAATAATGATGTTTTATTAGCAAACATCATAAAAGGAATTGAAGAAGTAAAAGGAAATGATATTGATATTCTAGATTTAAGAGATATTGACACTGCAGTTTGTGACTATTTCATTATTTGCAACGGAAATTCTAATACCCAAGTTAACGCCATCGTAAACTCAGTACAAAAATCAGTTTCAAAAGAATTAAAAGACAAGCCTTGGCATGTTGAAGGAAGTGATAATGCGGAGTGGGTTCTTATGGATTATGTGCATATTGTAGTTCATGTTTTTCAGAAACACATTCGTGAATATTATAATATTGAGAGCCTTTGGGGAGACGCAAAAATTACAACAATCGCAAACAAATATTAAAGTAACACACTACAATGGCTATAAATAACAATCCAAATCAGAATAAATTTAAAATTAGTCCTTGGCTAATTCCCACTGCAATAATTTTAGTTTTCGTATTCATAAGTTTTATTACCGGTGGTTCAAGTTTATCTGAACCAGCTCAGCTTAAATCATCTGATATAGATGCTCTTTTATCAAAAGGACAAATTGAAAATGTAATTATTTTTAATAAAACAGATGCCGAAATCTATTTGAATTCGGCAGCATTGAAAGATCCTGCAAATAAAAAAGTGGCAAAAGATGTTTTAGACAGACCTAATAAAGGACCACATTATATTACAAAATTTGGTGATCTTAAATCTTTTCAAGAAAAATTAGACCTGGCAAAAGCAAGTAAAAAAATAAAAGATTATGATTTTAAAGATGCTAGTAACTGGACTGATATTTTTATTAGTTTACTTCCCGTAATTATAATTATTGGAGTTTGGATATTTATCATGAAACGAATGTCTGGCGGTGGCGGTGGCGGTGGTCAAATTTTTAATATTGGAAAATCAAAAGCCAAACTTTTTGACGAAAAAACAGATGTTAAAACCACTTTCAAAGATGTTGCTGGACTAGAAGGAGCTAAAGAAGAAATTCAAGAAATTGTAGAATTCCTTAAAAATCCCGAAAAATATACGAATCTAGGTGGAAAAATTCCAAAAGGCGCATTACTTGTTGGACCTCCAGGAACAGGAAAAACATTATTAGCTAAAGCAGTAGCAGGCGAAGCTCAGGTTCCATTTTTCTCTTTATCGGGATCAGATTTTGTTGAAATGTTTGTAGGAGTTGGTGCTTCGAGAGTTCGAGATTTGTTTAAACAAGCCAAAGAAAAATCACCAGCAATCATATTTATTGATGAAATTGATGCAGTTGGTAGAGCCAGAGGAAAAAACAATATGTCTGGTGGAAACGATGAACGTGAAAACACTTTGAACCAGCTACTAACAGAAATGGACGGTTTTGGAACCAATTCAAATGTAATTGTCCTAGCAGCTACAAACAGAGCGGATGTCCTTGACAAAGCTTTGATGCGTGCGGGTCGATTTGATAGACAAATTTTTGTAGACTTACCAGACATAAGAGAAAGAGCAGAAATATTCAAAGTTCACCTTGAACCCTTAAAAAAAATCGAAGGTCTTGATACCGATTTCCTAGCGAAACAAACTCCAGGTTTTTCAGGAGCAGATATTGCTAATGTATGCAACGAAGCCGCTTTGATAGCCGCTCGAAATAATAAAACAGCCGTAGACAAACAGGATTTTCTTGATGCTGTGGATCGAATTGTAGGTGGACTAGAAAAGAAAAATAAAATTGTAACTCCAGACGAAAAAAAGGCAATTGCGATTCACGAAGCCGGACATGCAACAGTAAGTTGGATGTTAGAACATGCAGCACCTTTAATAAAAGTTACTATTGTTCCTCGTGGTCAAAGTTTAGGTGCAGCTTGGTATTTACCAGAAGAAAGACTTATTGTGCGTACAGACCAAATGCTAGACGAAATGTGTGCAACTATGGGCGGTAGAGCTGCAGAAAAAGTAACTTTCGATAGAATTTCAACCGGTGCATTAAGTGATTTAGAAAAAGTTACTAGACAAGCTAGAGCAATGGTAACCATTTATGGATTGAATGAAAAAATAGGAAATGTAACTTATTATGATTCTACAGGTCAAAACGAATACAGCTTTTCGAAACCCTATTCAGAAGAAACTGCCAAAATTATTGATAAGGAAATCTCAACATTAATTGAAAATCAATACCAACGTGCAATTCAAATACTAGAAGAAAATAAAGATAAACTAAATCAACTTGCTGATATACTTATCGAGAAAGAAGTAATTTTTAAAGATGATTTAGAGGCTATATTTGGTAAAAGAACATTTGACAAAAATCTTGAAGAAGTGGTATCTTAATAAACTTTTTCTGTAAATAAATTAAAAATCTTAATTCAAAACAGTTTTTGAATTAAGATTTTTTTATCTTTGGACGTTTTCATATAACATATATAATAGCCCCGCAAAAATATGAGTCTTTTTAGAAAAATTTTTGGTTCAAATAATCCTGATTCTGAAGCAGAAAAAGAATTTAGTAAATTCTCACCGGATATCAACGCTCCTCTCGACGAGCAATTTATTTATAATTTTAAAAAAAACGGTGGAAAATTTTTATATTGTGAAAATACAGCCGAAATAAAAGAACAATTCGAGAATATTCTTGAAGAAAATGATTGGTTCGAAAGTGACGTTTTATGCTACGAATCAGAATTTTTCAGTTTACTTGACGAGAACAAACTGAATTATGTTGCTGCTACAAACCCAAAATTCTTATTAGCAAATTGTGAAAATTTAATCGCTGATGAAGGTTCAATATTATTTTCATCAAAACAAATTAAACAAAACAAACCTAATGAATTGCCTAGTAACATTATTATAAAAGCAAACACAAGTCAATTAATAGCTTCAAAAAGCGATGGTTTAAGCGTCATTAAAAAAAAATACATAAAAGATTATCCTACAAATATCACTACTATAAAATATTTTGAAAAAGCAGAAGAAGAAGATTTTACCCAATACGGAAGTTCCGCTAAAAATCTATACTTATTGCTTTTAGAAGATTTGTAAAATGAATGAAACACTCAAGAGAACAATATCTGGTGCCATTTATGTAATTTTATTACTATCCCTGATTTTATATTCTACCGAAAGTTTTTTTGTTTTATTTGGTGTTTTTCTACTTATAGCTGTCTTTGAATTTTGCAATTTAATCCAACTGAATAAAATTTATGCCCTAATTATTTCAAGCATAATCTATTTTATTTTTTACAAAACAAATTTCAAGCAAAATGAATTATTTACGAATGAAACAGGGCATAATTTAACACTTGCCGCACTTATAATAACCCTAATTGTTTCTATAAAATGCCTCTTATTCTTATTTGAACAAAAGAATACTGCTCCAAATTTGTTTTCAAAATATGTTTATTTAATAGGTTATATCATACTTCCATTCGTTTTTATTACAAAAATTCCATTTGGTGAAAAAGGGTATAATCCAAAAATCATTATCAGTATTTTCATACTTATTTGGACAAACGACACCTTTGCATTTATTGTTGGAAAATCAATTGGAAAAAATAAATTATTCGAAAAGGTTTCACCAAAAAAAACAATAGAAGGATTTATAGGTGGAGTACTATTTGCAGTGATTGCTAGTTATATTATTTCAAGATATTATTTTGAACCCAAAGAATATTATTTTAAAAAATCAGTAGTAATCTGGATGACAATTGCAATAATTGTGGGAGTTTTTGGCACAATTGGAGATTTAGTTGAATCCAAATTTAAACGAATTGCTGGGGTAAAAGATAGTGGAAACATTATGCCTGGCCATGGAGGCATACTAGATCGACTAGATAGTGTTATATTTGTAGCACCAGTTATATTTTTATTTTATCAAATTTTAAACTATGTTTCATAAAGAAGGAGCTCAATCCATTTTAATAGGTACTGTTTTTACAGCTATTGTACTTTTATTATCCGATAAATTTATTGAAACCTATTGGATTCAAAAATCAATTCAAATAGCCACATTTGGATTATTGATTATCATTTTACAATTTTTTAGAAATCCAAAAAGAGACGTCATAGTTAACGAAAACCAAATTCTTGCTCCAGTAGACGGAAAAGTCGTTGTAATAGAAGAGGTTTATGAAGGTGAATTTTTTAAAGACAAACGCATACAAGTTTCTATTTTTATGTCGCCCTTAAATGTTCATGTTACACGTTATGGACTAAGCGGAATTGTGAAATTTAGCAAATACCATCCCGGTAAATTTTTAGTTGCTTGGCATCCAAAAGCAAGTGAAGAAAATGAAAGAACAACCATTGTAGTTGAAAATCAAAACTTTGGAGCTATCTTATACCGACAAATCGCTGGTGCTTTGGCTCGTAGAATTGTAAATTATGCCCAAGAAGGAATGCAAGTTATTCAAGGTGAAGATGCCGGATTTATAAAATTTGGTTCTCGAGTAGATTTATTTTTACCCATTGGAACAAACGTAAATGTTGCGCTCAATCAAAAAGCCATTGGAGGAAAAACAATTATTGCAACTAAATAATAATGTTCGAAAAAGATTTAGATACACAATTTCAGGAAGCTGTAGGAATTGCTTCTAATATGACTCAAGCATCCTTACCTCAAGATGTGCAACTCCGACTTTATGCATTATACAAACAAGCAACTTATGGTTCGTTAAATTACAATCATTCTGAAAGTTTTGATTTGAGAAATGCGTTTAAAACCAATGCTTGGATACAAATAAGTCATTTAACAATTGATGAATCCAAACAGCAATATATAGATATTATTAATTCTATTTTGAATATAAAAAATGACAATGAAAAAACTTAATATCCTACTAATCAATTTATTATTAGTTGTTTTTTTAACTTCTTGCAACAAAAAAAAACTTACCGAATACAACGTAGAAGTTCCACTACCCGAAGTTCAAGAAAAAGCTGTTATGGGAATTCCTGATGATGTTACAGCTAATGATGGTTCCTTCCAGTTAGAAAAGCTAACGTATTCGTATGATGCATTGGCGCCAAATATTTCAGGTTCAACAATGGAAAGTCATTACTCTAAACATTATTTGACTTATACCAATAATCTAAACAAAGCTTTAGTAGGAACTCCGTTAGAGAATCTAACAATAGAAGAAGTTTTGGAAAAATTAGACACCAGTATTCCAGAAATTAGAAATAATGCTGGTGGATATTATAACCACACCTTGTTTTTTAAATGCATTGCTCCAAATTCTGGAGGAGAACCTAAAAATATATTGGCCGAAGAACTAATCAAAAAATTTGGGTCTTTTGACAATTTTACCACAGCATTTAAAGACGAAGCCACAAAACAATTTGGTTCTAGTTGGGTTTGGCTCGTTGTAGATAAATCAGGGAATCTCCAAATTACAAGTACCCAAAATCAAGACAATCCTTTGATGCGAAATGCACTCATTCAAGGAACTCCAATTCTGGCTTTAGACCTCTGGGAACATGCCTATTACTTGGACTACCAATACAAACGAAAAAATTATGTTGATGCTTTTTTTAATGTAATTAATTGGAAAAAAGTAGGCGAAAATTATGAGGAAGCGGTGAAGAAGTGATTCTATAAGCCATAAATAAACGATTCAGATGGAGCAATACTAATTTGTGCTTTTCCTTCACCATTTTCAACTCTTAATTGCACACTATTATTGTGATACAATTGATCCGTAATCGTATAAGTTCCATCTTTTAAATTCCATTTTTGAATAATATCTGCAGGGATTTTCAATTCAAAATTACTTGTGGTTTGCCAAGAAAAATTAGTCACTACAATCAACTTTTGAGAATCAGACCAACGCGTGTAAGCATAAATTCCAGCATCAAAACCTTGCGTTGATTGACGATTTATAGTTTGAATTTCTTGAAATTGTCCCATCAATGCAGAACTATTTATAGAAAAATTAAGCAATCTTTTATAAAAATCGCGCAAATCTTTTTCGACTGGAGAAAGTTGACCACCATCAAATTTTCCGTCGTTCATCCAGCGTTGGTGATTGGGTACGCCAACATAATCAAAAATTGAAGTTCTGGAATGTGTCCCAAAACCACCATTTTCATTACCAGCTTCACCCACTTCTTGTCCAAAATAAACCATTGTTGGCGCAGTGCTTATCGTTGTCGAAACTACCATTAAGGGTTTTCCTTTTTGTGCACTTCCTGTAAATTCGGGGCTTGCCAAACGTTGTTCGTCGTGATTGTCCAAGAAATGTAACATGTGATGCTCAATATCTGCCATTTTATGTTGAATATCCGAAAGTCCGTCAGGAGTTGTTTTTCCTTGAATTACAGCTTTCAAATGGTCATACGTTTCGACTTTATCATACAAATAATCCATTTTTCCGAACCGAATATAATTTCGATATTCATTTGGATTATATACTTCTGCCATTAAAAAAGCATCCGGATTCTTCACTTTTATCGAAGAATTCATGTAACTCCAGAATTCATAAGGCACCATTTCGGCCATATCGTATCTAAATCCATCAACCCCTTTTGCTGTCCAATACAAGGCAATATCACGAAATTTTTTCCAAGAACTCGGAACATTTTTATCTGCCCAAAAATCGAAATGTTCTTGGCAATTTTTTGCCTCAAAACCGGCTGGAAGTTCTGGAAAATCTTTTGAGCCGTCAGGCCTAATTCCGTAATTTACTTTTACGGTTTCGTACCAATCGTTTTTATCTGGTTTCGCTAAACGCGAACCGTTACCTGTCCATTTTGCTGGAAATTCTTCGAATTTTCCGTCTGAAAGTGGATTGTTTTCCCCGTTTAATGGTTTCTCGGTATTGGGGATTTCAAAACGAGTATTCGGAATATAATAAAAGTTATTATCGCGTTTGTATTCCACCGAAACATCATCATCAGCACCAAAATCTCTTACACCATTGGGATTGCTTTTTCCTTCGTATTTTCGAGCAATATGGTTGGGAACTATATCAATAATCACTTTCAAACCCGCTTTGTGCGTTCGAGCAATCAAGTCTTCAAATTCCTGCAAACGGTTCACGGGATTAACCGCTAAATCTGGGTTTACATTATAATAATCTTTCACTGCATAAGGTGATCCTGCGCGTCCTTTTACTACTTCTGGATCGTCATTTGAAATACCAATCGAAGTATAATCTCGAATTAAAGCATGATGTGGAACTCCGGTGTACCATATATAATTTATGCCTAAGTCTTTTATTTCATTAAGCGCTTTGTCCGTAAAATCATTGAACTTCCCTACTCCATTTTCCTCAATCGTTCCCCAAGGTTTGTTTGTGGTATTTTTGTTGCCAAATAATCGTGTAAAAACCTGATATACAACTACTTTTTTTTCTGATCCAATTTCTTTATTCTCTGCGTTCATTTTTATTGCTGAAGTTTTACAGGCTGTTGCCAAAAGCAGTATGCTTATTCCTGCAACAATAGTTATTTTTTTTATCATACAAAATTATTTTAACTGATTTTTATTGGTTTTTTATACAATTCTAGCCTTCAGGATTAATCAATATTTAAATTTAATGTTTTTTTTCTATCAATATGAAACTCATCCGAAAATAAAATCTAACCTACAAACTACAACGAGACACTAACCGGTTTTGTTGATAACTTTAATATGCATTTTAAACTATTTCAAATACTTAATTCGACATTTATAAATAAATCATAATATAGATTTGAATTGTTCCCTTTTTCATAAATTTGGCAAAAATTAAATCAATTGAAAAAATCGCTTTTTTTTATAAGTTGTTGTTTGTTACTTTTAAGTTTCCAAAATTTATTGGCTCAACCAACTAAAAAAATCATTGTAGAACATTCTGATTATTTTGATGTGAACCAAATTGAAGCTCCAGATGCTGCATTGCTCACAGGAAATGTACGTGTCAATCACGATGGAGTGATTATGACTTGTAATAAAGCTTACTATTTCCAAAAAGAAAATTACATTAAAGCCTTTGGAAACGTACAACTGGTTCAAGGCGACACTTTATATCTCAACAGTAAATATGCAGAATACAACGGCAATGTAAGACAAGCATTTGCCACTGGAGATGCAATTATGCGTTCGCCTGAATCGACTTTGGTTACAGATACCATCAACTTTGACCGAAACACGCAGGAAGTATTTTATAATTCTCAAGGAACGATTACCAATAAAGAAAATATCCTCAAAAGCAAATCTGGAAAATATTATGTTGCCGAGAAAAAATTTAGATTTCTTACGGCAGTTACGATTACAAATCCAACTTATGTAATCAAATCTAATCACTTGGATTATTACAGTAATTCTGGACATTCCTATCTCTTTGGACCATCGACAATTACAAGTAAAGCCAATTACATTTATACTGAAAAAGGGTTTTATGACACCAAAAAAAATCTAGCTCATTTTCTTCGAAAATCCTACATTAAATACAACGATCGCTTAATCGAAGGCGATAGTTTATATTATGATCGAAATCGAGAATTTGCATCGGCTACGCGAAACGTAAAAATAACCGATTCGATAAACAGAGGAATTGTCAAAGGACATTATGCAGAGATTTACAAACTTAAAGATTCCATGTTTGTAACCAAAAGAGCTGTAGCAATAAATTTTGTCGAAAATGACTCCGTTTATATTCATGGAAAAAAATTGATGGTAACTGGCAAGGAAGGCAATAGAATAATTCGTGCCTTTAAAAATGTTCGGTTTTATAAAACTGATTTGAGTGGTAAATGTGATTCTATACATTCGAGTTCAAAGTTAGGTTTGACAAAATTGATAGGAAATCCGATACTTTGGAACGCCGAAAACCAGATTACCGGAGACATTATGCATCTAATAGGCAATAATACCACTCGAAAACTAGATTCACTCAAAGTACTCAACAATACGTTTCTGGTCTCGAAAGACACATTGGGAACTGGTTTTAATCAGGTAAAAGGAATGAATCTTTACGGCAAATTTATTGATAGTAAACTTCACGATGTTGATATTGTAAAAAACACTGAAGTGGTTTATTATATGCGAAATGATACTCAAGAACTCATAGGAATTAACAAAAACGTAAGTAGTAAAATCAATATTATTTTTGATAAAAACGCCATAGAAACTATTACCTTTTTCCAGCAAGTTGACGGCGATATTTATCCCGAAGCTGAACTTCCTGAAAATGCCAGAAAACTTCGTGGATTAGTCTGGCGTGGTGAAGAACGAATAAAATCTAAAGACGATATTTTTCCGCCCGAAGAAAATGAAGAAAACGAGAAAATAATCGAAGAAAGTAAAAAGCAAAATGCCAAAGAAAATGTCCCAATGAAAATTAGGAAAGAAACTTTGAATTACGATAAGAAGAAGAAAAAGAAAATTTAAATCCCGAAGCTTCGGGAGCAGATTTCAGGTCGCATTGTCATTCTGACGCAGGAAGAATCGCAACAAAATTGATTACCAAAATGAGATTCTTCCTTCGTCAGACCCGAGAGCAAAGCTCGAACAGGCGAAGCATTGACAAATTTCATGATAAAAATAATAAATCAACAAATAATCCTTGAACCACGATTTTATAAAATACCAAGCACAAACTTCTCCTTATCCATTGGGCATGGAAGTTTCGCATGCCATGGGTTCCTATATTTTTGATACTAACAACAAGAAATATTTAGATTTTGTAGCTGGCGTTTCGGCGTGTACTTTGGGACACCAAAACAAGAGAGTTAACGATGCTATAAAAAATCAATTGGACAAATATTCGCACGTGATGGTTTATGGCGAATATTCGCAAAGTCCAGCTGTGGAATATTGCAAACTACTGGCTTCACTCCTACCCAAACCATTAGAAAAAACCTATCTCGTCAACTCAGGTACCGAAGCCATTGAAGGAGCGTTAAAACTCGCCCGAAGAGCAACTGGTCGCAGCCAATTAATTTCTTGCCACAATGCCTATCATGGAAATACTCTGGGATCGTTGAGCGTGATGGGATTTGAAGAACGCAAACAAATTTTTCGTCCGTTGATTCCCGATGTTGATTTTATAACTTTCAATAACGAAGCCGATATACAAAAAATAACCACCAAAACTGCTGGGATTCTTCTAGAAACCATTCAAGGTGGCGCAGGATTTATTGAACCATATAATAATTTTCTAAAAAAAGTTCGTCAACGTTGTGATGAAGTTGGTGCAATGATGATTCTCGACGAAATTCAACCGGGTTTTGGTAGAACGGGAACACTTTTTGGATTCGAAAACTATGATGTTATTCCAGATATTCTCGTTATGGGTAAAGGAATGGGTGGCGGAATGCCTGTTGGCGCATTCACAGCATCGACAGCACACATGGATTTACTGAGCGACAACCCAAAGTTGGGACACATCACCACATTTGGTGGTCATCCTGTCATTGCGTCAGCCTGTTTGGCAACTTTGCAAGAAATTACTGAAACAAATCTAATGTCTCAAGCCATAGAGAAAGAAAAACTCATCAGATCGCTTTTGGTACATCCTTTGATTAAAGAAATTCGAGGAAAAGGATTAATGCTTGCTGCAATGACCGAAAATGCCGAGATAACGAACCAAGTAATTCTCAAATGTCAAGACAAAGGACTTATTTTATTTTGGTTATTATTCGAAAGTTGTGCCATTAGAATTACGCCGCCATTAACCATTTCTGAAGATGAAATTCGAGAAGGTTGTGCGATACTGATCGAAGTGATGGATGGAATTTAGATTGCAGATTTTGAAAAATTTTTATTACTATTGTCATTGAAATTGAAATTGCCATTGAAATTGCCATCGAAATTGCCATTGTAAACTTGTTAATTAAATTGTTCACAACAATTCCTATTTTTTCTCACAATAACAATAAGGTTGCCTAAATTTATTTTGGGCAAACTCAAAAAAACTACACATGCAATTAAGCGAAGAAGAAGAGGAATACAACTTATCCTTATCTAAATTTGAGTCAATGTTGAAGACCAACAAAGTGCTCTTTTTTGACTCCGAGGAATTTGAAGAAATAATTCTTCATTATCTCGATATAGGTAAAGCGTCATTAGCAAAAAAAGCATTAAAACTCGGATTAGAACAGCACCCAAAATCAACAGGTTTAAAACTAGTTCATGTTGAAATGCTTGTTTACGACGACAAACTAGATGTGGCAGAAAAACTACTAAACGAGTTGTACGCTATAGAACCTACAAATGAAGAAATCTATATTCAAAAAGCCAATATTTACTCCAAAAGAGACAACCACGAGAAGGCAGTTGAATTACTTCAAATTGCACTTCAATATACCGATGATTTTGCAGATGTCTATAATTTAATCGGGATGGAATACTTGTTTATGGACAATCTAGAGATGGCAAAAGAGAGTTTCATAAAATGTTTAGAAGAAGATTATGAAGATCAATCAGCATTATATAATGTAGTTTATTGTTTTGAATTTTTAGACCAAAATCAAGAAGCTATTACCTATCTCAATAAATATATCGATAAAAATCCATACAGCGAAATCGCCTGGCATCAACTAGGAAGGTTACATTATGGAGTGAAGGAATATGAAAGTTCCATTCGCGCTTTTGATTATGCTACTTTAATTGATGATGAATTTCTGGGTGCATTTATGGAAAGAGCCAAAGCATTTGAGCGATTAAAAAAATACGAAGAAGCTATTCAGAGTTACAACAGGACTATTGAATTAGACGATGCCACTTCTTATGCTTTACTTCGAATAGGAAAATGTTATGAAAAATTAGGAAATAAAGTTCAAGCCTTAAAATATTTTAATAAAACGGTTCACGAAGATCCTCTTTTAGACAAAGGTTGGATTGCAATAACGGATTTTTATGTACGTCAAAAAAAGTTTCAAAAAGCATTATTCTTTGTAAACAAAGCATTGGCGATAGACAATCAAAATCGCATGTATTGGAAACGTTTTGCATCAATTAATAAACAAATGAATCTGTTTGAGGAAGCTGAATTTGGCTATAGAAAAGCAGTTGAATTTGGTGATTATCAATTAGATACTTGGCTATTTTGGACTGATATTCTTCAGTTTTTAGGCGAATTTGATAGTGCCATTCAAACTTTACTACAAGCTTCGGAATATTTTCCAGAAGAAAACGAAGTGGAATATCGATTGGCAGGTTTGTACTTCATGTTGCAAGAAAACACAAAAGCAAAATTTCATTTAAGCAATGCCTTGCGTTTGAATTTCGAGAATTATATCATTTTAGAAGATTTGTTTCCAGTAGTTTGGACCCGCAAAATGGTACAGAATTACATTGCGAAACAAACGAAATTATAATGGAAGAATTTATAAAAAAACGTTTTGGATTGTTGGGTCGCAACATTAATTATTCTTTTTCGAAAGGCTATTTTACAGAAAAATTTAGTAACGAAAATTTTATTGGCTGTACCTATGAAAATTTTGACATTCAAGAAATCAATTCTTTTCCAGAGTTAATAATAAACAATCCTGACCTCAAAGGATTGAATGTTACTATTCCATATAAGGAAATCGTAATCCCTTTTTTAGACAAACTATCAAAAAAAGCAGCAATAATAGGTGCCGTAAATACTATAAAAATTACCAGAAAAGGAAAGTTAAAAGGGTACAATACTGATTATTATGGTTTTTTGAAATCTTTAAAACCTTTATTAAAACCTCACCATAAAAAAGCTTTGATACTTGGAACTGGTGGCGCATCGAAAGGTGTTG
The DNA here is from genome assembly GCF_031409475.1 of Flavobacterium sp. GTDB lineage: Bacteria > Bacteroidota > Bacteroidia > Flavobacteriales > Flavobacteriaceae > Flavobacterium. Next base: position 40,464 of record NZ_JANNXH010000060.1, on the reverse strand, counting down.
CTTTTGCACTAGATGAATTAAATATTTTGTATACTTTTGTTTCTCGAGAAGCCAAAGAAGGGATTATAGATTATGACCGAGTTAATGCTACAACTTTTGATAATTATCAAATCATAATTAATGCTACACCTGTTGGAACAAGCCCAAAAATTGAGGCTTTCCCGCTAATTCCTTATGAATATTTCACAACGAAACACATTGCTTATGACTTAATTTACAATCCAGCAGAAACCCTATTTCTAAAAAAAGCAAAGGAACACGGAGCAGTAACAAAAAACGGCTTAGACATGCTTATTTTTCAAGCAGAGAAAGCATGGAAAATTTGGAATAAGGACAGGTGATTTAATAGGAGAAAATAAAAATATAGGTTTATAACAAACAATCCTTTAGTGCTTTTTCTAGTACAACAAATTGAAATTTAAAACCTGTTTTTTCTATTTTATCTGATGAAACTCTTCTGCCTTTTAGCACCATCAAGGACATTTCACCTAATATCGTTTGTATAATAAATTCAGGAATATTGGGCAACCACATTGAATAACCATACACACCAGCCAGTGTTTTAGAAAAAATTGTATTTGTAGTTCCATCATTAATAGCTGCGTTGTAGGAACCTTTCATTTCAATATCTTCAATTGCTTTGAGATAAATCGCACACAAATCAGTTATATGAATCCAAGGCATAAACTGATTTCCTGAACCCAAAGCCGAACCCAATTTGTATTTAAAAATTGGCGATATCACCTTTAAAAAACCTTCGTTTTTGCCTAAAACTAAACCGGTGCGTATTTTTACCGTGCGTATTTTTAAAGATTCAATTTGGTCTGCTGCTGCTTCCCATTTTTGACAAGTTATTCCTAAAAAATCATTAATCAACGGCTCACTTTCGGTACAAATTTCTGAACCGTTTATTGCTCCATAAATCCCAATTCCAGAAGCAGATATAAAAGCATCAAGCTGTTTATTATTTTTTTTTAAAACTTCATAAATTAAACGTGTGGATTGAACTCTGCTTTCAAGAATTTCAGTTTTTCGTTTTGTAGTCCAACGCTTTTCGGCAATATTCTCACCCGCTAAATGTATAATAAAATTCGCATTTAAAACAGCCTCTTCATCAATAATAAAACGAGTAATGTCCCAATGATAATAGGAAATATCTGTAGTATTTTGTTTTTTGGTTCTGCTCAAAATCGAAACGGAATATCCAGCTTCAATTAACAAAGAAGTTAACTGTTTTCCAACAAAACCAGAGCCTCCACTTATTAATACATTTTTTTTCATAGCAGTACAAATATACTATTTATTGATAGTTTAAAAACATTTAAATAATATTTTGTTTAACTTTTTTGTTATTTAGTTAAACATTATGTATCTTTATAGTCTAATTCAATAAAAAATTAAAAATGGCAACTAAAAAATCATTAGTAACAAGAGAGAAAATAGTTTCTATGTACATGGATTCTACTTTAGAACACAATGCAAAACCTGTAAGTGTGTATCATTTTGCAAAAGATAATAATTTTACGGAAGCGGAATTTTATCAATTTTTTGGCAATTTAGAAATAATAGAAAAAGTAATATTTGATATGTTTTTCAATAAAACAATTGAACTATTAGAAAAAAACTCAGACTACAAAAGTTACGATATGAAAAATAAAATCATAAGCTTTTATTTTACATTTTTCGAACTACTCACAGCAAACCGAAGTTATGTTGTAATGACCTTGAAGCAGCACCAAAATCAATTGAAAAATATGATGATTCTTAAAGATTTTAGAAAAAAATTCAAGAATTATGCAGCTGATATTATCACTGACGATTTTAGAACAAAGCAAGAACGATTCCAAGAATTTCAAGAAAAAACAACCACAGAATCTTTCTGGTTTCAGTTTTTGTTGACCCTAAAATTTTGGTTAGATGATGAATCCGCTTCATTTGAAAAAACAGACCTCTATATTGAAAAATCGGTAAAAGCAACTTTCGAGTTGATGAACATTACTCCTATTGATAGTTTAATCGATTTTGGAAAATTCATATTCAAAGAAAAAATATACAGCAAATCATGAAAACTATAGACTATATCCCAACTTCAAAAATTGAAAGAGCCAGCAAATTAGTTCAAACTGGCGCTAAAGTTGGCGTAAACTATTTGAAATACTACGGCAATAAAATGGTGAATCCAACAATGACTCGTGATCAACTTAATGAGGATAACGCCGAAGATATCTATGACGGTTTGAAAAGCCTGAAAGGAAGTGCGCTTAAAGTTGCGCAAATGTTGAGCATGGACAAGAGTTTTTTGCCACAAGCTTATGTAGAAAAATTTTCGTTGTCCCAATTCTCAGTTCCACCTCTTTCTGCTCCATTAGTTTTAAAAACGTTCAAAAATAATTTTGGCAAATTTCCGCTCGAAATTTTTGACGAATTCAACGCTAATTCGGTTAATGCAGCAAGTATTGGTCAAGTACATTTAGCGGTAAAAAACAATAAAAAACTTGCTGTGAAAATTCAATATCCCGGTGTAGCCAATAGTATTTCGTCCGATTTAGCTTTGGTAAAACCCATAGCCATCAGAATGTTTAACCTCCAGGGAAAAGATTCTGACAAATATTTCAAAGAAGTAGAAGACAAACTCATTGAAGAAACCAACTATTTATTAGAATTAAAACAGAGCCAAGAAGTAGTTGAAGCTTGCAAACAGATCGAAAATCTAGTCTTTCCTAATTATTATCCAGAATATTCATCAGAGAAAATCATCACGATGGATTGGATGAACGGAAATCATCTTTCGGAGTTTACCAATAAAAATACAAACCAAGAAACTGCCAACAAAATTGGTCAATCACTTTGGGATTTTTATATGTACCAAATTCATGTTTTGAGAAAAGTTCACGCGGATCCACATCCAGGAAATTTTTTGGTGAATCCCGAAAATCAATTAGTAGCTCTCGATTTTGGATGTATGAAACAAATCCCAAACGAATTTTATTTCCCTTATTTTGAGTTAGTCAACAAGGATGTCATAGACAATACTTTTCTTTTTCAAGAAATACTATTTGAATTAGAAATTCTTAGAGCGGATGATTCTGTAGAAGAAATAGAATATTTTAGTACAATGTTTTATGATTTATTGTCACTTTTTACAAAACCATTTCAATCAGAAACATTCGATTTTTCTGATGAAATCTTCTTTGAAAATATTGCCAAACTAGGAGAACGTTTTGCGAACGACACCAACCTTCGAAAAATGAATGGCAATCGTGGTTCAAAACATTTTATTTATATGAATAGAACATTTTTTGGACTTTATAATTTAATGTTCGATTTAAAAGCCAAAATTGAAGTAAACAACTATTTAGATATTAAAAAATAATTCAATAGTCATAAAAAGCATGAAAAATATAGTAATCATAGGCGGTAGTAAAGGTATAGGAAGTGCCATTTTATTGCAACAATTAGAATTCAACTCTGTTCATAACATCAGTCGAAACGCCCCAGATATTTCACATCCTAACCTAATTCATTATACTGCGGATGTCTTACAAGATCCGCTTCCAGAAATTGAAAACATTGACACTTTGATCTATTGTCCTGGTTCTATAAATCTCAAACCTATTGGGAGTTTGAGTATTGAAGATTTTAGGAACGATTTTGAGATAAATGTGATTGGAGCAGTAAAAACTATACAGAAATATTTACCTGTGTTAAAAAAAGGAAATAATCCATCAATCGTTTTATTTAGTACCGTTGCAGCAAAACTTGGAATGCCTTTTCACGCTAGTATCGCCACTGCAAAGGCTGGTATTGAAGGATTGGTAAAATCACTTGGAGCGGAATTGGCTTCGGTGGTGCGAATAAATGCAATTGCTCCAACCATTACCGAAACTTCGCTTGCTGCAGGAATTTTGCGAAACGACAGAATGAAAGAGAATATGGCAGAACGACATCCGATGAAAAATTATTTAAAACCTGAAGAAGTAGCAAGTATGGCAAATTACCTGATTTCCGACCAAGCCAAATCTATCTCGGGGCAAATTTTTGAGATGGATTATGGTATTGTAACATTTAAAATATAATTAAAAGCAAAGATTTTAAAATAAAAAAGATGATAAAAGAAATGAGAAGTTACGAAAGAATCGAACAATATGATGATGAAGTAACAGATATATTAGCAGATAATTACAAGGTAATAATAGAAAATTTAGGCGAAGATATTTATAGAGAAGGTCTAGAGAAAACACCTGAAAGAGTTGCTAAAGCCATGCAATTCTTGACGCATGGTTATGGATTAAATCCATTAGAAATAATGAAATCGGCATTGTTCACAGAAGATCACAAACAAATGATTGTGGTAAAAGACATTGAAGTTTATTCAATGTGTGAACATCACATGTTACCCTTTTTTGGCAAAGCACATGTGGCTTATATACCAAACGGAAAAATTGTAGGATTGAGTAAAATACCCAGAATTGTGGATGCTTTTGCACGAAGAATGCAAGTACAAGAAAGACTCACTGATCAAATTAAAGATTGCATTCAAGCAGCATTAAATCCACTTGGAGTAGCAGTTGTTATCGAAGCGCAACACATGTGCATGCAAATGCGTGGAATTCAAAAACAAAACTCAGTCACTACAACTTCATCGTTTACAGGCGCATTCGAAAAAGACAAAACTAGAAAAGAATTTATTAGCCTAGTTTCAAATAAATTGAGTTAATTTTTTTTAATAAAGTAAGACCATGAAAATTCTCTTAACAGGCGCAACAGGATATATAGGAAAACGGCTTTTACCAATTTTGGTTGCTCAAGGTCACCATGTAGTTTGTTGCGTAAGAGACAAAAACAGGTTTTATTGCCCTACAGAATTGAAAAAAAACGTAACCGTTATTGAGGTTGATTTTCTGAATATAGAAACGTTTTCGGTAATACCAAATGATATAAATGCTGCCTATTATTTAATGCATTCGATGTCTAGTTCGTCCAATAATTTTGATGAGTTAGAGCAAACTTCAGCAGAGAATTTTGTCGAAAGAATAAATCAAACTGCCACTAAACAAGTGATTTATTTAAGCGGAATAGTAAATGATAGATCTCTATCAAAACATTTATCATCTCGAAAAAATGTAGAAGAAATACTAAAAAACACGGGAGTTTTTACTCTAACAACATTAAGAGCAGGAATAATTGTAGGTTCGGGAAGTGCCTCTTTTGAAATTATCAGGGATTTAGTACATAAACTTCCCGTTATGATAACTCCAAAATGGCTGAATACAAAATGTCAACCTATAGCAATATCTGATGTGTTAGAATATTTATCAAAATCATTGCTAAACCCGTTGACTTATAATCAAAGTTTTGACATTGGTGGTATTGATGTACTGACTTACAAGGAAATGCTTTTGGGTTATGCAAAAGCTACAAATGTGAAAAGATGGATTATTACAATTCCAATTATGACACCAAAACTATCTTCCTATTGGTTGTATTTTGTGACTTCAACTTCGTATAAATTAGCAACTGCACTAGTCAGCAGCATGAAAGTAGAAGTTGTTTGTAAAGATACTAAAATCAATGAGCTGTTAAAGTTAAATCCCATGTCTTATGAACAAGCAATATCTAGAGCATTGATAAAAATAGATGAAGATGCAATTGCTTCGAGCTGGAAAGACTCTATGATTAGCGGACAATTTACAGGCTTAATCGCTGAATATATTAAAGTGCCTAAAAAAGATTGTTACATTGATAGACGTAAAAAAATAGTACAAAACAAGGAGTTTACTATAAACAAAATCTGGTCAATTGGCGGTGAAACTGGTTGGTATTACGGAGATTGGTTATGGCGTTTGCGTGGATTCATCGACAAATTATTTGGCGGTGTAGGTTCCAGACGAGGAAGAACAAACAAACATGATATACATTCAGGAGATGTTTTGGATTTTTGGCGGGTTTTGTATGCAGATAAGGAAGAAGGAAAATTAGTATTATTTGCAGAAATGAAATTGCCTGGAAAAGCTTGGCTCGAGTTTAAAATTATTAATGGTACTTTATATCAATCCGCTACATTTAAACCAAAAGGAATTTTGGGAAATCTATATTGGTATTCCGTTTTACCCTTTCACGGTTTTATTTTCAAAGGCATGCTCAATAAACTCATTGGGTAAAATTATTTTGCAATTCCGGCTTTGTAAGTTGCAATAGCTCTGTCACGAGCAAAAGCGTGTTCTACCATTGGCAAGCCATATCCTAAATCGAATTCTGGAATCCATTTTCGGATGTAAATTCCTTTTTCGTCGAATTTTTTGAGTTGTATCTCGGGATTAAAAACTCTAAAATAAGGTGCTGCATCGCAACCAGTTCCAGCTGCCCATTGCCAGTTTCCTACATTGGCAGATAATTCATAATCTAGTAATTTCTCGGCAAAATAAGCTTCTCCCCATTGCCATTGTATTAATAAATGTTTGCACAAAAAACTCGCCACAACCATTCGAACTCGATTGTGCATATAACCCGTTTCGTTAAGTTGACGCATTCCAGCATCGACCATTGGATATCCTGTAGTTCCGGAACACCAGCGCTGAAAATCGTCTACATTATTGTGCCATTGAATTCCGTCATAAGCAGACTTGAAATTATGGGTAACCACGTTTGGAAAACTAAAAAGAATTTGCATAAAAAATTCTCTCCAAATTAATTCACTCAAAAAAACATCATTTTTATGAGCTGCCCAATTGACTAATTTTCGAATACTAACCGTTCCAAAACGCAAATGTGGCGAAAGATATGAAGTACTATCAACGGCTGGAAAATCTCGAGTTTCATGGTAATTAGATACTTTGGTCAAATTATGCGGTTGTACTTTGATTGAATTTTCTTTAAATCCTATTTCGAGCAAAGTAGGGAAAGCGAAAGTATTTTTATAAAAATTAGAAAATAAACTTGTCGAATCATACTCTAAAACTGGTGCTAATGATTTGTATTTTTCTAACCATTTATTTTTAAAGGGTGTGTAAACGGTGTAAGGCAAACCATCGGCTTTTGTGATTTCAGTTTCTTCAAAGATTACTTGGTCTTTGTGTAAAAATGTTTTTGTTTTATTTATTTCCAATAATTCGCAAATCGCCAAATCTCTTTTGATAGCATAAGGTTCGTAATCTTTGTTGAAAAACACTTCCTTGACATCAAACTCATCGATAAGTCCTCGCCAAACCTCTTGAGTTCTCCCTTTTTTTATCAATAGCGAACTCGTGATTCTTTGAAGTTTAGCATTTATATCCGAAAGTGAATCGTGAATAAACCCAACTCTGGCATCATTTGAGGGTAAACTATCCAAAATATCCGTGTCGAAAATAAACAATGGAATCACTGGAAATTCTGATTTTAAAGCAAAGAATAAACCTACATTATCCTCTAACCGCAAATCTCTTCTGAACCAAAATAGGCTTACTTCTTGCTTTTTCATTATTTGGAATTAAACATTTCTTCTATTTTTACATGTCGGTAATCAAAAATTTCTTTTAACTTATTATCGACCACGAGCACATTTAATAATTGACCAAGAAAACCTAATGGCAAAGCATAATGAACGATATCAGTCATTTTTGTACCACTTTCTGTAGCTTCGAAAAAATGTTTATGGTGCCATAACGCGTAAGGTCCAAAACGCTGTTCGTCCACAAAATAACTATGGTCTTTTACAAAAGAAATTTCGGTCATCCAACTTAATTTTAAACCCAAAAGTGGCGAAACTTTATATTGAATAATTTGTCCAGCATACATAGGTTTATTGTCGAAATCCGTAATTTGAAACCCCATATCATCGGGAGTTATTTTTTGTAAATTCCGAGGATTCGAAAAAAAAGCCCAACATTCCTCGATTGGAGCATTAACAAATTGAACGGTTTCTTTTTTATATATTTTCATTACTTTATTTTTCTATTTTTTTTATTAAAACTAAACTCATCAATATCATTGAAAAAGCATAACCTATATCCTCGATTGGTATTGTTCCAAGTCTTATTCCTAAATTTTCATTGTTGTTGTAGGACACGACGGGTTCGTCTATAAAACTACCTGTTAAAATGCCGTTGACTAGGGCAAATGGAATTAAAATAATAAGAAACGAGATGAAATAGGTATTCAAAATAGAACGAGCTTTAAAAAAAGTATAGCTTAATACTAGCACTAAAAAACTATAATTTACAGCCGTATACCATTTATCATAATGAAACACAATTGTGGGTACAACCACTGCCATAATTATTCCATAAATAATTCGAACCGTCTTTTCTGATAGTGAAACCTTAGGACAAAAATAGTGAAAAGCAAAATGTATAAAAATACTGGAGTAAGGAATGCATATAAAAAACAACCATTCCTCGACGGGCAAATCAAAAAATTCTATACCCGAATGATATCTTGGATTAAAGCTCCAAACACCAATTTTGGTAAAAACTATATCCCAAATTATAAAGACTACTGCTGTTATTGCTATTGCAGAAAAAACCGCTTTCCAGCGATTTATATACCTCATTCTACTCTCAAAACTATACAGAAAAGGAATTAGGAGCGATCCAATATTCAGGATTAAATAGAGTGACATTTATATTTTGTAATATTTAAAAGGCACGAACAACATTCCAAAACATTCACCATCTTCCTTTCCTAAATGCTTGTGATGTACTTTATGGGCTTTTCGCAAACCTATTAAATACTTATTTTTTGTGTTTTTGAAAAGTTTAAATCTTTGATGAATTAACACATCATGAACTAGAAAATAACTCAAACCGTACGCAAAAATTCCTAAACCGATAAAGAATTTATAATCAAAACCTGCCTCAGCACCAAAATAAAATAATAGGATACTAGGAATGGCAAAAATCACAAAAAAAACATCATTACGTTCAAACACATTTGCATATTTAGGCTGATGATGATCCGCATGAAAATACCACATTAAACCGTGCATCAAGTACTTGTGAGTAAGCCAAGTGATGCATTCCATTATAAAAAAAGTGACAATAAAAATAAATAAAAAAGTCATTTCAGTTGAATTTTATAGTTAATTTTAGATACTATCTAAACTAATTTTAATTTGTAAGACACGAAAGATTTTGCTAATAATCGTGCTTTTGTATAATTTGAAACTCTAATTCTTTCGTTGCCTATTTTATGACAAGGTGTATTTTCAAGTTTTAATAATAATTTTTTGTAATAAATAAAAGCGGTATAAACACCAAATTTTGCTTCCAGAGGAAGATTTAAAATCCCTTGGTATGCAACTTCAAAGTCTTTTTCTATTTCTTTGATTATCAATTTTTTAGAGTTATCGTCAAATGAATTTAAGTCTACACCTGGAAAATAATTTCGATTCAAAACTAAATTATCATCCTTAAGATCACGCAAGAAATTCACTTTCTGAAAAGCCGACCCCAATCGCATAGCTTCATCTTTTAACTCATTATATTTTGTTTCATCCCCTTTTACAAAAACTTTCAAACACATCAGACCAACTACATCAGCAGAACCATAAATATACTCCTCATATTCTTGTTTATTGTTGTAGTCGAATTTTACCAAGTCTAGTTTCATGCTTTTTAAAAAAGCTTGTACTAAGTCGTCTTGAATATTATATTTAGTAACTGTATGTTGAAATGAGTTTAAAATTGGATTAAGACTAATTCCTGATTTTAAAGCTTTATAATATTCTATTTCAAAATCATTAATCAAATTTTCTTTGTCAAAATCATGAAAGGAATCTACAATTTCATCAGCAAATCTTACAAATCCATAAATACTATAAATTGCATCACGAATGCTTGGTGATAGCATTTTTACAGCTAGAGAAAACGAAGTACTGTAACTTTTTGTCACTAGCATACTACATTTAAAGGATACATCATCAAAAAGCTGTTTCATTATTATTTATTTATATTTTTTATTATTAAATCCGAAACTATTTTTCCTGAAATTATTGATGGCGGAACTCCTGGTCCAGGAACTGTTAATTGTCCTGTGAAAAATAAATTTTTAACTTTTTTGCTTATAATTTTTGGTCTCAAAAAAGCAGTTTGAGTTAATATGTTTGCTAATCCATAAGCATTGCCTTTGTATGAATTGTAATCCTTTACAAAATCATTCACACAAAAACTTTCTTTAAAGATAATATTTTCTGTAACTTTCTGGTTGGTTAATTTTTCAAATCTTTTAATTATATTTTGAAAATAAATTTCTCTAATTGCAGGAGTATCTTTGATTCCAGGAGCTATTGGTATTAAAAAGATTCCGGCTTCTTGCCCACTTGGAGCTACACTTATATCTGTGATACTTGGGAAACTAGCGTAAAAAAGTGGTTTGTCAGGCCAACTTGGATTGTCATAAATAGCTTTAGCATGAACATCAAAATCAGTATCAAAAAATAAAGTGTGGTGCGACACATTATTAATTTTTTTGTCAAAACCCACATAAAACAACAGTGATGATGGTGCAAATATTTTAGAATCCCAATATTTCTCAGTATAACCTCTATATTTTTCGTCTAATAAAGTTTCGGTGTGATGGTAATCGGCTCCACTTAAAACAAAATCAGAATCGATTGTTATTCCATTAGCAACAACACTTTTTACAACCCCGTTTTCGACGATAATTTTCTCAACATTTTGCTGGGTTTCTATTTTCACACCTAAATCTATTGCAAGAGTTTCCATAGCTTTTACTACTTCATACATTCCGCCTTTTGGATGCCAAGTTCCTAAACCAAAATCAGCATAATTCATAAAACTATAAAATGAAGGCGTATTTGATGGTTTTGCACCAAGAAATAAAACGGGAAATTCCATAATTTGTTGCAAACGATTGTTCTTTATTTTCTTTCGAACAGCCGTTCGAATACTTGAAAAAAACTGATTTACTTTTTGAATTGTTACTGGAGTAATCAATTCCGTGATGGAAATTCCTGGTCTATAAACTAAATCTTTGATAGCAACATCATAGTTGAATTTTGCATTTTCTAAAAAATGTTCTAAGTGTTTAGAACTTCCTGCTTCCTCTTTTTCAAAAATAGTAAGAATCTCCGCTAAATTATCTGGTATTTTAATGGAATCTAAATTATCAAAATAAACTTCATAGGCTGGATTTAGCTTGTCTAAAGTATAATAATCTGATGGTTTTTTATCAAAATCTGCAAAAAATTTCTCAAAAACATCAGGCATCCAATACCAAGTTGGACCTATATCAAAAGTAAAACCATCTTTCTTGAGTTGTCTGGCTCTACCACCTATTGTTGGATTTTTTTCAAGGATAGTGACATTAAAATTTTGTTTTGCTAGATAGCAAGAAGCTGCTAAAGCAGAAAACCCAGAACCTATAATCGTTATTTTTTTCATTTGTTTAACAAAAATACAAAATACTTAAACAGTATTATTAATTTTAACTTTAATTTATAATTCAAAAATTAAATTTGCTATAGAATTAATGATGGTGATTTTTGGAGATAAATTTTTATCCTCTATATATTCTGCCATTCTGCCTACGAACCAAATATTAGAATTTTCGTCTAAAACTTCTCTGGAAATTTGCTCGACATAATTATTAATATCGTCCTTAGTTGGCTGAACTGTTACGTAAGAGATGTAGGTAATGTTGTCAAAATATTTTTTCATATCCTTTAAACTATCAATCGGAACACTTTCGCCAAGATAAATTGTCTTGTAACCACGTGATAAAATTTCGTAATTTAAATACATCAAACCTAGTTCATGGATTTCATTGTCTGGAAGGTACAACACAAAAACTCTATCTTTTCTAATTGGTGCTAAAACTTGAACTTTTTCGGTATTAATGAGTAGTTTTTGTTTAATCAAATAAGAAATAAAATGCTCTTGTGCGGGAGTCACTGTGCCGGATTGCCATAAGAAACCTATTTCATTCATTAACGGAATAACTACTTCAAAGAAAACCTCTCCAAATGTTTTCTTAGAGAGTAAATCATCGTAAGTTTTAAAAAACAAAGCTTGATCGAAATTTATCATTGCCATTTTAAAAGCACTAATCGCATGGCTTTTAGAACTTTTTTCAGAAATAATTTCTTGAACTAATAGTGGAATTTTATTTTCATTATAGCTAGCAATTTTAGATATTTTATAGCCATGATCATGAAGTAATGTAATGTTCAAAAGCTTTTGTAAGCTAGGAAGATCGTATAATCGAATATTAGATTCGGTGCGCATTGGCTCCAAGATATTATACCTTTTTTCCCAAATTCTAATCGTGTGCGCTTTTATACCCGAGAGATTTTCGAGATCTTTTATGCTAAAAACACTTTTGACATTCTCATTATTGTTTAACATTAATTTGATTTTGATGAACAAATATAGTTTTATTTTTTTAAAAACGAATATTTTATTTAAAATCAATTGATAAAAATTCATTTAATCTATCTAGAAACAGTATTGTTCAAGAAATATTAGTATTTCGCGAAGATATTGGTTAAATTTTAGTGTAATAGGCTACTTATTCAAATTTGTTAAAAAATTTGCCTGAATTAATAATTTATAAATTCGTTTAAAAAACATTTTAATTCGTAAATTAGAGGCACAAAAAAATACTATGAAAAAACTAACCAAAGAAGATATCAGTCAAGAAGTATATGAATTATATGATGACTACGCACACAATAAAATTGAAAGAAGGCAATTCATCGAAAAATTATCCGTTTTTGCGGTAGGAAGTCTAACATTACCAACACTTCTCAGCTTTATGACACCTAATTATGTGGATTCCATTACTATAAAACCCGAAGATTCAAGGTTGAAATCAGGATTCATCACATACGAATCCCCTAAAGGTGGAGGTACTATAAAAGGACTATTATCCCAGCCTACTAAAACGAGAAGGAAACTACCGGGAATCATTGTCGTACACGAAAATCGGGGCCTGAATCCGTATATCGAAGATGTAGGAAGAAGAGGTGCATTAGAAGGTTTTATCACCTTGGCACCAGATGCCTTGTCGCCTCTTGGCGGTTATCCCGGAAACGATGATGCGGGAAGAGAATTACAAAAAAAACGAACTCCATCAGCAATGCTCGAAGACTTTATTGCCGCTTATGAATACCTAAAATCATACAAAGATTGCAATGGTTATGTAGGCGTGGTAGGATTTTGTTTTGGCGGTTGGATTTCGAATATGATGGCAGTAAAAATCCCCACTTTATCCGCAGCTGTCCCGTATTATGGAGGACAACCCGTTTCTGAAGAAGCCGAAAAAATAACCACACCGATTATGTTGCAATATGCTGGTTTAGACACCCGAGTTAATGAAGGTTGGCCGGCTTTTGAAGCTATCCTAAAAAAGAATAAAGTAGAACATACTGCTTATTTCTATGATGGGGTAAATCACGGTTTTCATAACAATACAACTCCACGATATGACGAAAAATCAGCCACTTTGTCTTGGACACGAACCATTGATTTTTTTAAGGAGAAATTGAAGAAGAAATAATCAACAAAAAAAGCCCCAACGGGGCTTTTTAAATATATAAACTCAAGTTTTATTTACTCAAATACATTTTTCTTCTACTGTACAATTCGTAGAATTGGTCGTCTTTTAAATCGTCTATAAACAAAATGCTTTCACCTGTCGATTTCATTTCTGGTCCCAACGCTTTGTTCACATTGTGAAACTTGCTGAAAGAAAAGACGGGTTGCTTAATCGCATACCCTTTTAATTGAGGATTAAAAGTAAAATCGGTTACTTTATTGTGACCCAACATTACTTTTGTAGCATAATTTACATAGGGTTCGTTATACGCTTTTGCAATAAATGGGACTGTTCGTGATGCTCTAGGATTGGCTTCAATGATATAAACAGTATCGTCCTTTATTGCAAACTGAATGTTGATTAATCCAACGGTTCGCAATGCCAAAGCAATTTTTTTGGTATGATCTTTAATTTGTTGCATCACAAATTCACCCAAGTTAAACGGTGGCAAAGTCGCGTTACTATCACCAGAGTGAACTCCGCAAGGTTCGATGTGTTCCATTATTCCAATTATGTACACGTTTTCACCATCGCAAATTGCATCGGCTTCGGCTTCAATAGCTCCATCAAGATAATGGTCTAATAGCAATTTGTTTCCTGGAATTTGTTTCAATAAATTGATAACATGTTCTTCTAATTCTTGTTTGTTGATCACGATTTTCATTCCTTGACCACCCAAAACATAGGAAGGACGAATCAATAAAGGAAAGTCCAAAGTATCTGCTAATGCTGCAGCTTCGTCAGCCGTTTCTGCAATTCCAAATTGTGGAAAAGGAATTTTCAATTCGGTTAAAAGTTCTGAGAAACGTCCTCTGTCTTCGGCTAAATCCAACGCGTCGAAACTTGTTCCAATAATTTTGATGCCGTATTTGGCTAATTTCTCCGCAATTTTCAAAGCGGTTTGCCCACCCAATTGCACGATAACGCCTTCCGGTTTTTCGTGTTGGATAATATCATAAATATGTTCCCAAAAAACGGGCTCGAAATACAATTTATCGGCCGTGTCAAAATCTGTCGAAACCGTTTCGGGATTACAGTTAATCATAATAGTTTCATAACCACATTCTTTGGTCGCCAAAACGCCGTGAACACAAGAATAATCAAATTCTATTCCTTGTCCAATTCTATTTGGACCTGAACCCAAAACAATTATTTTCTTTTTGTTGGTTACAATACTTTCATTGTGAACGTAGCGTTCGCCGTTTGCTTTTTCGATTTCGGCCTCAAAAGTCGAATAATAATATGGTGTTAAAGCCTTGAACTCTGCTGCGCAAGTATCAACTAATTTAAACACCCGATTGATATTCATTGACATACGTAAAGTATGTATTTGACTTTCTAAACAACCCAACATGTGCGCTATTTGTCTGTCAGCAAACCCTTTTTGTTTTGCTTCCAACAATAATTCTCGTGGTAAAGTTTCCAATTTAAAATTGGATATTTCTCTTTCCAAAGTATATAATTCCTCATATTGTTTCAGGAACCACATATCAATTTTTGTGATTTCGTGAATACGGCTCAACGGAATTCCCAGAGCAATAGCATCATAAATGACAAAAACACGATCCCAACTTGCATAAGTCAGTTTTTCGATAATTTGCTCGTAATTGGTGTATCCTTTTCCGTCTGCACCTAACCCATTTCTTTTAATTTCAAGAGATTGAGTGGCTTTGTGCAAGGCTTCTTGAAACGAACGTCCAATTCCCATTACTTCACCTACTGATTTCATTTGAAGTCCTAAAGTTCTGTCAGCACCTTCGAATTTATCGAAATTCCAACGTGGTATTTTTACAATTACATAATCCAAAGTCGGTTCGAAAAGCGCCGAAGTCGATTTGGTAATTTGGTTTTGCAATTCATCTAGATTATAACCCAAAGCTAGTTTTGAAGCAATTTTTGCAATTGGATAACCCGTTGCTTTTGATGCCAAAGCTGAGGATCTTGAAACACGAGGATTGATTTCAATGGCTACAATATCTTCTTTGTCGTCAGGTGAAACGGCAAACTGTACGTTACAACCACCAGCAAAATTCCCGATGCTTCGCATCATCAAGATGGCATAATCACGCATTCTTTGGAAAGTGGCATCAGACAAAGTCATTGCTGGTGCAACAGTAATGGAATCTCCTGTGTGAATCCCCATGGGATCCATATTTTCGATAGAACAAATAATGACTACATTATCGTTTTTATCTCTCAGAAGTTCTAATTCGTATTCTTTCCAACCCATCAAAGCCTTATCAATCAATACTTCGTGAATTGGCGAAGCTTCTAAACCTCTGGTCAAAAGCTCATTGAAATCTTCTTTTTTGTACACAATTGCAGCTCCAGTTCCACCCAAAGTAAACGAAGGACGAATCACTAACGGGAAACCAAATTCCTGTGCAATTTCTTTTCCTCGCAGGTACGAAGTACAAATTTCAGCTGGTGCCGAAGGCACATTAATTTTCTTTAATAATTGTTTGAATTGCTCTCTGTCTTCGGTGATGTTTATAGCATTCACGTCAACACCAATTAATCGTACACCGAAATCTTGCCAAATTCCTTTTTCATCAGCTTCTAGACACAAGTTCAAAGCAGTTTGACCACCCATTGTAGGCAAAACAGCATCAATTTGTGGATGTTCTTTAAGAATTTGAATAATAGATTTAGTAGTTAGCGGCAATAAATAAATATGATCCGCCATTGATGGATCGGTCATAATCGTAGCTGGATTCGAGTTGATTAAAATCACTTCGATTCCTTCTTCGCGAATAGAACGTGCGGATTGGGAACCTGCGTAATCAAATTCACAAGCTTGACCGATAACGATTGGACCTGAACCTATTATTAAAACCGATTTTATGGAGTTGTCTTTTGGCATTTTAAATTGAATTGTAATTAGTTATGATGTAATGTGTTGACAAGATATAAAAAAAGGCGTTACTAAAAAATAGTAACGCCTTGATATTGATTATTTCTAATCATTATTTTTTATGTCTTGGTTCGCAAGAAACTGTCAATTTGTGTCTTCCTTTTGCTCTACGACGAGCTAGGACTTTTCTTCCATTTGCAGAAGCCATTCTGTCCATAAATCCGTGCTTATTTCTTCTTTTTCTTTTCGATGGTTGAAACGTTCTTTTGCTCATTGCTTTGTATCTTTATAAAATGTATTTAATGTCTGATGGTTTTAAATAATTGTTATTCTAAAACCGAGTGCAAATATACAAAGACTTTTATTTCTGACAAGTGGTTTTAAACTTTTTTTTTTAATTCCTTTTACTATCTTTGAAGTCTTAAATATATAGCACATGTTTCATAAAATCATCAAACTTATTATTGCCGGACTTATCGTAGTTACAGGTATTTGGCAATTTACCGAAGGTAATATTGGAAATGGAATTTTCCTAATATTACTGTCTTCAATTCCTGTTTTTCTTTACTTTAAAAACGAATTTATTTTATTGGCCTTCTTGAAACTGCGAAAACAAGATTTTGAAGGCGCCAAAAAATGGTTGGCTTACATTAAAAATCCCGAAACAGCATTAGTAAGAAAACAACAAGGATACTATAATTATTTGCACGGAATCATGCTTTCGCAAACGAATATTAATCAGTCTGAAAAATATTTCAAAAAAGCGATTGAACTGGGATTGTCTATGAATATGGATTTGGCTGTAGCCAAATTGAATCTGGCTGGAGTTGCTATGACACGTCGCAGAAAATTAGAAGCAACTTCGCTATTGAACGAAGCCAAAAAATTAGACAAACAAAATATGCTGGCAGATCAAATTAAAATGATGAAAGAGCAAATGAAGAAAATTTAGCTTTTTCTCCCAAAACCCTGTCAGAGTTCAAAACTTTGACAGGGTTTAGTTTTATTCCAAAATAATTTTGGGTAAATTTTCGTTCAGCCACTTGTATTTTGCCAAAATCATAATGTGTGTTCCGCCTTTTACGACGATACAATTTTGTATGTATTTTATCGGAAAAACATCGTCGTCATCGCCGTGTATGTGAATTACTTTTTCATCAACAATGATTCTATCCCAAAGTATTATTTGCTCTACAGCCCAATCTAAATAGCGAATATCTCTAACAGATAAGAATTTTTCGTATAATTTTATTCTACTATTTATTTTTGATCCAAAAGAAAATTTAGCCAAATTTTCTATATTTAAAAGTAAACTCGTGGGAATGAGCTTGTAGGCTTTAGTGGTTTTGGCAATTTTCATTCTTCTCGGGAATTCAATGTTGCTTTTGACACTCGAAATAATAATTACTTTTCTAGTATCAATATGCTTCGCAATTTCTTGAACCAAGATTCCTCCAAAGGAAACGCCTATTAAAACTGGGCTTTTATGTTTTATTTTTTTTGAAATTCTCTCGGCGTACTCTGTTAAAGATTCATTATTGAGCGGGATTTCCCACTCTAATAATACCATTTCAAATAGTTCTGCAGGAAGTACAATTCGCTCAAAAATTTTAGAACTTGCAGCAAGTCCGGGCATAAAATAGACTGGAATTTTATTCATAATTTGAACTCATCATTTAAAAAACCAATTTTGAAATAAACAAATAATTTTTCTATAAAATTAAGTTATTAATTTGAAATCAAATTTATTCTAACTTTATTTAATTAATAATAGAGTACATCTAAAAGCCGTGATTAAATTCAAATCGTATTACTATGTGTATATTCCCTGACAAAGAATACTTTAGAGTCTGTTCAATGTTAAAAAATTTGATATTGAATCTCAAATCTATATCTTTGCACCTATTACTTCTCCAAAGAAAACCTGCGGAAATAAATTTAAATCATTATGGAAACCGCAATTATCGAAATCAAAGACAATACTTTTGCCAGACAATTTGAAACTATAACCGAAAAAGGGTTGGTTTCAGTTGAATATTCATTTCAAGAGAAAAAAATATTTCTAACCCGAATTAATACTCCAGATTGTTTTGATGATGAAGAATTTATATCGAATTTACTCAAAGAAATCATGTCTATTGCAATAGAAAGAAAACTAAAAGTAGTTCCTATTCTACCAAAAATAGTAGTTTTCTTTAAAAAAAATCCTGTTTACAAAGAGTTGCTTCCGCCTGGAATTCGAATTTAGAAAAACTATTTTTCTATTTCTCTCAAATTTTCCATTTTCTTGTTTGCCAAGAAACCAGTAATATCCTCAAAATGTTCTTTTACTCGCTTGTTACCAAATTCGAAAACTTTAGTAGCTAATCCGTCTAGGAAATCACGATCATGCGAAACTAAGATTAAAGTCCCATCAAAATCACGTAAGGCATCTTTAATAATGTCTTTGGTTTTCATATCTAAATGGTTTGATGGCTCATCTAGAATTAACAAATTTACAGGTTCTAACAATAATTTTATCATTGCCAATCGCGTTTTTTCACCTCCCGAAAGTACTTTAACTTTCTTGGTTACATCATCACCATGAAACATAAAAGCACCCAAAATATCCTTGATTTTAGTTCGAACATCACCCACGGCAATATCATCTATAGTTTCAAAAATTGTGGCATTCTCGTTTAATAATGAGGCTTGATTTTGGGCAAAATAACCTATTTGTGCATTGTGACCTATTTCTAAACTTCCGCCATCAATACCTATTTCTTTCATAATGGCTTTAATCATGGTCGATTTTCCTTCACCATTTTTCCCAACGAAAGCTACTTTTTCACCTCTTTCTATTACAATATTTGCGTCTTTAAAAACTACGTGATTCCCGTAGGATTTAGATAATTCTTTTACAATAACAGGATATTGTCCTGAACGAATTGCTGGTGGAAATTTTAATTTTAATGCCGAAGTATCAACTTCATCAACCTGAACAATAACGAGTTTTTCTAGCATTTTAACTCGAGACTGAACAGTATCTGTTTTTGAAAATGTTCCTTTGAAACGGTCAATAAAAACTCTGTTATCTGCAATCATGCGCTGTTGTTCGTCGTATGCTTTTTGTTGGTGCATGCGACGGTCTTTTCTGAGTTCTAGATAATGAGAATATTTGGCTTTATAATCGTAAATTCGTCCCATTGTTACTTCAATCGTACGATTGGTAATGTTATCGACAAAAGCTCTATCGTGTGAAATTATCACAACGGCTTTGGCAGAATTTATCAAGAAATCCTCTAACCATTGAATACTTTCGATATCCATGTGATTCGTTGGCTCATCTAGCAAAATCAAATCTGGTTTTTGCAAAAGGATTTTAGCGAGTTCAATTCTCATTCTCCAACCACCAGAAAACTCGGATGTTTGACGCTCAAAATCTTCGCGAACAAATCCTAAACCTATTAAAATTTTCTCCACTTCGGCTTCATAGTTGACTTCTTCGATAGCATAGAATTTCTCGCTTAAATCTGAAACTCGTTCTATTAATTTCATGTAGGCATCACTTTCATAATCAGTTCGAATGGTGAGTTGCTCATTGATTTGATCAATTTCGGCTTTCATACTGAAAATTTCTCCAAAAGCTTTGGATGTTTCTTCCATAACCGTTGCACCGTCTTTGGTTAATAAGTGCTGTGGTAAATAAGCAATAACGGCTTCTTTTGGTGCCGAAATATTCCCTGTTGACGGTTTGCTTTGCCCTGCAATTATTTTAAGAAGTGTTGATTTTCCTGCGCCATTCTTACCCATCAAGGCAATTTTATCATTTTCGTTTATAGCAAACGAAACGTCGCTAAATAAAGTGGTTCCGCCAAATTGAACGGAGATATCGTTGACTGTAATCATTTTCTGAAGTTAGATTAAACGTTAGAAGTTAGCCCTTCGACAAGCTCAGGGTGACAAACTGCTAAAAAATTAAAAGTGGCAAAGATAGTTTAAATAAGGAATTAAGCAATTTAAGAAATGTGGTTTTATTAACTACTTTTAGATGGATTTTGTCTACTATCAAAAATTTGAAGTATTCTGATTTCTGTTTTAGAATGAATTTTATAGATGATTTTATAATCTCTAATAATCATTCTTCGATAGGGTTCACCCAAAAATTCATCTAATTGATATTGCTCAACAAAATGAATATTTTTACTTTGAACAATAATATCCTTAATGACATTTTTTGCTCCTTGAATTGATTTTAATTTGATAAATTCAAAAATTAGTTTTAAATCAGTTTTGGCATGATTGTCCCAAAGTATACTATTTGGCTTTTGCATATTACCAATTCTCGATTTCTTTTTCTAAATCTTCAATAGTTGTATATTTTCCTGTTGAAATTCGCTCATCTGCTTCCTTAACCATAGTAATATATTCATCTTTATCAACAGGATAACCACTAATGGTATGGGCCACAACTTCTTTATCTAAAATTAATTTTAGAGCTATTATTTTTTTAAGTTTACTTTCATCATTAATATGAAGCAACCAATCCAACAATTCCATTTTTTTTGCAGCTATATCCATAATTAAAAGATTTTGAATATCAAATATACAAATTTTAAATACTCAACCTAAACTCTTCAATCACAGGATTTGCTTTTGCAAAATCAGTTTCTTGAATGAATATTTCTACAGCCAAATCAGAGTTGCCAAAACCGCCCAATCTTGCTGATTGTATGTTGTCTTTTAAAACTGTATTCACGCCAATTTCTTCTATTTTTTGTTGTAAGGCTTGCGCCAAAATTTCGCTACCCGAAAATACTTTCATTAATCCCATTGTAAAAAAGTTATTTGTTATACGTTATTTGTTATACGTTATTCGTTGTCAGTTTCTTCCTCAAATTCTTCTTCCTCAAAATCAAATTCCAAAGGTTCTACAAGCATTTTATCGGCAAGAATTTCTATTCTTTCGGTGAATACATCCGAGAAAATAATACGTTGCGTTTTGTTGATGCTATTTGAAATTCGCATAATTTTAGTTTCGTGTCGCAACTTCAAAATTGGATCGGCATCATCGAGGATAAACATTTTCAATCGGTTTACATTGAAACCTGCAGTGGTAAACATTTCGCTCAATTTATTTGGTGTGCCAATCAAAACATCGATTCCTGTAGAAATATAATTTTTGTCATATTCCATATCGCCTTTGTCATGAACACCATAAACACGCAAATCAGTATATTTTCCTAACTTTTCGAAAAGGTCTTCCATTTCCAAAACCTTGTTTTTATCCTCAACAATTATCAAAGCACGCGGTGACTCTTCGCCTTCGGCTTTTAATTGTTGTATTACATTCAACACAATTGTAGTTGATTTTCCGCTTCCATTTGGTCCAATAATAATACAATCGGCACCACTTTTCAGTGTCGAAAATGTTTCTTTTTGCATTTCATTGGCTTCGGTTAAACCGTTTTCGATGAGTGCTTGTTGCAGGTTTTCGTTTATTTTTTTTAGTTTCATTTATTTTATCTAAAGAATCTAAAAAATCTAAAAATCTAAAGAGTTATTTTTTGCTTCTTTAGATTTTTTAGCTTTTTTTGATAGTTTTTATTTACTGGCAAACAGCTGCACGTCACTTTCCGAGATTTCGTTTCCGCCCAAGATAATCAATCGTTCTACTACGTTTCTCAATTCACGGATATTTCCTGTCCAATCGTATTCTTGCAATAATTTAATTGCTTCTTTTGAAATTGACTTAGGTACATTACCTTGTTCAGTGGCTATTTTTTCGACAAAATGGGATATCAAAAGCGGAATATCGTCTCTCCTTTCGTTTAAAGAAGGTACTTTTATCAAGATAACGGCTAATCGATGGTATAAATCTTCCCGAAATCTACCTTCGGCAATTTCATTTTTTAAATCTTTGTTTGTTGCTGCCACCACGCGAACATTTACTTTTATGTCTTTGTCAGCACCAACTCGTTGAATCAAATTTTCTTGCAGTGCCCGTAAAACTTTGGCTTGAGCCGAAAGGCTCATATCGCCAATTTCATCCAAGAAAATAGTACCATTATCTGCTGCTTCAAATTTTCCTGCGCGATCTTTTACTGCCGATGTAAATGCGCCTTTTACGTGACCAAACAATTCACTTTCGATTAATTCACTTGGTATTGCGGCGCAGTTTACTTCAATAAGTGGGAAATTTGCGCGTTCGCTTTTTTCGTGTAATTGATGTGCAACCAATTCTTTTCCGGTTCCGTTTGCTCCTGTAATTAAAACCCGAGCTTCGGTTTGCGCCACTTTTTCAATCATTAATTTAATGTGATTGATTGCTTCGCTTTCGCCTATTATTTCGTAGTTCTTGCTTACTTTTTTCTTTAGAATTTTGTTCTCGACAACGAGCTGCTTTTTATCTAATGCGTTACGAACCGTATTTAAAAGTCGATTTAAATCTGGTGGTTTTGAAATGTAATCAAATGCTCCCAAACGCATGGTTTGAATGGCTGTTTCCATGTCGCCGTGACCTGAAATCATCACCATAGGGATTTCTGGTTTTATTTTCTTGACTGCTTCGAGCACTTCAACTCCGTCCATTTTTGGCATTTTGATGTCGCACAAAACCAGATCGTAGTCGTTGTTTTTGATTTTTTCGAGTCCTTGAATTCCATCTTCGGCATCTTCAACAATATAGGTATCGCTTTCTTCGGAGAGTATTTTTGTGAGTACTCTTCGGATTGCTGCTTCGTCTTCTATGATTAGTATTTTTGACATATTTTTTTTTGTTTAACCGCAAAGTTCGCAAAGTTTTTCGCAAAGCCCACAAAGTTTTTTTCTCAATTATTTTAACAGTGATTCTATTTTATTTTTTGACAATAGTTTCAATGCACTATTTTTTGTAAAACTCCAAATTATCAATAAATTCCCTTTAACAAAAAATTCTTCTGGATGATCATTTGTTGGTTTTTTACTTTGTCCCCATAGCAATCCTTTCAGAAAACTCTCTACCGTAAAATTTTCTTCAAATTCAAAATACATTATACTACCACTATCATTTGAACTTTGAAAATTCTGTACTTCTTTATTTTTAACTTTTCCAATAATCATGCTATACATATCTGGATTTTTATAAAAAAGCCGGGCTTGAATAGAAAAAGCATTATCATTTTCAGTTAACGTATATTCTTTTGGAATCTCATTATCTACAAGCTTCAACTTTTCGATATTTTGAGCAACTAAACTCGTTAGAGAAAAAAATAATAAACAGATAAAAACACTATGTTTTGACATTTTTTTGAGTTTTAATTTTAGAAAATCAATTAATATTTCAACCATTTATATAATTCTTTCCAAGTTGGTTTTTTGCCGTACATTAATATTCCTACTCGATAAATTTTTGCTGCAAACCAAACTACAAAAAAGAAGGTTGCAAAAAGCAAAGTAATTGAAATTGCCAGTTGCCACCATGGAACACCAAACGGAATCCGCATCAACATAACAATTGGCGACGTGAGCGGAATCATCGAAAATACGGTTGCTATGGTTCCATGTGGGTCATTAATAACCGTGAAAAAACCGATGTAAACTGCAAGAATTAATGGCATAATTATAGGCAAAAGAAATTGCTGAGAATCAGTTTCATTGTCTACCGCTGCGCCGATTGCTGCATAAAAAGAACTGTATAAAAAGTAACCGCCAATGAAATAAACCACAAAACTTATGAGTATGGTAGCGATGGGCAAATTCCATAATTCTTTGATATACATTTGGGCTGTACCTGCAAATTCTTGTTGTGCGGTTTGCATCATTTCGGGTGAAATTTTTGCTGTGGGTGTTGCATTTATTCCAAAAAATGCGGATGATGCGAACATTAATGACAATCCTATGATCGCCCAAATAAAGAATTGTAGTAATCCCGCGAGTGATGTTCCAATGATTTTTCCCATCATTAACTGAAATGGTTTTACAGAGGAAATTATAATTTCGATAATTCGATTTGTTTTTTCTTCGATGACGCTTCGCATGACCATATTGCCATAAATCACGATGAACATCATGATAA
Organism: Flavobacterium sp.; assembly: GCF_031409475.1. GTDB lineage: Bacteria > Bacteroidota > Bacteroidia > Flavobacteriales > Flavobacteriaceae > Flavobacterium. The sequence goes on along the minus strand of NZ_JANNXH010000060.1, from coordinate 16,039 downwards.
GATAACCAAATGCACCACCAATGGCAACTTTAATTTCGTTAAGACCTTTAAGGCTTTCTTCTCCTGATGCTTTGGAAAGACTGATATTGACTTTGGATTGAGCGTTTTTGATAGCCAGTGTGTCGAGTTTGGCTTTTTCGAAATTGTCTTTCGTCAACTTTTTTGCAATTACGTCTTGCACGTTTTCAATAAAAGAAATACTTGGACTTTCGTTTGAAATGAATTGAATTTTTGTTTCTAATTCCCGTTCATTGCTTACTTTGGGAATATAAAGTAAGCCTTCATAGCTTTCGTTTGTGATACTGTCTTTCAGATATTTCACATCAATTGACGATAAATCGTGATAAACATATTCACTATTATTGTTGTTCAATGCTTTGAATTCATTAGTAAATAATCCCGTCTGATCGTGAATAGCAACTCGTTTTGTATCTGCTTTCATGGAACTTAAATACCCGACAAAAGCAGCGATTCCTACAAATAGCAATGGACTTAAAAAAGTCATAACGATAAAGGATCTGTTGCGAACTTTTGCAATAAACTCTCTTTTTATTATTAATGATATTATAGACATTTAGATTATTAGTTTGTTAGAGATTTTAGATTATTAGAATTTTAGCCCTTTAGATTTTCTAAAAATATAAGAAGCCTGAGAAAGTCTATTTTGTTACTGTTTGTATGAAAATATCGTTAACGCTTGGTATTTTTTCTATAAAATGAGTTACTTGACCTCTTTGAGTTAAAACATGTAATAATTCATTTGGAGTGGCTGTTCCAATTTGAATTTCGAGTTTTATTTCGTTGTTTAATGATTTAAAATTGGTTTGGCTTACTTTAAATTTTTGGGTAATATCAAACATCAAGCCTTCGATATTGTCTGATAGAATTCCAACTTCAAAACTATTTTTTTTATGCTCTCTTTTCACATCGTCTAATTTTCCTTCGATGAGTTTGTTCGATTCATGAATAAGAGCAATATCGTCACATAATTCTTCGACACTTTCCATTCTATGTGTAGAGAAAATTATTGTGGAGCCTTGTTTTTTTAATTCGAGAATTTCGTCTTTGATTACATTTGCATTAACGGGATCAAATCCAGAAAAGGGTTCGTCAAAAATTAATAATTTTGGTTTGTGCAAAACGCAAACCACAAATTGAATTTTTTGTGCCATTCCTTTAGAAAGTTCTTGTATTTTCTTGTTCCACCAACCTTGAATTTCAAGTCTATCGAACCAATATTCCAATTGTATTTTAGCTTCGGCTTTTGAGAGTCCTTTCATTTGTGCGAGGTACAAACATTGTTCTCCCACTTTCATGGTTTTATACAAACCGCGTTCTTCTGGAAGATATCCTATGTGTTGAACGTGTTTTGGACTTAATTTTTCTCCGTCGAGAATAACTTCGCCACTATCTGGCATTGTGATTTGATTGATTATTCGAATTAACGATGTTTTTCCTGCACCATTTGGACCAAGAAGTCCATATATACTTCCTTTAGGTACAGAAAGTGAAACTCCATTTAGCGCAACATAGTCACCGTATTTCTTGACAACGTTTTTAACTTCGAGGATATTACCCATGTTTGTTTTGATTTATTTTGTCCCTTGAACTTTATTTTATAGGGTTTGTAAAAATAAGGAAATAGAGATAATAAGCTGTTAAATAAAACAAAAAAACCCACTCTTATTTTCGCAAGAATGGGTGTTTATATAAAATTTTAAATTTACGAAAACATATCTTTTACTTTCTCAAAAAATGATTTATCACTTTTCTCTGGATTTGGAATAAAATTCTCGTCCTCGATATTTTGTTCAAAAAATTGCTTTTGTGTTTTGTTTAGCGTTTTTGGAGTCCAAACATTTACATGGACTAATAAATCTCCGCTTCCGTAACCATTGATACTAGGAATTCCTTTTCCTTTTAATCGTAGTATTTTACCGGATTGAATACCTTCGTCCAATTTTATTCTTACTTTACCATTTATGGCCGAAATATCTTTAGAAATTCCGAGAACGGCTTCGGCAAAACTAATGTATAAGTCGTAATGCAAATTCTCACCTTCGCGTTTCAAAAATTCATGTTCTATTTCCTCAATAGCTACAATTAAATCTCCCGGAACGCTGTTTCCTGGTGCATCATTTCCTTTATTAGAGACTTTGAGTTGCATTCCGTCAACTACACCTGCAGGAATTTTTATAGAAACGGTTTCGTCCTCAAGAATCATTCCTTGAGAATCAGCTTCGGATGGTTTTCTATCTAAAATTTGTCCTGAACCTCCACAAGTTGGGCAAGTTGAAGCAGATTGCATTCTGCCTAAAATGGTGTTTGTAACCCGCATAACTTGTCCTTGACCGTTACAGGTAGAACAGGTTTTATAGGTTACTCCTTTTGCTTGAACTTTTCGTTTTACTTTAACTTTTTTCTCAACACCATTGGCAATTTCTTCCAATGTTAATTTTACTTTTATTCGAAGATTGCTCCCTTTTACGCGACGGTTTCCACCGCCACCACCAAATCCTCCACCGCCAAAAGAATTGCCAAAAATATCTCCAAACTGACTGAAAATATCTTCCATGTTCATTCCGCCTCCACTGAAACCTCCATGTCCACTACCACCATTTTCAAAAGCTTGATGACCAAATCGGTCGAATTGGGCTTTCTTTTGTGGATCGCTTAATACTTCATAAGCTTCGGCAGCTGCTTTGAAATTTTCTTCGGCAGCAGCGTTTCCTGGATTTTTATCAGGGTGAAATTCTAAAGCTTTTTTGCGATAGGCTTTTTTTATTTCAGCAGCATCAGCACTTTTTGTGATGCCTAATATTTCGTAAAAATCTTTTTTCATTTTATATTTTTGTATAATACAGAATTTAAGACGTGATAAATCGTGTCTCTACTGCCCGATTACCACTTTTGGAAAACGAATGATTTTGTCTCCTAGTTTATATCCTTTTTCAAGAACATCAACTATTTTCCCTTTCATCTTGTCTGACGCTGCTGGAATTTGTGTTATGGCTTCGGCAAAATCAGCATCAAAAACATCTCCTGCATTAACTTCGACTTGTTCTAAACCTTTAGCTATAAGTGTGTTTTTTAATTTATCGAATATAAGTTCAACACCTTTGGATAATAATTCATCTTCTGATTTATTGATCTCTACGATTGCTCTGTCAAAATCATCCAATACGGGAAGTAATGCAAGTAAAACTTCTTGATTTGCAGATTTGAATAACTCGATACGTTCTTTTGTAGTTCGACGTTTGTAGTTTTCGAATTCAGCAAATAGTCTCAAGTATTTATCTTTTTCTTTTGCTAAATCTTTTGTTAATTGCTCTTCTACACTTAATTCCTCAATAATGATTTGCTCTCCATTTGCATTATTTTCTAATGTAGCTTCATCTATTTCTTGATCGATTTCTGTATTTTCGGTAGTCATATTACTTGTGTTTTTAAAAATATTTTTAAACTTCATTTTTAATCTTTCATTTGGATTGCAAAAGTACTGCCAAAACTACTAAAATGTCAAATTGTCACCTTTTTAATTGTAGCCCAATAATTACTTAACAAAAAGGAGTTGAAAAAGGCTTATTTTTTTATTTAAAATTTAATATAATTTTAAGACTATCACGATTTAGTTTACATAAATTTGTAAAGGTTTGTTCTAGATTGCATTCAAGAAAAGTTTAAGTATAGCTTCTAGACATTTAAATAATTATTAATTCAGCATTATTTCATATTAAAAAAAAGAGCTTCGTCTAATAAACGAAGCTCTTTTTTTTATGTGTAAACCGTTTTTATTTTATTCTTACGCTCCATTGAAAATCCATTTCTGATACTTGCTCACCATTTTCGTTAGTTCCTACGGCTTTTGTCCAGAAGGTTTGTCCTTCCTTATTTTCGATTGATTTTTTAATTGCTTCTTGAATAAGGTGACCGTCGTTGCAAACAAAAGCGATTCTACCTGTAGCTTTTTTGGTGAAATTGCTTTTATTATTAGTTACTAACATTGATATGTTTTTACCGCTAGTGTTTATATGGCTCATCACCAATGCTCCTGTTGCAAATTCAGCAGCCATACCTTGAACTGCCCAATACATTGATTTAAATGGATTTTGATTGATCCATCGGTGTTTTACGGTTACTACGCATTTATTATCATCAATATACTTTACTCTCACACCACAAATAAATGCTGAAGGCAATTTAAAAAATAAGAGCTTATTGAGATGTGATTTTGTAAATTCCATTTTAAAGATTTTTTTTGTAAAAATAGCAAAAAAATAGCTTTAAAATATACTTCCGGATTTTTAAGAAAAATAAGGTGTGAACAGCCTATTTCATTGTATTCCTCCATTAAATTATTATTTTTTATCAATTTCAATATGTTAATATTTTGTTAATATATACTACTATGTGATACAAGATACTTGCTTTTAGATATATATTTGCATAAGAAATTACTATATACAATTACACTATGGAAACGAAAAGCGAAATCAACACAGCGACATTTATTCATTTGAGTTCATTACTCCAATATTGCATTCCTTTTGGGAATTACATTTTTCCAATATTGATTTGGACTTCAAAAAAAGAGACCTCAGAATTTGTAAATCATAATGGAAAACAAGTTTTAAACTTTCAATTGAGTTTATTACTCTATTCATTACTACTTGCAATGATTGCGATTCCTATTTTTATTGTTACAATATTCAATAACGTGCCTTTTAATGCGGTGATTCATGATAATGATTTTGTAATTAATAATTTGAATTTAGAGAACGTTACTGGTGTTTTAGTTGTTGGGATTACAGCAGTGATACTATTTATAAGTTTAAAAATTATTGAGTTCTTTCTTATAATATTCGCTTCAATAAAAACCTCAAACGGAGAAAAATACAACTATCCGCTGACGATACCTTTTATAAAATAATGGAGGTTAGCGTAATGCAGTTCTAGCCCAGATAGCAGTGGAAATCCTTTTTTGAGGCACGAAAAAAAGATTGAAACGAATAGCTGGAATTAGCTCCAAAAAAAAAAAAATTGCTTCGTGCCTCTCAATAACAAATCATCATCACCCGAGCCGGAGGCGAACTGGCGAAGCAATCAAAAAAGGAACAGTTTTATTAAATCAAAAAACAAAAAAAGAGAATTATGAACATTGAAAACACAAAAGCCCAGATGCGTAAAGGTGTTCTCGAGTATTGCATTTTATCGGTTCTAAAAGATAAAGAAGCATACACATCGGAAATATTAGACACTTTGAAAAGCGCTAAACTATTAGTTGTGGAGGGAACGGTTTATCCGCTTTTGACCCGATTAAAAAACGACGGATTACTCAACTACCGTTGGGAAGAATCCTTATCCGGTCCGCCAAGAAAATACTATGGATTGACTGAAATAGGACAAACATTTTTAAAGGAATTAAATAGCACGTGGACGGAATTGTCCGATGCAGTAAACATAATCACAAACCAAAAACAATAGTCATGAACAAAACAGTAAATATTAACTTAGGTGGAATGTTATTTCATATAGATGAAGATGCATACCAAAAAATGACACGCTATTTTGATGCGATAAAACGTTCATTATCGAGCTCAAATGGTCAAGAAGAAATCATAAAAGATATTGAAATTCGCGTTTCGGAATTGTTATTGGAAAAACAAAAAAGCGAAAAACATGTTGTAAATTTAAAAGATGTTGATGATGTGATAGCGGTTATGGGTCAGCCCGAAGATTATCGAATTGATGATGAAGGTTCTGAAGCTCAAGCAACCAGTTTTGCTTCGACCACAAGATCAAGAAAATTATTTAGAGATAAAGAAAACGGCATGATAGGTGGCGTAGTTGCTGGTCTTGGTCATTATTTTGGGGTTGATAAAGTTTGGCTTAGAATCTTGCTTTTAATTTCGATTTTTGCTTTTGGAACTGGAATTTTGGCCTATATCATTCTTTGGATTGTGATGCCCGAAGCGACAACAACCTCCGAAAAATTAGAGATGACTGGAGAACCTGTGACTATTTCGAATATCGAAAAAAAAGTAAGGGAAGAATTTGAAAATGTCTCTGAAAAACTTAAAAATGCCAATTTTGACGAAATGGGAAACCGAGTTAAAACGGGTGCCGAAAAATTAGGAAGTTCTTTTGGTGATTTTATAATGACCGTTTTGAAAATTTTTGCAAAATTTCTAGGTGTAATTTTAATAATTACCGGAATGGCTACCTTGATAGGATTGCTTGTAGGTGTTTTCACATTAGGTTCATCTGCCTTTGTTAGTTTACCTTGGCAAGGTTTTATTGATGCTGGTAATTTTACCGATTATCCAGTATGGTCGTTTGGATTATTGATGTTTTTTGCAGTAGGAATCCCGTTCTTTTTCTTGACACTTTTAGGATTCAAATTATTAACTCCAAATCTTAAATCTATTGGGAATATTGCAAAGTATACTTTATTAGCCATTTGGATTTTAGCGATAGCTGTATTAATTTCTATTGGAGTAAAACAAGCTTCGGAAATTGCTTATGAAGGAAAAACTGTTCAAAAAGTAGCAATCAATGTAAACCCTACCGATACTTTGCATGTGAAATTTAAATTCAATGATTATTACACCAAAGACATTAATGACAGAGAAGATTTTAGATTTGTTCAGGATTCAACAAACAATCAGTTGATTTATTCTAACAATATTTATCTAAAAGTTTTGCATACCGATGAATTCAAACCCTTTATGCAAATTGAAAAAATAGCCCATGGCAAAACGTTTCAAGATGCAAAACAAAGAGCTGAAAAAATAAGATATGCAGTAAAAATCGAAGGTAATAATTTGATTTTAGACAACTATTTATTGACCGATGTAACCAATAAATTTAGAGGTCAAGAAGTAGAAATTTACTTGTATCTTCCGGTTGGTACATTATTCAAAACAGACACCAGTGTTGAAGATTATGATCGATCTGATAATGATTACTTTAATTTACACTACAGCTCGGATCAATACATTTACAAAGTAGAGAGTGATAAAATTAAATGCTTGAATTGTCCTGCTGACGAAAATGAATTTGACGATAATAATATAACAATTAGCGCAAACACCACCGAAAACGATAGTGTTATAACTACAACTGTGAAAGTAAATGGCGAAGAAGTAACTGTAAATCAAACTGGTAAAAAAGGATTGTCAAAAAACAAAGACGGAGTAATTATTAAAACCAATTAATCATGATAAAAATAGTAACATTAATTACAAGATTTATTGTTGTTGCATTAACTGCCTTGTTGCTTGCCGCATGCAATCATAACTTTAGAGTAGATGGTTTTGGAAAATCAATAACAGGCAGCGGAAATATAACCACCGAAAACAGAACCATTCAAGGGGATTTTAAAAGTATATCCGTAAGTAATGCTATTGAGCTTATTGTTGAACAAGCAGATTTTACTGAAGTAATTGTAGAAGCTGACGATAATTTACAAAAAGGAATCATTACAAAAGTTGAAAACGGAGTGCTTATAATTGAGTCTAAATACAACAACTTTATCAATGTAAAATCTAGAAAAGTATTTGTAAAAATGCCCGTAATTGATGTCTTAGAAGCCTCAAGTGCAGCAACTATTAGAAGTGCAAATACTTTGAAAGGAGATAATATAAGTCTCAATTCCTCGAGTGCTTCATCGATAGTTGTAGCTTTAGAATCTGATTATTTAAATGTAGATTCCAGCAGCGGTAGCTCAATTACTTTAAATGGTTTAGCCCTGAAATTTAAAGCAAGTTCCTCGAGTGGAAGCTCTATTAATGCATTTGCATTATCGGCAAACGAAATCATTGCTGATGCCTCAAGCGGAAGTACTATCGAGATTAATCCGGTGGTAAGCTTAACCGCAGAAGCTTCAAGTGGTTCTAATATTAATTATAATTCAAATCCAAAAACTGTGCAAAAAAATGAGAGTTCTGGAGGAAGTGTTTCAAAAGAATAACGTCACCTTTTTGCCAAAAATCAAGAATCATCCCTAACTAAAGGGATGATTTTTTTATATTTGCAAATAACAAAATGAAAAAATGAAAAAAACCATACTTGTAACACTGCTGATTCTATTAACTGCAATCGCATTTGGGCAGAAAAAAGAAAAAATAAAAGGCTCAAAAACCGTAACCATTGAAAGAAAAAAAATTGCCGATTTTGATAGTATTGAGATTGGCAGTAATCTAGAAGTTTTTTTAGAAAAAGGAGAAGAAACTGAAATCAAGATTGAAGCCGATGATAATCTTCAAGGTATTATTTCGATAGATTTAAAAGCAAATACACTTCGAATAAATACTTCGAAAGAAGCCGTAAATTACAAAAAACTAATTGTAAGAATTACATATACTAGTGATTTAAAAATTGTGACTGCAAATAATGATGCTATAGTAAATGCCATTCAAGAAATTCAGTTGGAAGAAATTACTTTTAAATCATTTGACAATGCCAAACTTAATTTAAATGTAAATTCTAAAAATTTTATTTTGAATTCAAATGACAAATCAAAAACGGAACTCAATTTGAAATCAGAAAATACTACAATTGAATTGAGTAAAAATGCAAGTTTAAAAGCTTTAATTTCCAGCATTGATTTAAAAAGTGATTTGTATCAAAAATCAAGCGCCACAATCGAAGGTGACATTACCAATGCTGTAATAAGGTTAGACAACAACGCGGACTTCATTGGAAATAAATTAATTATAAAAAATGCAAATATAACCACCGAAGGGTATTCCAATTGCAAAATTAATGTTGACACAAACATCACTATTGATGCATCAGGAAACTCGGAAATTCAACTCTATGGAGATCAAAAAATAGAAATGAAAAATTTTACAGAAAATGCCACTTTAAAAAAGAAACCTACAAAATAATATCACAAAAAAAATCCTAACTAAACATTAGGCCTTTTTTATAGCAATTATTTTACTTATTAGTCTTTAGCTGCCAAATATCGTTCGGCATCAAGAGCGGCCATACAACCCGTTCCTGCAGCAGTTATGGCTTGACGATATACATGATCTGCTGCATCTCCAGACACAAAAACACCGGGAACATTAGTTTTTGAACTACCGGGAACATTAACAATATAACCCGTTTCGTCAAGTGTAAGATAATCTTTGAAAATATCCGTATTGGGTTTATGGCCAATTGCTACAAAGAAACCAGTCGCGGGAATATCAAACTCTTCACCTGTTGTTTTATTTTTTGCTCTTACACCAGTAACTACTTGGCTGTCTCCAAGAACTTCAACAGTGTCATGATTCATTAGAATCGTAATATTTTCGGTTTTACGAACCCGTGCTTCCATGATTTTCGAAGCTCTAAATTTCTCGCTACGAACTAGCATAGTTACTTTAGAACACAATTTTGATAAATAATGCGCTTCTTCACAAGCAGAATCTCCAGCGCCTACAATTACGACTTCTTGATTTCTATAGAAAAATCCGTCGCAAATGGCACAGGCAGAAACGCCACCTCCCATTTTTAGATAATGCTGTTCTGAATCGATTCCTAAATATTTAGCCGTTGCACCTGTCGAAATGATAACTGTTTCACAATGCAATTCTATAGTATCGTTTATCCACACTTTATGAATTGATCCCGAAAAATCAACTTTTGTCGCCCAACCATCACGAACATCAGTGCCAAAACGTTCTGCTTGTTCTTGTAAACCAACCATCATTTGTGGACCAGTTATTCCTTCAGGATTTCCAGGCCAATTTTCAACTTCATTTGTGGTTGTAAGTTGTCCACCAGGTTGCATTCCTTGGTATAAAACAGGATTCATATTTGCTCTTGCCGCATAAATTGCAGCAGTATATCCTGCAGGACCAGAACCTATGATAAGGCATTTTATTTTTTCGATAGAATCAGACATAATTATTTTAATTAATGTTTTTAATGATTGCAAATGTATGTTTTTATTAAAAAAATTAAGTTAAAAAAATATTACTTTTAACTATTCGATAATAATAGTATTCTATTTCAAAACATCACTTGTAAAACACAAAAATAGTATTATATTTGCATCCGCTTTCGGGGTGTAGCGTAGCTCGGTTATCGCGCCTGCTTTGGGAGCAGGAGGCCGCAGGTTCGAATCCTGCCACCCCGACAATTTTGTTGTCAATTTATATCAAAAGGCTGTAAATCGTATGATTTACAGCCTTTTTTTTTATTTCTAGTAGTTTACTTTATTTTAGAATTAAATTGAAAACAAATAAATTAAAATTCTTAAAAACTCAACTAGATGTTCTCACAGAACTATAAGTTTTTGATTTTTATTAAAACTATTACAAAATTAATGACAACAAAAAACCCTGTCTTTTAAAGGACAGGGTTTTCAGATTCTAACAAAAAGAAGCTTTTAGTTTATTACTTTTATGCTTACTTCCTGATCATCGTCAGATGTGATTTTAACAATCAGTACTTGTTTTGCAAATTTCGAACTATCAATAGTTGTTTCGGAGTTGTTTAAATTCTCCTTTTTAAATATTAATCGTCCATTAATGTCAAACAATTGTATTGTTTTCATCATTATACTTCCTGAATTAATATGAATTATTCCTTTGTTAGTATTAATGATTACACTTTCTTCAGAAAGAACTGGAGTTGTTGTACCCAAAGATTTTTGATATTTAAGTACAAATCTAGTATTAGTTGCCCCTATTTGGGCATCAAATGTATAAGGACCTGTTTTTAGATTCGTTTCAGCTCCTGTAACATTATCTTTTAATATAATGTCTTGGCTTCCTGCAAACAGACCGTCAACATGGTCAATAGCAATAGTGAAACTTCCGGCTATTGTAGTGCTAAAGCTCAAAGGTACTGAATCAGTTCCGTCGAATGGTAAAGCACGACCTTGAATTACATAATCTAAATTTTCAAGTACCGAGTTCAAAGCCATTGTACCATCATTAAAGTATTTCCCGTCAAATGCATCTATACCTTGAGTAGCACCCGCAGTATAATTGATTGCCATTTGTGAAAAGTCTCCAACAACACTTGTTGCGTTCAACCAAATTCTATTATTTTCGACTACATCTTGTTTAGTTTTAAAGAATTGTCCGGCATTATTTGCCAATCTTTGACCATTATTAAAGGTTAGAGCTGTTGCGGCACTACTAGCTTCTACGAAGAACCCTTGACCTGTTTGAATAACTCCTAGTGGATCATATGATTGCGCATTGTTGTTTGTAATGAATGTTCCGTTATTCCAAGTACAATATGCTCCACCGTTAACACCATTTCTTTTTCTCCAGAAATATAAAGTTCCTGTTATTTTAGAACTATTGTCTGAAACAAATTGTGTCATATTAATTGGTGAAGGATATGGATTACCCACTGCGTTGAAATTGAATCCTAAAGATCCTACCGTCATCGTATACGAAATAGAACCATTATTAGGAGTTCCTCTAAATACTCCAGGGTAAGCAGTATCCGTACTTGGACTAGCTGTATCAGGCATGCGAATCAAATATCCTTTTCCTGATGCAAAGTCTGTAGTTGAAGGACTTGGTACTGCATTGTACAAATTAGTTGTCGTGTTATAAGTATAAAAACGAGAAAGAATTGTTGCAGAAGAGAAAGCCAATAAATTCTGATTTGCCACTGGTGAAGACCATAATGTATAATCTAATTTTTTCAATAAAGAACTATTTCGATTTACTGTAATATCACCAAAATTAGCATTAACAGTTGTAGCTGCTCCTTGAATCAAATTAGCATTATTTTCAAATACAACGCCTGTTGCTCCAACATTATTTATTAACTCATTCACAACAGTCAAGTTTCCTGAAACAACAGTTAAAGTTCCCGGTGCATTTATCGTTAATTTCTTTGCAGTTATTGTACCGTTAAATGGAGCATTGAATGGAAATTCAATAATTGCCTCAATTGCTGCATTCGGTTCGCCGTTAGACCAACCTGTACTATACCATGTTGTAGTAGTAATTGGTGTAATAGTCAAATTCAATGTAGCAGTGTTACAACCAGAAACAAATGTTGTAGTTGTACTTGAAAAATAAGTAACACCGTTTGCTGGCCATGTGTAAGAACCTCCTAATTGTGTTTGTGTAACACTACCAGTAGTTGTTGATGGTGTAATCGTCAATACTAAAGTGGCCGTGTCAGGACAACCTGCAGCATTAGTAGTTACGTTAGTGTACGTTCCAGATACGGTGTAAGTAGTTCCATTTGCAGCCCAAGTATAGGTATCACATGCTGTAGCACTCATTGTTGATGAAGTACTGTTGTTGATAGTCAATACTAATGTAGCTGTGTCAGGACAACCTGCAGCATTCGTAGTTACGTTAGTGTACGTTCCAGATGCTGTGTAAGTAGTTCCGTTAGCTGACCAAGTATAGGCATCACATGCTGTAATTGTAGTTGTACTGTTAGTTAAAACATTCACAGTAAAATTACCTGCTGATGAACCTGTTCCAGTAGGAGATGTTACTACTACTAATCCAACTGTTGCCCCTGAAGGAAGAACTGCATTTATTGTAGCTGCATTAGCAACTACAAAACTTGTAACAGCAACACCGTTTACAGTAACCGCAGTTGCACCTGTAAAGTTAGTCCCTAAAATAATTAAAGTAGAACCCTCACAACCTTGAGCTATGGTATTAACACCATTGCTACTTAATTGAGTAATTATTGGAGAATCAAGACCATCTAAAATACCACCATCATCATTATCTCCGGGATTACCAGTAGAAATTGTTAAAGTCAACGTAGCTGTATTACAACCAGTAACTGATGTATAAATTCCAGATGAAGTATAAGTTTGTCCGTTTTCTGCCCATAAATAAGAACCTCCAACTTGAGTTTGCGTTACGCTACCTATTGTTGTTGCAGGTGTCAAAGTTAATGTTAATGTTGCAGTGTTGCATCCTACAATATGAGTATAAGTTCCAGATGAAGTGTAGCTTGCACCACTTGTAGCCCAAGTGTATGAAGTTCCACATGCTGATACTGACTCACTTCCTGTTGTAGTGTTTGGTGTTAATGTCAAGGCTAAAGTAGCCGTGTTACATCCTACTACATAAGTATAACTTCCTGATGCATTGTACGTTTGACTGTTTAATGCCCAAGTGTATGAAGTACCACATGCTGAAACTGTCTCACTTCCTGTAGTTGTATTTGGTGTTAATGTCAATGACAATGTAGCCGTGTTACAACCTACAACATGAGTATAACTTCCTGATGCATTATACGTTTGTCCGCTTAATGCCCAAGTATATGATGTTCCACATGTTGATACTGACTCGCTTCCTGTTGTCGTTGGCGTATCTATAGTTAAGTTCAAAGTAGCCGTATTACAACCTGAAACTATAGTAACTCCAGATTGAGCTGTAGTGTATGATACTCCATTAGCTGCCCAAACATAAGTAGCTCCAGCACAAATTGAAGTTGTTACACTTCCTGTAGTTGTATTTGGCGTTAATGTCAATGACAATGTAGCCGTATTACATCCTACAACATAATCATAATTTCCTGATGCATTGTATGTTTGACCATTTAATGCCCAAATGTATGAAGTACCACATGCTAAAACTGTCTCACTTCCTGTAGTTGTATTTGGTGTTAATGTCAATGACAATGTAGCCGTGTTACAACCTACAACATGAGTATAACTTCCTGATGCATTATACGTTTGTCCGCTTAATGCCCAAGTATATGATGTTCCGCATATTGATACTGACTCGCTTCCTGTTGTCGTTGGCGTATCTATAGTTAAGTTCAACGTAGCCGTATTACAACCTGAAACTACAGTAACTCCAGATTGAGCTGTAGTATAAGATAGTCCATTAGCTGGCCAAACATAAGTAGCTCCAGCACAAATAGAAGTTGTTACACTTCCTGTTGTAGTATTTGGAGTTAAGATTAAGGTTAATGTAGCGGTATTACATCCTACTACATGAGTATAACTTCCTGATCCATTGTACGTTTGACCACTTGTTGCCCAAGTATATGAAGTTCCACATGCTGAAACTGTCTCACTTCCTGTAGTTGTATTTGGTGTTAATGTCAATGACAATGTAGCCGTGTTACAACCTACAACATGAGTGTATGTTCCGGAAGCATTATAACTAGCGCCACTTGTTGCCCAAGTATATGTTGAACCACATACAGAAACTGATTCACTACCGGTTGTTGTTGAAGTATCAATTGTTAAGTTCAAAATAGCCGTATTACAACCTGAAACTACAGTAACTCCAGATTGAGCTGTAGTGTATGATACTCCATTAGCTGCCCAAACATAAGTAGCTCCAGCACAAATTGAAGTTGTTACACTTCCTGTAGTAGTATTTGCATTAACTGTAAAATTACCTGCGGAAGATCCTGTTCCGTCTGGAGTTGTTACCGCTACCAGTCCAGTAGTAGCTCCAGCTTGAAGTACTGCCGTTATTGAAGTAGCATTTGTAACTACAAAACTGGCAACAGCAACACCGTTAACGGTGACAGCAGTTGCGCCTGTAAAGTTTGTTCCTAGAATAATTAGTGTACTTCCTCCACAACCATCTGGAATGGTAGTACTACCATCACTGGTTAATTGAGTAATTGTTGGCGGAGATGCTGCTGGCGTATACACTAATTCTACTTTACCTGGAGTAGCATTCGTATATACTATAGCCCACCCTGATGGCAAAGGCGTTGTCAAAGAAGCAAAATTTCCTGTAAGTGTTCCTGTGGCATTTGTTTTTAGAATTTCTATAGTAACTGGTCCAGCTGGTGTATAAATACCCGTAATATCTAATGTTGCACCAGATATGTCGAACGAACCAAGAGCCGTTGTGCTTGTTACTTGGTCATAATCAATACCTGCCGCTGTGTTACCAGAAACTTGTAGTGCTAATTTTCCAAGAATCGTTGTAGCAGCTCTAGCAAAATTCGTAATTCCTTTACCTGTTGATCCTCCAGGATCTATAACACTTGTTGCATTAAGTGTTAATGTTGGTGAAGTTATAGCATTTAAACTTGTTCCTCCACCTTGCGCTGTACTAATGATTCCGGAGTTTGTAATTGTACCCGTTAAAGTATTTACTATTGACGCAACTGCAGTATAAGCTATTGTTGGATTTCCTGAACCACTCACAAGAGAAAGAGTTCCTGTGGCGGGAATTGTTGTAATTGGATTTGAATCAGCAAGTAGTTGTAATCCTGTTCCAGTAACTTTTGTAGTTCTTACAGTGTAAACATTTAAATTACCATCCGTATAGGTTGCTCCAGCGGTTACAGCTGCACCAATTAAAACTGTAAAGTTAGCAGGTGTTTTTGTAAAGTTAATACTCGCCGTACTACTATTTGTTATAGGTAAAAAACTACCTAATGAACTATTTGAATTTACAATTCCGTTATTGTTTAATGTAAAACCTTGTCCTATATTACCTAGAGTAGCTACAAGGTTCAAGCTGCCATTATTTGTAAAGGTGGTGAGCAAACGCTGACCAGCAGATGAACCCCAAATAGCATATCCTGATAAAGCTATAGTAGAGGAATTTTTTAATGTAAGTGTACCATTATTAGTAATAAAAACACCTGAAATATTTGAAAAATTACCTAATTGCGGAAAATATGCACCATTACCGCCGGTTGTAATACTAATTATATCTACATTAATAATACCATCGTTCACGATATTGATTTTCATATCTTGAAGATTGGCAGTTGAAGTTATAGACGCAGTTATTCCGCTTCTAAGGGTTTCGCCAAAAATATTTATGGTTCCATTATTAGTAAAATAAGTTGGATTACTTACACCTCCAGCAGCCACAGCATTTGCTATGTTTATACCATGATTTAAGCTACCCGCCAAACTGTTTAGCTCAAGGGTTGTACCAGCGTTTACAGTAACTCTATTTAAAGATCCTACTATAAGTATTCCTGCTCGTACTGGTGCTAGTGCTGTTCCTAGTTTAAATCCAGTTCCTCCAATGATTAATGGTGAAGGAAATGTTACCGGAACAGGTACAGCAGGTAGTGTAGCCGCAAGAGCTCCAGTTACCGCTACAGCTCT
>NZ_JANNXH010000059.1:0-9972 GCF_031409475.1 Flavobacterium sp. | reverse complement strand
GTAAACAAACTGTATTGCGCGTTATCACAGGCGCAAACCGCATTAATTCCACTTATTGACATGGTGGAACAAGCAGCCAAAGCTTGATTGGGACAAGCCGCATCAAAGGCATTGTAACCCGTTCCGGTTGTATTAAAAATTAGGATTCCTCGCGCACCAACATTTGGATAATAAACCCCGTTGCTAACAAATTTCAAGTTAGAATAAGCGGGCAAATTAGTATTGATATCCACCGTAAAAGTATAATTAGGGATAAAAGGATTTTTATTGTTAAAATCATTATTGCTACAACAATAAAGTAGTGGAATGGTAAGAAACAGGATAAGATATTTTTTCATTATTGAAAATATTTTAAAAGAATTAACGAAACAAATTTAATTTAATTAACTTTGAAATATATATGTTTGACATATATTTATGGACTAAAAAAAATAAAATGTATCTTTGTGGAAAGAAATCCCGTCCCGATGGGATTTTTTCTATTTTATATAAACGATGAAGTTATGAGTAAAGTATCTTATTACACCGCAGAAGGATTAAAAAAATTAAGAGACGAATTAGACTATTTAAAAAGTGTGATGCGACCAAAAGCATCTCAAGATATTGGCGAAGCACGAGACAAAGGCGATTTGTCCGAAAATGCTGAATACGATGCAGCAAAAGAAGCACAAGGTATGCTCGAAATGCGTATTGCCAAGCTCGAAGAAGTACATTCGAATGCGAGATTGATTGACGAAACACATCTGGATGTTACCAAAGTCTTGGTTTTATCTAATGTAAAAATCAAAAATCAGGCAAATGGTATGGAAATGAAATACACACTTGTGGCCGAAAGTGAAGCCGATTTAAAAACAGGAAAAATATCAGTAACATCTCCAATTGGAAGAGGATTACTTGGAAAAAAAGTAGGTGAAGTAGCTGAAATTACAGTTCCTAACGGTGTCTTGAAATTCGAAATCCTAGAAGTTTCTAGAGACTAGTTTTAGGCAGCAGATTTCAGTCCCGATCCCGAAGTTTCGGGACGGGAGTAGATTTCAGTTAGCATAATTTAAACAACTTTAAACTTTTAAACCTCCCAACTTCCAACTCCTAACATCCAACTTCTTATGTCAAGTATTTTCACAAAAATCATAAACGGTGAAATTCCGTGTTATAAAATAGCCGAAGACGAAAATTTCTTGGCTTTTTTAGACGTAAACCCAAACGCCAAAGGGCATACTCTTTGTGTACCAAAACTGGAAATCAACAAGATTTTTGATATTCAGGATGATTTGTATATTGGTCTGATGCAGTTTTCTAAAAAAATTGCCGTTGCTCTTGAGAAAACGGTTCCATGTAAAAGAATAGGAATGGCTGTAATTGGTCTTGAAGTGCCACATGCGCATGTGCATTTAATTCCGCTGAACGAAATGGATGAAATGCGTTTTCAGAACAAAGTTACCATGACGAAAGCAGAGTTTGAAGCTTTGGCGAAAGCCATTCAAGCCAATTTATAACATTCATTTTTAGAACTAATCTAGTAAAATGAAGAATACTTTTTTTATTTTCACGCTTTTTTTTTCAATAATAACTTCAAGTCAAGTTATTATTGGTACTGAAAAAGCAGACAATATAATGGCTAAAATTCCAGTAGACTCCACAACTACTACAACTGGAATTTCAAATTATATAAAAACGAATTTTAAAACAGAAAACGACAAAATAAGAGCTGTTTTTTATTGGATTGCATCAAACATAAGTTACGATGTACAGCATATGTTTGAACCCAATACCATTCAAAATCCAAAAGAAAAAATCGCATCTACTTTAAAAACTAAAACAGGAGTTTGCATTCATTATGCAGAGGTTTTTAATGCTATTGCTAATAAACTTGGAATTAAAACCCGCATAATTGTAGGTTACACCAAACAAAACGGCGTAATAGCCACAATTTCGCACGCTTGGTGTGCCTCACAAATAGATGGGAAATGGTTTTTGTTTGATCCCACTTGGGGTTCAGGTGGACTTAATAATGGGAAGTTTGTAAAAAAACTTAATAATTCGTATTATAAAGTAGAACCTCAAAAAATGATAGTCTCGCATATTCCGTTTGATTATTTGTGGCAGTTTCTTAATTTTCCCATCACAAACAAAGAGTTTTATGAAGGGAAAACAGCTTCAAATACGTCAAAAAAAAGTTTTGATTTTCAAAATGAGATTAACAAATTCGAAAAATTAATTGATACAGACAAAGCGTTTGAATCAGCAGCAAGAATTGAGGCAAATGGCATTGTTAATAATTTAATTTTGGACCAATACAAATTTGAAAAAAACAACTTTAAGGCTTTAAATCAAAATAAAAATATTGATAAGGTAAAGCTAATCGTCACAAATTACAATGAAGCCATTACGTATCTCAATGATTTTATTGTTTATAGAAACAAAAAATTTAAACCTGAACAATCAGATTCAGAACTGAAAATGATGATTCAAAATGTAAAGGATAAATTTAAAAAATGCGAAAATGATATTTACAGTTTAGGTTCTCTGGGAAACGAAAACGCTTCAAATTTAAATAGTATCAAAAAATCTATCGCAAGTTCGATTGCACAAACAGAGGCGCAAGAAGTTTTTGTAAAGGAATATTTAAGCAAAAGTGAAATAGGTCGAAAATTAATGTTCAGTAGTTTTAGAAAACAAAACTAACTAGTTCAACTTGTATGAAATTTGCATCGTTGTTCCCTTTCCAATTTCAGAATTCAGGACTTTTATGTTCCCTTTATGGTATTCCTCCACAATTCTTTTAGTTAACGACAATCCCAATCCCCAACCCCTTTTTTTGGTAGTAAATCCGGGTTCAAAAATAGTTTTGAATTGTTTTTTTTGAATTCCATTTCCAGTATCCGTTACATTTATTTTTACAAAATCATCCTCTTTAATGATTTGTAAAACTAATTTTCCTTTGCCCTTCATGGCGTCAACTGCGTTTTTCATTAAATTTTCGATTGTCCAACTGTGCAAAGTGGGATTTATAAAAACTGTAATTGGCTCTTTTGGACCTTTGAAAGAAAACTCTACTTGTTTAGAAAACCGCGATTGTAAATAGTTATATGTTTGTAGAGTTGCTGCGATTATATCTTTGTTTTCCAATTTTGGCTCTGAACCTATTTTAGAGAATCTTTCGGTAATAGTTTGTAGTCTGTCAATGTCTTTTTCAATTTCTAACGTGGTGCTTTCGGCAACATTATCGGCTTTTAGAATTTCGACCCAACCTATTAATGACGAAAGTGGCGTGCCAATTTGATGCGCAGTTTCTTTAGCCATTCCTGCCCAAAGCTTGTTTTGAGTAGCCATTTTCGTGCTCCGATAAAAATTATAAACCAGTCCGCCAAAAAGCACAATAATGAGCAACAAAGCAATAGGATAATACTTTAGTTTGTTTAATAAAGCGGAATTTCCATAATAGACATATTGAAATTTCCCTGGCACATACTCTATGGCAATGGGTTCGTTTTGCTTTTTTAAATTTTCTAAAAAGGATTCTAATTGAGAAGGATTAGCAACAATGTCATCATCAATATTATTGGTGTTTATAATTTTATTGTCTTCGGTAAGAATTAAAGGAATGGTTTTATTATTACTAAAAATTTCCAGATTTAAATCGATTTTATCAGTTTCTAAATTGGCGTTTAAAAATGATTTTTGTGCCGATGCCCAAATATTCATTTTCAGGCGTTCTTCATTTTTAAAAATTTGAAAAAAAGTATAGGTATTCCAAAGAATTAATAAAACGATAAGGAAGGAAGCAAAAATAATAATCCAACGGGTTGTGTTTCTTCGCTCTGAAAACTGCATAAATTTGTTTTTTGTGGTATAAATATAATAATTCCATTAGCAATAGCAATATCAAATTTCAAATATCAATAGTAATGTCGAAATAAACTCACTAACAATTTCACATTCCATTTTCTTATTTACTATTTTTGTTTTAGATAAAAACAACATGATAAGCATAAAACCAAACGAAGTTTCTCCTGCAAAATTGCAAAGTTATTTGCAAAGTGCCATTGCTCCTCGACCTATAGCATTTGCAAGTACAGTTGATAAAAATGGAAAACCCAATTTGTCTCCGTTTAGTTTTTTTAATGTTTTTAGTTCCAATCCGCCCATACTTATTTTTTCTCCAGCACGACGCGTTCGGGACAACTCCATTAAACATACTTTGATCAATTGCAATGCCACACACGAAGTTGTTATCAATATTGTAAATTATGATATGGTGCAACAAATGTCCTTGTCAAGCACTGAATATCCTGATGGTGTAAACGAATTTCTAAAATCAGGGTTGACACAAATCCCATCAGATATTGTAAAACCGTATCGTGTTGCCGAAAGTCCGGTGCAGTTTGAGTGCAAAGTCAATGAAATTATTTCGTTAGGAAATGAAGGCGGTGCAGGAAATTTAATTATTTGCGAAGTAGTTAAAATTCATATCAACGAGAGTGTTTTGGACGAAAACGGAGTGATCAGTCCTGAAAAAATAGATTTGGTTTCCCGAATGGGAGAGAATTGGTATTCGAGAGCAAAAATGGGACTTTTTGAAGTGGAGAAACCCATAAAAAATTTAGGAATTGGAGTAGATACAATTCCAGATTTCATCAAAAAAAGCACCGTTTTTGATCGGAATGATTTAGGTAAATTAGGAAATGTTGAAGCCTTGCCAACAAGTGAAGAAATTACTATATTTGTAAAACAAAATTTCACTATTAAAGGTGTTTTAAGCTCTGATGATGCTCAAAAAATACATTTAAAAGCTAAAGAATATCTCAATACCAACGATGTTTCTTCTGCATGGAAAATGCTTTTAGCAAAGGAAATATAAAATTAATATAACATAAAAAATAACGAAGATGGAAGTTACAGGAAAAGTAAAAGTAGTTGGAGCAGAGCTACAAGTTAGTCCAACATTTAAAAAAAGAGAATTAGTAGTTACTACAGATGAGCAGTATCCGCAAAGTATCATGATTGAATTCGTTCAAGATAAAAGTGATTTATTAAATACTATTTCTGTTGGTGAAAACGTAAAAGTTTCTATCAATTTAGGCGGAAGAGAATGGGTTAATCCACAAGGAGAAACTAAATATTTCAATTCAATTAAAGGTTGGAGAATCGAAAAATTAGCCTCAGAAACACCAGCGCCATCAGCTCCAATGCCTGCTGCCGAAGTTTTTGCTCCCGCAACAAGCTTAAACGAAGACGAACCAGACGATTTGCCTTTCTAAGAAATAATGAAGTCAAAAGTTAGAAGTCAGAAGTTTAAGTTTACTTGAATTTCTGGCTTTTTTTTGTTTGATGTTTATGTAAGTAATTAAAAAGAGATATTGTCTTAATATCAAAATAACATAAAAGTTTTTGCCACAGATTTGAAGGATTAAAAAGATTTTTAAGCTGTGTGACGAATCAATCTGTGTTAATCTGTAAAATCTGTGGCAAATTAATTTAGTGCGTCACTAAAATGCGATTTTAAATTTTGACTTTTACTTATGCCTACTTTTTGCAATGCTGAATTTTAATTTTTAATTCGTAATTTTTAATTGATTTATGTTTGTCCTTTCTAAAGAGTTGTTTTTCCCTCCTGTTTCTCAAGCTAATCCTGATGGCATTCTCGCCATTGGTGGTGATTTGTCACCAGACCGATTAGTTTTGGCTTATAAAAGCGGCATTTTTCCTTGGTTTGAGCAAGGCGAACCCATTTTCTGGTGGTCGCCCAATCCTAGAATGGTGTTGTTTTTGGACGAATTAATGGTTTCAAAAAGTATGCGAAATATTCTCAATAAAAATAGCTTTACAGTAACATTCAATCAAAATTTTAGAGCAGTAATTTCGAATTGTCAAAATATAAAGCGAAATGGACAAAACGGGACTTGGATTACCAATGAAATGATTGAAGCCTATTGTAAATTGAATGAAATGAGAATCGCCAAATCAGTCGAAGTTTGGCAAAATAACGAATTAGTTGGCGGTTTATATGGTATTGATTTAGGACATATTTTCTGCGGAGAAAGTATGTTTTCTACAATTTCGAATGCGTCTAAAGTGGGTTTTATATCTTTGGTAAACCAATTAAAAAAGGATAATTATAACCTTTTGGATTGTCAAGTCTACAACGAACACCTAGAAAGTTTAGGTTGTAGAGAAATTGAAAGAACGGAATTTATTGAACTTCTAAAAAGCAAATGATTATGAAAACATATGTTGTAACGGATTTATACATCTACCCAATAAAAAGCTTGGCTGGAATTCGTGTTGAAAGTGCCAAAGCCGAAGAAATGGGTTTTGAATATGACAGAAGATGGATGTTAGTAGATGAAGAAAATCAGTTCATAACCCAAAGAAAACATCCTATTTTAAGTCAATTTTATCCAGAAATTTTATCGGACAAAATCAGTGTTATTTATAAAGATAAAAAGTACGAATTTTTTATAAATGAAAGTTTAGAAAAACCTATTTCTTCAATGGTTTGGGATGATGAGAGTACGGTTTACGAAGTGAGCAAAGCGGCTTCTAAATGGTTTACTCAAGAACTTGGTTTTAGCTGTAAGCTAGTAAAAATTAGCAATACAGGTGATAGAAAACACCATGCTAAAAGGCTTGATAAAACCTTGATTGTTAGCCTTGCAGATGGTTATCCTTATTTGTTAATAGGTTCAGAAAGTTTGAAAATTTTAAATGAAAAACTGGAAGAAAAGATAACGATTCATAGATTCAGACCCAATATAGTTATTAATACTACAGTTGCTCACGAAGAAGATTTCTTTGATTTTTTTCAAATAGGAAAGGTACAATTTAAAAATGCCAAACCGTGTGGAAGGTGCGTAATGGTCAATAATAATCCGCAAACAGCTGTCGTTTTAAAAGAACCTTTAAAAACCTTAAGCAAATACCGAAAAGTGGATAACTCAGTTTTATTTGGTACAAATGTATTCTGTTTAAATGAAGGAGAAATTAATGTTGGTAACGTTTTAGAATTTTAATTTCGTTTCCAGCAATCTGCCACATGATCATCTACCATTCCTGTGGCTTGCATGTGTGCATAAACTACGGTTGAACCTACAAATTTAAAACCACGTTTTTTTAAATCTTTACTTATTGAGTCCGAAAGTGGCGTTGTAGCTACTGCTTCGGATAAGTTTTTATGATTATTTATGATGGGTTTTCCATCAACAAAACTCCAGATATAGTTTGAAAAACTTCCAAATTCTTGCTGAATTTTTATAAATGAAATTGCATTCGAAACTGCGGAACGAATCTTTAATTGATTCCGAATAATCCCAGAATCTTGCAGTAATTCTTGTATTTTCGGCTCATTATATTTCGCAATTTTTAAATAGTCAAAATCATCAAAAGCCGTTCTAAAATTTTCTCTTTTGTTCAAAATAGTAATCCAACTCAATCCAGCCTGAAATGTTTCTAGAATTAGGAATTCAAATAATTTATCATCGGCATAAACAGGAACTCCCCATTCTTCATCATGATATTTTTTATACAAATCACTCGACAAACACCATTTACATCTTATTTTCTCTTCCATAATTATTCCTTTTCTTTTGACAGATAGTTATTAATCCAATAATGACCTAAATAAATTAGTGGAGTCAACAATACTGCGATGGTTAATTTAAAAGTATAACCCGTTAATGCAGATGAAATAAAAGTTTCGAAATTAATTTTTCCGGGCAACCAAAAAGCAATTCCTAACACTATAAAAGAATCAAATAATTGAGAAACCACAGTAGATCCAGTAGTTCGCAGCCATATTTTACGATTGCCGGTTCGGTTTTTAAAAAACCAAAAAACCGTTACATCAATCAATTGCGAAACCAGAAAAGCAATAATACTTCCTACAATAATCCACATACTTTGTCCAAAAACAGCATAAAATTGACTGTCACTTACAGGACTTATTCCTTTTGCAGCAGGAACATTTATAGCCATTAATAAAATAACGAAAGCGTATGCAATCAAACACGCTGTGATAAGGGAAAGCTTTTTCACTCCTCGCTCGCCAAAATGCTCATTGATTAAATCAGTCGTTAGAAATACAATTGGCCACGGTAAAATACCAATACTCATTACAAACGGACCAACTTGAATTAATTTCCCACCTATTAATTCTGCCACAACAGCATTAGTTATGAAAATCCCAGCAAGAATTACAAATACGATTTCTTTTTTGGTTTTGAACATAGTATTTTAGTTTCTCAAATTTAGCATTTTATTTTCATTTTTGAGAAAGTGTACTGAATTTATAAAAAAATCCCATCTCGTTTTTTACAACAAGATGGGATTTTTATAGTAACGCGAGTTGGGAAATTTACTAATGAGATTGCTTCGTTCCTCGCAATGACTTTATCCTAAAGCAGCTCTTTTGAAACCAGTTACGATAAGATCTTTATCTAAAGACTTAGCATAAGCAGCAACGCTTAATTTATTGTCTTTAATGTAATCTTGGTTTACTAATGTGTTGTCTTTAAAGAAACGCGCTAATTTACCTTTAGCAATATTGTCTAACATTGCTTCTGGTTTTCCTTCTTGACGCAGGATGTCTTTAGCAATTTCTATTTCTTTAGCGATGGTATCCGCATCAACACCAGTTTCGTCTAATGCGATTGGAGACATTGCTGCGGCTTGCATTGCAATATTTCTTGCTACTTCGTCAGTTCCTGCTATGTTTGCAGATAGTGCAACTAAAGTTGCAATTTTGTTTCCTGAGTGAATGTAAGAACCAATAAAAGCGCCTTCTAATTTTTCGAAAGTTCTAATTTCTAGTTTTTCACCAATCACTCCAGTTTGCTCAATTAATTTATCAGCAACCGTGATTCCGTTAAAATCAGCAGCTAAAAACGCCTCTTTTGAATCGAAGTTCAATGCTAAATTTGCCATTTCAGTAGCCATTTTCACAAAGTTTTCGTTCATACCTACGAAGTCAGTTTCACAGTTTAAAGTGATTACAACTCCAGCAGTTTTGTCAGTGTTAACTACAGCAATTGCTGCACCTTCTGTAGATTCTCTATCAGAACGGTTTGCCGCTACTTTTTGTCCTTTTTTACGAAGGTTTTCGATAGCTAAATCAAAATCTCCATCTGCTTCAACCAATGCTTTTTTGCAGTCCATCATTCCTGCACCTGTGATTGTTCTTAATTTATTTACGTCTGCAGCAGTAATTGTTGCCATAATTTTTTAATTTAAAGATTAAAAGATTGAAAAATTTAAAATATTAAAAGCAATACTAATTGTAAAATCAATAGTCTTTCAATCTTTAAATCCTTCAATCTTTAAATTTATTTGATTTATTCTTCGGTTTTAGTTTCTTCTGCAATTACTTCTGGAGTAATAGCTTCTGCTACTTCAACAACTTCAACAGTTTCAGCAACTACTTCTTCAATCGCTACTGATGCAGTTGCCTCTGCAACTACTTCTTCAATCGCTTCAGCAGAAACTTCGGTTGCATTTTCATCTGGTGTTGCATCAGAATTTCTGTTTGCAAGACCATCAATAATAGCAGCGGTTACTAACGTTAAGATTTTATCGATTGATTTAGAAGCATCATCATTTGACGGAATTACATATTCTACTTCACGAGGATCAGAATTAGTATCAACCATTGCAAAAACTGGAATGTTTAATTTTTGAGCTTCTTTTATTGCGATGTGTTCTGCTTTGATATCTACTACAAATAAAGCAGCAGGTAATCTTGACATATCTGATATTGAACCTAAATTCTTCTCTAATTTAGCACGAAGACGATCCACTTGCAAACGCTCTTTTTTAGAAAGTGTCATGAATGTTCCATCTTTCTTCATTTTATCAATAGTAGCCATTTTTTTAACGGCTTTACGGATAGTTACAAAGTTAGTTAACATTCCACCCGGCCATCTTTCAGTGATGTACGGCATGTTTGCAGCTTTTGCTTTTTCAGCAACGATATCTTTT
>NZ_JANNXH010000058.1:0-3492 GCF_031409475.1 Flavobacterium sp. | reverse complement strand
TACCTTTGGTTTGCATTATTTCTTTTAAATCGTCGGGAACATCATCACCAATATAATCATCTTGTAAAGCCATAGTATATTTTTAAAATGCTAATATAAAAAAAAATAATTAACATTCCATTAAAGGGATAAGTGCCAAATTTTATTGAAAATAGTTAAAAAAATAAGTTTTAAAATGAAATTTACTTCCAATTTTTCAGCTTCTTTAATTCTGTAATATGGGCTAAATGATGGTTTCCATGCCAGGCATAAGTACCAATAATTTCTTTGATTTTAAATTTGGCATTATGTTCAGGATGGATGAATAATTTTTCTAAATCAGCTTCCGATAGGCTTTTCATCAAGTAAGCCAATCGAAAATGCAATCCTTCAAGTAATGACAATGTGGGCTGAATTGGCATTGTCAAATTATCTTCTAATTCAGACCAAAGGTCTTCGTGATAGAATTTTATGGTTGGTTTGTCTTCGGTCAAAGCCCACTTTATTCTAATAAAACAATTCATGTGACTATCAGCACAATGATGGATAACTTGGCGAATTGTCCAACCGTCTTGGCGATATTCAGTATCAAGTTGTTCTTCGGTTAAAGAAATGACTTCCTTATTTAATTTTTCTGGGAAAGAGGCGATTTCGGCTATTTTTTCTGCGAGGTATTCTTTAGAATACCTTTCTGGAGCTGTAAATTTCCCTATTGGATGCCGTAATTTTTCTAATATTTGATTTTCCATAGATGTAAATAGTTTAGTTTTTATTAAATCGAAAGCCTTGCTAAATAATCATAATGTTCTCCTTCAAGACTTAATTCGCATTGTAACCCATTGGCGAAAGCTGCATTTTGTAAAGTATTGTAATCAATAAACATCCAGTCAAATGGCTTTTCTTTCTCGCCTTTGTAGGTAATATTAAAAACGATTTCACCATAATATTCGTTTTGCGATTCAATCCATTTTCCACCATCATCGTCGTCATCAAACATATAAATAATATCGGAACTGTCCAATAAAATTTGTCCGTCTGGATTCAATAATGATTTTAGTTTAAAAAGAAAATTGGGGATGTTTCTCAATCTTCCACACATTCCAGCGCCATTCATTAGCAGTAAAATAGTATCAAATTTTTCGTTTTCCAATGTCATTACATCTTGTACTTTTGCTTTTTTCAAACCGCGAAGTACACAAGCCTGAATCGCATTTTGTGAAATATCAATAGCGGTTACATCAAGATTTCGGTCGTTTTGCAAGGTTAAACTATGGCTTCCAGCGCCGCATCCTACGTCTAGAATTTTTCCTTTGGCGAGTTGCAAAGCACGTTGTTCTATTAGTGGCATCTCGTCATAAGAGCGAAAAAGATAGGCAACACTCATTTCGTCTTCTTCAGAAATGGTGGTTTCGGTAATTAAATCTTCGGGAGAATTATTAGTTTGAAAATCGAGTATGGCTTTTCCGAAAAGGTCTTTCATAAATTTTAGTTTCAGGTTTAAAGTTTCAAGTTTAAAATGTTCTATTTTTGCAGTATAACTTGACCCGATCGAACACGAACGGTCGTAGCAAACCTGAAATTTGAAACAAATCCTAAACAATCTTCCTAAAGAGGCCAAAGATAAGCATATCGAAAACAAAAAGTATTTTGATAAGCTAAAAAAGAAAACGCCTAAAAATTTAGATTATGTTATGCAGGATTTGCATGATTCGGAATTCAAAAAAACCAATTGTTTGGAATGTGCCAACTGTTGTAAAACTACTGGGCCTTTGTTTACTTTGGCAGATATTGAGCGAATTTCAAAGTATTTGAGACAAAAACCACAGCAGTTTATTGAGCAATATCTTCGCGTTGACGAAGATAGAGATTATGTTCTGAAGAGCGTTCCCTGTTCCTTTTTAGACAGTGAAAATGCCTGTATGATTTATGATGTTCGTCCAAAAGCCTGTCGAGAATTTCCACATACGGACAGAAAAAAATTCAATCAAATTACCGATTTGACTCTGCAAAATGTAGCTATTTGTCCAGCAGCTTTTAATATTGTGGAAGAAATGAAAAAGCGAATCCCTTTGTAGACCCTCACATCACTTTCTAATTTTAATTAAAGAATGTGACCTTTAACTTTTTGTATATTTGTAATTAAACAAAAATAAATCAAATTGAATTTAGAATATTTTATAGCAAAAAGACTTGTAACTACCAAAAACTATAAAAGCAGTATCTCTGCGCCAATTATAAAAATTGCCATTTCTGCAATAGCAATAGGTATGATTATGATGATTGTCTCTGTGGCAACAGGAATTGGATTGCAACAAAAAATCCGTGAGAAAGTGGCAGCCTTCAATGGACATATTATCATTTCTAACTACGATAATAATCAATCGGAAGCTACAATAAAACCCATTTCAATAAAACAAAATTTTTATCCAAAGTTCACTTCAGTTTCCCAAATTAGACACATACAAGCTGTTGCTAGTAAATCGGGTATGATACGTACAGAAACTGCTTTTGAAGGAATAGTCTTAAAAGGAGTAGGAAAAGATTACGAATGGAAAAATATAAAAGAATACATCATAAAAGGAAGAGTTCCCAATCTTGCGGGGAATATTAACGAGGAGGTAATTATATCTCAATTTCTGGCTGATAGATTGTATCTAAAAGTCGGAGATCAGTTTAATACTTATTTTATAAAAGAGAATGGGTATAACATCAGAAATTTTGATATTGTAGGAATATTTAATTCAGGTTTTCAAGATTTTGATGCAACTTATATCATTGGGGATATTCGCCACATACAAAGAATTAACAAGTGGAATACAAATGAGATCGGAGCCTTCGAAGTCTTTGTAAATGATTTTGACAGAATAGAAGAAACGGGCGAGAAAGTGTACACCCAGACATCGTCAACACTAGACTCTCAATCCATTATCGAAAAATACAGTTATATTTTCGAATGGTTACAACTATTCGATTTCAATATCATAGTTATTTTAATTGTCATGATTATAGTTGCAACAATCAATATGGTAGTTGCGCTTTTAGTCCTTATACTTGAACGTACACAAATGATAGGGATTTTAAAAGCATTAGGCGCAAACAATTGGTCTGTTCGAAAAATATTTCTTTATAATGCCCTTTATTTAATAGTAAGAGGATTATTCTGGGGTAACTTAATTGGAATTTCATTGCTAGTAATCCAACAACATTTCGGCCTAATAAAACTCAATCCCGAAAATTATTATGTCAATCAAGCACCAGTTTATATTAGTATAGGGTATATTTTAGTATTAAATTTATTAACCATTACCATTTGTTTCCTCGTATTATTAATTCCATCCTATATAATAACTAGAATTTCTCCAGTGAAGGCGATTAATTTCGAATAGTTAATTTTTCTAATTAGCTAAATCCCGCTCACCGTTTCAATCTTGTTTAAAAAAGCTGAATTTTTCTAGGCCAGCAAAGGAGCTTCGTTTGGGCGCTCTATTCTGTCAAGAAAAAGGCAGTTTTTTA
>NZ_JANNXH010000057.1:0-66311 GCF_031409475.1 Flavobacterium sp. | reverse complement strand
TAAGTAAAAGTCAAAATTTAATGTCTCATTTAGTGAAGCACTAAATTAATTTGCCACAGATTTCAAAGATTAACACAGATTGATTCGTTACACAGCTTAAAAATCTTTTTAATCTTTGAAATCTGTGGCAAAAACTTTTTTCCCTATTTTGATATTACGACAATATATCTTTCTAGTTACTTAAATACCTTAAATAATTTTTATTTAAAAGTCGTTTACAACTCGTAAACGCCTTTTTTTATGCTAAAAAACGAACAACGAACTGTTTATTTTTGTAATTTTATGTTTCAATTTTCTATCATGAAGAATAGCATTTATATCCTATTAATATTGCTAACAATTCTTGCTTGTAAACCTACAAAACCTTTGGTTTCAGGTATTGAAAAACATGTTGTAGCAAAAAACGATACCATTCGTATTGCAAATGATTCCTTGGAATATGAAGTAATTATTATTGATGCTGGTTTTAGTACTTGGCTCGCTTCAAGAGCTTATCCTCGAAATTATCATTCACAAAGTTATTTAGAAAATAAAAATCGAGTATATATTAGCGAGTGGAATAGTCGAGTAATGCAAACTATGAGCTATAACCCAAATTTATATGGAATGTCTATTAATTATGATTCAAACATTAATTATGGATATGAGGTGAATTATTTGATTTATAATTACATGATTTATTTTCAAAATACATTCAATCAAAAACTATTTGGTAATGTTCCATCAAGATAATGTTATTATATTTGTAATCATTATAAATAGAGATGGAAAAATTAAAACAACGCTGGGGAATTGAGTCCAATTTTCAACTTACAATTATATTTATTGTTTTTGCAATTACAGGCTCGGCTTCTGCATTTTTGTCAAAACCAGTTTGCCTTTGGTTAGGAATTACTAAAGAATCTCTAGGATTTTTGTTTATTCCGCTTCGGTTGATTTTGATATTTCCAATATACCAAGTGCTTTTAGTTTCCATTGGTTTCCTATTTGGTCAATTTACATTTTTTTGGAATTTCGAAAAAAAAATGCTAAAAAGTATGGGGTTGGGATTTCTCTTTAAATAAAAAAAGCCATTTTAAATTAATTTTTTTTTAGTCTTATTTTTCCTTTTTTATAACATAAGTATAAATCCAAGTCAAGGTAAAACTAGGAATAAAATCACTAAACGGAATAATTTCTTCAACAAAAGTCAAAACTCCAGCAATTTTTCCAACACGGCCTTTGTACATCCAAGTCATAAGAAATCCCGCTAATGGTGCCCAAATCACATCCGAAAATTCTCCAATAAATGGAACCGTAAACGAAAGCATTCCTATAGCGTCAAAAAACAATCCGAAAAGTAATTTTTTGTTTTTTGAAAGTGTTTCTTCCTGAATAATTACCTGATCTTCTTTTGTCATTTCATTTATTGTTTTTCAAGGTAAATATAGAAAATCTTTGTTTCTTTGTGAAAATTATTCCAAAATGATACACGCAAAAAACATACATAAATATTACGACCAACTGCAAGTACTCAAAGGCGTTGATTTGCATATCGAGAAAGGTGAAATCGTTTCCATTGTTGGCGCTTCTGGTGCTGGAAAAACAACGCTTTTACAAATCCTTGGAACACTAGACCAACCGAGCTTGAAAAGCGAACAGAGCCGAACTAAACTTACAATCGAAAACAGTATAACATTGCAAATCAACGGCGAAGATGTTTTGACGATGAATGATAAGGCATTATCTAAATTCAGGAATTTGAATTTGGGATTTATCTTTCAGTTTCATCAATTATTACCTGAATTTTCAGCTCTAGAAAACGTGTGTATTCCAGCTTTTATTGCCAATAAATCCAAACAAGAAACCGAAATCGAAGCTAAAAAATTACTAGATTATCTCGGGCTTTCACACCGCATCAATCACAAACCAAACGAACTTTCAGGTGGTGAACAACAACGTGTTGCCGTTGCCAGAGCTTTAATCAACAAACCAGCAATCATTTTTGCGGATGAACCTTCAGGGAATTTAGACACCGCATCGGCCGAAAATTTGCATCAATTATTTTTTAAACTTCGAGACGAATTTGGACAAACTTTTGTGATAGTAACCCACAACGAAGAACTCGCCAACATGGCCGATAGAAAATTGGTAATGGTCGATGGTTTGATTAGTAATTAAAAGTTATGATATTAATAGCATTAAGTTGGTTAGTTCTACTTCTATTCTTTATTCCCACTGGGATTGCACTGAAATCGCTATTAAATTTAAAATCCACTGGAAATTATATTCCAATTTTTTTAGGGATTTTTATTCAATGTTTGGGATTGAGCATTTGTGCTTTCTTTTTCAAAATTGGATTAGAACTATTTATTGCAAACTTTATACTCTCAATTGGATTATCAATTTGGAAATCAAAAGAAATAAAAGAAAATCTAAAAGGAATAAAATCTGATTTAAAAAATCTTTCCACTATTTCAAAGCTTAGTGTTGTTTCAATTTTTATTTTTTCACTATACAAATGCGCACAATTTCCATTTATAATTGATAATGAGAGTTATTATATTCAAACTATAAAGTGGTTGAATGAATATGGCTATGTAAAAGGCTTAGGGAATTTACACATCTATTTTGGTCAAAATTCTTCATTTCATGTTTTACAAGCAGGTTTTAATTTTAATTTTTTGACCGATAGAAGCAATGATCTCAATGGCTTTTTGTTAAACTTATCCTCTTTATATTTTATTACTGAATTTGAAAAAAGAAATAAAATCAATAGCGAAATTCATTGGATTGGGCTTGTTCTAGGATTCAATATTTTATTTTTCCAATTTATAAATGCGCCTTCCCCAGATTTATCAATAGTATTAATTTCACAAATACTTTTTTATTATTTTTTAGATAAAGAAGATAGCCTTGATAATTTTAAAATTATAACCCTTTTATTTCTTTTTCTAATTCTAGTAAAAATCACTATTGCACCTTTTGTTTTAATAATAATTTATCTTGCCTACAACAATAAAAAAAGAATCCTTTTTTTATTGATTTCTGGAGCAGTAGTTGCAGCGGTTTTAATTATTAAAAACACAATTATTACGGGTTATCCTTTATATCCGTTAAATGTATTTCCTATTAATACCGATTGGAAAATCCCTCAAGAACTATTGGAATTTATTTCTTATATCACACAAAAAGCAGGTTATTTTAAAAATAGTGCTTTACATAATCCTACTTTATTACAAAAATTAGATTCTTGGCTTCATCTTGGTGGAATCAACCGAATTTTCAATGTGGGAATGCTGTTTTTGTTTGGAATCGGAATTTTTACAAAAAAAATTCAGACACAAATCAGATATAAAATTCTGTATATAATTTTTTTAATTCACTTCATTATACTGTTATTAACTTCACCACAATTTCGCTTTTTCCTTCCTGAATTTGTATTTTTTTCCGTTTTGATTTTAAATTCTATTTTCACTCATTTTAAAACAAGTATCAAATTCATTCAGTATGCAGTATTAATTTCGATTGTTTTACCAATGATTCTAATAGAATTTATAGATTATAAAAATTTTACAGAAAACAAACTCCATCAACAAACAGAAAAAAACAGTTGGAATCAAATTTTAACACCCAACAAAAATTCGAAATATGCCGAAATAAAATTCGAAAAAATAAAAGAAGGAAATTTGAACTATTATTCTCCCACAGAAAACTTCTTCTTTTACGGAACAGCAAATGGGGAATTGCCTTGTGTGAACAAAGTTCAAATAGACTATTTAAAAAAGAAATACCATTTCAAACCTCAACTTCGAACATCGAATTTAGGTGACGGATTTTATTCAAAATCCACAATTAAAGATGAATAAAATAGAGCTCAAATCTTTCCTCGACGAAAAAGTCATACAATACAACACACTTGACTTTATAGAGAGTGATCCGGTGCAAATTCCGCATTTGTTTTCCCAAAAAGAAGACATAGAAATTGCTGGTTTTTTGAGTGCGACAATCGCATGGGGAAACCGTAAAATGATTATCAAAAACGCCCATAAAATGATGAATTTAATGGGGAATTCTCCTTATGATTTTGTGATGGCACATACTGAAACAGATATAAAAAAATTAGATTCCTTTGTTCACAGAACCTTCAACGGGCAAGATTTTTGTAGTTTTATTAAGGGATTGCAACACATTTATAAAAATCACGACGGACTTGAAGCGGTTTTTTCGAAAAACATGACTAACAACACTATAAATCTTCAAAATAATATCCACGAATTCAAGAAAGTATTTTTCCAAATTCCGCATGAATATAGAACGCAAAAACACATTTCGGATCCGCTGAACAATTCTGCTGCGAAACGCATTAATATGTATTTGCGGTGGATGGTCCGCCAAGACAACAAAGGCGTAGATTTGGGCATTTGGAAAAACATTTCGCCTTCACTCCTATCGTGTCCGCTTGATGTTCATTCTGGCAATGTGGCTCGAAAGCTAGGTATACTCACACGAAAACAAAATGACGGAAAAGCTTTAGCAGAATTAGATTCTCAACTACGGAAACTCGACCCAAATGATCCCGTAAAATATGATTTTGCTTTGTTTGGTCTGGGTATTTTTGAAGGGTTTTGATAGATAGCATTCAGATTTACAAATAATTAGAAGCAAAAAAAACATTAAATAATTAAAAATCCATTTGATTATTTGTAATAAAATATCTATATATTTGGAATTAAATATTATGTAACATTTGTCACACATAGCAACCCAAAATTGGGTGGCTTAGTATGATAATGTGAGTAGTATAAATGAGTTACCAGCAATATTCGCGCAGAATCAAGAATCTAACACAATTTTTAATAAAAAAAGCAGAAATTATAATTATGAAAAAAGCATTATTACTATTGATATTACCACTTTTATTTTCATTTAAAGACAATACTGTATCTGAAAGCAATATTCCTGAAAAAGAAAAAAATGAGCTAACTGAAGCAAAAGCATATAAAATGTTATATCAAAATCAGGTGGAAGCAAATGATGATATTCTTAAAACAATTTTTTACGCATTAGGAGGATTAGGAACTGCGGTGTTATTAGTTTTTGGTAGCAATTGGTGGTTTAATGATAAGAAAGTAAAAGAAGCAATGAGTGAAATTGACTCTAAAATTGCAGGAGTAAAAAAAGACGCTTTAAGTGAATTCACAGAAAAAATTTCATCTTTAACTTCTGAAAACATTTCGGAAATGAACCAAACACAAGCCAAACTTCAAGAAGATGTAACTTTGAGTATAAACAGTTTAACAGAAAAATTCACTGATTTTATTGATAAAACGAGAACAGAAATTAAAGAAGATAGTAGAGTAAACATAAGTAATTATCAAGATTTAATCAAATCTTACAATGATAATTTAACGCAACAATTAAGTTCTCTGAAAGAATCATTAGAAGAAAAAGTTAAACAATTAAATTCAAAAATTGATTTAAATGAAAAGAATCATAACAGAAAATTATCTGCTGAATCTCAACGATTAAAAAAAGAATTATTATCTCAAAATGCTCAAATTGCCTTTCTAAAAGGTAACTTTAATATTGCGTTAAAAGCATTTTTAGATCAATCTCTATTTGAATTTGAAATTGGTTATAGTTCAAGCTTTAATTATACTTCAAGAGAGATAATAAAATGTCTTGAAAAAGTTACTTTTATATATGATGATGAAGAATTGGCACTTAAAACTCTTGTAGAATTATCGAAAAATGAAAACGCAGAAACTACAGAAAAGATAGTTCAATTATACAAAAGTAAAGAAGTGAAAAACTTAAATTAATAAATACTGCTGGTAACAGGCGTTTGGCAAGATTGCTAATTTTGTAGTAAATTCACGTTTATTTCTCGCAAGAAATTTTATCTTTAACAGAAAATAGTCGGTTCCGAATCTCGCAACCTCGCCAAGCGCCGGAACGTTGGCAGAAATGCAATCGCACCGAATAGAAAACCGACCAAAATGTAAAATTTTTAAAAAATAAATGAAAATACTAAAATCAAAAAAGTTCCTTTACACATTACTAACTCTCTTTATTTTAACTACTATTAGTTTCTGGTGGGCAGATAATGAATTAAATAAAGTTTTAGGAAAATCAACAAAAGTTATTGATATTTCTTCAATTGTAAAACCAACCGAAATAATTCATATAAAAAACGTAAACATACTTTCAGAAGATTGTAGTCATTTCATTAAAAATCAAGATGTAATCATAAAAAACGGCAAAATAATTCGTTTAGGAGAAAATCAACTTGCCGAAATAAATGCATTTATAATTGATGGAATAGATAAATATTTAATTCCCGGTCTTATTGATTCTCACGTTCATTTAAAAGAAAGCAAAAACGATTTATTTTTATATTTAGTTAATGGAGTAACTTCTGTTAGAGAAATGGCTGGAAGACAAATTGCATTGGAATGGAGAAAATCAATAGAAAAAAACGGTATTGGACCAAGAATGTTTATTGCATCACCACCAATATTTAGTGAGAATGGATTAACAGGTCATTATTATCGTTGGACTAGACAATCAATC
This sequence comes from Flavobacterium sp., assembly GCF_031409475.1. Taxonomy (GTDB): domain Bacteria; phylum Bacteroidota; class Bacteroidia; order Flavobacteriales; family Flavobacteriaceae; genus Flavobacterium. The sequence goes on along the minus strand of NZ_JANNXH010000057.1, from coordinate 59,756 downwards.
AATTATTCAACAAAAGAAGATGCTGATAAGGAAATAAAGAATACAAAAGAACAAGGTTATGATGCTGTTAAAATGTACGGTTTTGTTAATCCCGAAATGTTTAAAACTACAATAGAAATTGCCGAAAAATATAAAATTCCAGTTATTGGTCATATTCCATTAGTTAATTTAGAAATATTTTATCTATCAGGTCAAAAAGAAATTGCTCACGTTGAAGAAATAACTGTCAAAAATATAGATGATTTTGGAAAATCAATTTCTAAAAATCCCAAAGAATATCTAAATTTTTTAAAAGCAAATTCAAACAAAATTGCAAAAAAATTAAAAGAAAACAATATTTGTGTAACTTCTACTATTTCGTTAATTGAAAGTTTTCCAAAACAAAGATTTGATTTAAAATCGGAACTTAAAAAAATAGAACTAAAATATGCAAATCCTAAAATTATTGAAGGAACACCAATTTACAAATTAGGTTGGTTACCAAGTAAAAATGGATATGAATATGATGGAGAAGATAATCTCGAAGCAAGAAAATTATCAGCAATTTTTTGGGCAACTTATGTAGAAGCAATTCATATTATGACAAAAGCACTTGTTGACAATAAAGTTACGATTATGGCTGGAACAGATGCAAATGTTTCAACTATGGTTCCAGGATTTTCACTTCATAATGAATTACAATCGTTATCAAAATCTGGAATGACAAACTCTCAAACACTTTATTCTGCCACAGTTGAGCCGAGCAACTGGATGAAAAGAAATACTGGAAAAATTAAAATCGGATATAATTCAGATTTAGTGCTACTTTCCAAAAATCCATTAGAAGATATTAAAAACACAAAAACAATAGAATTTGTTTTCTTTGACAAAAATATGATCAATAAAGTACAAATCGCAACAATACTAAAAGCAATAGAAAATGCTAACAATGAAAATAGAGTTATAAAAATTGACGAATATATAAAATAAATGCACTATCTGCCAACAGCAGTTTGCAAAAATGCTAAAAAAATACTAGAAAATAGAAATCTAACTTTTTTTATGTAATTTTGAAATTGTAAATAAATAAAATGAACTTAATAGAAAATCATAATAAAGACATATTGAATTTATGCAAAACGCATAAAGTTAAATCTCTGTATGCATTTGGTTCAGTATTAACGGACAAGTTCAATAATGAAAGTGACGTAGACTTAATTGTAGATTTTGAACAATTAGATGTACTTGATTATGGAGACAATTATTATGATCTCAAATTCTCATTGGAAAATATATTTAAAAGGAGCGTTGACTTATTGGAAGAAAAAGCAATAAAAAATCCCTACTTCAGAATAACTCTAAATCAAAGTAAAAAATTGATTTATGGATAATAATATCAAAACTTGGCTCTATGACATTTTAAGTTCCATAAACGAAATTGAAAGTTATTATGTCGACACTCCCAAAAAGTTTGAAATTTATCAAAATGATTTGAGAACAAAACGAGCTGTAGAGAGAAACATTGAAATTATTGGAGAAGCAATGAGCCGAATTCTTAAAGAAAATAGTGGAATTCAAATCTCAAATTCAAGAAAAATTGTTGATGTTAGAAATAGAATAATTCATGGTTACGATTCTGTTTCTGATGATGTAGTTTGGGGAATTGTAGTTAAAAACTTACCTGTTTTACAAAAGGAAGTTGAAATTTTATTGGAAGAATAAAGCACTATTTGCCAACAACGGTTTTATTCAATTGCTCGAATTGTGCTTGTGGAAAATATATTTTCCGTAACTTCATTTTCTAGTAATGGAAACCAAAATGTTTCAATAGCCGCAACTGGAATAAAGCGGCGGAACTTTAGCGGTAAAGCCTAAGCAAATTCCGAGAATTCAAAAACCTAACGCAACAAACGAAATATTGCATTAGTTAGAAATAACGTACCTTTGCACAAATTTTAAGCAAAATGAGTACTTTCGAAAAATTCAATCTCCCAAAATCCGTACAAAAAGCGATAGATGATTTAGGTTTTGTTACACCTACACCTATTCAGGAAAAATCATTTTCGGTGATTATGTCGGGTCGCGATATGATGGGAATTGCTCAAACAGGAACAGGTAAAACATTTGCCTACCTTTTACCATTATTAAAATTATACAAATTTACACCCGGTCATACTCCAAAAATTGTAATACTAGTTCCTACACGAGAATTGGTAGTTCAAGTGGTAGAAGAGGTAGAGAAATTGACTCAATATATGTCTGTGCGTACCGTAGGGATTTTTGGAGGTGTCAATATCAATACTCAAAAAACCACTGTATATAAAGGCTGCGATATTCTAGTAGGAACACCAGGACGAGTTATGGATTTAACATTGGACAATGTAATCCGTTTTGAAGAAATGCAAAAATTAGTCATTGATGAGTTTGACGAAATGCTAAATTTAGGTTTCCGCACTCAATTGACTTCTATTTTGGCTATGATGCCAAAAAAACGACAAAACATACTTTTTTCGGCAACGATGACCGATGAGGTTGACGCTATTTTGAATGATTATTTTGATTATCCTCAAGAAGTTACCCTTTCGGCATCAGGAACACCACTTGAGAATATCAAACAATTTACCTATCAAGTTCCGAATTTTAATACCAAAATAAATCTTTTAAAACACTTACTACAAACCAACGAGGACATGAGTCGCGTGTTAGTTTTTGTAAATAACAAAAAGATTTCGGATATGGTTCACGAGCGAATCGAAGAAGATTTTGAAGGACAATTTGGCGTTATTCACTCTAATAAATCACAGAATTATCGTTTGAGTACCATGGCTACTTTCCAAGAAGGAAATCTTCGTGGATTAATCACTACCGATATTATGGCAAGAGGTTTAGATATTTCGAATATTACCCATGTAATCAACTTCGAAATGCCCGAAATGCCTGAATTATATATGCACCGTATTGGGCGAACGGGTCGTGCAGATGCAACTGGAACTGCTATCAGCTTAATTACTCCTCGTGAAGAAGAATCGAAAGTGGAGATTGAAGTGTTAATGAATCTTGAATTACCCTACGAAGTTTTTCCCGAGACTGTCGAAATTTCGTTGAAACTTATCGAACCCGAAAAAGACAGACAGCCTATTAAATTTTTGATGAAAAAGCAAAAACTAGAAGGTGAAGGTGCTTTTCAAGAAAAAAGTAAAAAGAATAAAAAAGTTAATCTTGGTGGACCAGGTGTAACCAAGAAAAAAACACACGGTTCTGTCAATAGAAATATGTTGAAAAATCAGGCCAAGAAACGTAAGGATAAAAAATAAGTGTTCGGTATTCAGTTTTTTAGTGTTCAACTTAGAACTATTGCTAAAAAACTGAATACTGATTACTTGAGGCTAAATTTTTCCAAAAACCAAACAAACTGGTGCGCACAACTCAATCTTTTTTCCAGTATCCGTTAGGCTTCCTGTAGTTTTATCAATTTTAAAAATCACAATAGTGTTTGAATAGTGATGCCCAACTAATAAAAAATTTCCGGTTGGATCAATTGCAAAATTTCGTGGTCCTTTCCCCAAAGAACTCGTTTGCCCTTTGGACTCTAATTTTCCGTTTTTTAATACTTTAAAAATCGAAATCGTATTGGCTTCGCCTCTATTCGATGCGTATAAAAATTTTCCATCTGGCGAAAAATGTAGGTCGGCTGAGCTGAAAGTTCCTTTATAATCTTTGGCTAAAATGGTGGTTTCATCAATCTTTTTTAAAACTCCTTTAGCGTAGCTAAAAACCGTTAATCCTCCATTTAATTCCTGTAAAACATATACAAATTTACCATTTTTACTAAACGTCAAATGTCTTGGTCCACTTCCTGCAGTTACTGAAATAGTGCCTTTTAGTTTCAGAACATCCTTTTCGCCACTTGCATTATAGCTGTATACATAAACTTTATCATTCCCCAGATCATTTGCTAAAACAAATTTTTTGTCTGGCGAAAAATAAACCATGTGCACATGAGGACTTTCTTGTCTTTGTGTATTAATGCTTTTACCAAAATGCTGAATTACTTGTTTGGCTTCGGTTAAAGTTCCGTCATTTTTTTTTCCAAAAACCGAAATATTTCCACCAGAATAATTAGCCACAATCACATTTTTATCATCGTTAATGATGTAACAAGGATTAGCACCTTGAGAACTTTGCTTGTTTAGAAGGCTTAATTTTCCGCTGTTTGCATTAAATTCAAACGAGCCAACACTACTTTGATCGCCATTTTCATATACCGCATAAATAAATGTATTGTCATTAGAAAGTGTCAAATAACTTGGATTCACAATGCTTTCTGAAATGTTTTTTAATTTGAAATCCCCTGAATTTATATCAAAATTATATACATAAATTCCTTTGCTGTCACAGCTATTAGTGTAGGTTCCAACTATTAAATTGATGTTGTTTTCTTGTGCTTGCACGGTTGTAAAAATTGAAATTATAAATAGAAAAGCGAACGATTTTTTCATAATGATACCTTTTATTGAAAAGCTAAAATACACAATAATTCTACAATAATTGGCTTCTATTTCTCTCTTTGAAAAATTATAACAACTTCATCAAAAACTGTATACAAATTTGTACTTTTGACCCAAATTAAAATCAGAATGCACTTCAAACATCCCGAAATTTTATACTTTCTATTCCTATTGATTGTTCCAATTTTGGTTCACCTGTTTCAATTGCGAAGATTCAAAAAGGAATATTTTACTAATGTTAGGTTTCTAAAAGAACTTTCCATTCAAACCAGAAAGAGCTCGAAAATCAAGAAATGGTTGCTTCTCGCCACTCGAATATTATTGCTTACGTGTATCATTTTCGCTTTTGCACAGCCTTATTTTGATGCAAAAGACAGCAAAAATGCTAACAACGAAATGTATATCGTTCTGGACAATTCCTTTAGCATGCAAGCCAAAGGCAAACAAGGCGAATTGCTCAAACGTGCGGTGCAAGAATTACTCGAAGCAACTCCAGAAAAAAGTACTTTTTCCTTATTGACAAACTCCGAAAACTATTGGAATACTGATATAAAATCAATTCGAACCGAATTGCAAAATCTAAAATACAGCGCTGCACCATTTGAATTAGACCAAGTGCTAAACAAGATAAATGCACGTCAATCAGTTGCTAAAAAAGATATTATTATCATTACAGATGCGGTTGGTATAACTCCAAAACAACTAGAAAATAGCGACAAAACAGCCTCTACTTATTTTATAGTCCCAAAAGCAGAACAAAAAAATAACATCTCGATTGATAGTGTTTTCATACAACAAACTTTGGATGATTTTTATCAAATAAATATTGCTTTAACTGGTTATGGCAGTAATTTTAAACCTGTTTCGATGGCGTTATACAACCAAAATAAACTCATTGCCAAGACGATTGTAGCGTTTGATAACAACAAAAAAAACGTACTTTTTACAATTCCTAAAAAGGAGTTTCATGGCTACGTTTCAATTGTTGACCCAGGATTAGCTTATGACAATATTTTATTTTTCAGTATTTCGAAGGATAAAAAAAACAACATTTTGAGCATTGGCGAAGCAGAAAAAAATAACTTTTTATCTCGTATATTTACTAACGATGAGTTCAATTACAGTAATTTTGCATTACAGTCATTAGACTACAATAGTTTAGAAAAACAAGATGCCATTGTCCTGAATGAATTGAACGAAATCCCACAAGCATTGCAAACTACTTTGAAATCATTTGTTGCCAAAGGTGGTAATTTAATTGTAATCCCTTCAGCTTTGAGCTCGATTGAAACAATTAATACTTTTTTGAACACTTTTGGAAACATCCAATTCAAATCACTAGAAAACAAAGAAAAACGAATTACCAAAATCAATTTCGATCATCCTTTATTTAGTGGTGTTTTCGAAAACAAAATTACGAATTTTCAATATCCAAAAACCAACAAATCTTTCGCCATCACAAGTGAGAGTTCAGCGATATTGTCATTTGAAGACCAGTATGCTTTTTTAACTTCGTTGCAAAATACGGTTGGGTCTGTTTTTGTTTTTTCGGCACCAATAAATGGCGAAAATTCAAATTTTCAGCAATCGCCTTTGATTGTTCCTGTTTTTTATAAAATGGCTTTACAAAACCAAAATACAGGCGTCAATGCCTTTACAATTGGCACCACCAATCCCTATTTTGTAAATGTTTTATTATCTAAAGACGCTATTTTAAATGTAAAAAATACAGCTGAAGATTTTATTCCAATTCAGCAAATTTTGAGTACAAAAGTCAAAATGACATTCAACGATTATCCCGAACAAGCAGGAAATTTTAGTATTTATAACAAGACAGAATGGGTAGAAAACTTAAGTTTTAACTACAATCGAACTGAAAGTAATTTAGTTCAAGCCAATGAAAATATACTTTCGAACTATAAAATTTTGGATTCAATTGCTACTGTTTTCGATACTTTACAAACTGATAGGACTGATAATCAAATTTGGAAATGGTTTGTTATATTTGCATTGCTTTTTCTGGTAACCGAAATGGCAATTATACGATTCGTAAAGTAAAAACGAAATTCAAATAATTAAATAATTATTATGAACACAATCATCCGAGACGCAAAAATTATCGACCCGAAAAGTGCATTTCACAACAATATTGTAGATATTTTAATTATTGATGGAATCATTAAAAAAATAGGAACTTCACTTCAAAATTCTGAAAATGCAACCGAAGTGAAACTCGATAACTTACACCTTTCACAAGGTTGGTTTGACTCGAGTGTTTCGCTTGGCGAACCCGGTTTTGAAGACCGAGAAACCATTGCAAACGGACTAACAGTTGCTGCCAAAAGTGGTTTTACCGCCATCGCGCTCCAACCCAACTCCTACCCGATTATTGACAATCAATCTCAAGTGAATTTTGTGAAAAATAAAGCTTTTGGTTGTGCTACGGAGCTTTTCCCGATTGCTGCTTTGACCAAGCAAAGTGAAGGAAAAGACATGGCAGAATTGTTTGATATGAAAAATGCGGGTGCATTAGCTTTTGGAGATTATAACAAAAGTTTAGACAATGCTAATTTACTAAAAATAGCTTTGCAATACGTTCAGGATTTTGATGGATTAGTGATTGCTTTCTCCCAAGACGAAAAAATAAAAGGTAATGGTGTTGCTAATGAAGGTATTGTTTCGACGCGTTTGGGACTCAAAGGAATTCCAAATCTAGCCGAAGAATTGCAAATCTCTAGAAACTTATTTCTACTAGAATATACTGGTGGAAAATTACACATTCCAACTATTTCTACTGCAAAATCAGTGCAATTAATTAGAGAAGCAAAATCCAAAAGATTGCAGGTTACTTGTAGTGTTGCAATACACCATTTGGTTTTGACCGATGAAAAACTCGATGGTTTTGATACACGATTTAAAGTTGCTCCACCTTTGCGAACCGAAACCGATAGAAAAGCCTTGATTGAAGGAGTTCTCGAAGGAACAATTGACATGATTACATCAGACCATAATCCGATTGATATAGAACATAAAAAAATGGAATTTGATGGAGCCAAAAATGGAACCATCGGGCTAGAAAGCGCTTTTGGTACTTTGATGACCGTGTTACCAATGGAAATTATCATCGAAAAATTAACCGCAGGAAAAGCTACTTTTGGAGTACAAACAAACCCAATCGAAGCAGGACAAAAAGCAAGTTTTACGCTTTTTAGTCCCGAAGGTAAAAATGTTTTTACAAAAGAAAACATTTTATCCAAATCAAAAAACTCCGCTTTTCTGGGAGTAGAAATGAAAGGAAAAGTGTATGGAATTTATAATCAAGGGAAGTTAGTTTTAGGCTAAAAATTTAAACACAAGGTGCACAAAGAGGGCACAAAGAACACTAATATTAAATAAAAAACACTTTGTGAACTTCGTGAAAAAAACTTAGTGACCTTTGTGGTTAAATAAAAATGGAAAACAACACCATCGAAGCTGGAAAAACAGCCGCAATTACAAGTTACATATTAGGAATTGGAGTATTTATAGCGATGTCTATGAACTCGGAAGACAAGAATGAATTTGCCAGTTTTCATATTCGTCAAGGATTAGGAATAACACTCACTTTTATATCATTGGGATTAATCATAAGCAATTTTGACAGCTTGATGATTTCTGCTCCCATGTGGATTTTTGTCTCTGTTTTGTGGTCTTATGGAATTTTTAGTGCCATAAAAGGCGAGACAAAACCCATACCGTTATTGGGAATTTATTTCCAAAAATGGCTGAAAAGTATTTCGTAAAAGCACACTGAAAAATTTACAAATCAATAATAAAATTTAAACCATATAAGGAATTTAAGGTCATTTAAGTTTGGCTTTTATGAAACTATATCCCTTTTGTGGTTAACCAAATTAACGTTTTTTAAGGTTTTTCTTGATTTAACCTGTTGGGTGTAATTATTTAAAACGTCAGTTCGAGTGTTTTTTTTGCAATAAAACGGAACAAAAAATGTATCGAGAACCGTTTTTATTAAAGCAAGTAAAACTTATAAATAAATTTCAAGATTCGATACTGAATATTTTAAAACCAAACTCTGATTACTTTAAAATGAATTTATCTTTAGAATATAAAATACAAGAGCCCAAAGTTATTCTTGACAAAAACCCACTTTTACTTTTACTTCACGGTTATGGTAGCTACGAAGACGATTTATTTTCGTTTGCGACTGAATTGCCTGACAATTATTATATCATTTCGGCTCGAGCACCGTACAACATGCAATTCGGGAGTTATGCATGGTATGCGATAAATTTTGATGCCGATCAAAATAAATTTTCGGATCACGAGCAAGCTAGAGAATCTAGAGATTTAATTTCAACTTTTATAGATGAATTGGTTGCTAATTATCCTATTGATGCTTCAAAAGTTTCTTTAATTGGTTTTAGTCAAGGTGCAATTTTGGGTTATGCAGTAGCACTTTCGTATCCTGAAAAAATTGACAAAGTAGTAGCTATGAGTGGCTATTTGAATTTAGAAATTGCTACTAAAGATTACCTGAAAAACAATTTGACAAAACTCAAAATATTTGCATCTCACGGAACTGTAGATCAAGTAATTCCTGTTGACTGGGCAAGAAAAACACCCGCAATTTTAGAGAATCTTGGCATTGCAATTACCTATAAAGAATACCCAATAGGTCATGGCGTTTCACCACAAAATTTTTATGATTTCAAGAATTGGCTGGTAGAAAATTAGTGTTTTGTATTGAGTTATTTTTGATACAGCAAAGACTGATTCACTTCGAAAGTGATGCTTTCATCATCGTTTACAAAATACTTCAATAACACTTCGCCCCAATATTCACCATCACTAAAATCTGCAATAATCCAACGATGGTTTAAGATTTTTACTTTGTTGATTACAAATTTATTCGCTCCAATTTGGTCTTGACCAACGTATGGATTCCCTTTTGGGTAGGAATTAAAATCCAATAATTTTTCGGTAACCACTGGAATTAATTTTTCGATTTGAATGGTCTTTGTTGCCGTTTCTGGATTAAAATAATCTTGAGCATTTTCGTTTTTTTCCAATGAAAAATAATTGGCATCAACCAGTTTAGTTTTAACTAAATTCAAACTATCTCTTAATTTTGTAGTAACTTTTTTGAATTTATCTTGTTCGAATTTTACTTCCTTGCTCAAAAACATATACGTAAAAACAGTAAAAAGCATGCTGAGAATAAAGAGATAAAGCAATAATGATTTTTTCATTTTATAGTTTAATTATAGTGTGATTTCTAAATTGTCATACGCCAAAAAAACGTTTTCTGGAAGCTTTTGTTGTACTTCCGAATGAAAACCTAAAACATGACTAATATGAGTAAGATACACCTTTTCGGGCTGTATCAAAGTTATAAAATCTAATGCTTCCTGCAAATTAAAATGAGAATGATGCGGTGCTTCGCGTAAAGCATTTACAACGAGTACTTTTAGATTTTTTAATTTTATAATTTCACTTTCTTCGATTGTTTTTACATCTGTCAAATAAGCAAAATCATCAATTCTATAACCAAAAACCTGAAGGTTTCCATGCATAACATTAATGGGAATTGCAGTTTTATTTCCAATTGCAAACGACTGATTATTGACAACCTCAACTATCTTGACAGCTGGAGCACCAGGATATTTATTAACGGTTTCAAAAACGTATTCAAAACGTTTTTTTAGGTTTTCAATAACTCTTTGATGGGCAAATATAGGAATCTCGCCTTGTTTAAAATTAAACGGCCTAATATCATCAATGCCAGCAGTGTGATCAGAATGTTCATGAGTAAATAAAACTCCATCCACTTTTTGGCAATTTGACGTAAGCATTTGTTGTCTAAAATCTGGCCCGCAATCAATTACAAAAGAGTGATTTTCCCACGAAATCCAAACCGAAACTCGCAACCGTTTGTCTCTCGAATCGGTGCTTTTATTTACTAAATGGTTGCTCCCAATTACAGGTATTCCTTGTGAGGTTCCAGTGCCTAAAAAATATACTTTCAATGTTTATTATTTTTATTTACAAAAATAGGATTAATTCTCTTTCTTTAGAAACCAATTTAATTAACTTTGTAATAAATAAGCACTATTTATATAAAAAATGGATACCGAAATTAAATTAAAAGGTGACAAAGTCATCGCACAAATTCCTTCAACCAAAGACAAGGCACTTCGTATCAATTTGAATGACAATATTTACGGAACTTTTGCAGAAATTGGTGCTGGACAAGAAACTGTAAGACATTTTTTTAGATCTGGTGGTTCATCTGGAACTATTGCAAAAGCGATGTCTGCTTACGACAAAGATTTTAGTGATGCCATTTATGGTGTTGAAGAAGACGGTCGATATGTTACCGAAAGTCGTCTTAAAAAAATGCTAACCTTTGAAAATGAACTAATTGAAAAACGATTAAGTCGAAAAAAACATCCAAATAAAATGTTTTTTAGTTATGCAAATACTGTTGCAACTATTGACTTTGCTAAGCAATATAAAGGACACGGTTGGGTTGGTGTTCGTTATCAAATAGAACCTGAAGAAGAATATAACGAAATCATAATTCACATTCGTTTTAAAGAAACTGATGTTCGATTGCAACAAGAAACGCTAGGAATACTGGGAGTAAATTTAATATATGGTGCCTATTATAAATACAATGACCCTAAAAAATTATTGCGCTATTTATACGATCATCTAGACAAAGATCAATTAGAAATAGACACTATCAATTTTTCTGGACCTCGATTTGCAGATGTAGACAACCGTTTAATGAGTTTACAACTTGTAAAAAACGGAATGACCGATGCCGTTATGTTTGATCCAGAAGGTAAAAATATATTGCCCGCTGCACTATTGTATAAAAAAAATATTCTTGCCCTTAGAGGAAGTTTTCGTCCTGTGACCAAAGTAAATATGGACATGTACGAGAAATCATTAGAGATGTTTCTTGATGAAAATAAGGTAGATAAAGAAAACACACTGGTTGTTTTTGAAATCACTTTGTCCAACTTAAGATCTGATGGCGAAATAGACGAAAGAGATTTTATGGATCGTGCAGAATTACTTTGTTCCCTTGGACAAACTGTAATGATTTCGAACTTTCAAGAATATTACAAAGTAGTGGAGTATTTTGCTAATTATACCAAAGCCAGAATGGGACTTGCAATGGGTGTCAATAATTTAGTTGATATTTTTGACGAAAAATACTACCGCCATTTAAGTGGGGGAATTCTTGAAGCTTTTGGGAAATTATTTTATAGAGATATGAAAGTGTTTTTGTATCCAATGATAGACGAGAATGGAGAAGTCATTACTTCTGAAACCTTAAAAGTACATCCTCGAATGAAAGAGCTTTACAAATTTTTTAAATTCAATGGAAAAGTGGTTGATATAAAGGATTATGATCCAGAAATTCTAGAAGTGTTCTCTCGTGAAGTTCTCAAAATGATTAGCAACGGAAAACCGGGTTGGGAAACCATGTTGCCCAAAGGTATTGCCGAAATTATTAAAGAAAGTCATCTTTTTGGATATGATCCTAATAAAGTTTTGTTGTCCGCCAAGTAAATCATGTAATACCTGATTAAGTCAAGAAACTAGATATTTCAAGTCGAGTTTCTTGACTTTTTTTTATACTAAAATTTGTGCTGCGTGAACTTTTGTTTTTACTTCCGAAATTACGGTTTCGATAATTCCGTTTTCGTCAATTACGAATGTGGTTCTGTGAATACCATCATATTCTTTTCCCATGAACTTTTTTGGTCCCCAAACCCCGAAAGCTTGAATTACAGATTTGTCTTCGTCTGCTAATAATGGGAACGGAAAATCGTATTTTTCTTTGAATTTGGCTTGTGCCTTTTGACCATCGGCACTTACACCTAAAAGTGCATAGTTATTTGCTTGAAAACGCTCAAAATTGTCTCTTAAATCACAGGCTTCGGCGGTGCAACCTGGCGTGTTTGCTTTTGGATAAAAGAAAACTACTAATTTTTTGCCTTTATAATCTTCTAGTTTGTGCGGGTTTCCGTCTTGGTCAATTCCAGAAAAGCTCGGAGCTTTATCGCCTTTTTTTAATGTTGTCATTTTTTATTTTAGATTTTAGAGTACAGTATAGAGAATATAGAGTACAGATTTTAGAATTAAAGTTTGACATTGGTATTGACATTAAAATTGCTATTGACAATGCCATTGAAATTGCTTTTCTTTACGATTCAAATTTAGTAAAAAATGACCAAACAAGAACGGGTAACATTTGTTATAAATACGTTAAAAGAATTGTATCCTACGATTCCTATTCCGCTGGATCACAAAGATTCGTATACACTTTTGATAGCAGTTTTACTCTCGGCTCAATGCACTGATGTTCGAGTGAATAAAATTACGCCTTTGTTGTTTGCCAAAGCGGATAATCCGTATGATATGATAAAAATGAGTGTCGATGAGATAAAGCAAATTATACGTCCTTGTGGTTTATCGCCAATGAAATCGAAAGGAATTCATGGTTTATCCCATATTTTGATTGATAAACACGGTGGCGAAGTGCCGCAAAGTTTTGAATATCTGGAAGAATTACCCGCAGTGGGACACAAAACGGCAAGTGTTGTTATGTCTCAAGCTTTTGGCGTACCTGCATTTCCGGTAGATACACACATTCATAGATTAATGTTTCGATGGAATTTATCTAATGGAAAAAATGTGGTTCAGACTGAAAAGGATGCAAAACGAATTTTTCCGGAGGCAATCTGGAATGATTTACACTTACAAATGATCTGGTACGGAAGGGAATATTCGCCTGCTCGAGGTTGGGATTTAGAGAAAGATATTATCACTAAAACCGTAGGAAGAAAAACGGTTTTGAAAACTAGCCCAAAAAAAACATCCCGATGAATACCGGGATGTTTTCTTAATTAGCTATAATTTCGAAACTTATATTATTTACTTTTATTATGCTCAACGCTTTTGAGTAATTTAATAAAAAAGAAACGGTTTCTTTTTTGGGTTTCATTGTAATGTTAACTAATTTTTTTTTAGAGTAAATTTTTGCCATAAAGTAATAAAATTTGTTTTTGTTTCTATTACAACGCAAAACATTACTTTATAGTATTAATTTGTTAAAATAATTTGATGCTTGTCGATTATTTTTCTCATGTTCATAAGTGCGTAACGCATTCTTCCTAGAGCGGTATTGATGCTAACTCCTGTAGACTCTGAAATTTCTTTGAAACTCATGTCTTGATACATTCGCATTATCAAAACTTCTTTTTGATCAGCTGGAAGTTCTTCGATGAGTTTTCTTAAATCTGTTTCTACTTGATTTTGAATAATTTTATTTTCTATAGTGGGAGAATTATCAGACATAATTGAAAAAATTGAAAACTCTTCTGTTTCTCTAAACATCGGCATTTTTTTGTTTTTTCTGTAATGATCAATAATTAAATTGTGTGCAATTCGCATAACCCAAGGTAAAAATTTACCTTCTTCGTTGTAGGAATTTGATTTTAAAGTTTTAATAACTTTAATAAAAGTGTCTTGAAAAATATCATTCGAAATATCTCTATCTGTCAATTTAGAGTATATAAAACCGAAGATTTTAGATTGATGTCTATTGATTAATATTGTCAAAGCGTTCTCGTCGCCAGCAATATAATTGTGAACCAATAGTGAGTCAGGTAGTTGTAAATTAGCCATAATTATACTTTTAGATGTTTATAAAATTTGGAGCAATTTTCTAAAAAGTAAATTTATTGTATAGGCTAATTTTTTTATGATTATTAAGTCCTCAAATTTAACAAAAAATTATTTTAAGAAACAAGTAAAAAGCAAGAAAAGTTGCTTTTAAATGTTAAAATTTGTTAATAAAGCGGATTTGTGTACTATTAAATACAAATAAAAACATACGAAAAGAAGCTGGGGATAGTAAACATAATGGCGGTAAAATAGATCCTTTGCTTCTTTTCTAGTTTTTTTATTTAATTATAATTTAAATTTTATACTAATCGAGGTGTGAGATAAACATCGACCTGTTTAATACTATTTGTTCTTTCAAAAATAGATTTACTATGTTGTTCGCTTATTGAAAGTCCGTCTGATACAGTTGTTGTTCCGTTTGTAGTGGTTATTTTAATTTCATTTTTGTTAGAAATATGATATACGAATGGTACTTGACAAAAAGTAAATACTAATTCATTTGCGTTTAAACTAATAGTTTCTTCTCGATTTTGAATTGTAACATAGTCAAATTTATTTGGAGAGGATAGAAACTCTGAGTTTCGTAATAATCCCGGGTTAAAAACAATTTTTCCGTGTTCAACAATAACTCCCAATTCCCCAAAACGAGAAATGATATCTTCTTTAACTTGACCTGTCATTCCGGGCTGTTTTGCTCCACTGTTTCCTGGTGTGTGCGAATAAGCATCAGTTGGGAAAGCACCAAATAATTCTGGTGATTTATTAAATCCTATTCCAGCTCTTACATCATAATAATGCTGAACTAATCTGCCTAGTTGTACTTGGTCAGTTGTGTTTTGTAATGCCAAGAAATAGTTTTCGTTGATGGCTAATAATAATTTAGAAACCATGTGCCAGTAAATACAACCTAATCCTTCAAAACCGTAGAATGTTCCTGAACGACCTGTGAATGATTGATGATCAAATACTTCTTCAAATACATCGAGAATTTGTTGTCTCTCTTTTTGAATCAAATCTTGATGAATTTTTAGACCTTGCATGCCTAAATTTAAATCAGCTGCGTTTCTAAAATTACTATTAAAATGATACACTCCATCAACGTCTTTGTAGATTATATCGCTATTATTTTCTGAAATAAGTTGTGTAAGTAATTTACTGTTTTCAACTAAATTTGCTGGTATATTATTTTTCTCCGTAAAACGAGGAAGTTGTCGGTCTGGATATAGCATATAACTGTATTGATCCCTACGGAACATAGCACTCCACTTTAAAGCATCCAGAACATCATTTACTTCTTCAGCGTTCAAAACACAAGCACTTAAAATGGCAACTTGGCCTTCTAACATTTCATAAAGATGACGAATAGACACGCTGTTTTCTTTAAATGAAATTAGATTATAAGAATGATATAAATTATCCTCGCGCTTATTTTTTCTAATCGAATGGTCAAAATGTTTGATTGTTAATTCAAAAAAGCCAATAAGATCTGAAACTTTAATCGTTTTTTTAGTCCCTGAGAATCCTTTTCCATAAATTTTTTCACGGTAATCGCTTCCGGTGTAACCTAAAACATCTGCTATTAATCGTCTGTTAGAATCTGAAATATCATTGCTCAATAAATCTTCGTATTGTTCGAAAATTTTATAAACAGAATTAAAAAACACTGCTATTTCCTCTGAAATTTCAATTGACTCTGTTGCTGTTTCTTTAAATAATTCAAGACAGAAAGACTGTAATCGACGGATGTGGTATAATGTTACCATCGAAACACCGTTTCCAACTAAAGCATTATTTGCATCATTCCATTCTGGTCTTTGAGTGTTTAGCCAAATTCCTGCTTCGGGAATAAAATTAGAGAGTTTAGCCAGCAACATGGCTAATAATTTTTCGGTAAAATTTACATGCAGCACATTTCCGCTAGCGTCCAAAATAAGTTTACCATCGCTACCTAAAGTTTTAACTCGATTTAACGCTATTTTCTCTGCTTCAAAATCAAACTCAATGGTATCAAAAGGATTCTTTACTAAATCAGCATAAGGTTTAATCCTGTATGGAACATTTGCATAAGCAAAAATGGTGGATGTTAGCATATTGCTTAAAGCACCGGGATGATATTTTTTGGATATTTCTAAAAATTTTTGCAAATATATAATTTGGTGATCGCCCCAATAGCCAATGTTTGCCCAAGGATCATGTGGATCAGGTGATTCCCAATCGATTCCGTCTCTTGTGATGCGATATGGATTATAACCATCTGCAGTTGATGCGTTTAAAAACTTGCAAATCATTCCTTCGATATAGGATGGATAGGATAATCCTAGCGCTTCCCAGTTTTGAAATATGTCTCTCCAGTTTCCTTGATAATTCAGGTTTTTGGATCCGTCTTCTTTTTTCATTTCAATAGCGAATTGATTCCACGGACGAGATGGATCTCCGTGTCTTCTACTAAATGCTAAGGGTAAGTATTCATATATTAAACGAATTAATTGGTCGTTTTTATGACTTGCTACTTTTTTTAGTAAAGCAGCATAATCTTCAATCTCATTAAGATTTTGAAGAAAAGTAAGATTGTTTTTATAGACCGTACTATTTGCACCTTGAATAAATTCTAGCAAATCTTTTTTACCAATAGTATAATTATCGTCAAAAATACCACCACGCATTACATTGAACAACACATTTGATAAATGGCGATTCACACCCAATTTATCTTGTGTGAGTTGCAAACCATCAGCAGAAGCGAGTATTTTGACTAAATCTCTGGTACATTCGTTCACATCATTTTGAAGCTGTTGAACTCTATCTTTGTTATCGTGTATAAAATGTTTTAAAGTAGCAACATACCCTGCATTTTTATTAATATCAGCTACAATATGCCATTCTTTTTTTTGATTGGATGCAAGTTCAATTTCAGCGTTTATAAAATAGGCACCACGTGTGGCTCGTTTATCATTCTCTTCTTCGACTGGTAGCCCTTTTTTAAAGTTTTTTATTTGATTTGATGATAATAATATTTTAGCATTCTCTAATCCATCGGACCAAACCACATTTGAAATCAATGCTTCACTTGGTTCTGCTTTGTCTACAATTACAGAACTCAACATGTATAATCCAATATTTGTGTTGGTAACCAATTCGCATTTTTTGTAAGCATCAACTAAATTGCTGTAGGATAATTGTAAAGCACTGTCAATTCCTGCTGGCAAAATATTTTGAATACCATCTAGAATTGAAACTTTAGCATTCGTATTGAGATGATTTGTTAGAGTTGATTTTTTTATAAATCCAAATTTTTCACTGTTCATCCATTTATACGAAAAAGTAAAACCTAAATCTTCGTTTATTTCTTCAAACAAAATTTTATTTCCATAAATACTTTTGTAAATGTTACGTTGTATTTTATAAATCCCGGAATAATTATCCGAAAAGGGTTCCCATAGAAAAGTTTGATTCTCTTTTTGAACTAGTAAAACTGTTTTACTACCAGAATATTCAGATAAATCTTGGATTTTATCTACCGTATAATAAGGGAATAAAGCGTTGTCTGGATTTTTTCTGCCTGCAGATAATGCACCATTGCTGGAGATAAACAACCAATGGTCTGAATTACTGACGATAGTCATGAAGAAAGGATCCATCTTGTCGTAGTATGCTATTTTGTAAAATGATTCACCATCAAAATCTACAAATTCACCTGTAATAGTATTATTTTCGTTGTCTAATTTACAATTTCCAAGTAGAATTTCATTTTTCATAATAATAGGTATTAATGTGTTGTGTACTATATTTTTGTGTAGTTATTTATAATTTTAAACAATTTTATTTTACTAAAAGGGTTTCCAATTCTTCTAATGATTTTCCTTTTGTTTCAGGCAATAATTTTATAATTAAAAGAAGTCCAAAAAAAGCAAAAAGTCCAAATATCAGAAAAGTCAATGTGGTTCCTAATGTTGCTAATTCCCATGGGAAAACCAATTGAACCAAGAAGCTCACCGCAGAATTTATAAACCCCACAAACGAAATAGCTACACCTCGAATTCTATTAGGAAAAAGTTCAGAAAATAACACCCACATTACTGGTCCAAGAGAAATTGCAAATGAAGCTACAAAACCTAAAATACAAAAAAGGATTACTGTTGAATTCATGGTAATTGAAGCTGTTATTAACTCTGATTCATATTTATTGGCAACTGATGGGCTCAAAATTTGGGTTAATGCATTTTTAAATTCGGTATCGGATTCAAAGGTTTTATCAATTAAAGTATTGAGTTGTCCATTATTTAATTCTGTTGGCAACTTAACAATTGATTCGTCAGTTAAGGTATATGTTGCTGCATTAAAACTATAGGCCAAAACTAACATACTGAGTGCAATACCACTTACACCAATAACCAATAAAGGTTTTCTTCCTAACTTATCAATTAAAACCATCGCAACAATGGTAAATACTACATTGATAATTCCAACTAAAATAGCTTGAATAAAAGACGCATCAGTACCAATTCCGGATTGTTCAAAAATCATTGGAGCATAGAAAAAAACACAATTAATTCCAACAATTTGTTGTAATATAGCGATACCTATTCCTATAGTCATTACCAATTTCATTGATGGAGCAAACAACTCATTGAGGGATATTTTTTCTTTTGGCGCGGAATCTAGTTTAATGCTTTCCTTGATTTCTTTAACCATTTTTTCGGCACTAACTTCGTCTCCAATTGTTTCCATTACATCAAATGCTTCATCATGCCTTCCTTTCATAATTAACCATCTTGGGCTTTGAGGAACAAAAAATAAAAAGATATAATAGAATATCGCGGGTACAAATTCAATACCCAACATCCATCGCCAATTGTATTCTCTGATTTTTAAAATATCAACCCAAGCTGCATCTGAACCAGCTAAAGACACAATGAGATAATTTGTAAAAAAAGCAACTGAAAGCCCTATTACAATATTCAATTGATTGAAAGAAACCATTTTTCCTCGTTTGGCTGCTGGAGCTATTTCGGCAATGTACATTGGAGCAATTATAAGTGAAATTCCCACTCCAATTCCCGCTAACATTCGAGCCAATACTAAAATAAAAAAAGTGGGTGCAACAGCTGATAAAATTGCTGAAAAAGCATACAATAAAGCCGAATATTTTAAAACTATAATCCGACCATGTTTATCACTAATAGGTCCTGCAAACATCATGGCTACTGTTGCGGACAAAGATAATGAAGCTACTGCCCAACCCAATTCAATTTTTGAAAGTTGAAATTCAGGTTCAATAAATTTAATAACTCCAGAAATAACAGAGGCATCAAAACCCATTAAAAAACCTCCCATAGCAACTACTAGAGCGATAAGTGTAACTGAACTTTTTTTAGTTTGCATTGCTATTTAGAAAATTGATAAAAAGTTATTTTTTAATTTAATTGTATTTCGTTTTGAGCAAGTACTATTTTTTAATAATTTTTACGTTTTGTATTCCGTATGAATTTTTTACATTTAAAAAATATATTCCGGATTTAAAATCACTCATGTCTAATATATAAGAGGATTTTACTGTTAATTCAACTAATTTTCGTCCTAATAAATCAGTCAAAATAATCTGGTTTTGGTCGTCTAACAACTGCAAATTTAACTTGTTTTCTACAGGATTAGGATAATAGTGTTGTTTCAATTCAGAGGAAGTTTCTAATCCTAATGAACAACTACTGCCAACTACATAAGAAAAATATTTAGTAACAGACAATCCATTGGCATAAGCAAACTTAACAGCGTAATTAATAGTAGAATTTAGAGTTTGTCCTGTAATCGTTTGTGTGAAAATTTGCCCTGAAACTGGCGTCATTTGTGTTTCGGATAAATTGGATTGTTTACGTAATAAAGCAATTAAACCAGCTTTGATGTCTAACAATTCGAAAGTAATTTTAACACTCGTTCCAATGGTCTCAAAAGCATATTTATAACCCAATGAGAAAGATCCTTCCTGAGCCTGAGTATCAGTTCCGGAACATTCCAGTTTTGCTAAAGTTGTTGCGTTAAGAACGATAGCGTTGTTCAAAGCAGGGTTTCCGGAAGCATCTGCTGCTGTAACATTAAAAGTATAATTTGTAACGGGTGATAAATTTGAGATAATTAAGGATTTTTGTACTCCTGAAGGACTGAATGCAGCACTCGTTCCCGTTCCATAATCAACATTATAGGACACATTGCCAGAATTATCAGTACCATTCAACAACAATTCAATAGATGATCCTGTTATAGCTCCCACAACAGCTGTAAAGTTTGTTGGCGCTTGAGTGTCGACTGTAGTATTTTGAAATACTCTTACATAATCGATTACCATCGAGGTTTGTGTAAAATTAGTTCCAATTGGTCCTGCAATACCACCCATTGCAATGTTTAATAAAATATATTGTTCTGTGTTAAATGGCCAAGTATTGGTGTCTTTTACGGTGGGATTGTAGGTATAATAAACAACACCGTCGAGTAGAAATGAAATTTGGTTTGGCGACCAATTCATAGAATAAATATGATAATTATTTGATATATCATTACCTACCACAACACCACCAATATTTGTTGTATTTCCAAAAGAAGAAGGAGTATGTAAGGCACTTTGAATATAATTATCCGGTTGAGAGCGAGTAATTCCGTGCTCCATAATATCAATTTCGCCACAAGCTGGCCAATTTACAGTTCCGTAAAGCGCATCAAAAAAGCCTCCATCTTCATTCACATTTTTGGCTAACATCCATATTGCAGGCCATGTTCCTGCATCTTTTGGAAGTTTTGCACGAACATCTACTCGACCATATTTAAAAGCAAACTTCGAGTTTAATCTGGGTGCAGTATACTCTTTGGTTACTGCTTGATCCGTAAAATTTTCCTTTTTTGCAACTAAATTTAATAAACCTGCATCTACAAAGGAGTTTGTTAATTGGTTGGTATAATGTTGTACTTCGTTGTTAAACCAATTTCCTCCTGCTGGTAATTGCGTTTGATGAAACCAATTCGTTGAATTAACAGCACCATTAGTATTGAACTCATCGGACCAAACTAAATCATTGTAAACTACATCGACTTGTGCAAAAGTAAATTGACAAACTAAAAAAAAGGAAAACAGTATTTGAAGTAATGTATTTTTTTTCATGAAATATATTTGTATTCTATTAAAACTAGTGTAATAGTTGTGATTAATTTAAAAGTAAAATTTAACAGAAATGCATTTTTATAAAATCATTTGACGCTCCATAACTAATTTTGGAGTTCTATCTATTTTAAAAAGTCCCCAGTGTTTTTCTGGTTCCAAAGGTTCATTGGATCCTTTCCACGATTCGTCAAATGCTTCGAATACAAAAGTTAAAATCCCATCATTATCGGTCCAATTGACTAAATCATTATAATAAATTTCTTGATTTTCTTCGCTCACATTATGTGATTCAATACCTCTACCATTTGAGTTAGTTACCCAACCAGCTTCGGTGATTATGACTGGTTTATTAGGATACATGTTGGCAACTGCAAAGTAATTTTCTTTGGTATAATTTAAGGCTTCATGAATATTTTTATATTCCCAAACGGGATAAGTGTGAATCGAAATAAAATCAACCTCGTCTACTAATGGTTTGAGTTTACTTAACCAAGGAACATAGTTTTCGCAAAAAGTTACGGGTTGTTTTGCCTGTTTTTTAATCAACTTTACATACGCGATTACACTAGAAACTGATACATAATGATCCGTCCAATCTACGCAAGCTTCATTACCCGCAGAAAGTGTACAAATTATTTTTGGATACTTATTTGCTAATCCAATAAGTTTTCTTATTTGATTTAAATTTTGAATACCGTTTTCGTTTAGCTCTTGTTCTGTATAAATTTTGCCTCCCCAAGGGCAACCAAAATTATTCATCTCAGCTATAATATATGCTCCAAGCATAACTTGAAAGGGCAATTTTTCTTGCTCAATTACTTTAAGAACTAGTTCTGCATGAGGATCGCAATCGTACAAGCGGAGATAGCTCCAATTGTTTTCGAGTAAAAGCAAATCTTCTTTTATTTGTTCATACGAAGGTACAATTCCTCCTGGTTGTTGACCGTCACGAAAACCAGAATAACAAATGGCGTGTCCTGGAGATAAGTTTAATGCTTTAAAGCTGTTCATTATATTTTTAATTTTTCATTCTTATCCCAAATACCCCAATAAGCTCCAACTTCACCTTCGGCACCAACTTTCCAAGATTCATCAAAAGAGGAAAAATAGAAGATATCGATATCTTCTTGCTGTGACCAAAGTTGTGTATTTATAAAATATTTTAGGGCATTTTCTTTGGATGGGTGTGCATCTTTAAAACTTTCACCTTGACTTGGCCAACCCGTTTCGGTGATGATTACTTTTTTACCATTCCCGGCATGCAATGCCTGATGGTACATACTTTTCATGTGTGCTAGAGAATACTCCAAATTGCACCCTTCCCAATACGGATAACAGTTAGTTAAAATTAGATCACAAGCTTGGGTTATTCTTGGTTTTATAGTAAATTCATAATAGGCATCAACATAACCTACAGGAATTGTATTTGGAATTGCGTTTCTTACTCTTTCGATAAATTCTAAAAGTTCGTCTTCGGTTAAATCTTTGCGATACATTACTTCGTTTCCTACAGCTGCTATATCTACTAAACCTTCATTAGAAAGTTTTATCAATCCTTCAATTTCTCTTTCATTTATTTCTGGATCATCTCCAAGCCATGCTCCGACTAATGTTTTGATGCCATACTCTTTTGCGATTAAGGGAATAAATTCGTTGCCTTCAGTACATGAAAATGAGCGTACCCATTTAGTATATGGAGCAATAATTTTCATTCTTCGTCGCACTTGTTCTTCGGTAATAATATCGCCGGGCTTTTGCCCGTCTTCGTATAGACTAAAACAAAGTCCGTGCATTCCGCTGTTTAAAACTTCATTTGAAATTTTTAATAATTCCTCTGGGGTTTTGGTTGTAAAATCTAACCCGTTTGTATGCACTGACTCTTTACTATAATCAAATCCTGAATGTGGTAGTGTATGTTCTTTTCTAAATGACATGGTTTCTTTTGTTTAAAATTTTAATTTTTCATTTTTATCCCAAATACCCCATCCTGCACCAACTTCGCCTTCTTGTTTTGCTTTCCAAGATTCGTCAAAAGATGAAAAGTAGAATACTTCAATATTTTTATTTTTTGCCCATTCTTGAACAGAAATAAAATATTTCATAGCATTTAATTTAGAAGGTGCTGCTGCTTGAACATTATCTCCTTTACTTGGCCAACCTGTTTCGGTAATTATTACTTTTTTGTTATTGCCTATTTTTTGTGTAAAATCAAACATTCGATCTAAATAAGTTAGCGCATAGGCATTATCCGCACCTTCCCAGAAAGGATAACAATTTGCTAAAATAACATCGCAAGCTTCGACTAATGCAGGTCGATCTAAATATTGATAGTAGGCATCAACATATCCCACAGGAATAGATTCCGGCAATGCTTCTCTCACTCTTTTAATATATTGTAATAATTCATGTTCAGAAATTTCTTCACGATGCAACACTTCATTACCTATGGCTGCAATGTCAACTAAACCGGCTTTTGCCAAAGTTATAAGGGATTGAATTTCATTTTCATTTCTTTCTCTATCATCGCTTATCCATGCTCCAACTAAAGTTTTTAATCCTTTTTGGCGAGCAATTTCTGGTATCAATTCATTTCCTTCGGTACAAGAGAATGAACGTATCCATTTAGCATGTGGAGTAATTATATCGAGTCGTCTTCGAATTTGATTTTCTGATAATATATCGCCTGCATCTTGTCCTTCGACATAAGGGCTAAAACATAAACCGTGTAACCCATTATTTAAAATCTCTGAAAATTGAGTGCTGATTTCAGATTCGCTTTTTGAACTTAAATCATTACCAATTATGGAATTTAAAGTACTTCCACTTTTTTCTAAAGAAAGTAATTTTCCAGAAAGATAGGCCGAGGATTGTTTTTTACCTTGGCGCTTTCTTTTGTCGATAAGATCTCTTACTTCTAATGCTTTCGCTTCATCAATATCATAATCTTTCATTACCCAAATAGCGGTTAAAGTACCCAGAATTGGAATTCCAACAAAGAAAATCCGTAACCAGAACATGCTTTCATCTGTTTGTGAACTTGCATTGGATTGAAAACTAACCAAAGATAGAATTAAACCACTTAATAATCCTGCCACTGCAGTTCCAAATTTTACCATCCACCAATAAATAGCACCTAAACTGCCTTCTCTTCTTTTGCCAGTATTTAATTCATCTATATCAATCACATCAGATGTCATTGACATCATTAAGGTAAACAGACTACCTATACCAAATGAAAAGAAAGGGAGCGCAAAGAGAAACAAA
This sequence comes from Flavobacterium sp., assembly GCF_031409475.1. Taxonomy (GTDB): domain Bacteria; phylum Bacteroidota; class Bacteroidia; order Flavobacteriales; family Flavobacteriaceae; genus Flavobacterium. Next base: position 35,150 of record NZ_JANNXH010000057.1, on the reverse strand, counting down.
TAAGGTTTTCCAGGAACAAAAAGTAAAAAAAGCAAAATGTAACCTACTATTGAAATGCCTTGAGAAAGTAAAAATGCTTTCTTTTTTCCCACTACTTTAGACATTCTTGCAACAATAGGAATTACCACAATTGTGGTAATAATAGCTCCTACACATCCAAATAATGTGGGCCATAATCCAAACCCATCTTCATTTCCTTTGAACAAGTAATATTTGATAATGAAATAAGAAAATCCAGCTGTTGTTTGAAAAGCATTAAAAATTAAGAATGTTGCAATACAAATTTTTCTGAAAGGCTTGATTTCTATTGAAGCTTTTAATCCTTCTTTAATTTCTCCAAAACTACCTAGTATTCCTTTAAAATCAATTGGGCTATAGTTTTCGTTTAGGGTAGATTTACTGGGAATAAAAAATGCAGGAATAGCCGCTAAAATGGAGCAGCCAATAGCCACATACACGGACAAAGTTCTAACCGCTACATCACTAGAAGAAAACAATGATTGATCAGCCATTAATACCCAAAACCAAGGTGCAACTACCCAAGCTAATTGACCAATAAGCTGAGAAGTAGCCATAATATTGGTTCGCTCGTGAAAATCATCACTCATTTCGTAGCCCATCGCAACGTAAGGAATGCTAAATATGGTAAGACCCGAATAAAAAATCAAAGAAATAAGTAAAAAGTACCAAAAATTGTAAGTAACACCATTTTCAACATACAATTGCCACATTAATGCAAATGAAATTCCTAAAATAATAGCACCTACTAATACATATTGTCTCCTTCTGCCCCATTTTGATTTTGTATTATCACTTACATATCCCATTATAAGATCAAATAAAGCATCATAAAACTTTGGAATAAAGTAGGTTAATCCAAGTAGCAATCCACTAAATCCAAGTTTTTCTACTAATACAACTGTAAAAATTCCAATCATAGCTGGAAACATTTGGTTGGCTAACATTCCTAATCCAAAAGCGATTTTTTGACTCATTGGAACCATTCCTTTTGGGTTTGAATTATTATTTATCATGATTTATTGGTTTTTGGTTAGTTTATAGTTAATTATTTAATATCCACTGTTTGCAATTTTGCGGCATAAATGGAAATGGTTTTTGGTTGTTGTTTAATTAATTTTCTAAAATATATTTCTGTTATTTTGATGATTATTGCTAATGATGACCTACCATTTCATTTTCTCTTGGAATTACTAAAACGGTTTTCATCAATTCATTTTTATTACCCTTGAATGATTTGATTATGGGTTTTCCATTTCTTGTTAGTCCTTTAAAATCATTTGCATCTACATTATCCCATAATGCATATTTTGCTTCTCCATTTAAATTTATTAATCCAAAATGATTTTCTGAACCTAATTTATTTTGAGAATCCTTCCATTGCTCATCAAATGCCTCAAAATAAAAACACGAGATTTTATTTTTATTCGACCATTCACGCATCAATTTATAATAAGTTCCTTCTTTATATTCGTCAGCAGCTCTTGAAACCTTTGGACCATAATGACCATCCGAAATACTTGCCCAACCCGTTTCACCTATATGAATGGGTTTTTGAACTCCCAAACTTTTCATATAATTTGCTACACTATCGTATTGAGACACTGCAAATTCTCTAGCACGTAGCATACCTGCATCAATTTTATGCAAATCTGAAAAATTTACTTCATTATCCGGAACTACCCAAAAAGCTGGATTATAATAGGTATTATGCATGGGATAAGTATGCATTGATATGTAGTCTACCGCTTTTATTAAATTTTCCAAATCTGGAGTATGATAACTAGCATCACCTCCACCCCAAGATGAAAAGTCGTCAGAACTTGTTATCCACAAATCGGAAGGTAATTTGCCTGATTTTTTTAAATCTTGTAAATGATTTACCCATTTTAAAATTACGCTAGGTTGTACATAATAACTTGCTGCCCATTTTACCATAGCTTCATTTCCCACTGCAATAATTTTTACAATATCTGGGTATTTATTGGCTAAAATTACAGCTTTTGCTATTTCTATTTCATTTGCTTGGCTTTCAATATCATGATCGGGAGCTTTGTCTGTCCAAGCATTTTTGCAATCAATCCAAGCACCGAGCATGACATACATTTCAAAATTTGGAGTTTCTTTTTTTAGTTCAGTAATTGCTTGCAATAAATTATTTACCTCTAGTAAATGCACATTATAAGTACGCAAAATTTTTATTCCCATAGCCGAGACTATTTTCATATCTTCCTTAATTTCGGCTACAGTAGGTACAATATCTCTTGTGTTTTCACGATAACCACCATAGGATATTGCTAAATAGTTTGGATTCCCTAATATTTCTTTAGCTGTACTATCATTTGATATATTTGAATTCATGAATTTGTTACCACAAGATAAAAAGGTTACTAATACTAAAAGGTTTAAGCTTATTATTTTAAACATTAATTCAAAATTTAATATTTATTAATCTCTGTTTTTTGTTCAAATATTTTTCGATACCCTAAAAAATTTAATTTCTAATTCTCAAAAAAAGTACGGACAAATTGTAGGTTGTCCGTACAAATAATTTTAAAAACTATGTTTTTATAACTCTCTAAGTTAATGCCTTATTGATATACTTTTACATAATCAATTGTCATTTTTTGAGGAAAAGATGTTGTACTGTTGGGATTTCCTCCAAAACTTCCACCTACAGCTACATTTAAAATTAAAAAGAATGGATTGTCATAAACCCATGGTCCTTTGGTTTCAACTTCGGCTTTAGTAATTCTCTTGAACAAGTAATTATCAACAAAAAAATCTATTTTATTTTCATCCCATTCTACAGCAAAAATGTGAAAAGAGGTATCAAAACGATTATCGATTAAAGTATAATTATATAAAATGGGATTTGCACCTGAATAACCCGGACCATGTAAGGCACTACTCATAGTACTGGGTTTTTGACCTCGCAATTCCATAATGTCAATTTCGCCACACAACGGCCATGTTACGGTATCTATATCGCTTCCAAGCATCCAGAAAGCAGGCCATAATCCTTGACCGTAAGGTGTTTTGATACGTGCTTCAAAACGACCGTATTTTTGATCTAATTTCCCTTTTGTTTTAATTCTTGCAGAGGTGTAACCAGAACCTTGAAAACTTTCTTTGATTGCTGTGATTACTAAATTACCATTTCCGTCTTTAGAAATATTCTCTGGTCTGTTAGTATAATATTGCAACTCTAGATTTCCCCATCCATTATTACCTGTTCCAAGATCATAAACCCATTTTGTTGCATCTGGAAGCGTTCCTGCAACGCCATCAAAATTATCTTCCCAAACCAGTGTATTGTATTTTAAGTCCACTTTTTGTCCATCATGAGAATCACAACCAATAAATGATAGGACTATAATTGACACTAATGTTATTTTGTATAAAGCTATTTTTTTCATTTGTAACTGTTTTAAATTTAAATCCACAATTGGATTAATTTTGGAATTAAATATTTATTAAATAAATTATTTCTATTTTGTTGAAAATCTAATTTTTATAGAAATAGATATTATCTGCATAAAAATTAGGAATATTAGAACCCTCTAAAATTATTTGTCCAAGACGAGCTCTACTAGTTAAACCAGAAAAGCTAGTAAAAGGAATATTTAGACTGATCCAATTTTGAGAAACTAAAATTGGGCTTGTGTAAGTTAATGTATGACTAGAATCATCACCGCCACCATCAGCTCCGTTTGCTCCAAAATCTACTACTCTGATTTTAAAATTTGCACCAGGAGCTACTGTTCCAGGAATATATAAATCAAAATGTAAATGCGTCAAAGTTGTAGCATTAACTGTAGGCTGACCAAACTGTATTCCTACAAAATTAAAATTAGTGTAGTTTAAAACCGCATCGCCATTTGAAATAAAATCAGCAGATTTAGTGGTTTGATAAGGTTCCCAATACCCGTTATAAAATTGTACAGGCGCATTTGCATACGCATTACTAAAAATAGATATAACATTTGCTGCTGGTCTTACGGGTTGTGCAGGAGCTGCTGTAAAATTTCCTAAAGATTGAATTGTAATATTCCCTTTTGCGAGTACTCCACCTATCGAACCTGTAATAATAGCTGTTCCTGCTCCTACTGTACTCACAAGTCCTTGTGCGTCAACTGTTGCTACAGCTACATTTGATGATGCAAAACTGAAATAATTAGGTGATGTAGTAACTATTTGATTCGTTCCGTTTAATAAGTTGTATGTTGTTGTTAAACCGGCAACATTCAAAGAAACCCCATTGAATGATGTTACTGTTGTATTTAAACCATTATTTATTGCTGGCTGAGCATAGGCTAATGTTCCTAAAGTTTCAAACTTTACTTCATCAACCCAAAAACTAAATCCATTACCGTTTTCTGGCCCTGCAGAGATATAAAACAATCCTTTTTCAGTTTTTAATTTTGACGCATCTGGTATTGGAATAATATATTTTTTCCAAACGGTGCTCAATTTTAAATTATTTAAGGATGCTGGATATTTATTTGCTCCTAAGTCGATTCCAAAACCTATTACGCCTACAGTTGCAGCTACAGAACTTTTTGCCCAAAAAGTTAAGGCATTATAGCTCGAAAGATCTCTACCAACACCTGTGAAAAATGCACCTCCAGCATAAGCACCAGCAGGATCATTTGCATTGGGCACATCAAAACGCATCGATGCATTGGTATTATTATAAGTTACTTCATTATCTACTTGAAAAGCAAATATATCTGTACCGCTAAAGGCGGCAAAATTTAATCCACCACTGAATGTATCTATAAATACATTTGGATCTTTTGACGCTTTTACGTCTTGTAAATCGGAATCGTCATTTTGACAGCCTAAAATGAGTAGTAAACCCAAAAGGACAAAACCTGTTTTTTTTGATTTAAAAATTAAGTGTGTTTTCATTTTTTTTTATTTAATATAATTAATTACCAATATTTATTTGAAGATAGGTTCTAATTTCCCATTCTTGTCCATTAGGGAAACCTACGGCTGTAGGATCTGGAACTATATTTCCTGTTACGTCTACTATTTGGGTTGGATTGTATCTATTAGAATACTGATCTAGTGAACGCCATGTTCCTCTAAAACCAATTCTAGTTCCAGGAAGAATAAACCAATCTTGCTTTCCTATTCCGAAAGAGATATCTGTCATAAATTGCATTGGAAAAGTTAAATTGAAATCTCTATGATAATCATAAGCACCCCAATCGTTTATTTTCAGAGACGAATTCAATTTCATTTTTTTGTACAGCAATCTTAAATCCGAACCAAATCGTTTAATTGTTCTTGGATTACTTCCATTACCTTGTGATGGACCACCGTAAACGCTAGCTATAAAACCCAAATCTGTACTTAATTTCGATACAATTCTTACATTTGTTTCCCATAAGTCTTTAGCAGGAGCAGCACCTGGAAATGCAAAAGCAGTTCTATTTGCTAAGAAACCTATAGCTGCATCTTGAGTAGTAGAAAAATGACGGAAAACAAAACCTGCGCTTATTGCAAACTTAGCATCTTCCGATTTATCATTATCCCAATCGTACATCCAAGTTCCTGGAGTTTGATCATAAGTTAACAATAACTCTCCTGATAATTGTTTTCTATTTCCTCTTACTATAAAGGGATCGTCTACAATGTTTCTTGGTCTGCCACCTATGGCATCAGTTGTAACTGGTCCTTCAAGAGGTTCTTGCCATAAAAAGTTAGGTGCAATTTGTAATTTACCTACATTATAAGTTGCTCCTGTTAAAAAATTAAATTGATTGCCACTTCCGCTTTCTTTTAATCTCCAACCTGTAAAAGTTTGTGTTAGATCGGCACCACCATTAGCTACTAATCCTTGAGCTGCAGCTTGTCCGTACCAATTGAATTTTCCACCAGTGTAAGTGATTTTGGTTTTTGCACCAAAGTTATCTTTAGATTCTATTTGATTTAGATAAGCTTGATTGCCTCTCATAACTTGATAATCTCTTCCATTAAGTGGTTGTCCAGCCCAAATACCTCCTAAATCAAAACTGAATTTGCCAACTTTTCTGTTTACATGCAGAGTTAATTTTCTTGTTTTTGGTTGAGGAAAAGCAATAGAAGTACTGGCAAGACCTTGTTGTTCTAAATCTTCATGAAAAACTCCCGTTACATCAAAATTATAGATTTTTTTAGTATATTTTAATAATACTGCTGGATTTGCTCCCCACCATAGTTGTGGTCCAAAAGCCAATTTAAAACCACTAAATACCTTCTTTCCTTCGATTTCAATACCTACTGGAGCAACGCCAGCATAAATATCAAGATTAGGACCGTAATTAGCCTCAGGATACAAACCAAAGAAATCGCCTTCGTAACCCCAATGATAGTGACCGGTTCTATAAAAACCATTTAAACTAAATAATTTTTCATCCCATTTATAACTTGCTCTATATACTTGAACTCTATTGTTATCGCCTATAGTTAAATTACTTCCATTACCATTTACAACAACTGGTGCTCCTCTATTTTCAAAAAATATTTCATCAATTGGATTAAGCGCTACATTACCTAAAATATTGAATTCTACATTGGCTGTCATGTTTGAAGTTGGATTCCCTTCTACTCCAATAAAGTAGGATTCCATGTGATCAAAACCAAGTTGGTTAGGTCTTGAAGTGCTATTTGCCGCAGCTGTACTTGGGGTTGTTATGAGTTCACCCCCAGTATTAAAAGTAGTTAGTTCAGCTGATAATCTAGAGAATTTTATTTTTCCGCCCATCTGACTGTTTAAGGCAGCTTTATCACTTCTTGCTCTGAGGGTTGCATCCATAAGTTGCACACCGTCAACATGACTCGCAAGACTTGACAAAGAAGCTCCATTTGAATAGGGATTAAACTGATGTACTTCTTTTAAAATATAATAAGCAGATCTAGGAAATAACTGATAATTTCCTGCTGCATTTGTTGGTCCTTTTGCACAAATTCCAAACCACTCTTCATTCATATTGTTTTCCCCTTTTGCAAAGTCAAAAGCATATCCTCCATTGGACCAAGAAGCATTAGAATCATGAATATCTAGATTTTTTGTTTGTCCAAATTTCCACCATCCATCGCTAAATTGAAAAGTAAATCCTCCAAGTGAATTACCTGCTTTTCCCATTCCAGCTGCATTTTCATATATTTCTTTCCAGTTAGCTTTGAGAATGGCTGCTTGACCGTTTTGATCTTCGGAATTAGAAACTGCATTAAAAGCATCTGAACCGAATTCTGTGAATAAAACGGGTTTACCGTATTCCTTTTTTACTCTATCGTATAAATCACCAAATGAATTTCCACGATAAACATTAACTCCCAAAATATCAACATCTTTACACTCTTGAGCAATAATATCTAAAAATAATAAATCACCATTACATATTGCCACTGGGTGAGAAGAATCAATTGACTTCATAGCTACAACAGCTTGATTAAATAATGAATACATATATTCAGCACGTTTTGTAGACTTTCTATCTTTAACGGGGATGTTTTCAGTTTCCGCACCATCCCAAAATAAACCATAGTTATTTTCATTTCCCAGTAAGAACAAAAGCAACCCTTTAGTATCTTTATATTCTGCAGCCATGTCCTTGACTTCTTTCAAAAGTAAACTTTGAGTTTTCGCATCATCATATTCAGTAGTTGGAACCCAAGATCCGTCAATTGTTAAACCATATCGTCCAAATGAATGATTTAACATCGTATAAATACCGTATTTAGTGTAGACAAATTCTATCCATTTTTTTGGCATTCCGGTGTAAACTCTTATTGCATTTACACCCATATTTTTCAACAATGACATTTCATCATCTAAGGCTTGTTGTATTACACTATCTGGTTGTGTCCACAAGCTGTAACTGTAATTTGTTCCAATAGGAAAATAATCCCAGTTCATACCATTAATAAGGAGGTCTTGACCATTTACATTGAGTTTCATTCCAGCGTTACTCTTGTCTATTTTCACTACATCTGCTTGCGCATGTAAAGTCAATGAAGAACTCCAAAAGATTAATAAAACAATAATTTTTTTCATAATAAAAATGGTTGAGTTAATGTTAAATAAAATTATAAATACGGGTTGTGTTTAATTTTGTATTTCAGAAGGTTAAAATTATCAGAAACAACTAATAATATCACAAAACGAACCACTACAAAAAACATACAATGCAAAAAAAAGTGAATTAATTTTTAGATTATAAAAAAAAATGACGGATTTAGTGCGGAATTAGGAATTAAATATATTGCATAAAGTGATACAACCTTAATAAAGAATATTCATGTTGTGGTAATGTATAGGTGATTGTGGATTAAAATACTTTAACTATACAGATAGGATGTATTCAACTAGTCCTTGTTCGTGTGGTAAATCCATTTTTTTACGCAATCGGTATCTTTTTATTTCTACACTGCGCACCGATATATTTAATAATGGAGCAACTTCTTTTGATGAAAGATTGAGTCTCAAGTAGGCACAAAGTCTCAAATCATTGGGAGTTAAAAGTGGGTGTTGCAGTTTTACTTTTTTCAAGAAATCTTTATCAGCATTATCAAATGCTGCTTTAAAAACATTCCATGAATCATCTTCGGTTATGTTTTTATTTATGGTTCTAATAACTGATTTAATTTTAGGATTATCTGTGGTCGAAGTATTTTTTAGATCGTCTTTTATAAAAGCCAATAATTCATTTTTGCTGTTTAAACTCATATTAGAAACCGCTAACTCTCTGTTTTTCTCATCGACATCATGTGCAAGTTGTTCGTTTTCTAGTTTCATAAATTGTTGCTCTAATTCGAGTTCTTTTATCTCTAGCAACATATTATTTTCTTCGATTAATTTTTCTCGCTGCTTTTGATAATAATTTTGATACGCTTTATTTATAAAATGTATCATAATTAACAACATAATTATATAAATAAAAATTGCCAAGTTGGTTTTATAAAATGGTTTAAGTATGGTAAACGAATAGGTGGCAATATTATCGAGATTCGAATTTGCAAATTTAGATTTTACTTTAAAAACATATTTTCCTGCATTTAAATTTTTAAAATTCACTGTAGGCTTTGAACTCCATTCACTCCAATCCTCTTGAAATCCGATTAAAGCATACTGATATTCTGCGTTAATATATTTATTGTATTCAGGAACAGAATAGCTAAAAGTAATATTGTTTTCATTATATCTATAATTCCCTTCTTTTTGAATCAAACTATTTACAGAGCTTTCATTTAATTTATTTGTAGCAATTGATGTGATAGTTACGGTATAGTTTTTAATGCTTAAATCGCTTATGTCCAAAATAAAGTAGCCATCACTAGTACCTATAAGATAATTGGAATTAGCCATTTGCGAAATATTTTCATAACCCAGCATTGTATTAGATAATGATGCCGGAATAGGAATAACGTTATGTTTGAGTTGATTGCTTAGCTTGCTTTTAGAAAAATAATGAATGTAGTTTTTTGAAAAAAACCAAACTTTATTAGAGTTATCCTTTATTAATTTACCCGACGTATATTCTGATTTCTCTAGAACTGAACTTAATATGTTGTCTTTTTCAAATTTTTTAGTTGAATTGTTCAATTTAAAAATCCCTTCTTTATATGCATAATAAATGCTATTATTGAACTTGACAAGACTAGCATTTTTCCCTTTTGTAGGCTTCGAAAAAGTGGTAAAAGGAGCTGTTGTTTTAAGCAATTTATTGTCTAGTTGTAATCTAAAAACGCCTTTATACTCATGACTTACATATACCTCTAGAGCATTTGTAATTTCGAAATATTTTGACGAATACTTAAACCCAGTTACTTTGTTTCTAAAAATCCATTGATTGTTTATTTTAGCCAATACCGAAATTCCATGATAAGTTCCTTGCAGCAGTAATCCGTTTTGTCCAGGAACAGTTTCGAATTTCCAAGTTCCTGTTATTGGAGAGATGTTTTTGGCAATGGAATTTTCAACGATAAAAGTACCTGAATCATGTCCGCAAAAAAGTGTATTATCATGTTCAAATAAAGACCAAACTTGACCTTTGGTTCCACTAATAAATTTAAATTTCTCATTACTCAAGTAGGTTTTGTAAAACAACCCTTGATTGGTACCAATGTATAATATATTCTTAAATAGTTTAGATGCATAAACGGTTCCAAAATTGCCAGATTCATCAACAAAACTCTTGACTGGCGATTGCATATTGATACAGTTTATACCATTATCTAATCCAATCCAAAGATTTTTATCACTATCCTCATGCAAAGACAAAGCAGTATTGTTACTCAATCCTGCAACTTGGGTAATATGGTATTTGATTTCTCCATTTTTTGATATAATAAAAACACCATCAGATACAGTCCCTATTGCAATACTTCCTTCAATAAGCATCTGACTACTATAAACTCTATTTGTAGATAATGCGGAATCAGCCTGAGTTAAAAATTTAGTCAAAACACCATTTGAGAGCTTATAAAAACCATTAAATTCTGTCTGAATCAAAAGCCCTTCCTCAATATTGAAAACATTAATAATTCGATTGCTTCTCAAAATAGGATTATCAGAAACTAGGCTACTGGTTCCGCTTTCTATTTCAAATAATCCGCCATTAACCGTTTGAAAATAAATTGCGTTTGCAGTAATGTAAGATTTAGTAATTTTGCTTTTTGGGGCTAATATTTTAAATTGATTTGTATTAGTATCATAAATATAAATCCTATCTAATGATTGAAAAATAACCCATTGATCATAATTTAATATATTCCAAAATTGTTCATCGTCTAAAAGCTTGTTTTTCAAAGTCTTGCTTAATGACGTGTATTTAAGTTGCCCATCACCTCTTCTTTTCCAGTAACCAAATTCCATATAGCAACCAGTATAGATTTTATTATCTATAACTTTTACAGAACGAATTATGGTTTCATTAGGCGAAGGATATAAAGTCCAACTCGAACCATTAAATTCTAATAATCCTTCATTATTTGCAAAAAAAATGAAATTATTTTTATCCTGTGATATCATCCAATTTTGATTTCCAGCACCATAAGTATTGGAATCGTATTTTGAAATAGGTGGCAACTCTTGTGAATAAAAAAAAGTACTTATCAAAAAGAGTGTAAAAAATAGTTTTGTTTTCAATTTATTTCTAATGTTAATTAATTGGTAAATCTAAATTTAAAAATACAGATTTTTATTGAATTAGTACTATTCTAATCAATAGAATTTAAAAAAAATATTTTAATCGTTTTATACTGAATGATAAACAATAAAATTTTATGATTTGTTTAACCCAGACAATAATATGAAAATGATTGGTTATTAAAACTAAAATATAAATGCAAATTAATCTAAAGCACAACATCAAATTTAAATAAAACCTTTTTTAAAATAGATCTTACAAAAATAGATCAGGTATAGTTTTTATATCATTTTCAATCGATGCAGCAGCGAATTTTATTTATAAATTTGACAAAACATAAATTAGGAAATTAGACCATGAAAAGAAAAATAAATAGATTTAGCACTACACCTATCTTAATTTTTTTAATATCAATTTTATATGCAACTATCTCAAATGCACAGTTTGTAAATCTTGGAGGCGGAAGTTATACAACAACTTTTCCAGGAACAGATGCAGCTGGTAGAAATTCCTATCCATCAGGAACTCCTTATTTGAGTGGTAATGCCATAGGAAAACCGGTTCCTACCAGTGACTGGTGGTCTACTTTGATTAAAAATGGTGCCGCTTCAAACCTTTTTAATTATCCATTCACAATGAAAACTACAAACACTGGTTTGGTGGTAAGTTATATTCCCACTGGTGTGATTGATGATTTGTTACCATTTATAGTAGGTATAACCGGAATGAATGCTCCGAACACCAAAGTTTCTGATTATTCGGATTGGACTGTAACTATGGATTGGAATGATGGAACTCATAATTTTCAAGCCACCTCAGGAGTTGGAATGCCATTTTTATATTTTACAAAAAAATCTACAGACGTAGCTCAAATCACTATAAACTCTGGAACAGTTGTTATTTCAAACGAAATGTTACTTGCTACAAATGTAAAAAATGGAGCCGATTTTACAGTTTATGCTCCTCAAGGAAGCACTTGGACACAAAACGGAGCTGTTTACACTTCAACTTTGAATGGCAAAAATTATTGGTCAATGGCCTTTATTCCACTTACAGCATCGAATGTAACTACTGTTGCAAATGAATATAAAAAATATGCTTACGTTTTTCCTACAAAAACAACCGCAACATACACTTACAACGAAACAACTTCGGTTTTGCATACTGATTTTAATGTCATAACAGATGTAAAAGAAGGAACCGAAACCAAAATGTTGCTCGGTTTACTTCCGCATCAATGGGCACATTTGGCTTCAGGCTCACCAGTTCCAGATAAATACAGTTATGCAATCATAAGAGGCGAAATGAAAACAATGGCGGGCAATAGTTTTAGTGTCGAAAATACTTTTCATGGTATACTTCCTACTCTTCCTTATGTTGATAATTATAGTAATGGTTTTACCCCAACAGCTCTAACCGAAAAAATTGAATCTCTCGAAAACAGTTCGATGGCAACCTGGACGGATTCCTATAATGAAGGCCAAGTTTTCAATCAATTAATGCAAACCGCACGTATTGCAAATGAAATGGGGAATTTTACAGCTCGTGACAAGATGTTAACGACCATTAAAACCCGACTTGAAAACTGGTTTAAAGCCGAAAATGGCGAGATAGCTTTTCTATTTTATTACAATGCTACATGGAGTTCGGCAATAGGATATCCTGCAGGATATGGGCAAGATAGTGGTCTAAATGACAAACAGTTTCATTGGGCCTATTTCATTCAGGCGGCAGCATTTGTAGAACAATTTACTCCTGGTTGGGCAGCTCAATATGGCGGAATGGTGAATTTGTTAGTTCGTGATGCAGCCGCTTATGACCGCAACGATTCCATGTTTCCCTATTTGAGAAATTTCAATCCTTATTCTGGGCATTCGTGGGTAGATGGTTTTGCTAATAATCCACAAGGAAATAATATGGAATCCAGTTCAGAAAGCATGCTTTTTAATGCTGCATTGATACAATGGGGAGAAGCATCAGCTGACAAAACTATTCGGGATTTAGGAATTTACCTTTATACGACTGAACAAACAGCAATCGAAGAATACTATATGGACACCAGTGATCGAAATTTTCCACCTTCACAAAATTTCAGTCTTGTATCCCGTGTTTGGTCAAACAGTATCGATAATGGCACCTTTTGGACTGGAGATATTGCTGCTTCTTATGGAATTGAACTATACCCAATTCAAGGAGGTTCACTTTATTTAGGTCAAAATACTGCTTATGTTACAAAACTATGGAACGAAATAGAGGCCAATACTGGTATTCTAAGTAATCAAGTAAACCCTAATTTATGGCACGATTTAATGTGGGAATATCTCGCTTTTATTGACCCGCCAAAAGCCATTGGATTGTATAATTCCTATCCGAATAGAGAAATAAAATTTGGAATTTCAGATGCACAAACTTACCATTGGTTGCATGCAATGAATGCTTTGGGACGAGTAAGTCCTACTATTACTGCAAATTGCCCTACTGCTGCAGCCTTCACACAAAATGGTCAAATTAATTATGTAGCGCAAAATTATTCGAATGCCCCAATAACAGTTACTTTTTCTACAGGATATCAATTAGAAGTTCCTGCTCGAAAAATGGTCAGCAGTTTAGATTCTAAAATATCTGGGGTAATTACATCTTCTTTCCACGAAGCATCTATAAACGGAAGTGTAAAATTAGATGTTGTTGTTTCAGGTGGAAATCCAATCAAAGTAGAATTTATGGATGGAACTACTTCGCTTGGAATCGATACCACCGAACCTTTTACTTGGGATGCAACAAACTTGGGTCTAGGAATGCACACTTTTTATGCAAAAATTTACGAAAATACTATTAAATTTAATGTTACCAATAGCGTAAATGTTCAGGTTGGAAATCAATTACCGTTTGATGGCAGTCCTTGGTCAATACCTGGAACAATAGAAGCAGGGAAATTTGATAGCTTTGAAGGTGGAAAAGGACAAAACATAGCGTATTTTGATACCACTACTGCAAACTCTGGCGACTACCGTTTGAACGAATATGTAGATTCAAAAACTAATGCTTTAGAGGGCGAAACTGTGGGTTGGCTTGCAACGAATGAATGGTTAGAATACACTGTAAATGTTTCACAATCAGGATTATATTCCTTTGCTTTCCGTTATGCGTCTGGCAATAATTCTGGTGGTGGACCATTTCGTTTAGAGCTTGATGGACAAATAATTTCACCTAATATTACTGTGCCTTCAACCACATCTTGGAATATTTGGGCAACAAAAACTATTCCAGGTATTGCATTAACTCCAGGTCAACATATATTACGTTTAACTTTCTCTTCTGGTGAATTTAATCTAGCCAAAATGACTTTTGCTAGGACTGGCGATTTGACACAAAGTTACCCAACCGCTATTTCAGGAAGTAAATTAAAAGTACTCTTACCCCTAACAAATGCTGTGCTTGATGGGTCAGCTAGTACTGAATCTGCTGGGAAAATATTGACTTACAAATGGACGCAAAACTATGGTCCAACTGTTGTTCTATTTTCAAACACAACTGTTTCTAATCCTACAATTTCTGGCTTGGCTGAAGGTATTTATAGCTTAAAATTGACCGTTACCAATAGTGATTTACGATTTGATGATGATGAATTAATAATTTTGGTGACCAATACGGCAAATGCTACACCAACTGTTTCGATAATAACCCCTTCAAATAATGCCACATTTACCGAAGGAAAACCAGTTACTATTACTGCAAATGCAAGCGATTTTGACGGAACGATTCAAAAAATAGATTTCTATCAAAACAACATATTAATCAGTACTGATGAAACATTTCCATACAATGCAACATGGAATCCTCTAGCTGGATCGTATGTTTTAACTTCAAAAGCTACAGACAATCTTGAAGCTGAAACTATTTCACAAAATGTAAATGTTACTATTGCAACTTTAATGGCTTGTGTCGAATCGTCTGCTGTTGCATCGCAAGGTTCGTTCACTTTAGGTTACAAATCAACATTTGAAACGGTTGGTACGAACGTGTATATAACATTTGAACTTTTAGATACAGACAAAGCAGGAGTAATTGCTTATTTATGGAAACAAACTCCTTTTGGCGAAACTGCAATGAATAACATTTCAGGAAATATTTTTAAAGCAACTGTAAGCGGACAAACTTTTGGAACAACTATTAATTATGCTTGTAAATTTGCTTATAATGGAGGTTTATCAGTCACAAAATACATAAGCTATGTTGTGGGGACAAATTGTGGAAACTTAAACGATAGTCAAGCACCTACAAATTTCACAGCAAGTATTGGCAACATTACGGGCACTTCAGTCGAATTATTGCTTAACGCAGTAGAAAATTCAGGAACAGTGGTTTATACTATTTCTTATGGATCAAATTCAGCTTCAACATCAGGCAATTCTGGAGTCGAAAAATCATTTATAATAAACGGTTTAACACCAAATACAAATTACAATTTCAGTATTACAGTAAGAGATTTGGCTGGAAATCTTTCTTCCAATAATCCAATTCTACTCAACGCAACTACTACAACGACTACAAATACAGGTTGCAGTGGTTCGACTACTGAAGCCTCGGAAGGTTCCTTTAGTTTAGGTTATAATTATACTTTCCAGACCATTGGAACTGATGTTAAAATCACTTTTGAATTAATGGATAATAAGTCAGATGTAATTGCTTATCTACGGAATCAAACACCATTTTCAGAAACACCCATGACAAAAGTTTCAGGAAAGATTTTTACAAAAACTTTAATTGGGCAAACTGTTGGTTCAACTATTAACTATGCTGTTAAATTTGCTTTTGCAGGTGGATTATCAGTAACAAAATATTATTCTTATTTAGTAGGAAACAATTGTGCTTTGGGAGTGAAACCAGATCATAAATTTAAAAATGTTTTCTATCCTAATCCAGTGCAAAACAATTTGATTTTGGAATTGACTGACCCCGAAAATAGAATTACGCTAACCGATATATTAGGTCGTAAATTGATGGAATACTTCGTGCCTACAAATTATAGTTTAGATATGAGCTCTCTTAAAAAGGGTGTCTATTTTTTAAAAGTTGAAAACTCTAATGGAGTTCAAAATCAAAAAATAATTAAGGAATAGATTTTATTATTTTCAAAAAAAAATTACATCTCGCATTGAGATGAAATACAGGCATGCTCAGTTCGAATTGCAAAAAACAGTCTTATTATAGAAAATTTGTGATTCGTTCAACACCTGTTCTCATTTCAAAAATGATTACTTTTGTGAAAATCCAATTTTTGTATGCCAATTGACCTTTCTACACTCGATCCAAAGAAAAATATAATCATCAAAGGAGCACAAGTTCACAACCTCAAAAATGTGGATGTTGCGATTCCCAGAAACAAATTAGTGGTCATAACAGGACTTTCGGGTTCGGGGAAATCAAGTTTGGCTTTCGACACTTTGTACGCCGAAGGACAACGACGATATGTAGAAAGTTTATCTTCGTATGCACGACAATTTTTGGGTAGATTAGATAAACCAAAGGTGGAATACATCAAAGGAATTGCACCTGCCATTGCCATCGAGCAAAAAGTAAACACGACTAATGCGCGTTCTACAGTAGGAACTTCGACTGAAATTTATGATTATATAAAATTATTGTTTGCTCGAGTAGGAAGAACTTTCTCCCCAATTTCGGGACGAGAAGTCAAAAAAAATACGGTTACGGATGTTATTACAACTGTAAAAAAACTTGAGATAGACAGTAAATGGTTGCTCCTTGCTCCTATTCATTTAGAAAACGGTAGAGCTTTAGAAGATAAATTGAAAGCTTTGCTCAATCAAGGTTTTTCCAGAATATTAGTTAATAATGAAACTGTTCGTTTAGACGACTTCTCTCTCGAAGTTTCGGGAGCGATTGAAGGGACAAACCAACATTCGTTAGACAATAAAGACGTATTAATTATTATTGATCGAATCGTGGTCAATCCAGAAACTTCGGGAGAAGAGGAATTCTACAATCGCCTCGCTGATGCGGTGCAAACTGCTTTTTATGAAGGAAAAGGAATTTGTCATTTGCAGGAATTAAACACGGACAAACGCTATACATTCAGCAATAATTTCGAATTGGATGGCATCACTTTCTTGGAACCTAATGTTCATTTGTTTAGTTTCAACAATCCGTATGGTGCTTGCCCGATTTGTGAAGGCTACGGTAATATCATTGGGATTGACGAAGAATTGGTTATTCCCAACACTTCTTTATCAGTGTATGAAAATGCGATTTTCCCTTGGCGCGGCGAAAGTATGGGTTGGTTTCGGGACGAATTAGTCAACACTGCTTACAAGTTTGATTTCCCTATTCACAAACCTTTTTTCGAACTAACGGAAGCTCAAAAAGAGCTGGTTTGGACAGGAAATAAGTATTTTCAAGGCTTGACTGCTTTTTTTAAGGAACTAGAAGAAAAAAATTATAAAATCCAAAATCGGGTAATGCTTTCGCGTTATCGTGGCAAAACCAAATGTCATTCCTGTAAAGGAAAACGTTTGCGAATTGAAGCTTCTTATGTGAAAATAAATTCAAAAACCGTTTCGGATTTAGTTGATTTGCCAATAAAACACTTGGTTACTTTTTTCGAAAAAATCGATTTGGATGTGTATGAAAAGCAAATTGCCAAACGATTGTTATTGGAAATCAACAACCGTCTTTCGTTTTTAACAGAAGTGGGTTTAGATTATTTGACTTTAAATAGAAATTCTGCGACACTTTCTGGTGGTGAATCACAACGCATCAACTTGGCGACTTCCTTGGGAAGTAGTTTGGTGGGTTCGATGTATATTTTAGACGAACCCAGCATTGGTTTACACCCAAAAGATACCGAACGTTTAATCAAAGTTTTGCAATCGTTACGTGATTTGGGCAACACCGTTATCGTAGTCGAACACGATGAAGATATTATGAAAGCTGCCGATATGATTATAGATATTGGTCCAGAAGCAGGAACTTTTGGAGGCGAATTAGTCGCACAAGGAACTTTTAGCGAAATCTTGAAATCGACTTCTTTAACAGCCAAATACCTCAACGGAGAACTCGAAATCAAAACACCTCGCATTCGCAGAAAATGGAGCAATTATATTGAAATTCTCGGTGCAAGAGAAAATAATTTGCAAAATATAGACGTCAAATTTCCTTTGGAATGTTTGACTGTGATTACGGGTGTTTCTGGAAGTGGAAAAAGCACGTTGGTCAAAAAAATTCTGTTTCCTGCAATACAGAAAAAGCTCGATGGCGTTGGCGAAAAAGCGGGACAATTCTCTGAAATGCGTGGCTATTATCACAAAATCCAACATATTGAATACGTGGATCAAAACCCGATTGGAAGAAGTTCGCGTTCTAATCCCGTGACTTATATCAAAGCTTATGACGATATTCGAGAATTGTTTGCCAAAGAAAAACTATCGAAAATTCGCGGTTATCAAGCCAAACATTTTTCATTTAATGTAGATGGCGGACGTTGTGAAACTTGCAAAGGTGATGGAACTATCAATGTCGAAATGGTTTTTATGGCCGATGTGCAATTGCATTGTGAAACTTGCAACGGCAAACGATTCAAGAAAGAAGTCTTAGATGTTACTTTTGACGGCAAGAACATTCACGATATTCTAACGATGACAGTTGATGATTCGATTGCGTTTTTTGCTGATAACAAACAAACCAAAATAATTCAAAAAATACAACCTTTGCAAGATGTTGGTTTGGGTTATGTCCAATTAGGGCAGTCTTCCTCTACGCTTTCTGGCGGAGAAGCGCAACGGATCAAACTGGCTTCGTTTTTAGTAAAAGGTGCTACGAAAGAAAAAGCACTTTTCGTTTTTGACGAACCCACAACAGGATTGCATTTTCACGACATTAAAAAACTTTTAGCTTCGTTTGAAGCCTTAATCGATAAAGGACATTCGATATTAGTAATTGAACACAATTTAGATTTAATAAAATGTGCCGACTGGATTATTGATTTAGGTCCAGAAGGAGGCGAAAACGGTGGACTATTACTCGCAGAAGGAACTCCCGAAGAAATTATTAAAAACAAAAAATCGGTTACAGCGAAGTATTTGAGAGAGAAACTGAAAAAAAATATTTAATTTCGTTATTTACAAAGATTTTTGTAACATTTTTAATCCTTTGTATACTTATAAAAATAATTAAAACTAAAAAACTATGAAAACATTAAAATTATCCTTTGCAATCTTGTTATTTTCTGTAGCGACCACTTCGGTTTTTGCTCAAACTGCAGATGAAATTATTTCGAATTACATCACAACTATTGGTGGAGCCGAAAAACTAAAAGCTCTTAAAGGGGTTAAAATGGAAATGACTTTAAATCAAGGTATGGAAATACCTATGGAAATAGTCCAGTTAGCCGGTGGTAAAATGTCTATGAAATTTAATATACAAGGAAAGGAAATTACACAATTAGCATCTAATGGTGTTACAGTTTGGAGTACTAATTTTAATTCCATGAAAGCTGAAAAAGCAGATACAGAAACCACTGCTAATGCAATTTTGAGTAATGAAGATTTCCCGGATGCAATGTTAGATTATAAAGCTAAAGGATATTCAGCTGAATATATTGGAAAAGAAACCAAAGAAGGTACAGAGTGTTTTAAAGTAAAATTTACAAAAAAACCAATTTCTGTTGATGGAATAAAAGTTGAAGATGTAACTTACTATTATTTTGATACTGAAAATTCATTACCAATTTTAACTGAAACCGAAATTAAACAAGGACCACAAAAAGGGCAAAAATCAATTTCAACAATGAGTGATTATCAAGAAGTTGAAGGGATCTATTTCCCGCATTCAATGCTTATGTTCGGTACACCAATCAAAGTAAAAAAAATAACTTTAAACCCAGTTGTAGAAGCCAGTTCCTTTGAATTTAAAGCAGAATAATAAATATAACAACATAATCCCTAGCACTATTGTTAGGGATTTTTTATACCATAACTTATGAAAAAAACCAACTTATTAATAGTTGCAATTGCTATAGCAACTACATCCTACACTTTAGCACAAGATAAAATAGTCTTAAAAGGAAAAGAACTTTTTGGGGATATTCAGGCAAGACACATTGGCCCAGCATTGATGAGTGGTCGTATTACTGATCTTGAAATGCACCCAACAAACAACAAAATAATGTTTGCAGCCACAGCTGGTGGTGGTGTTTGGAAAAGTAGTAATGGTGGCGCATCATTTACCCCAGTATTTGACGATCACATACAATCTATTGGTTGTATTGCAATTGACCCATCTAAACCAGATCAAAATATTTGGGTTGGAACAGGAGAAACATGGACCAGAAATAGTGTTTCGATGGGTGATGGAATATACAAATCTACAGATGGAGGTCAAAACTGGAAAAATATGGGATTGCCAAAATCAGATCGTATTTCTTCCATTATAGTTGACCCTAAAAATAGTGATATCGTTTGGGTTGGAGTACTTGGAGCTTTATGGGGAGACAGCGACGAAAGAGGGATTTACAAAACCACTGACGGTGGAACTACTTGGCAAAAAATGTTTTATGTAGATGTTAAAACGGGTTGTTCTGATCTTATTTTGGATAAAAATAACCCAAATATAATGTATGCTAGTTTTTGGGAATTTAGAAGAACTCCATGGTCTTTTAGTTCTGGTGGAACGCAATCTGCATTATACAAATCAACAGATGCTGGAAAAACTTGGAACAAAATTCAAAACGGTTTTCCTGCCGGAAAATTAGGTCGAATTGCAGTAGCTATTGCTCCTTCGAATTCAAATATTTTATATTCCGTATTAGAAACTGAAAAAGCAGAGCTCAATGGATTATACCGTTCAGACGATGCAGGAGCAAATTGGAAACACCTTAATAGCGATTTTGGTTTGGTTGTGAGACCATTCTATTTTTCGAGAATTACTGTTGACCCAAAAAACCCAGATATCGTAGTTAAAGGTGGTTTGACTGGCTCAATAAGTCGTGATGGCGGAAAAACCTTCAAGAATTTAGGAAATATGCACGCAGATATTCATGATATAACTTTTGATAATTCTGACAGCAACCGAATGTTTTGTGGAACCGATGGTGGAGTTTACAGAAGTTGGGATGGAGGAAATTCTATGGAAATGGTAAGTAACATTCCTGTTTCTCAATTTTATCATGTAAGCATTGACGATAAAGAACCGTACAATGTTTATGGCGGATTACAAGACAATGGTTCATGGTATGGACCATCAAAAAGTCCTGGCGGAATTGAGTCTAGAGACTGGACACGTGTGGGTCAAGGCGATGGTTTTAGAGTTGTAAAACATGCAACAAAAAACATAATTTATAGCGAAGCGCAAGGTGCAGAAGCAGTTTGGCGTTATAATCTAGATACGCAAGAATTGATTACAATTCAACCACTTGCCGTAAAAGGAGATCCAAAATTGCGTTTCAACTGGAATGCACCAATGGAAACTAGCAATAAGCAACCCGACCGTTTTTATATGGCAAGCCAATTTGTTTATAAATCCGAAGACATGGGAAGAACATG
The DNA here is from genome assembly GCF_031409475.1 of Flavobacterium sp. GTDB lineage: Bacteria > Bacteroidota > Bacteroidia > Flavobacteriales > Flavobacteriaceae > Flavobacterium. Next base: position 13,432 of record NZ_JANNXH010000057.1, on the reverse strand, counting down.
GGTTAAAATCTCTCCAGATTTGACTACAAATGATCCTTTAAAATACAATACTGAAAAATCAGGTGGACTTTCAGTTGACAATTCGGGTGCCGAAAAACATTGTACTATTTTCACTATTGCTGAATCGCCAGTAAACGAAAAAGTAATCTGGGCAGGAACAGATGATGGTAATGTTCAAGTTACCAAAGACGGCGGAAAAACATGGACAAATGTAGTAGCTAATATCATTGGTTTACCCAAAAATACTTGGTGTTACCACATTGAAGCTAGCGTTTTTGGAGAAGGAACTGCTTATGCCGTTTTTGAAGGTCATGCCAAAAATGATTACACACCATACACCTACAAAACAATCGATTTTGGCAAAACTTGGAAATCAATAATTACCGCTGATGTAGATGGTTTTGTACGCAATATACAAGAAGATTACACCAATGAAAACTTATTGTTTTTAGGAACCGAAAAAGGTTTGTTTATCACTATCGACGCTGGAAGTAATTGGTCTCATTTCACGAATAACATGCCTAATGTTGCAGTACATTTTATAGCGTTGAGTAAAAAAACAAACGATTTAGTATTAGCAACTCACGGTCGTGGAATCATTATATTAGACGACATTAGCCCATTGCGCCAAATAACTCAGGAGGTTCTGACCAAAGATTTACATTTCTTTGATTTAAAGCCTGCCGTAATCGAAGAGCAATCTAGTTTTGGATCAACATCAGGTGAATTAGAGTTCATAGGAAACAATCCATCTTCGAGCGCGCAAATTATTTATTACCTAAAAAAGCGTCATACGCTTGGTAAAATGGACTTGGAAATTCAAGATGATAAAGGAAATAAAATTATATCCTTACCTCTTGGTAAACAAAAAGGAATTAATGTGGTGAATTGGGATTACAATACTAAAACTCCAAAAACAGCTAGTGGGAAAATTTTGAACAGAGCTGGATTTATCTCGCCACGAGTTCAAGAAGGAAATTTTAAAGTAGTAATTACTAAAGGTAAGGAAGTTTACAAACATGATTTCAAAGTTGTAAATGATCCAAAAAGTGCTATTTCAGCAGCCGACAGATTACAACAAAATCAAACGGCTCGTGCTTTATTCAATTTGAACGAACAGTTAGCTTATACCGTTTATGAAATAGATGAAACTGTAAAATTACTAACGCAACTTATCGAAAAAAACAAAGGCTATACTAAAGAAGGTACTAAAATTAAAACTGCTTTCGAAAACCAAAAAGCCAAAATGGTAATTACTACCGGTGATAATTATGTGGGCACAGCTGAAAAACAATTAAGAGAAAAACTAGGCGAATTATACTTTGATATTGCAGCAAATTTTACTGCGCCTTCTGCATCACAATTAGAAAGCATGGAAGCTATAAAAATAAGTTTTGATGGAGCATTAAATGAATTTAAAACGTTGAAATCTAAAAACGAAGCTTCCTATTTAAAACAAGCCAAAGAGCAAAATGTTTCTTTCGTACTAAAAACTTTCAATGAATATGTAGCAGAATAATCTATGAGTAAATGGTAACAAATACCGTTTTATTTTAGTCCCGAAGCGTAGGAATTACTAGAATAACTTTGTCATTCTGACGCAGGAAGAATCTGAACAAAATTAAGTAATAAGATAAGATTCTTCCTGCGTCAGAATGACAAATTACTAACTATTTTTTTGTTGGTAAATGCAAAGTTAAAATAGTACAAAACGTCAAGCTATGCTTGACGTTTTTTTTGTTTTAATATTTTAGATCAAACTAACCAAATGGTTCCTGAATAGATTTACTGGGTTGCGAAAACCATTTTGGACCGTCTTGGGTCATGTAAACACAATCCTCGAAGCGTATACCAAATTCTCCAATGATAGAAATAGTAGGTTCAATACTGAAACACATTCCGGGTTCTAATATTTTTTTGTTGCCTTTTACTATATTTCCCCATTCATGACCATCCATGCCAATTCCATGTCCTGTGCGGTGCGGAAGTCCAGGTAATTTATATTCTGGACCAAAACCTGCATCAGTTATTACTTTTCGGGAAGCAGCATCAACTGATTCACAAGTCGCTCCATTTTTTGCGGCAGCAAAACCAGCAGCTTGAGCTTGTTTCTCAAGATTCCATATTGCTACTTGTCGTTTAGTAGGTTCAGCGCCAAAAACTATTGTGCGTGTAATATCTGAACTATAACCATGAACGGAGCAACCACAATCCATTAATACAACATCTCCTTTTTTTAGTAGCTGTGGCTTTTTCGAACCATGCGGAAAAGCAGATGATAACCCAAATAAGCACAAAGCAAAATCAGCATTTCCGCCTAATTCAGTTTGTGCAGCCATAATCAAATTTGAAAGATCATCTTGCGACATACCTTCTTTTAATTTATCCACACTACTTTTTATCGCTGCTAGAGTAATATCATTTGCTTTCTGCATCAATTCTATTTCAACAGGAGATTTTATGATACGGCAAGGTATCGTTACTGGATCACCACTTACAAAGTTTAAATGCGGTGCTTCTTTCTGAATACCATCTACAATAAAAAAACGCAGTTTTTCTTCAATAGCAATTGTACCAGAAATGATTCCCGTATTTTTAAAAACATTTGCAATTAATTTATATGGACTTTCGTCTTCCTGCCAAGTAAATACCTTTTTTCCAATGCTCAACTGTTCTCGAAATCGGTCTTCCTCGAAAGCAGGGCAAACATAAGCTACTTCGCCTTTAGCAGGAATTACAGCGACTAGTGTTCGTTCGCTTGGCCACCATTTAATTCCAGTAAAATACTCCAGTGAAGTTCCGCAATCGAGTACTAATGCATCCATTTTTTGTTCCTTAAGTAAGCGTTGTGCTCTGGCAATTCTGGTCTCTCTTTCTGATACTGAAATGGGTACAACATCCGCTGTCATGGATTTTAGAATATTGTTTGAATCAACAGTTTGTGCTATCGCAACTGATGGATACGATTTAAAACTCGAAACCACTCCTGCTGCTGCCAATGCGGTGAGACTGATAAAATCTCTTCTTTTTATGGTCATAAAAACATTTTTATAAATGAAATAATTGAACTTAATGATAAACTCTAAATATCAAATGTACAAAACAAACTTTAAATTATTATAAATCAACTGCGAGCGATAACTAACCTATTCTCAATCCTTATCCCTATCTTTGCATTAGAAAACAAAACGATGATAAAAAAAATAATAACAAGTTTAATCACACTAATTTCAATATCGTGTACTCACACTATTGATAACAAAGAAATAATAAACAGTGCCGCAAAAGCTGACAATCTTACCCTAAAAAGTGTCGATGTATTACAAGAATCTAATTATTTTAATGTAATTACAGATTTAGAACAATCTGTAAAATCTTCGAAAGAAGCATGGAAAAATGCACCCGAACTGAACCAATTACACCGATTAAAAACAATTGATTACGTAAGTAAAAAGTTTCTAAAAAAACTAAATGAAGTTAATTATTTAAAGGAGGACAAAGTAATTGCGTATCGGTTTATAAAAACAGATAAATCAAAAGAATTCATAGGATATGCCGTTGTCTTATTTCATGAACAAAATCAAACTACATTGTATTATGAAATTCACGATGCTGCGAATGGCAATTATCCATCTGGAGTAAAACAATTAATCAATAGAGGTCTTACTGAGGAAATTAACAAAATTGAGGCGGAATATTACAAAAAACATCCATTAAAACTGAATTAGCAGGGCAAACGCGACAGTTTCAAAAATAAAAAATTAGCCACGAATTGCACGAATTAGCACAAATCCGTCAGCTATAATATTCCACTAATCTGCCAAAGGCAGATAAAATTCGTCAAATTTTATTTTATAATCACTAGAATTAGTGTTAATTCGTGGCAAAAAAATAACTGCTGCGTTTGCCCTGACTGAATTAGCTATAAAATGTTCTATTGTAAAATTATTTTGTATTGAATTCTCCAAAATGCCATAAGATTCCTGATGGATCGTGAACAAAACATTCTTTTCCCCAATCTAGATTTCGTACTGGAACTATTTTTACGGTTTCATATTTTGAAGTCAGTTCTAATGTTACTAATTCATCCCAAAAACGGTTCACATCAGCCACTTCCATAAAAACCATAGTGTTGTTAACCCAATCCTCAACATAGGCGTTTTGCAAATAAAAACCAAAACCATGGCTATCAAAATAACTCATATCAGCCGATAAAATACTTTCTTGGAATCCTAAATCCCGATAAAAATTAAGCGATATTTCATAATTTTTTGCCCCTATAAATGGTCGAATTGATTTTGGTTTGTGTTGCATTGTTTAAGGTTTTTTAAAGTTTCTGAGATTGACGATATGACAGATTAAGAAAGCTGTAAACTTTCGTTTAAGGCTTACTTTGCAAATACAAAATTAACTTCAAATTAAGACCAAAACCCGCCATATTGCCAAACTGCTGTTAGCCGTTCGTTGTTTTATTTAGTATCACAATCTTTATAAATCAATAGCAAATCTAACTTTATTTTTTCCGACACCACCAATTCGATTGTAAAATTTTACGGCTCGTTCATTAAAAGTTGGTGTTTGCCACTGGATATTTATGCAATTTTCACTTTCAGCAATCTCTTTTAAGTTTTCTATAATTTTCTCTCCAATTTTATAACCTCGAAAATTTTCTTCAATAAAAAGACAATCCATATACATAAAATCTTTCGCATCCCAAGTTGAAAAATCATAAGTATAGGTGGCGAAGCCACCTATTTTTTTATTTATTTCAACAATTAAACAATATAGTTTTGGATTACTTGAAAATATGGCACTTTTAAGAAGTTCCTGCTTTCCGTTTGGGTTATAATTTGCTTGTTCAAATTCTGCGTGTTTTTCGCATAACTCTACTAAAATTGGCAAATCATTAATCTCGCATTTTCGTATTATAAATTCCATTGTTGATTGATTTCAGTTTGTAAAAAAGTGATGAATTGATGAAAATACTCTGGATATGTTTTGTTGTTTAAAATTGCAATGAAATGATTTCTCTTTAATCCATTTCTGCCAATTTTTATGGGTTTTATTTTTGTGCTCTTTAAATAAGGTTGTAACGCCCATTTTGCCATAGACATAATTCCCATATCTGCTTTTACCATTTCTATGGATGCTTCAGTTAATGGTAAAGCAGTTATTTTTAAGGGCTTTATTTTCGCAGGTTCTAAAACTAATTGATGTATAGTAACTGTTTCTAAAGGAAGTGAATGAATTAATAAATGCTCGTTTTCAAAATCCTTTGCAACCACAAATTTTTTGTTTACCCACGAATGATTTTCAGAAACTACCATTACCATTTCATCCTGAAAAAGTTCTAAATACTTTATTTTCTCATTCTTAATTTGGTCACTTACAATAGCAATATCTAAAACATTGTCAAGTAGTTTTTGTAGTGGGTAATGTGTGGCTTCTGTTACTATTTTTAAATTTACATTTGGATATAAAATTTGAAACTGTTTTAAAACAGATGGCAACCAATGATAGCTTGAATAGCATTCTGTACTAATTCTTATTTCTCCAAATTCTCCAAAAACCATCTGTTTTATCTCAAGTTCGGCTTCTGAAAGTTTTTTGAGAATATCATTGGCTAAATTGTATAGTTTTTCCCCTGCTTTTGTCAAAACCATTTTTTTGTTTGTTCTCGAAAAAATAGAAGTTCCTAATTGAGATTCTGCTTCTTTCAATTGATGGCTCAAGGCAGATTGGGTTAAATGTAGTTTATCGATTGCCTTTGTTATAGTTCCTTCCTCAACAATTGCTTTAATTAATCTTAAATGTCTTATTTCCATTTGTCAATATTTATTTAGCAAAGAAACAACATTTAAACTTTGATTTGATATGAAAAAATTTAATGATTTAGATGAATTCTTTTCGTTTTCAGGAATAAAAATGTTGTTATAGTTTTGCCAATATTAATAATTTAACAAAAATAAAATGGAAGAACAAATTAAATATTACGAAAACAAATTAGCATTTGAAATGGATCCTTCGGACTTATTTGATGCACTTAATAATGAAGAAAATATCATTGCACTTGACGCAAGAAAATCTTTTGGGTTTGAAGCCGAACATATTCCAAATGCAATCAATATTCCTCATCGAGAAATGAATGAAGAAAGTACGAAACATTTAGATAAAAATATTTTGTATGTAACATATTGCGATGGAATTGGTTGTAATGCTTCTACAAAAGGTGCTCTAAATATGACGGAATTAGGTTTCAAAGTTAAAGAATTAATTGGTGGAATTGAATGGTGGAAGTTTGATGGATATGCAACCGAAGGTTTAAAAGGAAAAACTGGACAAGAAATTGAATGCGCCTGTTAAAATATTTGGGAACAACATCAATTTTTAATGTTGTTCCCTTATTTTTTTGAATTCTCCCCGGTTGCGTTACAATGACGGCTAACGTTCCGCCGCTTGGCAAGGTTGCGAACTTCGTAACCGTTTATTTTCCACTAAAGATAAAAATTCTTGCGAAACGCAAACGCGAACTTACCACAAAATTCGCAATTTCGAGAAACCGCTGTTACCAGCAGTATTTCTGTAAAGATTTAAGTTAATTTGTTTTTATATGCGCTAACACTTCAAATTTAATTCTGTTTTGACTTGAAGTTGAAGCTGATTTCGATGTTGAAGCTCCTGCACTAAAAACTTGTACAACAGAAACTTTTCCTCCTAAATCATCTTTATTTTCCTGATTTGTGGTAATTGCAATATCAAAATCAATCTTTGTGTATTGATTTTTAATTCCTTCTGACGAATTACTTTTTTCTCTTACATATGAACTTCCTTCTAAAATCCCGTCTGTAATTTGTTTAATTGTCTCCGATATAAAATCTTTTAGTTCCATTTGTTAAATTCTTTTTTTAAGTGGATAGTTTTTCGGAAAATATTTATTCTCCGGTTTGGTGGTAATATTGCTGGTAACTCATTTATACCAGCCATAAAATGTCAACAATTCGCTGAAATTTGGGTGGCTTTCAACCATAAAGGCATTGGCGTTTATTTAGCTAATATATACAAAATCTACTACAAATCAATCACAATAAAAATAATTCTACTATCGGATAGTATAAATATTTAATTTATCCGATATTAATTGTATCTTTGTGCAGTTATGTGGAAAATAGATTTAGGATATCGAGCAGAATTTCAATCAACCTTTGAACGATTGCACCAAAAAAAGCATGATTTGCAGGCCAGCAGACCTTTACCTAACATCGCTTTGAACAAAATCAGAGAAAGCTTATCGATAGAATGGACCTACAATTCTAATAGTATTGAAGGCAATACTTTGAGCTTACGAGAAACTCAAATGGTGCTTCAAGAAGGAATTACCATCAAAGGAAAATCGCTTCGAGAACATTTTGAAACACACAATCACGATAAAGCAATAGACTATTTGTACCGTATTGTAAGCGATGATTATGTGTTGCGCAGTATTGATATTCTTTCAATTCACAGTCTGGTTTTACGCTCTATCGAAGAGGATTTTGCAGGACGAATCAGAAACGGTGGTGTTCGCATTTCGGGCGCTAATTTTGTTCCGCCAAACGCCAATAAAATTTCGGATTTACTAGATGAATTGATTGATTTTGTCAACACCAATCCTTTAGAATTGAACGACATTGAATTGGCGGCAATCTTTCATCATAAACTGGTTTGGATACATCCTTTTTTTGATGGTAATGGTCGTACGGTTCGGTTGTGTATGAATTTATTGTTGATGCGTTGTGGTTTTCCGCCGGCTATTATTCTCAAAAATGATAGGAGTAAATATTACGAAGCACTCCATCAAGCAAACAATGGCAAGTATCAAAAACTTATGTTGTTGATGTGTCAGGCTTTGGAACGCAGCTTAAATATTTACTTGAATGCGATGCCAGACAACGATACTGATTTTCAAAAAATTTCGAACATTGTTAGCGAACCAAGTTCTCCTTACGGTCAAGAATATGTTAGTTTACTGGCTCGAACTGGCAAAATTGACGCCTATAAAGAAGGTCGAAATTGGTTCACTACCAAAGAAGCAATCGAGGATTATATCCTCACCCGAAAAAGAAAACGTTAGCTTTGAGTTAGCGTTTTTTTATGTCTACTTTTAACATAAACTTCCAAACTGTTGCATCGAAAGAACAAACCAAAACCGTAACTTTGCTTCCACTCCCGAAACTTCGGGACAGAATTTTTAAAAAAATATGCTAGATACAAACAATACAATTGAAGTTCAAGGTGCGCGAGTACACAATCTAAAAAATATAGATGTTACCATTCCTAGAGAAAAATTGGTAGTCATTACTGGGCTTTCGGGTTCTGGGAAATCATCCTTGGCTTTCGACACGATTTATGCCGAAGGACAACGCCGTTATGTAGAAACATTTTCGGCTTATGCGCGACAATTTTTAGGCGGACTAGAACGTCCAGATGTTGATAAAATTGATGGCCTTTCACCAGTTATCGCCATTGAACAAAAAACTACCAGCAAAAGTCCACGCTCGACTGTTGGCACCATTACCGAGATTTATGATTTCTTGCGTTTGCTTTTTGCTCGTGCCGCTGATGCGTACAGTTACAACACAGGCGAAAAAATGGTTTCTTATGACGATGAGCAAATCAAGAATTTGATTATTCAGGATTTTGCAGGAAAGCGTATCAATATTCTCGCTCCAATTATTAGAGCTAGAAAAGGACATTATGCCGAATTATTTCAACAAATTGCTAAACAGGGTTTCTTGAAAGTTCGCATTAATGGCGATATCAAAGACATTACTACGGGAATGAAACTCGACCGATACAAAACACACGATATTGAGATTGTAATTGATCGAATTGCAGTTGAAGAAACCGAAGAAACTCAAAAAAGATTATCCGAAAGTATCAACATCGCTATGCATCAGGGCGAAAATGTGTTGATGATTTTAGAGCAAGACTCAAATGAAATTCGGTTTTTTAGTCGGAATTTAATGTGTCCTACAACAGGGATTTCCTACCAAAATCCAGAACCCAATTTATTTTCGTTCAACTCTCCAAAAGGCGCTTGTGACCATTGCAAAGGTTTGGGAACGGTAAACGAAATTAATATCAAAAAAATTATTCCGAATCCAAAAATATCCATAAACAAAGGTGGTTTTGCTCCTTTGGGCGAATACAAAAGCAGTTGGATGTTCAAACAACTGGAAATCATTGGCGAAAAATACATTTTCAAATTAACGGATCCTATTTCAAATATTTCCGAAGAAGCAATAGAAATGATTTTGAATGGTGGCAAAGAAAAATTCTCGGTCGAATCGAAAGTTTTGGGCGTTACCAAAGAGTACAAAATTGAATTTGAAGGCATTGCACATTTTATCAAAAACCAACACGACGAAAGTGGTTCTGCAACGATAAAGCGCTGGGCAAAAGAGTTCATGGACGAAATTAACTGTCCCGTTTGCGAAGGTTCACGATTGAAAAAAGAAGCGCAATTCTATAAAATCAACGAAAAAAACATTACCGAATTATGCGCTATGGATATTTCGGATGTCACGGCTTGGTTTCTGGAATTAGACAAACATTTGTCTAGCAAACAAAAAACGATTGCCACCGAAGTTATTAAGGAAATCAAAGACCGATTGAACTTTTTGATGAATGTAGGGTTAGATTATTTGGCGTTAAGCCGAAGTTCGAAATCGCTTTCGGGCGGCGAAGCACAACGCATTAGATTGGCAACTCAAATTGGCTCGCAGCTGGTGGGAGTTTTGTATATTCTGGACGAACCGAGTATTGGTTTACACCAAAGAGACAATGATAAATTAATTCATTCCTTGGAGCAATTGCGTGATATTGGCAACTCCGTAATTGTGGTCGAACACGATAAAGACATGATTGAACGCGCTGATTATGTGATTGATATTGGTCCAAAAGCAGGAAAATATGGTGGCGAAATCATCAGCATTGGAACGCCACAAGAAACGTTGGCTTCAGAAACGATTACAGCTCAATATTTGAACGGTACAATGAAAATCGAAGTTCCAGCAAAACGCCGAGAAGGAAATGGGAATTTTCTTAAACTAACAGGAGCAACAGGAAATAATCTGAAAAATATTTCGATAGAATTGCCGCTGGGCAAAATGATTTGTGTTACGGGAGTTTCTGGAAGCGGGAAATCGACTTTGATAAATGAAACCCTCTACCCTATTTTGAACGCCTATTATTTTAATGGTGTCAAAAAACCACAACCGTACAAAAAAATAGAAGGTTTAGAACACATTGACAAAGTAATTGACATTGACCAAAGCCCGATTGGGAGAACGCCACGCTCGAATCCTGCTACTTATACCGAAGTTTTTACCGAAATTAGAAATCTGTTTACGATGACTTCCGAAAGTATGATTCGAGGTTATAAAGCAGGACGTTTTAGTTTTAATGTAAAAGGCGGACGATGTGAAACCTGCGAAGGTTCTGGCGTGAGAACGATTGAAATGAATTTCTTGCCCGATGTTTATGTAGAATGTGAAACCTGTCAAGGCAAGCGATTCAACAGAGAAACATTAGAAATTCGATTTAAAGGAAAATCCATTTCGGATGTGTTGAATATGACTATTGATGAAGCCGTTCCTTTCTTTGAGATGATTCCGAAGATTTATAGAAAAGTCAAAACTTTACAAGATGTGGGCTTGGGTTATATCACGCTCGGTCAGCAAAGCACAACCCTTTCTGGTGGCGAAGCGCAACGCATCAAACTGGCGGGAGAATTAAGTAAAAAAGATACTGGAAATACGTTTTATATCTTGGATGAACCCACAACTGGTTTGCATTTTGAAGACATTCGCGTGTTGATGGAAGTGATCAATAAACTGGTAAATAAAGGGAATACGATTTTGATTATTGAACATAATATGGATGTAATAAAACTGGCGGATTACATCATCGACATTGGTCCTGAAGGTGGAAAAGGTGGCGGAGAAGTTGTTGCGAAAGGAACACCCGAAGAAGTTGCCAAAAATAAAAAGAGTTATACTGCGCAGTTTTTGAAGAAAGAGTTACTTTAGCTTGTATGTAAGGATTAATTCAAAGCTTCCAGCCTTTTAGAGGCTGGAAGCTCTAAAAAACATAAAAAATGAGATTAGAAGATTTTGATAACGACGAGGACAAAGTGATCCAAGATAAACTCAAACAAAAAACTTGGAATGAGATACGAACCAATGACAGTTGGGCGATTTTTAAAATTATGTCCGAGTTTGTAAACGGTTATGAAAACATGGGACGCATTGGTCCGTGTGTATCCATTTTTGGGTCTGCACGGACAAAACCTACAGAAAAATATTATTTACTTGCTGAAAAAATTGCTTACAAGTTAAGCAAAGCCGGTTATGGAGTCATAACTGGTGGCGGACCTGGAATTATGGAAGCTGGAAATAAAGGGGCACATCTTGGTGGTGGAACTTCGGTGGGATTGAATATAGAATTGCCTTTTGAACAACATTACAATCCGTATATTGACAGAGATAAAAATTTAAATTTCGATTACTTTTTTGTTCGTAAAGTAATGTTTGTCAAGTACTCACAGGGTTTTGTTGTGATGCCTGGAGGTTTTGGGACTATGGACGAATTGTTCGAAGCCATCACATTGATTCAGACCAAAAAAATTGGAAAATTTCCAATAATATTAGTTGGTTCTAGTTTTTGGGCTGGTCTAATCGAATGGATAAAAACCGTTTTGGTCGAACAAGAACAAACCGTTAGTGCAAAAGATTTAGACTTATTCAAAATCGTTGATACGGAAGATGAAGTAGTGGATGTTTTGGATAAATTCTATAAAAAATATGATTTAAGCCCTAACTTTTAATATTCAAGCTGTCTAAAAAACAGCTTTTTTATTTAATTTTTAACTTCAAATTATGGTTTTATATAACTGATTTTAAGTACATTTATTTTTTTAACTTTTTTGAAACCTATCGTTGAAATCATTCCATACAATACTCTTATTTATTCTTGTTTTATTCTCAGGTGAAAAACAATACGGACAACATCATTCTCAAATGATTGTAGCGCTCAATACGGATAAAAAAACACTGAATATACAACAACAAATTACCTTTTATAATCAATCAAAGGACACTCTTTCTGAGCTCGTTTTGAATGATTGGAACAATGCTTATTCAAGCAAAATTACTCCGTTAGCCAACCGGTTTTCGGATGAATTTTATAGAGGTTTTCATCTCGCAACTGAAAAAGAACGGGGAAGTACAACTAATTTATCAGTCATTAGCGAAGATAAACTATTTTTTACATGGGAAAGAACTCTAAAAAACCCTGATTATATTGTAGTCAAATTATTCGAAAAGTTAGCACCAAATCAGAAAATTATTTTGAATCTTACTTATATTGCAAAGGTTCCAAGTGATAAATTTACAAAATATGGTTTTGCTGCGAGTGGCGGTATGAACTTAAAAAATTGGTTTTTAACTCCTGCACGTTATGAAGATTCTAATTTTATCAAATACAATAATAACAATTTAGATGATATTGCAAATGCAATTTCGGACTTTGATATAACTATAAAAATTCCAAATAATAGTGTGTTAACAACTGATTTAAATATTGAAAAAAATGTTTTGAATACTACTCATTCGAGCTACAAATTAACTGGAAAAAATAGAACCGATTTTAGTCTTTTTATTGAACCCAAAAATAGTTTTAGTAGCTTTAAAAATAGTTCAATCGAAGTCCTCACAAATTTAAATCACAACAAGTTAGACGACATCCAAAAAGCTATCATTGTTGATCGTGTCGCTAATTTCACTAAGGATTTAATTGGCGAATATCCACACGATAAAATTACGGTTTCACAGGCTGATTATGACAAAAACCCGTTTTATGGTTTGAATCAATTGCCTTCATTTATAAGTCCTTTTACGGATGAATTTATGTATGAAGTAAAGTTTTTAAAAACCTATTTAAACAATTATTTAAAATCGAGTTTACACTTAGACCCAAGAAAGGACAATTGGATTTATGATGGAATTCAAGTATATGCAATGATGCAATATATCGAAGAGAATCACCCAGAAAGTAAAATGCTCGGTTCAATTTCTAAACTCAAAATATTAAAAGGGTACAATTTAACCCAAGTAAATTTTAATGAGCAATACAGTTATTTTTATATGTTAATGGCGCGAAGAAATTTGGATCAGCCACTTGGAGATTCAAAGAATACTTTAATCAAATTCAATGAACAAATAGCCAGTAAGTATAAATCTGGTTTAAGTTTACGATTTCTGGATTATTACGTTCAAAATAATGCCGTATCTAATAGTATTAAACAATTTTATATTCAAAATCAGGTCAAGCAAGTTTCTAGAATAGATTTTGAAATCATACTAAAATCAAATAGTAATACAGATATTAATTG
>NZ_JANNXH010000056.1:0-53663 GCF_031409475.1 Flavobacterium sp. | reverse complement strand
ACTCTGGCAGGTTCATTGGTTACCAAAACATCGGGCAAAATTGCCATTATCAGATTTTGTAAATCGCCACGATAGGAGTGTTCTCGTGCGTTCCCTGTTTTGTGTAAGGTATCTATTTTAGAAAGATACTGTTGAATCGTCATTAGGCTTTTTTTCAGAATTTAAAAGTAGTAATTATATTCTTAAATACAGAAAACGTTCGATAATGAATCTCATTCTTTTTTTAAACCATTAGGTTGAGGGTTTATTGGTCTTAAATATAGTTTAAAACTTTGCACTTTAATGCATTTCGCTTTCGCTTCTAAAAATATTTTACCGCAAATTCGCTAATTATTTTCCGTTTTTCGAGCTTTTAATTCGCGAATTCGCGGTTAATTTTACATTTCAACAGTGCAGACTTTCAGTTTGCAAAACCAAATCTATGGACTTCCAGTTCATAGTGCTTTAGTTGCCCTTTCAACCGCCGAGAGATTCAAGCTATTGCGAACAAGCGAAGCAAATCACATAACGCAAGCAAAAAAATGAGATGCTTCCTCACGTCAGCATGACAAAAAAACGGCGTGTTTTCTGGTAAAGTCAAAAGATTAAAAGATTTAAATCCTAAATTTCTCTTACTTTTGCACAAAACATTCCTTTTGAAAACCAAAGTATTTCTCATCACGCCTCCATTTACTCAACTGAATACACCGTATCCGGCAACAGCGTATATCAAAGGTTTTCTGAATACTAAAAACATTTCGGCAACCCAAGCGGATTTAGGCATCGAAGTGATTTTGAAATTATTTTCGAAAGAAGGATTAAAGGATTTGTTTCAGGTTTCAAGTTCAAAGTTTCAGGTTGTAGATCAAAAAATATCGTATAATTCGACAAGAATCCTCACTTTACAAGACGAATACATCAAAACCATCGATTCGGTTATTGCCTTTTTGCAAGGGAAAAATCCAACATTGGCATTACAAATTTGTCAGGAAGATTATTTACCCGAAGCGTCTCGTTTTGCACAACTCGAAGAATTGGATTGGGCTTTTGGAACCATGGGAACACAGGACAAAGCCAAACATCTCGCCACTTTATACCTTGAAGATATTTCGGATTTTATTGTAGAATGTGTTGATGGTAATTTTGGTTTCAGCCGCTACGCCGAACGTTTGGGACGAAGCGCGAATTCTTTCGACGAATTGTACGAAGCTTTACAAAAAGAACCAACTTATATTGATGCGATATTAATTTCGATTTTAAAAGAGAGAATCGAAACCATTCAACCCGAATTATTCTTGATTTCGGTTCCTTTTCCAGGGAATTTATACAGCGCTTTTCGTTCGGCTCAATATGTAAAAAAACACTATCCAAACATAAAAATTTCCATGGGTGGCGGTTTTCCCAATACCGAATTGCGTTCGCTTTCTGACGCTCGTGTTTTTGAGTTTTTCGATTATATTACTTTGGATGATGGTGAATTGCCTGTGGAACTTTTATACTCTCATATTAGTCATTGCTACGCCAATTCGAGCTTTGCTCTCGGGTCTGACGCAGGAAGAATCTCATTTTCTAATTCTGTACAAACTCAAGAACCAAATTTTAAAAGAACATTTTTATTAGAAAATGGTGTTGTAGTTTATAAAAACAATTCCTTAAAACCAGATTATAAACAATCGCAAGTTGGAACGCCCGATTATTCAGATTTGTTGTTGGACAAATACATTTCGGTTATCGAAATTGTGAACCCAATGCATCGAATGTGGAGCGATGGTCGCTGGAACAAACTCACGATGGCGCACGGTTGCTACTGGGGAAAATGTACTTTTTGTGATATTTCATTAGATTACATCAAATTTTACGAACCCATTGCAGCCAATTTATTGTGTGATCGAATGGAAGAAATGATTTCGCAAACGGGACAAAATGGTTTTCATTATGTCGATGAAGCTGCGCCACCAGCACTGATGCGGGCTTTGGCACTCGAAATTCTTCGTAGAAAATTGTCGGTTACGTGGTGGACAAACATCCGATTCGAGAAAAGTTTCTCCCGAGATTTGTGTTTGCTCTTGAAAGCCTCAGGTTGCATTGCAGTTTCTGGCGGATTAGAAGTGGCTTCGGATAGATTATTGCAATTGATAGACAAAGGCGTAACGGTAGAACAAGTCGCAAAAGTAACCCGTAATTTCACCGAAGCTGGAGTTATGGTTCACGCTTATTTGATGTACGGTTACCCAACGCAAACCGTTCAAGAAACTATTGATAGCTTGGAAATGGTGCGACAATTATTTGAAGCGGGCGTTTTGCAATCCGGTTTTTGGCATCAATTTGCGATGACGGCGCACAGTCCAGTGGGAATGTATCCAGAGAAATTTGGTGTGGTCAAGGAAACCGAAAGCATTGGAACTTTTGCCAATAACGATATTAATTTTAAGGACAAAACGGGAATTGATCACGATAAATTCAGTTTTGGATTAAAGAAATCCTTGTACAATTTTATGCACGGAATCTGTTTTGATTACGAATTACAGGATTGGTTCGATTTCAAAATTCCAAAGACAAAAATACATCCCGATTTTATTGTTGATGCTTTGGAGGATGATTTAGATTGCTTCCGCCACGGCGGACAGGTCTTTTCTCGCAATGACAAGCCTACAGCCAAAATAGTTTGGCTAGGAGGAAAGCCAATTTTAGAACATTTTATTAAATCCAAAAAAGAGAATAGTTGGGAAATGATGACTTTGACTTTTCATGATAAAAAGGAAAGTTTTACGATTCAAACCAATAAAAATGAAGGGGAATGGTTGGTAGAAATCCTTGATAAAATTGCGGTTTCAAAAGAGAAAACCCATACTTTTCTGGAAATTAAAACAGATTTTGAGACTCGTTTTGAAAATTTTGAATTGTTTTGGTATTCAAAACCTATTAATACGTTGCGAGAATTTGGGTTATTGGTGTTGTAATTGCTGTTTAGGATTACTCATTTCAACGCATTATTAATTGTGATAACTATTTACTAAGTTTTTTATTTTATTTGATTATTTATTTTTAAAATGTTAATATTACCCATAATTAATTAAAAATTTGATTTATCTTTTGAAAATAATGGAAGTAAAAAAAACGTATCCTAAAATATTATTATTGATTTTTTCTTCTAGTATTTTTTTTATTATCCTCTATTATATACTTTTTTATTATACAAAACAGGTTGAAAACCAAGTGTATACTAACTCCAAAGCACAGTTTACTAACGAGGTTACTAAATTGGTAGTTTTAGATTCAAAACCTATTTCTGTTGCTATAAATAATGATTCAAACTGGGATGAATATGTAAACTTTATTACGAGTAAAGATACAATTTGGTACAATGAATCGATTGCAAATGAAATAGAAATATATAATGTTGATTATTTAGGAACTTATGATGCCAATCAAAATTTTGTAATTCACACTGCTACTTCAAAAATCAAGACGATTGATTTTATATCAAAACAAGCTATTTTAGACCTCAATAAATCAGGTTTAAGTAAGTTTTATATGAAAATACCAGAAGGAATAATTGAAGTTTCTGGTGCTGCAATACATCCATCTGATGACTCTAAAAAAAATAAAACAAAAGCTTTTGGCTACTTTTTTGTGGTGCGACTTTTAGATGCTAATTTTTTAAAAAATTTAGAAAAACTCACAAATTCTCGTATTCAATTTATAGATTCTAATGCTAAAAATAGTACAGGCAAACATCATATTTACTCCACATTCGATTTAAAAGACAATAACAATAAGGTAATTGCAAAGTTACTATTTGAAAGAAAATTTGATGTGTATTTTGAAAATACAATTGACATTCTTTATATCATTATGGTTGCATTCATTATTAATTTATTAATCAATGTATTTTACACTCGAAAATTAGTTTATCATCCTTTAGAATTAGTAGCCACTGTGCTCGAAACAGGCAGCAAAAAAGCAATAAAGCATTTAAAATCTACTTCTGGAGAGTTTAGTTATATAGGAAATTTATTCGAAGAAAATAATATTCAAAAGCTGGAGTTAGTTAAGGCAAAACTCAAAGCCGAAGAAAGTGATAGGCTTAAATCTTCCTTTCTTGCCAATTTATCGCATGAAATTCGAACGCCTATGAATGCAATAAATGGTTTTACGGATTTGTTATTACATACTAATTTAACGGATGCCGAGAGATTAGAATACTTAAATGTGATAGATAAAAGTGGCAGAAATTTAGTTTCAATAATTGATGATCTTATCGAAATGTCGAAAATAGATTCGAATCAAATAACGCCTAATTATACGAGTATAAATTTAGAGTCTTGTATAAATGAATTATTTGAAACTATAAAAGTTACGATTCCAAAATCTAAAGCGATTGATTTTTTTATCATCGAAAATAAAAACCCAGCAGCTTATACCATTATTGTTGATGAAATTAAATTGAAGCAAATCATTATCAATTTAGTTACAAACGCTATAAAATTTACAAATACTGGCTATGTTTCCTTTGGTTATGAAATCAATAAAAAAAACAATGAAATAGTATTTGTTATACAAGATAGTGGACTTGGAATCGATGAAATAAATCAGAAACATATTTTTGAGAGGTTCAAAAGAGTCGATGGCGATGCTTCAATAAACGAAGGAGGTTTAGGACTTGGATTGGCTATTTCAAAAGCCTATGTTGAAATGATGGGTGGGAAAATATTTTTAAAATCTAAAGTCAATAAAGGTTCTGTTTTTTCCTTTTCAATCCCATTAAAACTCGACAATGCCCAAATGATTTCGGTTCAACCCATCAAAGTTAAAGATAATTTTATAAGCAAAGAGAATGGAGTTATTTTGATTGCAGAGGATGATAATATTAATTTTTTATTATTTCAAAAAATCATGCAATCAAAAAATTATACAATTATAAGAGCAATAAATGGGCAAGAAGCAGTTGATTTTTGCTTATCGAATTCAAGTGTTGACCTTGTACTTATGGATATTAAAATGCCTAAAATGAATGGTTTTGAAGCTTTAGAAATAATAAAAGCAATTAGACCAGAACTTATTGTAATAGCTCAAACAGCTTATGCCTCAGTTGAAGATGAAGAAAAAATTTTAAAAGCTGGATTCCATGGTTACTTAACCAAACCTATAAACAGAGAAAAATTATTTGAAGTAATTGAAAATGTTTTTCGAAATAAAAAATAATTTTTAATGTCAAATAATCCTTCAAATTTTATGCTATAAGTAATTAGAAAGATATATTGTCTTACTATCAAAATAGGATAAAAAGTTTTTGCCACAGATTTCAAGGATTAAAATGATTTTTAAGCTTTGTGACGAATCAATCCGTGTTAATCTGTGAAATTTGTGGCAAATTAATTTAGTGCTTCACTAAAATGCGACATTAAATTTTGACTTTTACTTAGCTACAAATCGGAATCCAATTCCGTGTAGATTTTCGATAGAAATCCCATTTTCGTTTGCGAGTATTTTGCGCAAACGAGAAATAAAAACATCTAAACTGCGTCCCATAAAATAATCGTCATCACCCCAAAGTGATTTTAATATTTCTTCTCGTTTGAGGACTATATTTTTGTTTTCTAAAAAATATTTTAATAATTCTGATTCCCGCTGGGTAAGAATTATTTTTTCAGTATCATTATTTAAGAGATAATTTTTTGGATCAAAACAATAAGTTCCAACCTTAAATAGTTCTTTTTCACTATTTTTATTTTTGTTGGTTCTCTTGAGGAAAATTTCAATTTTCAGTAGTAATTCTTCGATGCTAAACGGTTTTACGAGGTAATCATCGGCGCCAAGACGCAGCCCTTTGAGCCTGTCTTCCTTTAAGGTTTTTGCTGAGAGAAAAATTATAGGAATATCAGTATTTATTTTTCTAATTGCTGTGGCGAGTTCGAAACCATCTACTTTTGGCATCATAATATCAAAAACGCAAATGTCAAATTGCTCTTTTGAGAAAACTTCTAAAGCCTTTTCACCATTAGTACAATGCGTGACTTCGTAGTTGTTTTGCTCCAAATTGTCTTGGGTCAAAAAAGCTAAAGTTTCGTCGTCTTCGGTATAAAGGATTTTATATTTTGTCATTTTTATAGTTTAAAATTGCTATTGCCATTGAAATTGCCATTGAAATTGCCATTGAAATTGTTATTGAATAGGTATTACAATAGAAATAGTTATCCCTTTGGTTGTATTATTTGCAGCGAAAATTTTCCATTTGTGCAAGATGCAAATCTTTTTTACATAATACAATCCGAGACCAAAACCGTTGACTTCATTGCTTTTTTTAGTTGGAATTCTATAAAATTTATCAAAAATAAAATTCAAATCTTTGGTTGGAATTCCAATTCCATTATCGGAAAAAGAAAGATTAATGTGGTTTTTTTCGGCTCTAATCGAAATCACTATTTTTGGATTTACCTCACAATACTTTATTGCATTATCTAATAAATTATATACAATATTGGTGAAATGAAAAACATCGGCTTGAATGCTAAATTCCTTTTCTGTATGAATTGAAACTTCAAGATTTTGATGTTTGAGTTTTATATTTTCGATGACATCCTTCAAAATTGGAGTTATTTCAACTTCCTTTTTTTCCAATGTCATAGGTGAATTATCAGACTTGGCAATGTTCAAAATCTTCTCGATATGATTGTTGAGTTTGTTACTCTGATTGATAATAATTCCAGTATATTTTTCTAGTTTTTTATCGGATTTTATTTTGTCTTGCTGAATTAAATAATTAGATGCTAATAAAATCGAAGATAGTGGAGTTTTGAATTCGTGTGTCATGTTATTGATGAAATCACGTTGCAATTCGGAGTATTTTTTTTGCTGAATAATAGTATAAATCGAATATACGTATACCAATAAAATTACAATTAAAGCTATAGAAAGTATAAACCAAAACCGCATTGAACTGAACAAATAACTGGTTTGGGTAGGGAATCTAACAGCAAAATAATAGACTAAATTTTTGTGTTTTGGGAAATAAATAGAACTTGCTTTTTTGCTGTTTTTAGACAATGTAATATAGTTTCCATAAACCATTTCGTCACTTTGACAATTGTACATTGCGTATTCAAAATCTAGATTTATATTGGTTTTTTTGAATTCGGATTTTAGATAGAATTCTAAAATCGAGGGTTCAAAGTCATTATCAATATTGACAATATAATAATCATTTGAAATTTTTCGCACTGGATTTTCTGCTGGCAGTTCGTGGTTTGTGCCTTCATATAATTTTTTTGCAACTTCAAGTAATGCTATATGCGTTTTTTGGCTGAATTTTTTTTCCTCAAGATTAAAAGCTTCTTTTGTCCAAAGCAATTGTGCTATCAAAATACCAATGATAGCAAAAAGGCCTAGAACTATGACAATATTTAGTTTTTTGGTTTTCAAATAAAAGTGTTTATAAAGTGTAATATTAAGGAAAAATTCGTTCTCATTTTAGCATTAACATGTCATTAACAAACATTTAAAAGCAGTTAACACTAGCTTTTGGTTTTCTAATATACATTTGACTTGTTTAAATTTTACAATCAAAAAAATAATACTTAAACCTTTAAATTACTATTATTATGAAAACTATTAAAATTTCTATTTTGGCTTTATCATTAGGATTAATGTCATTTAGCACAATTACAAAATCTGAAGTAAAAACGGTAACTACTATTACTACAAGCTCAGTATCTTGGAAAAGTGAACTGATTGACGTTCAAGAAATTCCACAAAACAAACCAAAATCGATTGATTTTGAATTCAAGAATACAGGAAAAACCGTTGTGATAATTACAGATGTTAAAGGATCATGTGGTTGTACAGCAACAAGTTATACAAAAACACCAATACAACCTGGAGCAACAGCAACGGTTACTGCAACATACAATGCTGCTAACAAAGGTGCTTTTTCAAAAACGGTTACTGTAACTACTAATACCGGCGAAACGCCTACAGTTCTTACCTTTAAAGGAACAGTTATTTAATATAAATTTTTGATTGAAAAAGGTCCAAATCAATTCAGATTTGGACCTTTTTTTTATAATCTTAAACTAGATGTTCGTCAGCGATTTTTAAAGCTTCTGAAATAATGGCTAAACCTTCGTCGATTTGGGTTTCGTTGATCATCATTGGCGGAGCAATAAAAATATAGCCCCAACGTACAAAAGTGTACAATCCGAGTTCACGAACTTTAGCAGCAATGAGATTGGTTATTTTCAAATCGTCACCGCTTGCATTGTAAGGAGCAATAAGTTCTCCCGTAGTTTTATTTTTTAAAATATCCAAACAGCCCAAAAGTCCAGTGTTTCTAAATTGACCCATACTTGGATGCTGACTTCTCATAGCTTCAATTTTTGATTCCAGATACGCACTCATTTTTCGAGCATTTGCTATCAAATTATCACTTTCGTATATGTTGATAACTGCTAGTGCTGCTGCCATTGAAACAGGATGAGCGTTGTAAGTTAGTCCAATCATCATTGGTGTGCTTTCAAATTTAGAAGCGATTTTGTCAGAAACCATTAAGCAACCTAATGGTAAATAAGAGGACGTCAAGCCTTTTGCCATACAAACCATATCTGGAATGATGTCGTGGTTTTCGAACCCAAACCATTTTCCGGTTCGCCCAAATCCGCTCATCACTTCGTCTGCAATAAACAGAATTCCGTATTTTTCGCAAAGTGCTTTTATACCTTTTAAATAGTCTTTTGGATAATGCAAACAGCCAGAAGAACCACTTTCGCCTTCAAAAATAAAAGCTGCAATATTCGTTTTTCCTTCAAAGTGAATGACTCTTTCTACATATTCTAAACTCAAATTTAACTTTGTGACATCGTCTAAATGGTTCATTCCAAAAAAATTGTATGGATCATCAAGTAGCACTGTGTTGGTCATTTGTTGGGAATCGTTTGCCAGTTTTCTGGGATCACCACCAACGGACATTCCACCGATAGAACCGCCATGGAAAGCACGATATCTACCAATAATTTTATGTCTTCCCGAATATAATCGTGCTAATTTTATGGCGTTGTCTACAGATGATGTACCACATAAAGTAAAAAAAGCTTTGTTTAAGTCGCCCGGACAAATTTCGGCTAATTTTTTAGCTAATTTTGCTCGGATTTCGGTGGTGCAAGTTGGGGTTACAAAACTTACTTTTTGCATTTGTTCTACCACAGCATCAGTAACACGTTGGTCTCCGTGACCAATATTTACGGACATTAAACCTGAAGAAAAATCGATGATTCGTTTTCCGCCAACTTCGTATAAATAGACACCTTCGGCTCTTTCTATTGCGATTGGGTTCATGGTAGCTTGTGCTGACCAGGAAAATAAACTAAATTCTTTGCTGTCGCTTATTATTTGCTCTTTGCTTAACATTATTAATTATAGGTTTTAAATTTATTATACAGTAAGGTCATAGGTGTAAAGGTGTTCGTCTCTGACAAATCCCATTTTATGATACAATCCTTGCGCTATAGTATTGTTTTTTGCGGTTCTCAAACGAATTAAATTAGAACCTAACTCTTTTGAAAGTTCCACAGTTTGAAGAATTAATTGTTCTCCTGTTCCTTTTTTTCGAATGGTGGAATCAACAAATAAATCATTTAGAATCAATATTTTGTTTAAAGCCAATGAAGAAAAAGTGACATAAACTAAGGTAAAACCAATCGCTTTTTCTGGTTTTTCGTCGTCAAAAGCCATGAAAACTGTAGCTTCGTTATTTTCTATTCGTTCCTTTAAATAGGCTTTGTGTTTCTCATGATTAGAAGGTCGTTTGTAAAACACAACATACTGATCAAACAAGGTTGTTAATTGATCTAAATCTTTGAGAGTAGCTTTTCGTATCATAATTATAATAATTTAGACATTAATACTTCGTCAATAAATTGATTTTTACTTTTTAAATAAGTGTAATTTTTCATAACGCCTTCTTTGGTAAAACCTGCTTTTTCATAGAGTCGAATGGCTTTTATATTTGAACTGGCAACACTAAGTTCAATTCTTAAAACTCCAGTTTTAGAACAAAAATCAATAATTTCAAGCATCATTTTCTTTCCAAATCCTTTTCCTGAATGATTAGGATGAATGGCAACTCCACCTACATATAGTAAATGTTCGTTTCTATGTTTTTGTCTAATGAGTTTACACATTCCAACGGGTACTGAATTCTCTTTATAAAGATACAAAACTTCTTGTTGGAGTAAATCATCAAAAATGATTCTGAAAGTTTCTTCATCCATCATTTCATAAAGCAAATACGGATTTACTTCCGGATTCATATACAACTTATAAATAATATCAAAATCTACAGCTGAAACTTTTTCTAACATTTAAAATCAATTAAAAATTACGAATTAAAAATTAAAAATTATTTAAAAAAATACTATTTCAACTCCCAATCATAAATGTGAAGCTTTTACTTTTTCTAGCTTAAATCTAAAATCTGCAATCTGAATTAACTCATCCAGTTTGTTCCTGCTTCAGGATTCCATTTGGTGGTTGTTTTCTTTTCTTTGGTAAAAAATAATAATGAACTTTTTCCTGTAATATCTCCAGAACCAAAACGAGATTCGTTCCATCCACCAAAACCAAAAGGTTCTCTTGGAACTGGAACACCAATGTTTACCCCACACATTCCAGCCGAAGCATTTTCGGTAACATAAGTAGCTAAACCACCACTTTGTGTAAATACAGAACAGGCATTTCCATATGGATTAGCATTTTCGATAGCCAGTGCTTCATCAATAGTTTTGACACGAACAATAGTTAAAACAGGTCCAAAAATTTCTTCTTTTGCCACTTTCATATCAGCAGTTGCATAATCTATTATGGTTGGACCAACATAGAATCCGTTTTCTTTTCCGGGAACTATAGTGTTGCGACCGTCAAGAATTATTTTTGCTCCTTGCTGTTCTGCTTCGGTTATATAGCTTTCGATTCTATCTTTGGCAGCTTTTGAAATTACAGAACCTAAAGTTGTTCCACATTGAATTTTATTGGCATCGCCAATTAATTTATCCAAAATCACATCGCAATTTCCAACTACTAATAATGTTGCAGCCGCCATACAACGTTGTCCTGCACAACCGCTCATCGAAGCTACAATGTTTGACGAAGCCATATCTGGATGCGCATCGGGTAGTAAAATAATATGATTTTTTGCACCACCAAGAGCGAGTACTTGTTTGAGATTGTTACTTCCTCTTTGATAGACAATTTTCGCCACTTTAGTCGAACCTACAAATGTGATGGCTTTAATTCCTGGATGATCACATAGGTTTTCAACAGTTGATTGTGTGCCATTTATGATATTAAAAAGTCCGTCAGGAAGTCCAGCTTCTTTCAATAATTTAGCAATGTATTGACTGCTAATTGGCACAGATTCAGATGGTTTTAAAACCATTGCGTTTCCAAGAGCAATTGCGTTTACAATTGTCCAATGTGGAACCATACTCGGAAAATTAAACGGAACTATTGAAGCTACAACTCCAAGAGGTAATCGAGTAGAGGAACAATAAACTCCTTTACTTACCTCCATGTTTTCGCCATTTACAAATTGCGGAAGCGAACAAGCAAACTCAGTTAATTCAATTGCTTTGTCAATTTCGGCTTTTGCCTCACTATGAATTTTTCCGTTTTCACGGTAAATAATTTCAGTGAGCTCAACACTATTTTTTTCTAATAATTGTTTGTATTTATAAAAAACTTGAACCCGTTCTTTTAAGGTAACTTTTTGCCAAGCCTTTTGTGCTTTTTGTGCATGTTCAATGATTTCATTCAAATCTTCCATGGTAGATTCATTGAAAGTTGACAGCTTACTTCCATCCAAAGGAGAAATAATAGTTTGAATTTCTGTGGAACTTCCTGATTTAAACGCTCCGTTTATAAAGTTTTTTACTTCGTTAAATAACATAATTTAGGTTTTTTTATTTTTCAAATATACACATATTTGTAAAATTACAATAATATTTTTTGTGAGTATTAAAAATATTGTTAGATTTACAAAATATTGATAGCTATGTTAACTTATTTACAAGTTTGATTATTAGTTGTTAATATATATAAGTAGCATAAAGTTTAAAATTAACCAATTTAAATTAATTAACAATTATTATTTATTAACCAAAAAACCAAAAAATCAATGAAATCAATTTCAACAATTACTGGAGTCGCCTTATTATTTCTGGCAGGGCTCTGTTATTTTATCAATTGGCATGCTTTAGTTCCTGCATTTACTGTTTTAGGCGTAGCTATTATGACCAGAAAAGCACTCGAACCTTTAATAATAGGTTGCGCAGTAGGGTTTGCATTATTAGCTTCAAAGGGTGGATCTAAAGAATGGTTTCCTGATGGCGAAGGCATGATTTTTCCTTTAAACATGTTTGATGGTTTGTTTTCATCTATTGCGAGAGATGCACATGATGGAGGATTAATTTGGGTAATATTAGTGTGTATATTGTACGGTGCTTTTGTCCAAATGGTAGTTGCATCTGGTGGAATTAAAGCAGTAGGTAAATATTCTGAGAATCATGTAAAAACAAAAAAACAATCGTTGTTGATGACTTATTGGTTGAGTTTTTTCTTTTTCTTGGATGATTATTTCAGTGCTTTATCAGTAGGAAATACAATGCGACCTATTACAGATAAATTTGGAGTTTCTAGAGCAAAATTAGCATTGGTATTAAGTTTTGTTTGTGTTCCATTGACAATTATTTTTCCTATTTCTACATGGACAATTTTTTACGGAACTCAATTAACTGCCATCGAAGGCGGTGTTCTTGATGCTGCAGGACAGGCAATTACAAGTCCTATTGAAGCCTTTTTGCATACAATTCCGTATAATTTTTCTGCTTGGGTTTCTTTGATTTTTGGAGCGTTAGTGGTTTATGAATTCATACCCGATTTTAAAGGTATAAAAGCAGCAGAAGCTGATGTTGTTATTGAAGAGAAAAAAGAAAAATTAAATAGAAAAGAGAAAAAAGAAGGAAAAGTAAGGTATTTTTTAATTCCGTTATTAATATTAATATGGTGTACAATTTTTCCTTATCCATGGGATTTTGATTATTGGGGAAGTGGTTTTGAATTTAATATCAATTATATCTTTGGAAGTATTGATGCACTTCGTGGAATTGCTACAGCATGTGTATTTGTTTATTTATATTTTCTTGTATTTAAAATTGTTGATTTCCATAAAATTTCTGACAATTTTGTGAAAGGTCTTGAAACTATAACATTTGTATTGGCCGTTTTAGGGTTCACTTATTTATTAAAAGATGTTCAAAATGCATTAGGATTTAATGAGTTTGTAGCATCACATTTGGAAGGAATTAGTTGGTTAAATAGTTCAACCTTACCCTTTATTGTTTTTGCATTGGTAGCTTGGATTTGTTGGGCAACAGGTTCTAACTGGGGAATTTATGCCATTCTAGTTCCTACAACAGCTATTTTGTCCACTCAAGTTAATGCAGATTTCTGGTTAACTCAAGGTGCATTAGCGTCAGGAACAGTTTGGGGTGCAGCGGCTTGTTTCTTCTCAGACAATAGAGTACTAACGGCTCAATCCTGTAAGGTTGATATGATGAAACATGGTATTTCACAATTTCCGTATCAATTGATAATTTTTGCTGTATCGTCTGTATTATATCTTTTGGCAGGATTTATATTATAGTTTAAATTATGATTAGAAGGGAAATTTTGAATAATGAATTTCTATTAAGAAATGCTACTCTTGAAGATGTTATTCAGATGGAGAACGTTCAAATTCAATGTTATCCTACTTTAAATAAGTTGGAAATAATGAATAAGAATCATTTTGAAAATCATATCAAAATTTTCCCTGAAGGTCAAATTGTAATAGAGTTAGAGGGAACTATTATTGGTTCAACCAGCACAATGAGAAGCCGTTTTCCATATGAAGAACACACTTTTATGGAAACTACAGATAATTTGTGGATAACAAACACTCATGAACCCAATGGAGATTGGATGTACGGAATTGATATGGGAATTTTACCTGAATATAGAGGTTTGGGTCTTTCAAGAGAACTGTATTTGGCGCGACAGGAAGTATGTTCAAAACTTAAATTAAAAGGTCAAGTAATTGCAGGAATGACCATTGGATATGGAAATGTTAAAGATAAAATGACCATTGAAGAATATTGTTATGCATTAGAAATTAAAAAATTTACTGACCCAACAGTTACACCACAAAGGAAAGCCGGTTTTAGATGGATCAAACCACTTTACAATCATATTAATGATCCTGGATCTGGTTATACTTGTATATTAATGTATTTTCCAGTGGATGAAAATTATAAAATTAAATTAGATTTTTAAAAAGAAGTTTCAAAATTGTGATATATAAAAAAGTTATATGTGATACATTTATAGTAAGAAATGCAACTTTAGATGACGCAACTGGAATGGAATACGTGCAAGCGCAATGTTTTCCGACCTTACACGAAACAGAATTGATGAATAGAGCCCATTTTGCAAATCATGTAAAAGTGTTTCCCGAAGGGCAATTAGTCGTCGAAAAAGACGGTTTGGTTATAGGTTCAGCTAGTACGTTTAGATGTGATTTTCCAGAGCACGAACACACGTTTTTAGAATCTTGCGACAATTTATGGATTACCAATGCGCACAAGCCAAATGGAGACTGGATGTACGGTTTCGATATGGGAGTTTTACCAGAATATAGAGGTTTAGGACTTTCTAAAGAGATGTATAAAGCAAGACACGAAATTTGTAAAAAATTAGGAATTAAAGCACAGATAATTGCTGGAATGACTATAGGTTATGGTGCTGTTAAAGACAAAATGACGATTCATGAATATTGTAAACGATTAGAAAAAAATGAATTTACAGACCCAACAATTACACCACAACTAAAAGCGGGTTTTCGATGGATTAAAGCAGTATATGATTATATAAATGACCCGGAATCGGGCAATGCAAGTATTTTAATGTACTATCCTGTAGATGAAAATTATTATATCTAAAGAACAAATTAATAAGTAGAATAAAAATTAAATTAAAAATAATGGGAACTCAAATTAAAAAAGTGTCAGAAATTCCTGGTCCAAAAAGCAAAGAAATATTAGCCCGAAGAGCAGCTTGTTTGCCAGCAGGTTTAGGGAAATCTACCGAAGTAGTCGTAGAAAAAGCTGAAGGTGCTTTAGTATGGGATGTTGACGGAAATCAATTAATAGATTTTGCTGGTGGAATCGGAATGGTGAATCTTGGACATAGACCAAAAGTTGTCGTTGACGCAATTAAAAATCAATTAGAAAAATACATTCATACTGGTGCATTAGTGACTACTTTCGAACCGTATTTGGATTTTGCTGAAATGCTAAACGGAATCACGCCTGGAGATTTTCCTAAAAAAACATTACTAGCTTGTTCCGGTTCCGAAGCGGTAGAAAACGCAATTTCGACAGCTAAATATTACACGAAACGTCCAGCAGTTATCTGTTTTGAAGGCGCATACCACGGGAGAACGATGCTTACATTGAGTTTAACCAGTAAATACGGTTTGTTCAAAAGAGGTTTTGGAACTTTTGCTCCCGATATTTATCGTTTTCTGTCTCCAAATTTATACAGAAAACCAGCAAACATGACTGATGACGAGTACATTGATTATTGTATCGAGCGTTTCGATCAAAATTTAATTTCACATGTTGATCCTTCTGCAGTTGCGGCAATTATCATTGAACCAGTGCAAGGTGAAGGTGGATTTATCCCTGTTCCAAAGCGTTTTTTAGAGAAAATCAGAAAAGTGTGTGACGAACACGGCATCGTTTTCATTGCAGATGAGGTGCAATCTGGCGCAGGACGAACAGGCAAATTCTTGGCTATTGAACACAGTGGTGTTATTCCAGATATTGTAACAATGGCAAAATCTATCGGTTCAGGAATGCCAATAAGTGCTACAACCGGTAGAGCCGAAATCATGGATGCACCACATTTAGGTGGAGTTGGAGGAACCTATTCTGGAAGTCCACTTGCGGTAGTTGCTGCTCACGAAACCGTAAAACAAATCAATACACCCGAATTTTTGGCTAAAGCTACTCACGTTGGGAATATTATTGTAAGTCGACTAACAACAATGAGTGAGAAATTTTCAATCATCGGGGATATTCGTGGATTAGGTGCAATGTTGGTTGTAGAATTTGTAAAAGACAGAACTACTAAAGAGCCAGATATGGATTTTGCTATGGCAGTAATCAAGAAATGCGTCTCTAATGGTTTGATTCTAATTCGTGCAGGTTTGTATACGAACTGTATTCGTTTCTTGCCACCAATTGTAATCACTGACGAACAATTGAATGAAGGATTAGACGTAATTGAACAAGCAATTGCCGCAGTTTTAGAAGAAAGAAAATAATTACATTGTTAGGTTAAAAACTTTTGCGTCGCTTCGCAAAGTCTCTGACTTTGAGGTCGTGTTAAACGGTCTCTGAACGCATAAATGATTAAAATAAAAATGATTTTCAAATTAATACACAACACCAACATCATAACTATGGACGAAGCTTTTCCAAAAGCTGACGCTATGGTACTAAATGATTTGGGTAAAATTGAAGCCATTGGAACCGAAAATAATTTGCGAAATCAATTCAAATTTTTTTCAAAAGAAATTGATTTTCAAGGAAAAACTATTGTGCCAGGATTAAACGATGCCCACATTCACGTCTGGAAAATAGGTCATTTACGAACCTACATGCTCGATGTTCGGGGTGTAAAATCAATAGTAGAATTCAAAGAAAAACTAAAAGATTTTGCCGCTAAAAATCCAACTTCCAATTGGATTCTAGCGCGCGGAATTAACGAAATGGTACTCGAAGAAAAACGATTACCAACCAAAGAAGATTTAGATGCAGTCATTACGGATAAACCAGTTTTTGTAATCAGAACTTGTGCTCACATTGGGATTGCAAATTCTAAAGCTATCGAAATTTCAGATGTAGATGAAAATACGGAAGTTCCTTTTGGTGGAGAAATTCGTAAAAATCAAGACGGAAGTTTACAAGGAATTTTTACCGAAAGAGCGTTGGGGTTGATAATGAATAACATTCCCGCTTTTACTTTTGACGAATACAAAAATATGATTCTCGAAGCGCATAATTATTTGTTAAGTCTAGGAATCACTAGTGCAACTGATCCTGCAGCGAACGAAAAATTATTAGCAGCTTACATCAAACTCGATAAAGAAGGATTGTTAAAGGTGCGAATGAATGTTTTTCCGCTTCGAATTCCAGACGGAAGCGATGAAATTCAGGTTTTACCAGAATTATACGAATCGGAATATTTACAAATAAAAACCGTGAAGTTCTTTTCGGATGGCGGTTTGAGTTCGGCAACAGCAGCTATCAATGTTCCTTACAAAAATACAGATGGCTACAAAGGTGTTTTGCGTTTGGATTACGATAAATTTTATGCAACTGCCAAAGAAGCTGTTGCCAAAGGATTTTCGGTGGCAACTCACGCTATTGGTCATCAAGCGGTCGATTTGACTTTGAAAGTGTATCGTGATTTATTCAAAATTAACCCAAATTTAAAACACAGAATAGAACACGTTGGGTTTTTATCCAATGAAAATATACAGGATTTTCAGACGATGAATATGACTGCAGCAATGCAACCGATTTTTATTTATGAATTGGCAAATAATTTCAAAAACACATTAACAGATGATTTGTTAGACGTGGTTTATCCTTGCAAAACCGTTTTGGATAACGGAATAAATTTGGCACTTTCAACCGATGGTCCAGTGGTCAAAGAAATAAATCCGTGGGTAAATATGGAAACTGCTGTAACACGAAAAGCAATTGATGGTTTTGTCATTGGCGAAAGCCAAAAAATCACTTTCGAACAAGCGTTGAAAGCATACACTGTTGGAAGTGCTATTGCCGATAATTTGGAAAATATAAAGGGAAGTCTTTCCAAAGGAAAATATGCCGATTTTATTGTTTTGGATAAAAACCCTTTTGAATTAAACGATGTTTCTTCCATAAAAACTTTAGAAACGTGGATAAACGGAGAATTAAAATATAAAAATTAAACCAATCCCTGTCAGGGTTTTAAACCCTGACAGGGTTAAGATATAAAAAATGAGCGCACTCGACGACGAATTAGATTATAAAATATTAAAACTGCTTCAAAAAGACGGGAGAATGTCGTTTACCGAAATTTCGAAAGAAATTAATGTAGCAGTGAGTACTATTCGGCACCGCTATATCAATCTAGTTGAAGACGGAACGCTAAAAATTATTGGCCGCGTTGACCCTAACAAAATTGGCTTCAATGCCTATGCGAGTATCTTGATTTCGGTCAAGCCAAAAACCCACATGAATTCCATTTTCGAAGAATTAAAAAAATTACCCGAGATAAGCTTTTTGGCTTTAGTTTCAGGAGATTTTGATGTCGAAGCCAATGTTATGTGTCGTGATATGGAACATCTCAATGAATTATTAAGCGATAAAATTCATGTTTTAGAAGGCGTTTTTGATACCAAAACCAATATGTATATGAAAATTTATAAATTTTCGCAACCCGATTTAGAATTAGCAAAATTATCAAGTAAATAAAATGAGCAATACAGATAAATTATACGAAAGAAGAAAAAAAAGTGTGCCCAACGCACTTGGAATTTTCAATCCTTCAAGCATACAATCTGCCAAAGGTGCAATAATTATTGATGCTGATGGAAGGGAATTAATCGATTTTGCAGGAGGAATTGGAGTAAATAATGCCGGACACGGAGTTCCAGAAATTATTGAAGCCATAAAAAACCAAGCTGATAAATTCATTCACGCTTCGTTTAATGTTTCAGTATATGAGCAATATTTGGATTTAACCGAAAAGTTATGCGAAATTTTTCCGCATGGCGAAGCTACAAAAGCCATGTTGACTTTATCAGGCGCAGAATCAGTAGAAAATGCTATCAAAATTGCAAGAGCAGTAACAGGAAAAGCTGGAATAATTTGTTACGATGGATCGTTTCACGGACGAACGATGATGGCAATGACATTGACTTCGAATGTAAAATATAAAGAAGGCGCTGGACCTTATGCACCGGAAGTTTACAGATTAGAATATCCGTATTACAAACCGAGCATGAGCGCTCGAATGACGCAAGATGAGTTTGATGATTTGATGATTATGAAGTTACACAAAACATTTTCATCCACCGTTTCGGTTACACAAACTGCGGCAATCATTTTAGAATTAGTGCAAGGCGAAGGCGGTTTTACAACAGCATCTAAAAAATACGTGCAGTATTTGCGTAAATTTTGTACCGAAAATAATATTTTCTTAATTTTTGATGAGGTGCAATCTGGTTTTGGTCGTACCGGAAAATGGGCAGCTTATGAGCATTACGGAGTGACTCCAGATTTGTCCACTTGGGCTAAATCTATGGGTGGCGGAATGCCAATTGGATGCGTAATTGGTAAAGCCGAAATTATGGATGCGATAAAACCAGGACTTATTGGCGGAACTTATTTGGGTGGACCATTGAGTTGTGTGGCTTCGTTAGCAAGCATTAATTATATGCAAAAAAACAATATCAATGCCGCCGGCGAAAAAGTGGGCAAGATAGTTGGTGAAAAGTTCAATCAATGGCAGGCTTTATTTCCAAAAAACATTACTGACGTTCGTGGACTTGGAGCAATGTTAGCCATCGAATTTTCAAACCCAACAACTGGAATGCCGGATGGAATTTCCACCAAAGCAATTGTAGATAAATGTTTGGCAAAAGGATTAATTGTCATCACTTCTGGAACTTATGGTAATTGTATTCGAATTCTTAGTCCATTATTTATCGAAGACGAAATTTTAGAAAAAGGCTTGGCTATTTTAGAAGAAACGATAAATGAAGTGATATCATAAGTCTATTGCCTCCATCTCTATATTAAATTGCCTCCAGCTTTAGCTGGAGGAAAATGTATGAATGTCAAATTGGCTTTAGCCAAAATAGTTTTGTTTTTTGGCTAAAGCCAATTACCACTATTTCTATTTTAGTTCTCCAGCTAAAGCTGGAGGCAATTGAAAAATTAATAAATAAATTTTCCCTTAAGAGGATAATAATATGAGAAAACAATATATAAACAGAGAATGGTGCGACGCGATTGATGGCGCAACTTGGGATTTACAAAGTCCTGCTACCGAAGAAATTTTAGACAAAGTTCCTTTCGGGAATGCTGATGATTGTAGAAATGCAATTGCTGCAGCCGATGCTTCTTTCAAAACTTGGAAAAATACAACACCTTATTTTAGAGCCGAAATTCTAAAAAAAGTTGCAAATTATATGCGTGCTAATGCTGAGGCTTTCGCCAAAGAAACGTCGCTGGAAACCGGAAAACCAATGCTCGAATCTCGTGGCGAATGGCAGGTTTCAGCCAACCTTTTTGAATGGTACGCCGAAGAAGGAAAACGCAGTTATGGTCGCGTGATTCCGTCAAGCAGAATCGACAAACGTTCGATGGTTATTTACCAACCGCTTGGCGTTGTTGGAGTAATTACCGCTTGGAATTTTCCAGCTTACAATCCTGCAAGAGCTGTCGCAGCTGCATTAGCTGCAGGTTGTACCGTCGTGATGAGAGGTTCAGAATTCACACCATTGTCTAGTTTTAATATGGCAAAAGTGCTGCACGAAGCTGGAATTCCAAATGGGGTTTTCAACTTAATAAACACAGAACCCATTTCTACGGGAATTGAAATGATTGAGAATCCATTATTAAATAAAATAAGTTTCACAGGAAGTACTCGTGTTGGAAAAATACTGATGGATGGCGCATCGAAAACATCGACAAAATTGTCGCTTGAACTGGGTGGAAACGCTCCAGTAATCATCGAAAGTGACGTAGATGTTGAAACGATTGCACACCAAGCCTTGGTCGCCAAATTGAGAAATTGTGGTCAGGTTTGTGTTGCTCCACAACGTTTTTATGTGCATACGGACATTTTTAATCAATTTGTGTCGGTCATAAAAGAAGACATTTCAAAACTGAAAACTGGAATTAATGGCGGCGAAATTGATTTTGTTGGACCATTAATTAATAAAACCCAGCAAAAACATTCCTTGGCAATGCTAGAAAAAGCAAAAAGTGAAGGAGCAACAATTCATATTGGTGGAGAAGCCTCGGAAAAAGGATTTTTCGTTCACCCAGCTTTGATTGAAGCCAGACAAAGTCAGGCTTTTATCAAAACCGAAATGTTTGGGCCTTTGATGATTGTGATTCCTTTCGAAACCCAGCAAGAAGTTATTGAATGGGCAAATGACACCGAATATGGATTGGCTTCTTATGTATTTACCAATCATATAAAAAAAGCAAATGTTTATGCTGAAAATCTAGAATTTGGAATGGTAGGCATCAACGAATGGGCAGCACACGGAACGGAATTACCTTTCGTGGGAATAAAAAGCAGTGGCATTGGTCACGAATCGGGTTCCGAAGGATTGAAAGAATATTTGGAAATGAAATTAATCAGTTACGGGAATATGTCGTAAGATTTAAAGATTGAAAAATTTAAAGATTAAAAGATCCGATTTTCATCCGTGTTTTTGCGAAGCAAATTCGTTTAATCTGCGTACCAAAAGAATTAAATTATGAAAAAAGAAATTTTAGGCAAATACATTTTGCAAACCGCAACACCAGAATATGCAAAACAAGAAGCCGAGCTTCAAAAAATTGTGTTTCCAACTTTGTCAGAGGAAGAATTAATGACCGAAGCGCAGTATAAAAGACATATCGAAATTTTTCCAGAAGGGCAAATGATTGTTTTAGATGGCGACAGAGTTATTGCGGCAACTACGACTTTGATGCAAAATTACCACAAAGGCCACCATACTTTCTTGGAGATTTCGGACAATTTATGGTTGGGAACGCACGATCCTAAAGCAGAATGGTTGTATGGTTTAGACGTTTCGGTTCATCCTGATTATCAAGGAAAAGGCATTGGAAGAGAAATTTACAATGCGCGTCAAGAAGTGGCTAGAGAACTAGGTTGTAAAGGACAAATGACGGCTGGAATGCCAATAGGTTTTGATAAAGTAAAAGATCAAATGACCATTGCTGAATATTGTGATAAATTGATAAAAGGCAAAATTATTGATCCAACGGTTACGGCTCAAACCAAATGTGGATTCATTTTGGTAGAACCATTATTCGACTATTTAGACGATCCTCGTAGCGGAAACTGTTCTGTGTTAATGTATTGGCCTTTGGATTCAAAAACTAAATTGAAAGCACACCATTAATTAATTTACTAGATTTATTATTTTCAGATGCAAAAAGAGCTGTTATTTAAGGATTTAAAAATTGTTGAACTTGCCGGAGTTTTGGCTGGTCCAGCTGTTGGAATGTTTTTTGCAGAACTTGGTGCAAACGTTCTAAAAGTAGAAAACCCAACTAATAATGGCGATGTAACAAGAAGTTGGCGTTTGGAGTCAGAAATCGAAAATGAGCAATCTGCCTATTACAGTAGTGTAAATTATAATAAAACAATTCTTTGGGCAGATTTAAAAAAGGCAGATGATTTTGAAATAGTTATGAATCAAATTGAATCGGCTGATGTTGTGATTTCTAATTTCAAACCTTCATCAGCAAAAATATTAGGATTGGATGCTGTTGCTTTACGCAAGAAATTTCCAAAACTAATTTACGCACAAATTAGTGGTTACGGTATTGATGATGAAACTCCAGCATTTGATGTCGTGCTTCAAGCGGAAACCGGATTTATGAATATCAATGGAGAAGCTGGAGGAGCTCCTTTAAAAATGCCAATCGCAATGATAGATGTACTAGCTGCACACCAATTAAAAGAGGCAATATTAATCGCTTTATTGCAATATTCTAAAACAGGAATAGGATCAACGGTTCATGTTTCACTTTATAATGCGGCGCTTTCTTCATTGGTAAACCAAGCGACAAACTATTTGATGTGTGGTGAAATTCCCCAAAAAATGGGAAGTTTGCATCCCAATATTGCTCCTTATGGAGAAACATTTTATACCCAAGAAGGCAAAGCAATTGTGCTTGCTGTTGGGAATGACAAGCAATTCGCATCGCTTTGTAAATGCCTAGATTTAAAAGATATTGAAGATTTAAATTTGTTTAAAACCAATGCTTTGCGCGTTCAAAACCGAATAGTATTAGGAAAAATATTGGCAGATGCATTTTTAAAAGTAGAAAGTTCAATGCTTTTAAATGAATTGAAAAAGAATAATGTTCCGTGTGGAGAAATTCGTTCCATGGACGAAGTTTTGAATAATAAAACTGCACAAAAATTGATTTTATCAGAAACGTTGAAAGAGGGTCAAATTACAAAAAGAATGGCAACGGCAGTTTTCGATATTTATTAAAATAGTTTAGATGATACAGGATAATAATTTTTTAATGGATTCTGGTTTTGAAATTTCTTTAAGAGAAATTCAAGAACATGATTTAGCACAATTTAAAAAAATGTTGTTGAATTTTTATGAAGAAATTGGCCATAGTTTTAGCGAAGATAATTTAGACACAATAATCAATGATTTTTTAGCCAAAGGAATTATTATTGTATCCATAGAATCTAATTCGAATGCAATAGTTGGATTTATTTGTGCAGTTGAATCGAGTGCTTTGTATGCAAGAGGAAGTTTTGGAGTTATAAACGAACTATATATTATTCCGGAGTTTCGTTCCAAAAAAATTGGACAAAAATTAATAAATTTCTTGATAGAAATTGGTAAAATAAAAAATTGGTCCAGAATAGAATTAGATACTCCCGAAGTAGAAAAATCAATGAAAACGATTCATTTCTATAAAAAGGAAGGATTTGAAACTATTGGCTTTAGAATGAAAAAATATATAATTTAAAGTTTTATAAATTATAAAAACAGAATAATTCAAATATTATAAAATTAGAATTTTTAATAAAAATGATATTCAAATCAATAAATCCATTTACGCAAACAGTCATTGAAGAACACGAAGTTTTGACCAATGCACAATTGAATCACAAACTGCAATTAGCGGAAAGTGCTTTCAAAAATTGGCGTACAACTACTTTTCAAGAAAGAGCGGATAAAATGCAAAAATTCGCGAATATTCTTCGTGCTAATAAACACGAATTAGGATTACTCATTACAAACGAAATGGGAAAAATCCTCGCAGAAGGAATTGCCGAAGTAGAAAAATCAGCTGGAAATTGTGATTTTTATGCCGAGAATGCGGAGAAAATGTTAAAGGATGAATTGTACGATACGCCGTTTAAAAGTATGTCGGTTTACGATCCGTCAGGTGCTGTTTTTGCGATTATGCCTTGGAATTATCCCTTTTGGCAAGTCTTGCGTTATGCTGCGCCAGCGATTATGGCTGGAAATGTTACGCTTTTGAAACACGCTCCAAATGTTATTGGCTGTGCCAAAGCTATCGAAAATGCTTTTCTTGAAGCGGGTTTTCCAGAAGGTGTTTTTCAACAAATAATGATTGATATTCCACAAGTTGAAAGTGTCATTGCTGCCGATATTGTTTCGGGAATTACTTTGACTGGAAGCGAAATGGCAGGTTCATCTGTGGCGTCTTTGGCTGGAAAACACATCAAAAAATCGGTTTTAGAATTAGGCGGATCAGATGCTTTTATTGTTTTGAATGATGCCAATTTAGAGAAAGCCGCTACTGTAGCGACACAATCCAGAATGCTCAACGCTGGTCAGGCTTGTATTTGCGCCAAACGTTTTATTGTTACCGAAAAAGTGGCTGATGAATTTGCCCATTTGTTTGTAACAAAAGTTAGTGCCTTACAGCAAGGAAATCCACTCCAGAATGGAATAAATATGGGACCATTGGCTCGAATAGATTTGGCTGAAAAGCTAAGTTATCAATTAAAACATTCCTTACAACAAGGAGCGAAAATTTTAGTTGGTGGAGAACGGGAACATTGCAATTTTCAACCCACATTAATTGATTTTGTTGATGTGAATAATATTGCTTTTCAAGAGGAAACTTTTGGACCACTAGCAACTATAATTAGGGCCAAAGATGAAAATGACGCCATTGCCATTGCTAATAATCACAGGTATGGTTTGGCTTCGGCGATTTGGACAGAAGACAGAGAGCGAGCATATAAACTCGCGAGAAAAATAGAAGCAGGAAATGTTTTTGTAAATTCTTTGGTGCGTTCTGATTCCCGAATTCCTTTTGGAGGAACAAAAAAATCAGGCTACGGAAGAGAGCTTTCCGAGATTGGAATTAAAGAATTTATGAATATGAAATCAGTGATTATTGAGTAATCTATTAGATTAAAATATAACAAGTCAACATCTTATGAGAAAACCAAAATCAACCGTGCTTAAAAATTTATTATTAAATTTTAAAATAGCCCAATTTTCTAATGAAAATCCAGAAATTGAGGTAGAAAAAATCATTGAATTTAAGAACGCCGATGCGGTAACCAGAAGAAAATTTGTAGGTGATGTTGCAAAATTTAGTTTGCTGACTGGAATTATTGGAACTTCAATGATAAGTTGCAAGAAGGAAATTACTCCTGAAAAAATTATTATTTCGGATGAAGGAGTTCATCCTGTAAATAATAAAAAAGTGGTGATTGTTGGCGCAGGAATGGCAGGATTAAACGCGGCTTACCAACTTAAAAAAGTAGGAATTCAAGCGGCAGTTTATGAAGGCAGTCATCGTTTGGGCGGACGCATTTTAACCCATTATAACGACGCATTGCAAATGGGAATTCATCCTGAATTTGGTGGGGATTTCATCGATTCTAATCATGAAGACATGCTAGCTTTGGCAAAAGAATTTAACTTGGAGTTAATAGATATGTATGCTGAATCGAAGGCAGCAAATTTGCGTCATGAAACCTTTTTCTTTGATGGAAGACATATTTCTGAACAAGAAATTATTAAAGAATTTAAGAAAATTGCACCGCGTATTCTAAAAGATGCCGAAAGTTTAGGAGAAGAATATGATACGCCAGCGGCATTGGTTTTGGATAAAATGACTTTGAAGGATTACATCAAATCATTGGCTTGCACCCAATGGATGAAAGACATTTTGACGGCTGCTTATTTGGCTGAATTTGGTTTAGACACATCGGAGCAATCAGCGATAAACATGCTGGATATGCTTGATTCAGACACTTCCGAAGGGTTTAAAGTTTTTGGTGTTAGTGATGAAAAGTATAGAATCAAAGAAGGGAATTCTAAATTAATCGAAAATTTAGCGGCTAAATTATCCGAGCCAGTGAACATGAAATCAATGCTTACTGCAATAACAAAAAAGGCCGGTAAATACGTTTTATCCTTCAAAGATAAACCTGATGTTCAAGCAGAATATGTGATTATTACTATTCCGTTTACGATGCTTCGGGATGTGAAAATTGATTTACCTGATTTAACACCCGAAAAAATAAATTCGATTCAGGAATTGGGTTATGGACAAAACAATAAGTTATTTATTGGTTATGAAAACAGACCTTGGCGTGAAGGGAAAAATAAGTTTTATGGCTATTTATTTCATAAGGATATTCATGATGGTTGGGATTCCAGCAGTATAAAAAGTATCGAAAGTAAGAAAGGTGTTTATTGCTGTTTCTTTGGAGGTGATGAATCTATAAGGTTGTCAAAAGTAGCGATAAACAATCCTTATGCTCCAGCATCGCACATTTGGAAAACCGATTTACCTCAAAACGAAATTGATAAATATGTAGGCGCAATGGAACAGATTTTCCCAGGTTCAAAAAAGGCGTATGCAAACAAACATGCTTTTGCTTCTTGGACAACGTATCCTTTTGTAAAAGCCAGTTACACCTGTCCAAAACCCGGTCAATGGAATACCGCATTGCTGTATACAAGCGAACCTATAGGTGATGTTTACTTTGCTGGTGAACATTGCAGTGTAGATTATCAAGGCTTTATGAATGGTGCAGCCGAAACAGGAAGAATTGCTGCGGAGCAAATAATTGCTAAAGTGAATAAGAAAAAGTAAATACAATAATAATTAAATATAAATCAAAACCAATTAAAAACCAAAAACAAAAATGAACATGAAAAAAGTAACAATTATTTTAGCTTTATTGCTATCAAGTACAGTAACATTTGCACAAGATGCAGTCAAAGATTCAACTGCAGTTGAAGAAGCAGAACCAAAATTCACAGCTGCAGTCGATGTAGTTTATCCGTATTTATGGAGAGGTGTTCGATATTATGGAGATGATATCGCGATTCAACCTTATGTTGGATATGCATTTACGGACAAATTATCAGTTGAACTTTGGGCTACGACTAATATAACTAGTAAAGCCGATTCTTATTTTGAATTTGATTGGAGTATTTCGTATCAAATTTCACCGGTTATGAGTATCACATTGGCGGATTATTACTGGCCAGCCACTAAAAAAAATGTAGATTGGGAGAAAAGCAGTTATTTTGATTATTCCGATGGTTCAGCCAAAACTTTGGACCTTTCCTTGTTATTTGACTTCTCTGAAAAAGGAGTACCAATCGATTTTACATGGAGTACTTTTATAGGTGGTGGTGATTACAAAGATGATGCTGATGGTGGAAGATCTAGAGCCTATTCTAGTTATGCCGAAGTTGGCTATACTCATACTTTCGAAAGTGCTGGAATCGATGTACGTCCGTTTGCAGGTGCAGCAGTTTTAAACGAAGGTGGTTATTATGGAACCGATGCCAATGGAAATGCAGGATTTACATTTACGAATGTTGGAGTTAATTTTTCTAAAGAGTTTAAAGTTTCTGAAAATTATAGTTTGCCCGTTTTTGTTGGATATTCACACAACGATTATGGAGTTGCAAAAGAAACTAAAACAATTAGAAATTTCTTTTCTTGTGGTGTAACTTTCAATATCAGATAATATTTTATTCAGTATTTGTAGAAATTTTCGATCAATAAAAATATGTTAAATCATTATAAATCAATAATTTATTTGAATATTTAAATTATTGATTTGAATATTTAAATTATTGATTTGTTTTACTAAAAATGAATAAATTAAACTTTTATAGGGAGTTACATTATCTAAATTTAATTAGATTTAAAAATAGACTAAAGTCAACTCCCTTTCAATAATTCAAATATATACAATGGAAAAAAACACAATTATGAAAAAAGCATCAATTTTATTTTACTTATTTCTTTCTTTACTTGTTTCTTGTTCAAAAGAAGAAATAGAAATAGAAAACACTGAAGCCTTTGAATCAGAAATAATTACTAATAATAAAATTAAAAAAAATTCAAGCTTTTTAAATTCTGTCAGCTATCAAAAAATTAATGCTATAAATAAATCAACAAATGAAATTGGCATTTTTTATTTTGAAAACAAACAATCTTCAGTTTTTAAGGTAACTTCTACAAGAGGTTTGTGGTATAGCGGAGGAGATTGTGCAACATGGGGTACTATTTATACTGATGATGTTTCAGGGGTTTCAATTTTTGAACCAGCAAGTCCTTCAACACAATTACTAATGAATGTTTGTGGTTTAAGTAATTTGAGTAGAATTAAATCTTAAATAATGAAAAATAGTATTATATATTTAATTTTAATTATTCTTTTTTGTGTCGGATGTGCCAAAAGACAATATCATTTAAAAAAAAATGAAATATTCTTATCAAACGCTATTTCCCTAGATGCTTACCAAAGTAATTTTGAAAAAAATAATGTAAAATCAGTCATGAATTCTAATAAATTTAATAAGATGAATATTATTCTAGATGGAAAAGTATATGAAAGCACTTTGTTTAAATCTATTATGGATACAATTAAAGGAAGTTACGGTTTTGAAATAGATAATAATAAGAAAATTCTGATTATAAATAGAATACAAAAGAAATAATTTATTAATTGTATAAATGCAGTTTATAGCAAAGTAAAAAACTGCTTTTACAATTAATAAATTATTTCAATTAAGACGAACGATACGCAATGGGATGGTTTTGCTTTTTATTTGGTCCTAAAAACAGTCGTGCATAAATTCGTAATACTGATATTTCTATAAACAAGAAACTAATTGCAGTGATTGTTATTAAAACATATTCGTTTTTATCAATATGACTAAACATTAAGTCAACACCTATAAATGTTGGTGTAAATGGCAATCCAACAAAAGCCAAACACGATATTAAAAACCAAAACCCATACTTTGGATGATCGTGATTATAACCATAAAAATCATTCAAATCAATGTTTTTTTCAATTGCTTTTAGTTTGTACAAACTATAGAATCCGCCACAAGCTGCAATCAATAATCCACTGATGTAAATCAAAATTTCAACATATTCATATTCATCATTTAAAAAAGCAATCGACAATAAAATATAAAACTGACTAGCAATAATCATAAACCAAACTTTGATGGCATCGGTTCTTTTTGCGAACGATTTTAAAATTAGCAACATTCCAATAAAAGCAAAGAAAATATGCAACATTTGGTCTAATTCTTTAGCAAGTATATCTTGATTTAGAAATAAGTAAATACCAATTGCATATATAATTATCAATGAAGTCAGAACGGTTTTATGGCTTAAAAAATTTAGTTTTCTTCCAATCCATTTAAATGGTGACCATAAAATTTTAAATTGAAAAGCATCCAAATTCCACTCTTTTAAACTCAAAACATAAATACTATTAGTGATTTTATTGATAA
This sequence comes from Flavobacterium sp., assembly GCF_031409475.1. Lineage (GTDB taxonomy): Bacteria > Bacteroidota > Bacteroidia > Flavobacteriales > Flavobacteriaceae > Flavobacterium. The sequence goes on along the minus strand of NZ_JANNXH010000056.1, from coordinate 23,992 downwards.
AAGAATCATTCGCACCATATCGTTTTGGAATATAACTAAAAAATTGGTCGTGAATTAAATACCCTAAAACAGATGGTGAAACTAATAGTTGATAGGTTCTTAAAAAGGCATTTCCTGTAAAATGAACTAAGACTAAAGTATGCCAACCCATTGCTAGTTCAAAGAACATAATTCCGATTTGTGCTATAGAGCCATAAGCAATTTGAGTTTTAACAGACGATTGCACTCTTGCAATTAATGTAGCAACAATAGCAGTTACAATTCCGACAACAATAACTAAAAGTTTTATACTAAAAATAGTTTCCCAATACGGATACGTTCGCATCAAAAGAAAAACGCCAATATGAGCAGAGAGTGATCCATAAAAAATGGCACTCGAAGTTGTTGGTCCTTCCATAGCTCTTGTTAACCAGGAAGAAAATGGAAATTGAGCCGATTTTATTGCAGCTGCAATTACAATCATTAATACAATAAATGAAGCATAATAGCGATGCTCATCGATATGAGACATTACTAAATCTAAATCGTTTAGCTTAATAAAAGTGATGTTTTCGTGCCATAAATGATGACTCATCCATAAAGACAACATCAAACAAACGTCGCTTAAACGGTATAAAGAAATTGTTTTCAATCCGTTTTTAACAGGTAAATATCTATCGCGATAAAAGATAATCAATAAAAAAGAAGTGATTCCTAAAAATTCCCATCCAATAAATAATGTTTCAAAATTTCCTGAAAAAATAATCAACGAATAGGCAAAGAAAAACAATAACAACGTACTGAAAAATCGTTTAAAACCGCTATCTCTATGCAAATAAAACCGACTAAAAATAGCAACTAAAAAAGTGATTAACGATCCTACTAAAGCAAAAACTGCCGTGATTTTATCGAAATACAAATCGATGAAAATTTCAACATTATCTTCTTTGTAAAAGGTAAAGTGTTTGATATCTAAAATAGGTGAACCGTTTGCAATCCAATTCATAATAAATAAAATCAATCCAAATAATTGCAATCCAACTGAACCTATGGCAATAGTTGCAATAGCATTCTCCTCTTTTTGTCGAAAAAACAACGTTACTATAAATCCCAATAAAGGTATAAGTGAAAATAATTGTAGTAATTGCTCCATTAGTTTTCGTTATAAAAATAAATTGGTAAATTTTCTTGAGTTGCGTGTGTGATGTGATTGGTTTCCATTTCCTTAGCATCTTCCAATAAAGAATGAACATCTTTAAAGAAATGAATTTTATTGGTCATGGGTTTATACGTTTCAAATTGACCTTCTTTGAAATAAAATACTTCATCTGTTTCGGGATTAATTACTGATAAATGTACCCATTCATTGATAAACCATTCATACATTTCTGGAACCGATTGTATCACTTTTAAAACCACTTCAGGAAAGTGTTCCACAATTATCATCAATCGAACTGGATCGTGAACTTCGATCATTTGCCAAGGTAATCCTGGGCGTAAATCGCCGTCGCTACTATTGGCAACACCAAAAAGTCCCATTACATTATGTGGCAATTTGGTTCCGGCACCTAACTTATAATTGTCAACTCTTGAGAAGTAATATTCTAGATTTATTCCGCCACAAACTGGACCGAGAGGTTTCATAATTCCAGTTAAAAATGTACCGTCTAAATCGGTTTTATAATCATACGAATTTAAAAATGCTCTTCGATCAAGGAAAATTCCTTTGGTTAAATTTCGTTTTCCAACAATACAAAGTGTATTGGTTCCGTGACCTAATTCTGGACGCGGTTCAAACAACGAAACCGAACGTTCTTTAATGGCTTTACGCACTTTTTTGATGTTGTTTTTGGTATCAATGGAAGCAAAACGACGCGAACGTTCTTTGGCATTTAAGTCTAAAGCATCTTCAAAAGTGTGAAAGTTTTTTATATGACTTTCAGTATTTGTTACATTCAAAGTGGCTATATCATAAAACTCAATTTCATCAGCAGCAGTATCGTGCAAAGCTCCTATAAATTGAGTTGTTGTTGGAATAACAATTCCTTTATCGTTCAACACTTCTCTCACTTTTGGATTGTTTGCCATTAATGCAAAAACTCTAGCGTTAACTGAACCTGGACGACCGCTACACGCTCCGCAATCGTGAGCTCCATGATGCGGATTATTTGCGCTACTACTGCCGTGAGCCACAACATAAACAATTGGAGCAAAATTTTTAGTAAGTGCAATTCCGTTTAATAAACTGGCAACTCGTGTCGCCATTTCATCAACAGTGAAACCAATTTGAAGATTGTTTTCGATGTCGTTAATGTTTTTATTTTCAACAGTTAGCTTTCCTTCAGCGTTCATGTGAAGAAATGCATTTGATATTGCTGGACTTTCTTGCGGTGCAACCAAATTCTTAACCAATCTATAAGCAGACCAAAACCCAAAAACAAACGTACTTAAAAAACCCGTTGTTAATAAGTGCGTTTTATTGGTATATAGTAAATCGTGTTCTCGTTTTTGAGTAACATCAAATTCTTTGATAAGGTATTTTGGTGTAACTGGAGCTGGACATAATTTATCGTAAAACTTAGCACCAAACGCTTGAAAGTAAAACTCAACAGTAAAAAAACCGGGCGTTCCAAATGTTTCTGAATTGGTATCAATACTTTCTACATGTCGACGAATACTGTCTTCTCTCTCGTCGATGCAAAATAAAGCTTGAAATGATTTTGGAGATGTTGTAACAAACTCTTTTGCTTTTTTGGATTTGCTCAATTGCTGTATTCCAGCCAAAACTTCATCGTAATAACTCCACTCGAAAGCATCTTGCCAGATTTTCATCACATCATGATACTCGGTATTTTCGATTTCTTCAAATAAATCAATTGGATTTTGAGAAGTGATTTCAGCAATAGGTTTCCAATTATTTCCTAGTTGATGATCCAAATTGTCAATCTCTAATAACAATTCAAAAAGAATTAAATCATGCAAAGAAATTTGTTTCGGACTCAAAAGTGTTTCAGGTTGTGCTTCAACCGAAGCTACTAAACCACTCCAACCGCGATGACTAAATTGCTGGTCGAAAAGATATTGTTCGTAATATGCTTCGTTTCCAACTACTATTTTCAACAAACTTTCAATTGAAGTAGTTTCATTAAAAAGTAAATCTTTGGCTCGTTTTGTTTTAAAAAAACTAGCGAAACTTGTTTTTTCCAACTCTTTAATAGCTTCTAAAAAACCTTTGTTTCCAATAGGAAAATCCCAAATAGAAATTCCTTGATCGAGATAACTACATAAAAATCGGAAAAGAAAAGGCTGCACTAAATTATCTAAATCGATGTGATAATTTTGCTTCCAATTGTTACGAAGTTTACCAATTCGATGGTCGATGTGATCATTGTATTCTTTAGAAAGCAAATTGGTTTTCCATACTTCAATGGTGTCGTTTGGTTTTCTATTGGTGATACTTTTTTCAACAATTTCAGTACGAATACGACCTATTTCATACAACTTTCTATAATCAGAAAGTGGCATTGTGGCTTGATGTCCAAAAATTTTGGAGGATTTAAAAATAGCATCATAAAATTTCATGTATTGAAATGCGTGCAACGAATTGTGATGAATAAAATCTTTCAACGGAGTTTGTGTTGGAAGATAATGCTTCAATTCGTGCAAAATATGCTTTACATCAAAACGTGTTGTACTCATACTTTTTTGTTTAATAGGTTAAATCTGCAACAGAAAATTTCGGATTTTTATCATCTTTGATATACATAACATCTGTATAAAAAGTAACTTTACCCGTTTCTATATTGTGCATGGCTCCAACGACTCCTATTTCACTATTTTCGATCATGCGCTCTAATATGTTACTGCGTTCAATAATATTTTTCACACTACGTTTTACATTTATTTTGGCTACATTTTCAACAAATTCTGCATTATTAGAGTTTCTATCTACTTTTGTAGTTTTTTCTTGGTAAACTGCTGGTTGAATCTTGGATAATAATTCCGTTAGATTTCCCATTTCTACATGGTCGCATGCCCCTTTTACAGCACCACATTTACTGTGGCCTAGAACAACAATTAATTTTGAACCTGCCACTTTACAAGCAAATTCCATGCTTCCTAAAATATCAGTATTTACAATATTTCCAGCGATACGAACCGAAAAAATATCTCCAAGTCCTTGATCAAAAATTAATTCGGCAGAAGTTCTACTGTCAATACAACTTAATATGGTTGCAAATGGCCACTGACCATCCACTGTTGCATTGGCTTGTTCTAATAAATCTCTATGTGCTTTAAGATTACTTATAAATCTTTTATTTCCTTGTTGTAAATACTCCAATGCTTTTCTTGGAGTCATTTGGGCTTGTGTTTCTCTATTATGTGCTTTCATGTTTTTTTTATTTTAAATTTTTAAAATGGTAAATTGTTGAAAAACGCTATTTGAAATTGATTTCTATTAGAGTTTTCGAGTGTTTGAGCCATAAATCCTGTTTCAATTTTGAAATTCTTATTAAAGACAAAACCTAAAGCTCCATAAAGTCGATTTCTATCAAATACGGGACTTTCAGAATTTATAAATAGTTCATTGTATGCTGAAAGATAAATGGCATTCTTTTCTAATGTTTTTTTATTAATTGGAATGTTTATTCCTAAAAAATACCGAAAACGCATTTGGAAATCATTTGCCAGAAAGCGTTCTTCTATTCGGTATCGATGTTGAATTAAAACGTGTCCTATTTTTTGTTTCGTTATAAACTGCTGATAAATTCGATGCTCGTTTGTATCTGTTTTTTCATCAGAATTAGGAATATATTTTTGTGTATTTATAAATCCATAACCCAATAAAAGATTATTATTATCTTCGGTTAAATTGTACCCAATTCCGGTTCTCAAAAGCAGTTGGTTGGTATCGCCAATAAAGTTATAATTTCGATATTGTACTTCGTTATGCCAATTCCATTTTGGGTTAATCCTTTGATTTCCAAAATAAATAAACCAATTGCCAACTTCTGATTTTTGAGAAAATGCACCATTACAAAAGCAAATAGAAAGCATGATAATTTTGAGTATTTTCATTTAGTATAAGATAAATTATTTCTTATGTTCCACAAAAACATGTTTTTCCTCTTCGCCTGAATTTTCTAGATTGTATTCCTTTTTGAATCCAACGAGCTTTACTTTTATGTTTTCATCTTTGGCTCGATTCTTTTTGAATTCTTTGATTAAATCCAAAACATCATGTGCAATATATACCGTTTCAGCAGCATTGATAATAACATTTGAATTTTCAGGAATTGAGGTCAATGTAGTTTTTATCGCTGCTTTATTCAAAAAAGAAACTTCTTGAGCTAAATCGATGTGAATTACATCGCCCTCTTTGTATTGTTCTTTTCTAAAATTATACGCTCGTTGCATGTTTCCTTTTAATACAAACAAAATGCTGATAATCATTCCTAATGCAACACCTTTTAATAAATCTAAAAAGACTACAGCTCCAAAAGTAGCAATGAATGGAACGAATTGATATTTACCTTGTTGCCAAAAATGTTTAAAAATCGCTGGTTTTGCTAGTTTGTAACCAATTAACAATAAAACTGCAGCTAACGTAGCAAAAGGTATTTTATTTAATAAAATGGGTATAGTCAAAACGCTAATCAACAATAAAACACCGTGAATTACAGTCGACATTTTTGATTTTGCACCAGCATTTGCATTTGCAGATGTCCGAACTACAACTGATGTCATAGGTAATCCGCCTAAAAGTGCGCTTATAATGTTCCCAATTCCTTGTGCTTTGAGTTCCACATTGGTATCGGTATACCGTTTTTGAACGTCCATTCTATCTGACGCTTCAATACAAAGTAAAGTCTCAATTGATGCAACAATAGCAATAGTTATGCCCACAACCCAAACTGCTGGATTTGTAAATGCAGCAAAATTTGGAGTAATTATTATGGCTTTAAATTCTTCTAAAGTTGTTGGAACTGGCAATGAAACTAGGTATTTGCTCGTGATTTCATAAGCTGTTCCTTTAAAAAGCAATTCATTAATTAAAACCCCAACTGTTACAGCAATTAATGCAGCTGGAAGTAATTTTATGGAACTTAAAGCGGGTATTTTATTCCAGATTAATATAATTGTTAATGAAATTGCGGTCACAATTACAACTCCCATTTTTATATCGCCAAAAGCTGCTGCAACATCGCTAAAAATAGCTAATCCAGAACCAACAGAAACGTCAGAACCAAGTGCTTTTGGGATTTGTTTTAAGAAAATGATAACGCCAATTCCGGCTAACATTCCTTCGATTACATTAGTTGGAAAAAAATTAGAAATTCCTCCAGCTTTTATAAAACCTAAAGCTAATTGAATTAATCCCGCTATAAAAACAGCTGTTAGGAATACATCAAAAGCACCTAAATCGGTAATTGCAACGAGTACAATAGCGGTTAAACCAGCCGCTGGACCAGAAACACTTAAATGCGATTTACTTAAAAGTCCAACCACGATTCCTCCAACAATACCAGCTATAATTCCTGAAAATAATGGAGCTCCACTAGCAAGTGCAATTCCTAAACATAGTGGCAAAGCCACCAAAAAAACCACTAAACCTGATGAAAAATCAGATTTGAGGTTGGCAAAAAGGTTGATTTTTTTTGTCATGACCTAAATTAAATTTATACAAATATATTATTTCGTTATGCTAATAACTAAAATGGATGTATTAAATTAATTCTGGTGGTGGAATAAAGATTTCTTCAGAAATTGGATTATGTTTTGAAACATTTTCTGAAATAATATTTTTAGAATAATGAAATTTAAAAGCTATAAACTCCAATTGATTTTTTAAAGTAAAATCAGATTTTAGTTCTTTAAGCTCTTTGTTTTCTTTTTGATTTTCTTCTTCAGAAAAATCATAATTCAATGAAATGTTAGCACTTTTTTCTATTACACAAACTATAGTTGGTGTTAATAGAAAGGTTATAAAAAACAATAATAATATTTGAGCTGTTATTTTCACAGCCACAAAAATAGAACTCTCCAACTTAAAACAAAACAATCAGTTGAAATTTAAAGTAAAATTAACATCTGAATCTATTTTGAATTTTTTTTTATAATAGTATTTTACCTCAATATTTGTATTTTAATACATTTTTATTTGTGGGATTTAATATTAAATTTTTATAAATCTTTATTTTACTAGATATCATATTTATAATTTAAACATTTAAAAAAAACATACCCCATATTTTTTATGGGGTAATATTGTTTTATTTATAAAAATTCATTAAAAGTTGATTAAAAATTTGGGGGTAGTGTATAAATTTTTATGTTTGCCGAGTGAATGACTTATTTTTTTGTTGTCACTATTAACTAAAACAATATAAATTTAACTAAATTAAACATGAAAAAAACAGTACTTATTTTATCAATGATGCTTGTATCAAGCATGACTTTTGCACAAGAAACAACTGAAACTACTCCAAAATCTACACCTTTAGAAATTTCAGGTTCAGCGGATTTATATTACAAATATGATTTTTCAAAAACGGCAAACATTCCTACTAGTTTTGGATCAGATCAAAATTCAGTATCTCTAGGTATGCTTGATATTGCTTTCAAGAAAACCACAGGAAAAGCTTCATTTGTAGGTGAAGTTTCATTTGGCCCAAGAGGACAATACCAATCAATTCCTAATGGTGATGGAACCGATTTAAATTCATTCCACATTCAGAATTTATATGCTACTTATGCAGTCTCGGATAAATTAAGTTTGACTGCAGGATATATGGGAACTTTTATTGGTTATGAAGTAATTTCGCCAGTTGCAAATTTTCACTATTCTACTTCTTATTTGTTTACAAACGGACCATTCCAAAACGCTGGTGTTAAAGCAAATTATAAAATATCAGATAAATTTGGTGCAATGTTGGGATTGTTTAACGACACTTGGAATTCTTACAAATCCGATCCATCAAATGGATTGAACGCTATAGGTGGTCAATTGTCTTATGCATCTGGAAAAACTAGTGCTTACCTTAATTTTATGGATGGTTCTGTAAGCGGAACTATTGTTGATTTAACAGCCACTTTCCAGCTAACTGAAAAATTTAAATTGGGTTTAAATGCTGCTGACTTTTCAAATGAAGGTGATGTAGGTTTTACAGGTGTAGCTTTATATCCATCATATCCACTTACTGATGCATTTACTTTAGGATTACGTGCTGAATATTTTAAATATAAAGAAGGTTCAGGAGATACAGATGTAACAGCTTTAACTTTATCAGGTAACTATAAAGTAGGTGGTTTTGCTGTAATTCCAGAATTTAGATTAGACAGTAATTCTGACGAAGTATTGTTTGTAAATTCTAATTTAGCACCAGCAAAATCTGCTTCTCAATTTCTTTTAGCAGTTGTTTACGGTTTTTAATTAAAAAAAAGAGTACGCATTCGATAACAGATAATTGTACTTTTAAAATTCATATACTGCCAAGTCACGCAATGTGTCTTGGCAATTTTTTTTGTCGTTAATACTTATGGTTTTACTATTTTAATTTTGAAGGAAACAGATAAAGCTGTTTTTTGAATCCTCAAAAAGCCACTTTTTTATTCAAATACTAAATCACTGTTTTGTATAAATATTATAAATAGTGTTTATCGTTTTTTCGTCAAGAACGGAATCAACTTCTGTTTGAATATAATGTAACTTGAAGGCAGCAATTGCAGCAGGAAGATTCTTTGTATCGTAACCAATAATTCTTAATGCTAGCTCTACATTAAAATTAACTGGTGCTGGTTCTAAAATTGCGTCGGGCCAAATGCCAAATTCTTTTTCTGCTAAAATTTTCCAAGGAAATAAAGCGCTTGGATCATACTTTCGAGTAGGAGCAATGTCTGAATGACCAATAATATTTTGAGTAGGAATGTTATAATCGTATTTTAATTTTGCAATTAAAGCCATCAAACTTGTAATTTGTGGTTCTGAAAATGGTTCTGAACCGTTATTGTCCAATTCAATTCCGATAGATGCGGAGTTAATATCGGTATTTTTCCCCCAAGATGAATTTCCCCCATGCCAAGCTCGCAGGTAATCATTTAACATTTGAACAACACGACCATCATCTGCAATTACATAATGTGCACTAACTTTGGTTTTTACCAAAGTAAATGTTTTTATGGTTTGTGCCAATGAATCTTGAGCTGTATGATGAATAATAATGAAGTTTGGTTTTCGTAAATTAAAATTTGTTGTACCAGTCCATTGTGTGTCAATTCCATTTTGCAACGGGACAGATTCTTCTTTAGTTAGTGTTTCTTTTAAAGAATTTATAACTGAATCCTTATACGTTTTTAAACTATCAGCAAGTACAACTCTAATTTGTTCTTCAAACTTGATAGAGTCTATTTTTGTTATTGTTTCAAGTGGTTTTTCAATTTTCAAAACAGGCTTTGTTGCACATGATGCTATCATAATGCACAAAAACAAATAAAAAAAACAGTTCCGTACTAGATGTTGCATACAATATGATTGTTATTGATGTTTAAAATAACTGGATTATTTTTGTTTCTTTTTAGATTTATCTTTTTTTGGATTTTTTCTTTCTTCTTTGAAAAGGAGGAATTTTTCTTTTTGCTCTTTGCTTAAAAAGTCCATTATTTTTCGATCAGTAGTTTCAGAAAGTACTTGAAAATTTTTTATTTGATCGTCTTGACTATAATTTTGTTTTAATAATATTCCTTGTTCTCTAATGCTTTCGGCTAAAACATTGGATATTGCAATTACCTGAAGTTCATCAAGATTTATTGCAGGTTTCATAACTTCGATGATTTTTGCAACGGTTACTTCAATAGGAATCTCTTTTGGTTTTTCAGGTTCATTTCCTTGGTAAATTTGATTGTTTCTTCCGCCGTAGGCATTATTATTTCCATAGCCATTTCCATAGCTATTTCCATTTCCGTAACCATTATTTCCATATTGTGCAGAAATGGTGTTTATCGAAAATAAAATAATTATACTTGTTACTATTGTTTGGAATGTTTTCATAATATTAATTTAAAAATAATAATAATTTTAAACGGGTTCTGCATATAAATCAAATTCTGTAGCATCGGTAATTTTTACCATTACGAATTCTCCTGTTTTTACATAATGTTTTGAAGCTTCAATAAGCACTTCATTATCAACATCAGGACTGTCAAACTCTGTTCTTCCTACAAAATATTCTCCTTCTTTTCGGTCAATTATACAACGAAAGGTTTTGCCAATTTTTTCTTGGTTTAAATCCCATGAAATTTGCGATTGAATTTCCATTATCTCGTTTGCGCGATTTTGTTTTACATCCTCTGGAACATTGTCTTCGAGTAAATAGGCATGAGTGTTTTCTTCATGTGAATACGCAAAACAGCCCAAACGTTCAAACTTCATTTCTTGAACCCAGTCTCTCATGGTCTCAAAATCTTCCTGAGTTTCGCCGGGATAACCTACAATCAATGTAGTACGAATGGTCATTCCGGGAACTGCCTTGCGAAAATCTTTGAGCAGTTTGGTTGTTTTTTCCTTAGTTGTTCCGCGTCGCATTGATTTTAAAATAGAGTCCGAAATGTGCTGCAACGGAATGTCAATATAGTTACAAATTTTTGGTTCCCGTTTCATAATTTCCAGAACATCCATCGGAAAACCAGTTGGGAAGGCATAGTGCAAACGAATCCATTCGATTCCATCGACTTTTACTAAAGCTTCGAGTAATTCGCCAAGATTACGTTTTTTATAAATATCAAGACCATAATAGGTTAAATCTTGCGCAATCAAAATCAATTCTTTTACACCATTTTTAGCCAATCCTTCGGCTTCTTTTACTAGTTTTTCAATAGTTTGCGAAACGTGTTTTCCTCGCATAATGGGTATAGCACAAAAACTACAAGGTCTATCGCAACCTTCGGCAATTTTGAGGTATGCATAATTTTTTGGAGTTGTCGTCAACCGTTCGCCTAATAATTCATGCTTGTAATCTGCCCCGAGTGCTTTTAGTAATGCAGGCAATTCTGTAGTTCCAAAATATTGATCCACATTTGGAATCTCTTTTTCTAAATCTGGTCTGTAACGTTCTGACAGGCATCCTGTTACAAAAAATTTATCTACTAATCCATCTTCTTTTTTCTTGGCATATTCTAGTATCATATTTACTGATTCGGCCTTAGCATTATCAATAAATCCACAAGTATTTATAACCACAATGTTTCCTTCTTGTTCATGCACCACATCTTTTCCGCTAGCTTTAAGCTGTCCCATCAAGACTTCACTATCATAAACATTTTTTGAACACCCGAGAGTGATAACGTTAATTCTGTTCTTTTTTAAAGATTTAGTTCTCATAGATAAATATTCCCCCTATTTTAGGAATTTTGCAAAATTACGTTTTTTATTTTTAGGAGCATAAAACTTTGTTTTTTTATAGCGATTTGTCCCGCTATTCGCTCTATCTTGTTTATAGGCCTCTAGTCTTTTGAAGGCTGGAAGCCTATAAACAAGGATGCCGCTTCTATCGGGGCTGTTTTATGGCTTTTAGCTTTTCATAAAGCTTTTCCAAAAGAAAAACCATTTCAATAAATGAAATGGCGTTCTAATATATTTTCCAAAGTATTAATTTCTAAAATATTACAATTCAAACAACAAGGTCAACGAAACAACATCTTTAATTGAATTTATCTTGGCTCCATCCGTAAATCCTTGATTAAAAAATCCTTGTTGTGAATCTCTTTGTGCCGTTGAATACGACAAATCTACTTTAGTTGAACCAAAATTATATCCTAATCCACCAGAATAACCTGTTAAATCTCCAATGGTTGTTTTGTTTTTATACGGACTTTGTTCCTTGCGGAAACCTGCACGTAAACTCCATTCTTTGATTTTATATTCGGCACCAATGCGCAATTCACTAGTTTTCTCAAGAACAGAATTCATATAACTGTTTACCACTCTGTAATAGCTGTCGTTTTCAGGTTTAAATTTTGTATTACTATAATCTTTTATCGCATAATCAACGCTAATGAGTCCACTTTTTCCAAAAACATAAGCGAAACTTCCGGTTAGTTTACTCGGGGTTTGCAATTTATAAGGTTCGTAAACGTTTGTAATTTGAGGGTCAACAATATCTGGAGGCAATGATCCGGTTGAATTACTACTCACTGCAACCAGTTTTTGTGTCAACTCATCATTCAATTTATACCAAGTAGAAGATTCATAAGCTAATCCTAACCTGATTTCGTCACTTACTTTTGCAATAGCGCCAACTTGAAACGAAAAACCTGAACCATAGGTATATAAATCATTGTCAAAACGTAAACTAGTTACTTCGTCATTTAAGCCTAATGGGTTACTATTGTCTTCATAAAAACTTGAGGATTGTGTATAATCTGCAAAATGTGAATTTAAATTGATTCCTAAATAGAGTTTATCCTTATATTGAGTTGCTGCATTAAATGACAATTTACCGTTAAAACCAGTTGAAACAATTGAATTTTCTTGATAATAATCACCGCCTGCGGCAACATTTGAAGTATATAACGTGTTATTTGCATTATTAGTAACAGGGTTAATAACGTAACCTTGATATGCTAAAAAAGCTTGTTGACCGCCATTATTTAAGTCTTCATAGTTTAAATCTTCTAAATCACTTAATGGAACACCGTTTGCATAACTCAAGAAATAATTGGCTACAGAATTAGTAGGATTTGTTCCAGCAGAAAATATGGAGTTGTCAAAATTGTTGGTGTTTTCATAATTTACAGCTAATGAGAATTTTTTCCAAGAGCTATTTGGGTTGCGATCTCTAAAAACAAAAACACCACCAGCTTGATTTAAATCAAAGGAATTGTTATTTTCAGATGCATTAGTTCCAAAATAATTAGAATTATTTTTAGTGCTATAATTACTTAAGGTTACTGCCATTTGATTATTCGAAAAAACGGCAGAACCGGCAGGGTTTATATTTATTGAGGACAAATCGCCACCCAAAGCGCCAAATGCTCCACTCATTGCTCTAAAACGAGCGGTTCCATTTAAATTGTCTTGAGAATAGCGTAATGCATCTGTAATATCTTGTGATTGAGCAAAACTAAAAGTCAATCCAGCTAGTAATAGATATATGTATTTTTTCATGTTTTTTCAGGTAAGGTTTTTAATTTTTTTAGGGCAAAAAGGATTTAATTTTACTTAATTTCCACCGCCACCTCTGCGTCCACCTCCAGAAGATCTTCCGCCACCACCTGAACTTCCTGAGTTAGATGAGCTTCTTGAAGGCGAATAGCTATCACTTCTTGAGTTGTTTGAACTTGGAGTGTATGATCTCGATGGAGCATCATTTTGAGTTCGGCTTGTGCTTGTTCTAGTTCTATTTTGAGATTGAGAATCGTTTCTTCTTGAAAACATTGGAACGCTACTGTTTGAACTATTTCTTCTGTAGGTCGAATAGTTTGTTCCTCTAGAGTTTGCTTGGTTTTGAGTATATCTATTCCCAGTATTGTTATAGGATGAACCTCTTCTACTTGGATTATAAGAATAATCTCTATTAGAATATCCGTAACCATAATTTGGATAATTCCAACCAGAATAACCCCAATTCATGCCCCATCCTAATCCCCAACCAGAATATCCCCAACCAGAATATCCCCAATTAGGATAACCCCAACCCATGCCCCAACCAGAATAACCCCAATTAGGATAACCCCAACCAGAATTTCCCCAACCAAAATTCCCCCAATTATTGTCATAAACATTTACAACAACCTCATTAGGCTCTGAACCCCAGCTAGGATAACTTTGAATAGTATCGTTTAAAGTACTATTCTCGTTTTGCAAAGAACTAAAATAATCTTTGTATTGATTGTTTTGAGTGTTTGTGGATTCCTTTTCTGGCATACGAGTTTGGTCACTTCCATATATTCCATCGTTGTCGTAAAAGGAACTGTTTTGATAAGACCCGCAAGAAGTTAAAAGAACGCTTATAAAACCAAAAAGAATAAAAAGCGATGTGTTTTTCGGAAAAATAAATTTAGTTTTCATATCAATGGGATTTTTTATTGTTGCACATTACAAAAATAGTTAGTTTTGCGGAACTATTTAGTTAAAATTATTAACACAAATTTTGTACCAAACTATTCAATATGAGTAAAAACCTTACCACAAGATCAGAAGATTATTCAAAATGGTATAACGAACTGGTTGTAAAAGCAGATTTAGCCGAAAATTCAGGTGTTAGAGGTTGTATGGTTATCAAACCGTATGGTTATGCAATTTGGGAAAAAATGCAAGCAGAATTAGACAGAATGTTCAAAGAAACGGGGCATCAAAACGCTTATTTTCCTTTGTTTGTTCCAAAAAGCATGTTTGAAGCCGAAGAAAAAAATGCTGAAGGTTTTGCCAAAGAATGTGCTATCGTTACTCATTATAGATTAAAAAACGATCCAGATAATCCAGGAAAGTTAATGGTCGACCCAAATGCAAAATTAGAAGAAGAACTTATTGTTCGTCCTACAAGTGAAGCTATAATTTGGTCAACCTATAAAGGATGGGTTCAATCTTATAGAGATTTACCTTTGCTAATCAACCAATGGGCAAATGTCGTGCGTTGGGAAATGAGAACAAGATTGTTCTTAAGAACAGCAGAATTTTTGTGGCAAGAAGGACATACCGCTCATGCTACAAAATCAGAGGCCATTGAAGAATCCGAAAAAATGATGCATGTTTATGCCGAGTTTGTAGAAAATTTTATGGCTATTCCAGTTATAAAAGGTGTTAAAACCGAAACAGAGCGTTTTGCTGGAGCCGAAGAAACCTATTGTATCGAAGCCTTAATGCAAGATGGTAAGGCATTACAAGCAGGAACATCCCACTTTTTAGGTCAAAATTTCGCAAAAGCTTTTGATGTAAAATTCGCAACCGCCGAAGGAAAACAAGAATACGTTTGGGGAACTTCTTGGGGAGTTTCTACACGGTTAATGGGAGCTTTAGTTATGACACATTCCGATGATAAAGGTTTGGTGTTGCCGCCAAATTTAGCTCCAATACAAGTTGTCATTGTTCCTATATATAAAACAGACCAGCAATTAGAAGAAATCACTTTGGTTGTTAATGTACTAACAGCAGAATTAAAAAAATTGCATATTTCGGTTAAGTTTGACAATAGAACTACCCAGAAACCAGGATTCAAGTTTGCTGAATGGGAATTAAAAGGAGTTCCGTTAAGAATTTCGGTTGGACCAAAAGATATAGAAAACGGAACTTTTGAATTAGCAAGAAGAGATAATTTGTCAAAAGAAATGATAAGTAAGGACGGAATTGCAATTTACATTCAAAATCTATTGGGACAAATTCAGAAAGATTTATTTGATAAAGCATTAAATTATCGCAACTCACATATTACGGAAGTAAATAGTTTTGAGGAGTTTGTATCCGTTCTTGAAAGCAAAGGTGGATTTTTGTCGGCACATTGGGATGGCACAGTTGCAACCGAGGAAAAAATAAAGAATTTGACAAAAGCGACCATTAGATGCATACCTCTAAATAGGGTAGAAGTTGCTGGAAGCTGTATTCTCACAGGGAATTCCTCTGTTGGTAGAGTCTTATTTGCGAAGGCCTATTAATTTTTTTTTATTTTTTTTGCATCTACTATTGTGCGTCTAAAAAATAGTTGTATTTTTGCATCCGCATTGAAGAAGTATGGCCCGTTCGTCTATCGGTTAGGACGCATGGTTTTCATCCATGTAAGAGCGGTTCGATTCCGCTACGGGCTACAAAAAAATTATTAAAGAAAAAATTATTTAAAAAAATGGCAAATCATAAGTCAGCTTTAAAGAGAATTAGAAGTAACGAGAAAAGAAGAGTTCTTAACAGATACCAACACAAAACTACTCGTAATGCAATTAAGGCATTAAGAATAGCAACTGATAAAGTAGATGCAACATCTAAACTATCTAGTGTAATATCTATGATTGATAAATTAGCAAAAAAGAATATCATTCATGATAACAAAGCTTCTAATTTAAAATCTAAATTAACAAAGCACGTTTCTAAATTGTAATACGAACTACATATAGATATAAAAAAAGCTCTCAAATTTTGAGAGCTTTTTTTATGGGTGTTTTAAATTTTATTTTTGATGTATTCTAACATTTCTTTTGTTATTGGTTTTGAAAGAAAATCAATAACCATAGGGTATTTTTGAGATTTTTCCAAGTCTGCAGGGTCAATTGTAGAGGAAAGAATAATAACTTTTGTTTTATTGAAATCGGAGTATTTAGAATTGGAAAAACTATCCAGAAACTCCCAGCCATTCATTACCGGCATGTTCAAATCCAAAAACAGTAATTGAGGTTGTTTGATAGATGCATTGGTCTCAAAGTCTACTAATAGATTGTCAAAATAGTTTATGGCTTCTTCACCATTTCTAGCTGTAGCTATTTCTTTTGAAAAAGAGGATTTAGTAATTACCATTTTACATAACATAAGTGTTATGGGATCATCATCTATGCATAAAACTAATTCTAACATTGTATTTATTTTTTGAATGTTAATGTAAATGTTGTGCCAATGTCTACTTTGCTATCAATGGTTATAATTCCTCCCATGGCTTCAACCTGAGATTTCACAAGGTAAAGTCCAAGTCCTTTGCCGTCAGGTAGGTTATGAAATCTTTGATATAGACCAAAAACTTTATCTCGGTTTCTTTCAAGGTCTATTCCTATTCCATTATCTTTAAAAACGATTACTAAATCTTCATTAACTTTTTTTGAAGTTACTGTGATTTTTAAAGTCCTTTTGTCAGATTTATATTTTATCGCATTCGTCATCAGATTTAATAAAATACTTTCTAAATAGGCTTTGTTTATATTTAAGTGAGTAGCTTTTTCAAAATCTATTTTTAGAATTGGTTTTTGGGAACTAATTAAAAAGTCTAATTGTATAAATACATTTTCAAAAATATCTCTCAAAAGAATGTCTTCTTTTTGAATCGATGGACTATCTTTTATGATAATCACTTTAACTAAATCGTTGATGGTTTCGTTTAATAAATGAGTCGATTTATTAAATCCATTAATAATTTCTTTTAATTCTGAATTTTCAATTGGAATATCATCTATTAGATTTAGAAGTCCAGTTAAGTTTGATAACGGAGCTCTAAGATTATGCGAAGTTATATAGGAAAATTGCTGTAAGTCTTTATTATTTTGAGTTAACTCGCGAATAAGTTGCTCTTTTTCAACTTCAAGTTTTTTGTCCTCAGAAATATCTCTTTGTATAGAAACCCAGTGAGAAAGTTCATTTTCCGAATCATATATAGGTATCATTGAAAATAACACCCAAAATTCTTCTTTGTTTTTTCTATAACTAATAGTTTCAATTTGGCATTCCTTTTTATCTTTTATGGCATTGAAAAGTTTTTCATATGCAATTTTATCTGAATTTGGACCTTTAAATAAAGTTGGAGATTTTCCGAGTACTTCGCTAGATTGATATCCAGACATTGTCGAAAAAGCAGGATTAGCATAAATTATTGTTGGAATTTTGTTGTCTTTTGGGTCAGCTTCTGTAATAATAATAGAGTCTTTAGTTTGTGTAATTACCGTTTCTAGTAATTTTAGCTGTTTCTCTTCAACTTTTTGTTTAGTAATATCCTGAATTGCTCCTATCATTCTTACGACCTTGCCTTCTTCATCTTTTAAAATAAAACCCCTGTCTAAAACATATTTATAAGTTCCGTCAGAACATTTAAAACGATATTGATCTTGCCATTTTTCTGTTTTTTGTTCTATAAACGAGTATAGTTTAATTGACATTTTAAGGCTGTCTTCGGGATGAATGTTATCAAACCACCATTTTGACGTTTTGCCAACTTGGTCTTTTTTGTAGCCAAAAATCCCTTCAATTCCTTTGTTCCAAATAAGATTGTCATCTTCTATTTTCCAATCCCAAATGGTATCACTTGTGGCTTTTGCAACGATATCATATCTTTCGTTCGAATCTTTAATCTCTGTATTTGATTCAATAATTTCTTTTATAGCTTTAGCATTATTCTTATTGTTTTTTGTTATGACATATTTAATAAATACTCCAGAAAACAAAACAATCATTATGTCTTTTACAAAATAATAATTCAAAAATTGAGAATATTTTTGCAGTAAAATACTACAAATTATTACCATAAATATGGTGAAAAAAATGTAAGTTAGGATTAGTTGATCGACTCTATTTTTCATTAATCAAATATAATTAATTAAAGCGTAATTATTTAACATCATGCAAAACTTATTTTATTTTACTGGTTTTTAGGTCTATTAGATTAAGATAATGTAAACTATATCAGAAAGATTTTTTATATCAAAATAAAGTGTACCTTTGCAACCTCAAAAAAAGACAGATGGAATCTATTAGAAACATTGCAATTATTGCCCACGTCGATCACGGTAAAACTACTTTGGTTGATAAGATTATGTATCATTGTCAGTTATTTCGTGACAACGAGAATACAGGAGACTTAATCCTAGACAACAATGATTTGGAGCGTGAAAGAGGGATTACTATTACATCTAAAAATGTTTCAGTAGTTTATAAAGGAACAAAAATCAACATTATCGATACTCCAGGTCACGCGGATTTTGGTGGTGAAGTAGAGCGTGTTTTGAATATGGCGGATGGAGTTTGTTTGCTAGTAGATGCTTTTGAAGGTCCAATGCCACAAACCCGTTTTGTTTTGCAAAAAGCTATCGATTTAGGATTAAAACCTTGCGTCGTAATTAATAAAGTGGATAAAGAAAACTGTACTCCTGAGGAAGTTCACGAAAAAGTTTTTGATCTAATGTTTGAATTGGGTGCAGAAGAGTGGCAGTTGGATTTTCCAACAGTATACGGTTCTGCAAAAAATAACTGGATGTCTGACGATTTTAATACTATTACAGACAATATCGAGCCATTATTAGATATGGTACTTGCTCATGTTCCAGCTCCAAAAGTTTCTGAAGGAACACCACAAATGTTAATTACATCACTTGATTTCTCTGCTTTTACGGGTCGTATTGCTATAGGTCGTCTTGAAAGAGGCATCTTGAATGAAGGTATGCCTATCTCTTTGGTAAAAAGAGACGGTAAGGTAATGAAATCTAGAATCAAAGAATTGCATACTTTTGAAGGTTTAGGTCGTAAGAAAGTTCAAGAAGTTATTGCCGGAGATATTTGCGCTATTGTTGGAGTTGAAGGCTTTGAAATTGGTGATACAATTGCTGATTTTGAAAATCCTGAAGCGTTACAAACCATAGCAATCGATGAGCCTACAATGAGTATGTTGTTTACTATAAACGATTCACCTTTCTTTGGTAAAGAAGGAAAATTTGTAACTTCTCGCCATATTAGAGATAGATTGACTAAAGAATTAGAGAAAAACCTCGCAATGAAATTGGGCGAAACTGATTCTGCTGATAAGTTTATGGTTTTTGGTCGTGGTGTATTGCACTTATCGGTTCTTATTGAAACCATGAGACGAGAAGGTTACGAAATGCAAATTGGGCAACCGCAAGTTATCATTAAAGAAATTGATGGTAAAAAATGTGAGCCAATTGAGGAATTAACTATCGATTTACCAGACCACCTTTCTGGTCGTGCGGTTGAGTTTGTTTCTTTCCGTAAAGGTGAAATGTTGAGTATGGAAACTAAAGGGGAACGTATGATTATAAAATTTAATATTCCATCTCGTGGAATTATTGGTTTGCGTAATCAATTGTTAACTGCAACTGCCGGTGAGGCTATTATGGCACACCGCTTTATAGGATACGAACCTTTTAAAGGGGAAATTTCTGGACGTAACAAAGGTTCATTAATTTCTATGGAAAAAGGAAAAGCGATTCCTTACTCTATCGATAAATTGCAAGATCGGGGTAAGTTTTTTGTTGAACCAAATGCCGAAATTTACGAAGGTCAAGTTATTGGAGAAAACTCTCGTGGTGATGACATGTGTGTAAACGTAACTAAAGAGAAAAAACAATCTAACGTTCGTTCGTCTGGAAATGATGAAAAAGCAAGAATTATTCCACCAATTATTTTCTCATTAGAGGAAGCTTTAGAATACATTCAAAAAGATGAATATGTTGAGGTTACACCAAAATCTATTCGTTTAAGAAAAATATATTTGACAGAAACTGACAGAAAAAGATTTAAGATTTAATTTTAAAACTTTCGTTTATTACTAAATAATCCATTCAGATTATTAAATAAAAAACAGCATCAAATTTTTTTTGATGCTGTTTTTAGTTTTATAGGTTTTTATAAAAAGTTTATTTTACTAGTGCATTTGATTAAGTGTTAGCATATGGTTTGCTAAATAATGGAATAGTAAATGTAAAATTATTAAAGTGCAAGATGTTCTTAAAGTTCTTATTAATTAAGCAACAACTCACACAATTTAATACATTCCATGGCTTCCTTAACATCGTGAACCCTAAGTATATTTGCTCCTTTAGTAAGTGCAATAGTGTTTAAAACGGAAGTGCCATTCAATGCTTTTTCAAGATCAATTTCTAGGGTTTTATAAATCATTGATTTACGAGAAATTCCAACTAAAATTGGTAATTCCAACATTTGAAATAATTCCAATTTACTCATTAATTCAAAATTTTGTTCTACGGTTTTTGCAAATCCAAAACCTGGATCAATTATCAAATCATTAATGCCAAAACTTCTTGCTTTTGCTACTTTTTCCGAAAAATAAAACAAAATATCCTTGACTAAATTGTTATAATCAGTTAGTTTTTGCATGGTTTGCGGTGTGCCACGCATATGCATCATTATATATGGAACTTGAAGTTTGGCAATATATTCAAACATTTCAGGATCTAAATTTCCAGCTGAAACATCATTAATCAAAGCGGCTCCATTATCTATACAAACTTTTGCTACTTTACTATTAAAAGTATCAATAGAAAGTAAGGTTTCTGGAAAATTTTTCAAAACCAAATCCACCACAGGAACTACTCTTTTTAATTCTTCATCAGTAGTAATAATGTTAGCATTTGGCTTGGTTGATTGTCCACCAATATCAATAAAAGTAGCACCATCAAGTAACATTTTTTCAACTTTATTTAAAATATCCTTATCAGAAGTATATTTTCCAACATCGTAAAATGAATCAGGAGTAACATTCAAAATCCCCATTACTTTCGGAATCGATAAGTCAATAAGTTGCCCTTTGCAGTTAATTGTCATTTGTAATAATTTTTGTTTTTAAAATCTGCAATCAAAAATCGTTAATCTTCAATCAACAATCAAAAAAATATCTTATTTTTGAACCAATTTGATACAAATATAATTTATTAATGAGTAATACAATACAACAATACGATGCTATAATTAAAATATGTCGTGATTTATATTCCAAAAAAATGATGGATTATGGTGCTGCTTGGCGTATTTTAAGATTACCATCATTAACCGATCAAATATTTATTAAGGCGCAGCGTATTCGCAGTTTGCAAGAAAACGAAATTAGAAAAGTTGACGAAGACGAAACTTCCGAATTTATTGGGATTATTAATTACTCTGTTATGGCTTTAATTCAGTTGGAAAAAGGAGTTGCGGTTCAACCCGATTTAGAGTCAGAAGAGGCAATACAATTGTATGACCAAAAAGTGCAAATTACCAAAGAATTAATGCAAAACAAAAATCATGATTATGGTGAAGCTTGGCGCGATATGCGGGTTAGTTCGTTAACAGATTTAATTTTGCAAAAAATTCTTCGAATCAAACAAATAGAAGACAATAAAGGCAAAACAATCGTTTCGGAAGGAATCGATGCCAATTACCAAGACATGATTAATTACGCAGTTTTTGCTTTAATTTTAATGGATTTTAAGAAATAACAACTCATTAACAGTATTTATAAATTAACTGTTTTACATTTGAAAATATAATTTTATATTATGAAATACCTAGTTCACTTTTCCCGCATTTTCGTCGGAATATTATTCATTATTTCTGGATTAATTAAACTAAATGACCCGATTGGTTTCTCCTATAAATTAGACGAATATTTTGGACCAACCGTTTTTAACATTCCGTTTTTATTGCCATTTACGTTGGCTTTGGCATTGTTTGTAGTAATTTTGGAAGTAGTTTTAGGCATAATGTTATTAGTAGGTTTCAAACCCAAATTTACGGTTTGGAGTTTGCTGTTGTTGATTGTATTTTTCACCTTTTTAACTTTTTATTCTGCTTATTTTAATGTAGTTAAAGATTGTGGTTGCTTTGGCGATGCTTTAAAATTAACACCATGGGAATCGTTTACCAAGGATATTGTTTTGTTGGTTTTTATTTTAATTTTATTTTTTGGAAGAAAACACATTAACACATTATTTAATGAAAAATTCGCAACGATTACTTCAATTATTGCGCTTTTCGCCTCGTGTTTTTTAGGATATTATGTAATTAATCATTTGCCAGTTATCGATTTTAGAGCCTATGCAGTTGGCAAAAATATTCAAAAAGGAATGGAATTTCCTGATGGTGCTCAAAAGTCAGAGTATGAAATGATTTTTGTGTACAAAGTAAATGGTGTAAACAAAGAATTTGGCGAAAAAGACCTAATGAATTTACCTCAAGGTGCTACATTTGTAGAAAGAAAAGACAAATTAATTAAGGAAGGTTACGTTCCACCAATTCACGATTTCTCTCTTGAAAAAGATGGTTCAGATTACACAACCGAAATTTTGAATGAAGAAAAAATGATATTTTTCGTACTTTATAATTTAGAAAAATCAAATATAGAAGCACTTACTAGCTTAGAAGTATTTCATCAGAAAGCAAAAGCAAAAGGCTACAAAGTAATTGCACTTTCTGCATCAGACGAAAAAACAATTGCAAAAGTAAAACAAGCCAATAAATTTAGTTTTGGTTTCTATTTTTGCGATGGAACAACCCTAAAAACTATCGAAAGAAGCAATCCGAGTATTGTAGTTTTGAAAAAAGGAACAATTGTTCAAAAAGTGCATTATAATGATATTGATTCTGTAAATTTGTAATAAAAAAATAAAACAATTAAAATGAAAAAAATAATCTGCTTACTATCCGTAGTATTATTCAATATTTCTTGCACACAGGCGCAAACCCAGTTTAAAGAAGCCGCCACCGATTATAAAATGCAATCACTAACTGGAGAAGAAGTTCAGTTTAAGAGGATTTTAAGACAAAATTACGGAAAAATTACCGTTATAGAAGTTTGGGCATCTTGGTGTAGTGATTGTGTAAAAAATATGAACAAAATCAAAGAATTACAAGCAGCCAATCCAGATTTGAATTATGTATTCCTGTCAGTAGATAAAACGCCAGAAGCTTGGAAAAAAGGAATCGAAAAACATGAAATTCAAGGAACACATTATTTAATTTCTGATGGAATGAAAGGAGTTTTTGGTAAATCAATTGATCTTGATTGGATTCCGCGTTATATAATTTTAGATCAAAAAGGGAAAATAGTACTTCATAGAGCTATAGAAACTGATTTTGACAAAATTAACGAAACCATTAAAAGCCTTAAATAATGAGAACCAAAATTGTAGCTGGCAATTGGAAAATGCATAAAAATGCTGAAGAAACCGAAGACTTAATTAATGAACTAATTGATAAATTACCAACGGATTTAGATGCTAAGGTCATTATTGCACCAACATTTGTTAATTTAGCTTCGGCTGTGGATCATACCGAATTTACCAACATTCATGTTGCCGCACAAAATGTACACCAAGCAGAAGGAGGAGCATTTACGGGCGAAATTTCGGCAGATATGCTAAAGAGCATTGGGGTAAACACTGTAATTATTGGGCATTCTGAGCGTCGTGCCTATTTTCATGAAAGTGACGCTTTATTAGCCAATAAAGTCGAAACCGCTTTAAAGCACGATATGACTGTTATTTTTTGTTTTGGTGAAGAATTAAAAGACAGAACGACCAACAGCCATTTTAACATTGTAGAAGG
>NZ_JANNXH010000055.1:0-1619 GCF_031409475.1 Flavobacterium sp. | reverse complement strand
CCTAAAATACGTTGACCTTTTTTAGGGTTAATATTGAATTCAAATTTAGACTTAATTGCCGGAAGATTGATAAGTTTTTTAAAAATTTCCCTACGGGTTTTAAAAACTTATCAACATTCCTACGACGCTAAAGCAGGAGTTTTAACTCGTTTGTAATTTTTATTTTCTTGTTTATTATATTGTAAATGAACTTCTTGTGGATTTTTTAAATTCAAGCTCCAGTGCATTCTCAAAGCATTGTAAAGTTCCACAGCTTCTTCAACCATTTTTCGGGCAATTTCTACTGATTTTAAGGTGTTTCGCAAACCAAATTCATATTTCAAAATACCATTAATTCGTTCAGCAATTGCATTTTCATAAGGATCATATTGTTGGGTTGTACTTAATATAAATCCTTTATTTTCTGCATATTGAGAGTAATCTGGACAACAATATTGGATTCCTCTATCTGAATGATGAATGATATTTTTGTGAGAAAAAATACAGTTTTTATGTGCCATATTTAGGGCGTCTTTTACCATCGAAACTTTCATATTGTCTTGCAAACTCCAACCCATAATTTTTCTTGAATACGCATCGGTTACAAGAGCTAAATAGGCGTGGACACTATCGGTTTTGATGTACGTAATATCGCTTACAAATACTTGTTCACTATGGGTTATCTTTAAATCAGTCAATAGGTTAGGTGATTTGTAAAAAAAATGTTTGGAATCGGTTGTAATAAAATATCGTTTTGTTTTTTTAACTAGCATTCCTCTAAAACGGAGCAAATCGTTTATGGCATCACGTCCCATTTTTATGTTTTCTTGTACCATTTTTGGCAGTAAATATTGGTATAATTTTCTGGTTCCAGTTTTAGGCAATAGTTTGCGGTAGTCAACTATCCAATTAATGATTTTTTCACGCTCTAAATCCTTAAGTTTTTCTCTTGTAATCTGCTGATAATAGGCTTGTTTGCTAATCCCGAATGATTCGTAAATCCATTTTACTTTAAAAGCTTTTTCTTCTTTTTCTGAATTTCGTTTGCTAACCATTCGGGCAGATACTTTTTTGACAGTTCTTCTCCCGTAACTTTCTCAAATTCAACAATTACCTCTTGTTGAAACTCTTTTATGCCTTCTAAATCTTCGATACGTTCTTTGAGTTTTTTAATCTCATCATCCTTTGAAACAAAGGTCTTTTGATTGGAATAATTGCTTAATTTTTTCATCCAGTAGTGTATTGTTGCTCTTGAAATGTTATACTTCTTGGAAGCGAAGTTAGCAGAAATTTGACCATTATTGATTTGGTCAATGACAAAAAGTTTGTGTTCGAAAGTTACTTTTTGATAGCCGTTTTTTCGACAGGCTTGTTTTGTTGGTGTTTCCATAGGTACTAAAAGTGTTTAATTTTTAGTCAACCTATTTTAGGACGATACATTTGGTAAAATTGCCACCAACGTCTCGTGGCTTGGCGTCAGTTGGGGATTTGGTTAGCCTAATGTATCGATTTAAGACCGAACTTACAAGTACAAAACCAACTTTAAAGTTTGCCTAAAACCCCAATTGCGCCAAACCGCTGTTAGCGGATAGTGCCTTTTGTTCTTTTTGAAATTCGCTACTTTTTTTGTTTAAATATTT
>NZ_JANNXH010000054.1:0-3502 GCF_031409475.1 Flavobacterium sp. | reverse complement strand
ATTGATTTGGTCAATGACAAAAAGTTTGTGCTCGAAAGTAACTTTTTGATAGCTGTTTTTTTGACAGGCTTGATTTGTGGGTGTTTCCATAGGATACTAAAAGTGTTTAATTTTTAGTCAACCTATTTTAGGACGATACATGCGGTCGAATTACTGCTAACGTCTCGTGGCTTGCAGAAGTTGGGGATTTGGTTAGCCTAAACTTTCAGTAAATCACTGAACAAAAAAGTACAAAACAATGTGTAAATTCAAGACCAAAACCCCAATTTTTGCAAACCGCTGTTAGCAGTAGTACCTTTTTCTATTTCAGATAAATTTCATTTTTCACATAAGTATTGTTCAGCCAAAAACAATGTTTTGTGTATTCATTTTGTTTAGTTAACCTGTCTTTTTTCGGCAATTCATATGCATCCAAAGCATTTGTTGCGTGAGGACGAACGTGAGAAATCGAACTAAATTTCTTGCTAGGAAAATTCGTGAAACGAATTTCCTTGCCATTTTTATTTGTTTTTATTTCGTTTACTATTTCGCCTTTTGCAACAATTTGTTTT
Source organism: Flavobacterium sp. (assembly GCF_031409475.1). Taxonomy (GTDB): domain Bacteria; phylum Bacteroidota; class Bacteroidia; order Flavobacteriales; family Flavobacteriaceae; genus Flavobacterium. The sequence goes on along the minus strand of NZ_JANNXH010000054.1, from coordinate 2,951 downwards.
GTTTTTGTCCAAACTTTTTCGACTGCAATTAAGTCTAAATATGGCATATTCCAAAATTTGACTTTTCTTAAAATTAGTTTTTCGTTCTCAAATTGAAAGAATACAAATAGAAATTTATGTTCTAAAATATCTTTAAAATCGGAATCTTCCCATTCTTGGTTTACGATTTCTTGATATTTAAAATTTGGAAATGAAATGTCTTCTTTTGGCAAATCATTTTCTTTTAAACGAACTGTTTTTACAATTATTTCTGCTTTTTCAAATTCCTCAATTTCTTTATTAAGTTCAATTCCAAGAATTGCTTTTGTCAAATTTGCGTAGAAACTTTTTGCTTTTGTATTGATTTCAATTTTTAGAATTTTTACAATATCTTCTTCGGTTTTTCCGTAAAATGGTTTAAATTTAGAAATTACAATTTCCTCAATTGTTTGTTTTTTAGCAACTTGTGCGTTTGGAATTAATTTTCCGTAAATTCCTTTGCTTTCGTTTGCAATTGATGCAATGATATGATTTACATATCCTTGCTTAAATGAATATGCTCTTTGTTTTGCTGGAATTTCTGAAAATGGTTGTTTTCTGACCGACAAAGCGTTTGCACCTTTGGTGCAAGCACCAAGATAAAAAGTGTCGCCTTCTGAAAGTTCGTGTGCTTTTCCGTCAGATATTTTTTTTGTGATTAATTCCCAATCTTTTTTAATTATTTCTAAATCAGTCGATGGAAAACTCCATTCATCAACCAATTTTATCAAGTAATCCAAAATGTCAAAACCTGCATTATGAAGATAGAAAATTAAAAGAATGCTTGCATTTTTTTTGAAGAAATCGCTATTTTCAAAACTTTGGTTAACAACATTAACGTAGTTAATGATATTCAAAACCAATCGCTCTTTTGAGCGAAATTCTTCGTTTTTTAATTGCTTTAGTGGCGAAGATTTTAACTCCATTCCAATTTGTGCAAAATCTGCTTCTGCGTTTGAATTTGGTTCATAACCAAAATAAAACTTTTCCAAAACTTGTCCAAAGTTTCCCTTTCCAGAATACGAATGCTCTAAAACTTTTGCGTCGCAAACTTGCCGTAAAGATTTTCCTTTTAACCTTTTTGCATACTCAATTACAGAGTTTTTGTCACTTGGATTATACTGTAACTTCATTATTTATTTTTTGAGTTAAAGCAATTCCTATTTTCTCTATTACGCCAACAACCAATGCATTACCCATAAAAAAAGCACGTTTTGTGTCTGTAACACCGTCAAATTTTGTGTGATTATCGGGAAACATATTTAGTCTTTCTAATTCAACTGGCGATAATCTTCTGTAACCTTTTTCGGTTTTTATAACGTGTTTAAATCTTGAAGCAGATTTTCCACCTTCGCCTGTTATAATGGTTCTTGATGGTTTGTCTAATGAATCGGGAAAAATCATTCCGCCTTCACTATAATTATATTCAAATCCTTGAGCGTTTTTACGCATTTCTTTCTTTGCACCTTTCAGATAAAACCATTTGTCCAAATCTTCCTCGTTTATGTAAAATTCTTCGGTAACTTCTCCGTTTTGAATTATGTCTTTTAAAATTGTAAATTTATCTTCATAACTTGGTTTTGTTTTGATTGTTGTAACAATTCCGTCAATCATAATTCCTGTATTTTCAAACATTCCTGTTTTTCCGTTTATGTTGAAATTTTCTGAAATTTCAACAATATCTCCTTTTAATTTAAATTCTTTTGGAAATAAAATATTGTCTGATTGAACTGAAAAAGCGTTTGCCAAAGTTCCATTTTTTAGAATCCAATCCGTTGGATTAGTTTCTTTCATTTCGTTATAAATTGTTGAATTTTGTAAATACGCCAAAATGAAAATTCTTTTTCTTCGTTGAGGCATTCCATATTCTGATGCATTTACAACTCGCCATTCAACAGCATATCCCAAATCATTCAAACTTTTTAGAATTATTGCAAAATCTCGTCCACGTTGTCCTGATGGTGAAATCAAAAGCCGGTCAACGTTTTCAAGAAATAAATATTTAGTTTTGTTTTCTTTTTCGCTCAAAATTTTGTGAATTGACCACCACAAAACACCTTTTTTTCCGATTAATCCTTTGGAATTCTTTAGCGTTGTTGCAACCGAGTAATCTTGGCAAGGAAATCCACCAACTAACAAATCGTGATTTGGAATTTGAGATACTTCAACTGTCGAAATATCTTGATTACAATGACTTTTTTTATCCCATCGAGTTTCATACACCATTGATGCGTGTTGTACTTTGGTCGATGGTTCCCATTGATTGCTCCAAACGATTTCGTATGGACTTTCAAAGTTTTCTTTATAATTTGACGATGCAGATTTACTATTCCAACCCTCTAAACCAAGGCGAAATCCACCAACTCCTGCGAATAATTCTACAACTTTTATTTTATCTTCCATCGTGAATAGTTTTTAAGTATATTGCTTTTTCTTCTGCTACTTTTAGAACTTCTCCGATATTTTCTTCGTAAAAAATTGTGTTGGCGATTTTGTCGCTTAACCAACTTGTAACCAAATTATTTTTGTCTAAATTGTAATATTCAGCAAATTTTTCAACTTGTTCTTTTGTTGGTTTTCTTTCTCCACGCTCAAATTTACTCACAATTGCTTGATCAATTTCAAGTGCAGACGCAACTTGTCTTAATAAAAGTCCTTTGCTTTCTCTTTCGTTTTTTATAATATCTCCAAATGTTTCCATAAGACAAAATTTGTTTTGACAAAAATAGTCAAATTAATTTCAGAAACAATTTTTTAGAGATTTATTTTTCAAATTTCTCTTTTTCTGCGGAGGCGGATTCAAGTATCTAACGCAACATCGTTAGTTATTTAGTTAGTATCAAAAATATTAAAATTCTTTTAAATCTGCCTAATTTTAGAATAACTTTTTTGGCTTTTTGAATTAGCCAAAAGTTATTTCCAAAATTAGCTAT
>NZ_JANNXH010000053.1:0-14959 GCF_031409475.1 Flavobacterium sp. | reverse complement strand
CCGAGAAACTATTGTAGAGCTTCGAGATACGATATGGGCAATGAATTCCACCGAAATCACTTACGAAGATTTAGAAACAAGAATCAATAATTATATCGAAAAGGCTAGAGAAGCAAGAGACGAAATAAGTTTTTCTTTTGCTATTGACGATGTTTTAAAATCTCAAAAACTGACTTCGGTACAAGGAATGAATATTTACAGAACCATTCAAGAAGCGGTAAACAATGCCATAAAATATGCAAACGCTACCATAATTACTATCAATGCAAAGCAAGAAGGAAATCAAACAAAAATCACCATTCAGGACAACGGAATTGGTTTTGACTTAGCCACTATCGAAAAAGGAAACGGATTGCTAAACATGCAAAAACGTATCGATGTTATTGGCGGAGAATTCAATCTTGTGTCCACAAGCGAAGGAACTAAAATCGTGATTCTGCTGTAGATTCTGTTTTAATGACCCTTTTAGATTTACAAAAAAATACGACAAACGTCGTATTTTTTTATGCTTACAAATTTCGCAACTTTGTCTTATAACTTTTAAACATCAAAATCATGAAAAAATTATTACAATTAGTAGCCTTGTTTTTTATAGCCATCGGATTTGCACAAAATAATGCCGATTCGTTTGATTGGTCTTTTAATGGCGGAGGCGGTTTCAACTCTATAAAGCGGTTAAATTATAACTCACAAGGCGATTTATTTAGTTTAATTGATGCTGGACACCAGACCACTTTTGGCGGAACTGCTATGTTGGATCCTGGTTATGGAAGTTTTCCAGGTACTCTAACTTTTATCGGAAAAAGAACTCAAAGTGGTACATCGACTGTTTTTGTAAAAAAGAATCTTCCAAACGCATCCGGAACAAGCATACAAGATTTTGTTATAGATTCAGATGATAATATCATTATCACAGGATCAACATTTGGTTATGGTCCAACTATTTTTTATGATTTTGGAAATGGAGTAACTTTATATGGAAAAGGCAATTATGTAGCAAAATATAATCCACAAGGTATTTGTCAATGGGCTAAATTAGTCACTTACAACATTACTGGATCATTGCCGTATTCTGAAAATAAACCAATTGCGTTGGGTGTTTTACCTAATAATGATATTTATTTTGCCAATCGTTCAACTAACGGAACCAAACCTTTTTGGTTGCTAAAACTAAGTTCAGCGGGAACAGAAATTTGGCACAAAGAATGGATTTTGCCAATTTCTAATTCCGTAGCTATTTTAACTTCAAAAAATAATTTCTTTTTTGACAATACTGGCAAAGCTTATTTCTATATCTATAGTATTCAAGGAGATTTAGTAACTATTGATGGTATTGCGCTAACACCTCCACCTGGAGGACATCCATCAACTACAAGTTTATTGACTATTAATGGTGATGGAAGTAACGGAGTTTTCTCGACTTATCGCGGTGCGTTTGGAGATCTAGCTGTAGAAAAAGCATCCGGAAATGTACTATTAGATTGGGGACAATATGTTGTTAATCCTGCGCCATTTAATACTGTGAGTTACAACATATACAATCAATATATTGGTGTAGTTGCATTAGATTCTAACCGAAACTATATCAATAGTTCAGCTGCATTATTCACCAATCAATTTGAGTCTATTTATCCGTTAGGAAACTTAAATTTTGTAGCAAACTCATTAATGTATGCTACAGAAACATTGACTATACCTAATCAAACCTATACAACACCAAAACACACTCCAACTTGGAAATTTTTTGAAAATTTGGTCATGACTAAGTTTATTGCACATCCAGAAATTAACGGAATAAATACTGCTTCTGCAAACACAATGGCTTTGTATAATAGTAAGTTAGCCGTTTCTGGAAGTTATAGCTTGACAAATAATCCAACCATTTTAGTCAACGGAACCACTTTGACAACTTGCAACAATGACCCAAATTTCGCAACATTATACCCAACTTGGGCTGCATCACAGGGTGATGTTTTTATTTCGCAACTAACGATCAGTACTGGCTTGGCTGTTACTCAAAACAAGTTGACAAATTTTGAAATATATCCCAACCCAACAGATAATAATTTAAATTTAATATTTGAAAAAACACTCGAAAACGCATCTTTAAAAATCAGTTCAATTCTAGGACAAACTATTTTGGAAAAGCAAAATCTAAGTGGAACTATTTTTAGTTTTGATGTTTCTAGTTTGAGCAATGGAACCTATATTATTCAAGTTTCAGATGGTGTTTTGGTACATAATTCAAAATTCATTAAACAATAAGTTAAACACTGTTTCCAAAAAAAAATACGACAAACGTCGTATTTTTTTTTGTTTAAAATTTATTCAATTTTACAGAAATAAATTACTAAAAAAAAATAAATTATGAAATCAAAAATCACATCTCTTTTTCTAATTGCTTTGTTTTCGCTAACTTCAATTTCATGTTCTACGGAGGATTCTATTGGTAATTTGCCAATTCCTAGTGTAGGAGCAGATGGCTTTACTTGGATAGACAGCAGCGGAGCAACAATTCAAACAGTGAATAATCCGTATGCATCAAATCAATTCAAAACAATTTTTGCTACTATTACAGGTGGCAGTACAGTTTATGAAATAAATTTAACATCCATTGCAGTTGGAGCATACGATTTAACAGCATCAGGCAACGCACTCTATTATAAAAATGCGGCTATGAGTGCACCATTCAGCCCAACAACTGGGACAGTAATTATTACTGCCAATGCCAGCAACAAGCTTTCAGGAACTTTTGTTGCTACTGGAACAGGAGGAGGAATAACTACGGTAACGGGACAGTTCAAGAATATTGTTATCAATCCATAAATACAGGATAACCTTTAGTTTTTTAATAATATAAAAAACTAAAGGTTTAATTTTAAATTTATTGAGATGAAATATAAATTTTGGTTTTTTGTCATAGTAGTAATAACAGTATTAGCATTAAATATTTTTTATTTAATCGCTTATTAATTCTAAATATTCGTTTTACAACTAAAAATAACCAGTAATAGGAATGCATTTTTATTGTAAATTAGACACCATATAAAATCTATCCCCTCAAATTGACTCAAATAGAATGAATATAAAAATAGTAATAGTAGATGATAATTCGTTTTTGATAAAAGCAACTCAAGAAAAACTCTCTTTCTTTGAGGATTTTTCGTTGAAGTTTAAGGCAATAAACGGCATAGATTTACTCGAAAAATTAGAAATAAATCACAATATCGATTTGATTTTAATGGATATCGAAATGCCAAAAATGAACGGTATTGAAGCCACCGAAATTGTAAAACAAAAATACCCACAAATAAAAATCATCATGCTCACCGTTTTTGATAACGATGAAAATATTTTTAAATCAATAAAAGCGGGTGCTGACGGTTATTTGCTCAAAGAAGTAAATCCAAAAGACTTACAACAAGGAATCCTAGAAACGATGAATGGTGGAGCAACAATGACACCTTCTATTGCTATGAAAACCCTAAAATTATTTAGAAATCCTAGCGCTTTCGAGAACATTCCTAATCAACAAGAATACAATTTAACAACAAGAGAAACCGAAGTTTTGCAGCAACTTTCGAAAGGATTAAAGTACAATGCCATTGCGGATAATCTATTTCTCTCTTCAGGTACAATTCGCAAACATGTTGAGAATATTTATGCTAAACTACAGGTTCACAACAAACTCGAAGCCATTCAAAAAGGCAAAAACAATAATTTGATTTAATTTACACTTTCATTTTCAAAAATCAATTCCAAACCATCTGTAATCAGTTTTTTCAATTCAGGACGTTCATTTTTGATAATTACAAGATGAATTAAAACCTGCTCTAAAAGTAATAATTCGTTTTTGGTTTTTAGTATTTCAATTATTTCAACTGGAAGCAACCAATCTTTTGGATGCTCGGTTTTCAATTCAAAGAAAATATTTTTCAAGGATTCGTTGTGATCATTTCCTTCTCGAATCGCTCGAACCGATTTGTATAATTTTTCAAGTTGGGTACGTTCATACGATTTTTCAGCTTTTATAGTTTTGCTTGACGGAACGTTCAGAATCAAATCAAAACTATTCACATCTGCAGCACCAGAGAACGCCGAAACTACTTTCTTGCCCACAGCCATGTCGTAAATTCCCCATTCTGGTTGGAACAAAACGGTTTCGCCATGAGTTACAGTACAGTTGTGTAAGCTAATCAAAATAATCTCGCCGTGCAGATTTCTAGAACCCGTAATGATTTCGCCTTTTACAATAATATCACCTTCAAATTCAAGGGTTACAGTTTCTGATTCGGTAATCATATACGCTCTCAAATCTCTTGGGCTCATGTCTTCAATCGCCAAGTTGATGCCAACTAATTTCCCAATCGGACTTCCAAAACCTTCGGCGTGTTTTGCAGTTCCGTGACCAACTAGTTCTTTTTCGCGATAGGACAACGCTGTTTTTCCGGTAGTTTGAATGTAAATAGGTTTGCCTTCGTCAGCAATAACATTCGTAAAAACGCCCGAAATTTGCAATCCAGTACTCAATTCTATCGTCCCTAAAGCGTTGGAGTGAATGAGTTTATTAATCCCAGACAAACCGCCAGTTCGCAACGCCATTTTATTGGCAAACTCCTCGAGAACCAAACTCAAATAAGAGAAATCTGGAGTAACATACAACTGCGGTTGCAGTTTCGTAATATCAAAACTTTGGCTTGCAGCCGAAATATCATACGGAATTTTCGTAACATTTTCTGTCATGCACCAAGCACTTTCGCCAATCGAAGACAGCAAACCGGCGCCATAAATTTTAGGATTTTCAACCGTGCCAATCAAACCATATTCCACAGTCCACCAATGCAGGTTTCTAATTTGCGCCATTTCTGACAATTCGCCCATGTTATTTTGCAAATCTTCAACCGCTTTTTCGGCAGCATCAATTTCAGATTGTGGCGTATTTTCGGCTTCTTTCAAAATCGAAAGCAATCGGATGGCTTCGTACATTTCGTAATCTTTATGCGACGAAATCGCTTTGCATCCTATTTCGCCAAAACGCCGCAAATATTCTGCATATTCCGGATTGGCAATTATAGGTGCGTGACCTGCGCCTTCGTGAATAATATCTGGCGCTGGCGTGTATTCTATATGTTCCAGTTGGCGAATATCACTAGCAATTACCAGCACATTATACGCCTGAAATTCCATAAAAGCATTGGGCGGAATAAATCCATCTACTGCAACCGCAGCCCAGCCAATTTCTTTCAGGATTCGGTTCATGCCATACATATTGGGAATGGAATCGACTTCTAAACCTGTTTTTTTCAACCCATCTAAATACGAATGATGCGCCACTTTCGAAAGGTAATTTACATTTTTGCGCATCACATACCGCCAAACCGCTTGGTTTACAGGCGAGTAATCGCTGTATTCTTGCGGCTTGATAAACTGTCTTAAATGTGCAGGCAATCGGTCTAATAGTGGGTTGCTTTCTATAGTTGTGTTCATAACGAAATCGATATAGTTTTCTACACAAAAGTACAGTTTTTAGAAGCTATTTCCAGCTTTTCATTGCAATCTTTTTCTCCAAAACCTTTTTTTCTACGAACTTGCAGGAACTTCTTTTAGTCGTTCTGCAACTTCAAGAAAAAATAGGTTTTCTCAAAAAAGGATTTCCATTTCAATCTGGGCTAGGGAAGTTATTTTCAAAAGAATCAATATGTTAAACTTCAAAACTTTAGAAACCTTGCAGGATAAAAAAAACCGCAACATTACTGTTACGGTTTTACTTATATACGATATCTATTTGTTTTGCAATGACTGAACACTCATGACTGAACACTGCAAACTTACTTTTTCACAGGTGGATATTGCATCATTATTTTTGTCACAAATTCAGTTATTCTTTCGTCTTTTTTGGCTGTGTTTTTAGTTAAATAACCAGTTCCTTCGCCTTGCCAGATCAACTCTTTTTTCTTGGCGTCAATCAAATCAATGGTTAAAATCCCGTCTGTAGTAGTTGAAATGGAATGATTCATCCCAAAATAAGGATTAAAGCCAAATCCCCAACCCATTCCCCAGCCATAACCCCAACCGTTTTGAAACTGGTTTACGTTTATGTTCCTTTCTGCTTTGGCATTGATATTAATTAATAAATCTGGAGTTTCACTTTTAGTAAAACCTTTGGCGGTCATTTGCTCCTCGATAGCGTGCAAAATTCTTCGTTTATCGAGGTCGGAAATTTCGACTTTATCAATTCCGGTTTTGTAAAAAGCATAGGTTTTATAGGGAGCAAAATCGACATTTTTATCATAGTCAGCATTTACATTTACAGTACTGCAAGATACAATCACGAAGAATAGGAGTAGTGGTAATAGTTTAATAGTTTTCATAATTTAGATTTTTAGATTAAACGATTTAATTTTGGCTTCACTGGGGTTTCTTTGGTAAAATAAGATTAGACAACTTTTTGAAAGTTGTCTAATCTAGTTAAACAGAAAACAAATTTTCATCAACTAGATTTGGAATAGTAACTTTGAGCAAAGGTTGTGTTTCCATCGCTCTTTTTATCGCGAAAATTGCACCTTCATTTCGAGCCCAATTGCGTCTTGAAATTCCGTTATTGACATCCCAAAAAAGCATGGATTCTAAACGCTTTGAAGCTGCTGTAGAACCATCAAGAACCATACCAAAACCACCATTAATTACTTCGCCCCAACCCACACCACCACCATTGTGAATCGATACCCAAGTGGCGCCACGAAAACTATCGCCAATCACATTTTGTATCGCCATATCTGCCGTAAAACGCGAACCATCATAGATATTAGATGTTTCTCTGTAAGGAGAATCTGTTCCTGAAACATCGTGATGGTCGCGACCCAAGACTACAATTCCTATTTCGGCTTTGGCTATTGCTTGATTAAAAGCTTCGGCTATTTTTACTCGACCTTCGGCATCAGCATAAAGAATTCTGGCTTGTGAACCCACGACCAATTTATTTGCTGAAGCACCTTTTATCCATTTGATATTATCCTGCATTTGTTGCTGAATTTCGACTGGTGCTGTTTTTGCCATTTCTTCGAGAACTTGACTCGCAATAGCATCAGTCTTGGCTAAATCTTCGGGTTTCCCAGAGGCACAAACCCAACGAAACGGTCCAAAACCATAATCAAAACACATTGGTCCCATAATATCCTGCACATAACTCGGATACCTAAAATCGATGTTGTTTTTTGCCATAATATCGGCACCAGCACGTGAGGCTTCTAGCAAAAAGGCATTTCCGTAATCAAAAAAATAAGTTCCTTTGGCAGTATGTTTGTTTATTGCAGCGGTATGTCGGCGCAAGGTTTCTTGTACTTTTTCTTTGAATAATTCAGGATTATTGGCCATCATTTCATTCGATTCTTCAAATGTAAATCCTATTGGATAATAACCGCCAGCCCAAGGATTGTGTAGAGAAGTTTGATCAGAACCCAAATCAATGTGTATGTTTTCGGTATCAAATCGTTCCCAAACAGTAACGATATTTCCGAGATATGCGATGGAAACTATTTCTTTATTGGCTTTCGCCAAAACGACTCTAGCAACTAATTCGTCAAGATTTTCAATGACTTCGTTTATCCAACCTTGGCTGTTCCGAATGTGCGTGATTTTAGGATTTACTTCGGCACAAACGGTGATGCAACCTGCAATATTTCCTGCTTTGGGTTGTGCACCAGACATTCCGCCCAATCCAGAAGTTACGAATAAACCACCTTCAGGGCTTTTTTTGATTTTTCTAAAACCATTTAGAACCGTAATCGTAGTTCCGTGAACAATACCTTGCGGACCAATGTACATATAACTTCCTGCAGTCATTTGTCCGTATTGTGAAACACCAAGAGCATTCATTCGTTCCCAATCGTCGGGTTGAGAATAATTTGGAATCACCATTCCATTGGTAACTACAACGCGTGGCGCTTCTTTGTGGGAAGGAAACAATCCCATTGGGTGACCAGAATACAGAGTCAAAGTTTGCTCATCAGTCATTTGCGACAAGTACTGCATGGTCAATAAATACTGTGCCCAGTTCTGAAAAACCGCACCGTTCCCACCATACGTAATTAACTCATGTGGATGTTGTGCAACTGCATAATCCAAATTATTCTGAATCATGAGCATAATGGCTTTAGCTTGTTCTGATTTGCCAGGATATTCCTGAATTGGTCTGGCTTTCATTTCATAATCTGGACGAAAACGGTACATATAAATGCGCCCGTATTTTTGTAATTCAGCTTTGAACTCGGGAAGTAGTTCCGCATGATGTTGTGGTTCGAAATAGCGCAGTGCATTGCGCAGTGCTAACTTTTTCTCGTCGGAGGAAAGGATTTCTTTTCGTTTTGGAGCGTGATTAATATCCTGTTCGAACGGTTTTAGGTCTGGTAATATTGATGGAATTCCTTGTTGTATTTGTTCTTTGAAAGTCATTTTTTTTTATTTGTTTTAGATTTGACAACTTTTTAAAAGTTGTCAAATCTTGTTTGCGTTAGGGATAGAAGTGGAAATCCTCCCGATTTTTTTCGGGAGATTACTTCACTACACTTTCATTTTCATCGGAGTTCAGTGAACTTCGTTTGCAACGTATAGCCCGACCTGAAAGGGAACGCCATAATTATTTTTTAATTTCCCCAGTTTTTTTATCAAAACCATACGGGCAATGACGACAGCCGCTTTTGCAACAATAGCCACGTTTGAGATGAAAGTTTTGGGTGAAGCATTTGTAACCTTCAGGTGTATAATAGAAATCTTCGCCTTCTATTGTTGTATCTTCATTTTTTTGCTCATTCATAAGGACAAATTTATAAATTTTATAACAAATGTTTCTAATTGTTGTTGACTATTTAATTGCTATTCCTTTTAGTAAAATATTTTGGACATAAAAAAAACCATTCTGTTTTGCAGAATGGTTTTTAGAAATTGTATTTTTTAAATTTTAGAAAATTATTTTTTTGGAAACTACAGCATCGTTTTCTAATGTAATTTTAACAAGTAAAGCCGATGATGTTTTAGTAATACGATTTAAAGTAAACTCATTACTATTTATATCTGTGTAGGTGTCAATGTTTCTTCCTAACAAATCAAATACAGAGATTTTTTTAATAATTTGGTTTGAAGATTGTACCCTTACTTTATCTTTTGTAATTACATTTATCGTGCTCGAAAGATTAAAATCTTCGGTTCCTAATGTTTTGCTAGTATTGCTGTAGCGAATTACAAAACGACTGTTAAAAGTACCTTTTGCTGTTGTGAAGTCGTATGGCTTTTTCTTTAAATCGAATATTACATTTAGTAATTTATCTTCTAAATATACATTTTGTTTATTAAAAATTCCGTCAACATGATCAATACGTATAGAATAACTTCCTGCTTTTGAAGCATTAAATCCAATATTGACTATGTCAGTATCAACAAATGGCAAGGATCGACCTTGAATTGTCAAATTTGATTGCGGAATAATAGAGTATAGTGTAACATCATTTCCTCCAAAAGATGCTCCGTCAAAATTTCTATCCAACCCTTCAGTGGCTCCAGCAAGATATCCTACTAAAGTCTGGCTAAATGCACCAGAACTATTAGCTAAGTTTAGCCATATTCTATGTTTTGCACCTTTGGTTGGGCCTTTTTTATCAGTAGTTTTAAAGAAGTCACTGTTTTTTCCAGAAGCTCTCATGCTGTTATTGAAAGTTACATTTGCAGTTGTTCCATTTGTCATTCCATCTGCGGCTTTTACAAAAAAGGATTGTCCCGAGGCAATAAATCCTGTAGGTTCTGAACCACCACTGGATGCAGGAGCAGTTGCTGTACCACCAGTGGTGTTAAATACAGCATAATCGTTTTCGGTATAGTTTAATACATAATCACCATAAAAAGGATCTGGTGCAGTTGTGGTTGGAACTGTATTGTGTGTCCATATATAAATTGTTCCCTCGATAACAGCTGCATTAGCTGGAAGATTTAAAAATGTTGTAGCGTTAATTCCGGATGGATAAGGGTTTCCTATTAAGTTCCATTCGTCGTCTTCGGCATCAACACCGACAGTTCCAACAAAAGTACCTTTTGATATAGGAGTTGAAATAGAACCGTTATTTGGAGTTCCAGAGAACGTTCCAGTATGCGTTACTTTATCGCTAGTGCTAAAAGTATTTGGTGCTCTAACAATATATCCTTTAGTAGGAACAATTGAAGCGGTTGATAATACTGATTGCCAATTTCCTTTTCCGTTTGAAATAGAAGGTGTCCAAGAATAAATGTAGGTACTACCGGGAGATAAACTCCCTAAAGTAAAATTAGAAGCCGAAGTTACAGGCGAATTCCAATACGTATAATCATAATAGTTCATAGGTTTTGTGGTTCGTTCAATATTAACAATTCCGATATTTGCATCATCATTAGTTTGTAATATGCTGGCATTATTTTTTACAGTAAATAATCCGCCAGTTTCTACCTTAATCCATTCACTAACAGTAATATTATTGCCAGCTTGCACTACAAAAGTGCCACCATTTTTAACGACTATGTTTTTTGCATAAGCATCATAATTAGTTCCTGAAATGATTGTGTTTTCTGGTGCAATTACACAATTTGCTGAAGTTGGAATTCCGTAAGGTTTCCAGTTATCAGGATCATTCCACTCTGAAGTGGTATCATTCATACCAGAAATATTACCACGCCAAACTTTAGAATTATTGGTAACTGTTATAATTTGTGAAACAGGACATCCATTTCCTAGAGTCGCATTTACAGTTATTGGAAAAGTTGAGGTTTCTAATTGTGACAAATCTGGTTTTAAATATATTGTAGAAACAGTTTGATTTGTATACGGTGTTGTACATCCGAGATTGGTATATGCAGCAACTGGAACTGAACTGTTCCAAGTAAAAGTGGTGTTTAATTGTTTTGTTCCATAAAAGCGAATGTCATCTATAGCCCAACCATCAGACCAATCACCGTAGTATTCAAAACGTAATTTCAAATTAGTTTGGTTAATGTAAGCAGTCAAATCTACGGTTACATCTGTAAATCTTGAGGCTAAACCTAAATCTGAAATATAGGTTTGCACTGTAGTCCAACTTGTTCCACCATTTGTTGAAACCTGTACTTTTCCGCTATTTGTAACACCTTCATAATAAGAAAAATAATGTTTAAAAGACAAAGTTAAATTGATAAAGTCGGTACTATTTACAGAAGTAGTTGTGCTGTATTGTGAAGTTATTATTGCGCCAGCATAGTCAGATGATGTTAAAGCAAATTTACTACCAACGCTACCAGAATTTATTGCAGGTTTCCATATTATTGTTGATGGTGTGCAGGTGTTTGTTTTTACACTCCATGACGAATCTGCTCCCGGAGACGTGGCAGTCATTGTAGCAGTTAAACCTACAGTAGAACCTTCAAAATCTTCAACAAATAAATCGAGAACGGTTGTGTCTCCTGCTGCATTTATTGTAATTATATTATCTTCACCACAAGTGGTTGGATTGGTTGGCGTAAAATTAATTACTGTAGTTGGTACGATGGTTGCCACTACTCGAGTTCGTACTAATGATTCACAACTTCCGTTAAAAGAAGTTACATAATAGATTTGTGTTGCTGTCAATGCAGGTGTAGTCCAAGAACCAGTTGTTGTGGTTGCAACGGTTGAACCACCTGTAGATGCGGTATACCATCTGTATTCTGTTGCACCACCAATACCTACTGCACCCAATGTTACGGTATTATTACCACAAGCTGAACTATCAGTAACACTTTGTATTTTTGAAGCACAATCTTGTACTACAGCAATAGTGTAATCTTCAACCTCTCCAGTAGGGTAACTACTTCCTGTTGTACATGGGTCAATCACGGTTAAATTATCCCTTCTATTTCTAATTCTCATTCTATAATTTCCCAAACCTTGAGCTTGTGGAACTTCAAAACCAAAAGTAGTTTCTAAAACTCCATAAATCCCTGTGGTGTAAACAGTTTCCCCTGAGTCTGTAAAATCTCCATCACCATTCCAGTCTACAAAACAGGTAAAACGTGATCTGTCCGCTTTAGTAGTTCCTGGAGGAACTGAAGATCCTAAAACAATTGAAAAATTCATACCTCCACCAGGAGTTTGTGTGGCTAAAGTTGTTGCGGAATAATTGGCATATCCCGAAGTCGAATATAATGGGCTTCCTGAATATGAAGTGTCATTTAAATTTCCTTGTGATGCGACACTTGTTATCCAATAAGTACTTGCTGGTGTAGTTGGAGTACAATAACTTGGTGCTGTAATGGTTAATGTTGCTACTACAGAAACACTAGATGTACCACAAGCATTACTGGCAGAAACTCGGTATTTAAAACCATTCATACCATAATTTGCAGCAGTTAAAGTAAGTGTTGCAGTCGTAGCTGTTGTATAAACTCCTCCATTTGTAATAGGAGTATAGTTTGTGCCACCATCTGAACTCACTTCCCATAAATAACTGGTAGGTGTGTTTGCAAATGTAGCTGTAAAGCTTGTATTGGCATTATTAGCAATTGTTACACTTGCAGGACTTGTGCTCACGGTAGGAGCAAGTGTACATACAGAAGCTGCTGTTACATTTATGGTATAATCTTCAAAAGCGCCATGAACTCCTGTAAAACAAGGTGTTGCAACTTCATAATTATTTGAATTCGAATTTCCTTGTCCTTGAGTAATTCCTACTCTCATTCTATGAGAACCTACTGTTGCAGTCAAAGGAACATTTATGGTTCCATTGATAGCTGTAGAATACACGCTTCCAGAAAACATTTCTTCACCAGAATCAGTAAAATCGCCATCATCATTCCAATCGACCCATATTTTTATATTATAAGTTCTTTTACCCGTGCTAGTAGTAACACTTATTGGCATGATTGCACCTTGAACCACATCACCTATTTGAGCAGTGTAATTATTGTAAACTGTTGTATTGCTGGTAGTATAATTTACTGTACTATAAGAAACATTAGTAATTGCTGTTCCCTCCACTCCACTTGAAGCTGTTGGTGTACAATACACCACACATGGAGAGGAAGCCGTTGTAAATGTCCAAGTACTTGAACCCGTTGCATCACCACAAGCATTTTTCGCCACCACTTTCCAATAGTAAGTAGTACTTGCTAATAATGTTCCAGTTGAATATGAGTTTGTTGTTACGTTTGATGTTACTGTTCCTGGTAAACTACCTGAACCAAAATACACATCATAAGAAGTTGCTGTTGCTGTTGATGCCCATGAAACACTTGTTACTGGAACACTTCCGCCATAACAAACTCCAGTTGCAGCTGTTGCTGGTGAAGGTGTTATTGTTGCAGTTGGCAAACTGTTTTTTGTTATAATTACATCATCTGTTGTTGTTCCACATTGTCCATTGCTTATTGTCCAACGCAATGTTGCTGAAACAGATATTCCAGTTATTCCAGAAGTTGGAGAACTAGGAGTAGTAATTGTTGCTGTTCCTGAAACTAAAGTCCAAATTCCTGTTGTTCCTGAAGGAACAGCAGTACCAGCTAATGTTGCTGTTGTTGTACAAACAGATTGATCTGCTCCAGCATTTACACTATAGGATGGACATGAATATGTTATGATCACTCTTCCATTTGCACCTGCACCACCAGCTTTATCTCCACTTCCACCACCAGAATCTTCACCACCACCACCACCACCACCAGGTACAACCCCAGCACCACCAATAGCATTTAATGAACCAGTACCACCAGTTAAAGTAGCGTTTCCACCATTTCCACCATTTCCACCAGAAGTAGTTCCTATTATTCCCGGCGAACCAGCCGTTGTAGTTCCGCCTGAACCAGATCCACCACTACCAACAGTTCCTTTATTGAAATTTCCACCAGTTCCGCCAGTTCCTGTCAAAATAGTAGTTGATGGAATATGATTTAATGTTGTTGTAACTCCTGTACCACCAATCACACCACCACTAGTTCCAGCAATTCCGCCAGTTCCAATAGTATAGGTAATATTTTCACCCGCAGTTACAGAAAATGTTTTGGTAGTATAACCACCACCACCACCACCAGATCCACCAGATCCACTTGTAGTTGATCCGCCACCGCCACCGCCACCGCCCCAAATTTGGACGGTTACAGAAGTAACTCCTGTTGGAACAGTAAAGGTTTCAGTACCATTGTTGCTGCTATCTGTGAAAGGAGATTGTGATAATCCCACAAAACTCATTAATAATAATCCTAGCGTAAGGTATGTTTTCTTAAATGTTGAAGTAATTGTTTTCATGATTTTAGGGCTAAAAGGATGAATGTTTGCTTTTGTGTTTGTTTGTTTTGTTTGTTCCGATTTGGAGTTTCTCTTACACTATACTGTATATAGAACTCTTTCGGACTTCAAACATATTAAATTAAATAAATTTTAATCGTTTAAAAGCGTTATTAATCGTTGAAATACACAAAATTCATATTTTTGTAAGAAAAATATAATATTAAATAAAATAAAATCAAAAGATTTTTTGGTAGTAGAAATAAATGCAGAACAGGTATCAAAATTTTGTTACAATTGTCTTTGGAAAACTAACATTCATACAACACTTTTAGTGGGAATCATTTTATTTTCATTAATTTGCTTAATAGTATTTTTAATTAAAAAAAATAAAAGAGATGCTTTTCTTTTTTTCTAAATATTTAGTTCCCAAAGGGTATCGAGGATTGGCATTATTTCCTTTTGTTTTTGTAAAATTTAAAAAGGATAAAGAAAATTTAATTTTTATTAATCATGAACGAATTCATTTACGTCAGCAATTAGAAATGCTCGTTTTTCCTTTTTTTATTTGGTATGTTTTGGAGTATTTCGTTAAGTTGATGCGCTATAAAAATAGAAATTTGGCTTACAGAAACATCAGTTTTGAACGCGAAGCTTACGCCAATGAGCAAAACCTCGATTATCTAAAACATAAATCGTTGTGGAGATTTT
>NZ_JANNXH010000052.1:0-7869 GCF_031409475.1 Flavobacterium sp. | reverse complement strand
TCAATCCCATAATCGAAAAAAATAAAAAAAAATTCAGGATAAATCGTATAAAAAGAGTGTAACATTCAAGTTTTCAATACAGTATCTATTCTATTTTTTGTGCAAATAGTACTCTTTTACTGACTTACATAGCATTTTAATAAAAAGACGTTAAAACTATATCGTTGTAATTTGTGCAAATACAATTAGGAAAAATTAGGCAGTTTGTTTTGCTTTCGATACTGCAAAAAAGCTAAATTGTAGTTCATGAAATTCATTCAAATTTTGGTAAAGTCACTAAATCAATTTATATTTTTTTAAACACTTAGAATCATAGTTTTTAACCCGTTGGGTGTAATTAGTTTTTGATGATAATTTTTCGTCAGTTCGAGTGATTTTCTCCCGAAGCTTCGGGAAGAAAATCGTATCGAGAACAAGGAAAATTTCATTAAAAACAGTTCTCGATACATTTTTTGTTCCGTTTTACTGCACAAAAAACACTCGAACAGACGTTTTAAATAATTGCACCCAACGGGTTAATATACTTTATTTTTATAATATAAATCATAGAATTATAACATTAAATGGTTAATTTATATTTCAAATAAGTTTACTTACTATAGTATCATTCAAGCTCTAAGTCATTACTCTTGAATCTGGTTTTATCTTTATAATTAACTTCATAAAAGTTGTTCAAAGATTTATTGGAAAAATCCTTCAAGCTATTTTTAGATATCGATTGACTAAATCAAGTAAACATTTGACTATTTAACACATTTTGAAGTATTCTTGTTTATTGCTTCTGCCAGCATTCCTCAAACACTTGTTAAGAAATTATTAATAAATTTTAATATTCTTACAATTTAAATAAATTTTTGTTAATTTTATGTTATATTATTTAACTAAAATCTTTACTAATCATGAAAAAAACAATTGCTTTATTAATTTTCTTAATTGGATTTAACTCATTTGCTCAGGAAACAACAAAACCAATTCAAGACACGATTAAATCTATCATACCTGCAATAGAACCTTTAAAGGACAGCCTTGTAACAAAAATTATTGTTGCAGATCCAAAAGAAGGACTAAATAAACTTAAAGAAATCGAAAAAGCAGATGCAGCGACTGCAAAAGCTATAAAGGATAAAGAAAAACTGCAAAGTCAACAATTAAAAATGCAAAAAGCACAGCTTAAAACTCAAGAAGCTATTGCTGAAACTGCTAAAAAGACACAAAAGCTAGAAGCTAAAAGATTTAAAGTTCAAGAAAAAGCGGCTAAAGAACTTGAAAAAAACACTAAAAAATCTGTTAAAATAAACAAAGAAATTAATGATTTAACAGATGACATTGCTAAAGAAAATCTTAGTTTGGCAAAAGATAAAAACAATTTTGAAAGAAAAAAACAACGTGGCAAATTATCTGATAGTAAGATAGCAGATGGCGAACATGAATTCTCTAAAAGACAATTAAAAATTCAAGAATTAGAAATGAAATTGGCTAAAGAGAATAGAGAATTAAACCAATTGAATTTAAAAAATTAATTTTTTTCTTTTAAAATTTTAAAAAAACAATGATTAAATTTAATATTTTGATTTTTTTGTTTCTCTCAGTTCTTTTTTTTAACTGTAAAAATGAAACTAAAGTTGCGGTAAATAATTTAGACTCAAACGTTACAAAAGCACCAACCTTGGCTGATACCTCTCATAGTGCATCTAATGCTTTAGATTGGGAAGGAACCTATAAAGGGATTGTTCCTTGTGCAGATTGTGAAGGAATACAAACTACAATTACTCTAAACAAGAACTTAACTTATGTATTGACAACAGTTTATTTAGGTAAAGAAAATGATGCTGAATCCGAATTAAATGGAAAATTTTTCTGGAATGCAGATGGGTTAAAAATTGTTTTAGAAGGAATTGAAAACGCACCCAATCAATATTTTGTTGGCGAAAATAAATTATTTCAGCTCGATATGAAAGGTAACAGAATTACTGGAAATCTCGCTAAAAATTATCAACTTCAAAAAGTAAATCAATTATGAAAAAAGTAAAAATGGTTATTAAAGTTTTACTCTTACTACAAATTCTACTTGTTTTTAGTTGTACATCATCAAAAAGTAATGTTTCTTCTGCTATGGCAAATAAACCAAATTCATCATTAACAGAGACTTATTGGCGGTTATCCGAGCTTATGGGACAACCCATAGTTAGAGAAGACAACAAAAAAGAAATTTTTATGATTATCAAATTAAAGGACAATAGAGTTCATGGATTTTCGGGTTGTAATACTTTTAATGGAATGTACAGTTTACCTGGAGAAACTCGTATTTCATTTACAAAGTTTGCTTCAACCTTAATGGCATGTATCGATATGTCCAAAGAAAATGAGCTTTTGGAAGTTTTCGAAAAAGTAGACAATTATGCAATTCAAGGAAATACATTGAGTTTAAACAAAGCAAGAATGGCTCCTTTAGCAAAGTTTGAAGCTGTTTTAATGAAATAAATACAAATAAAATAACCTAAATACTTAAAAATGAATAACTTAAAAAAAATCTTATCACTTGTCCTATTATCCACCATTTTTCTTATGAGCTGTGTTAGTAATACTTCAATAGTTAATAGTTGGCGTGACTCTGAAACAACAGTTGCAAATCAAGAATTCAAAAAAGTGCTTATTGTAGCTTTGGTAAAAGATGAAGCAACTAGAAGAATAACCGAAAATAAAATTGTTAGAAGCAACACCATATTTCATTCTTCTTTTTTGTTTTTGAATGGAACCAATTTAGAACTAACTAAAGCCCAAAAACTTAAAATTCTTGAAGATGAGAATTTTGATGGTGTAGTAACTATGAGATTAGTAAGCACCGAAAAAGAAACGAATTATATTCCAGGAACTAATACTTCATTATATTTTGGAGGTATGGGAGGATTATATGGAAACGGAATGTACGGCGGACTTTATGGCAACGGATTTGGAAATTGGTATGGTGCTTATGCTAATAATTTTTATACTCCGAGTTATTATCAAGAGACTACGAATTACTTTGTTGAAACAAATATTTTTTCGTTAAAACAAAACAAACTTATTTGGACAGGAACTACAAAATCTTCAAATGCTACCGATGTTGCTTTAACTGTTGACAGTATTATTGCAACGGTTATTACTGAAATGAGAAAAGACGGTTCCTTACCAAAAAAATAAAATTAAAACAAAAAAAGATGAAAAAAACACTAACACTTTTAATCCTAATTTCTTTATTCTCCATTGGAATAAATGCTCAAGAATCAACAGAAACCAAAAAAGAAATCGACCCATCAAATCCAACAAATTTATACACGCAATTAAATGGAAGCTTAGAATACCAAGATGGTAAAAATGCAAATTTATTCGGATTGAGAGTCAATGTGCAGTATGCTTTTAATCCCGATAATTTGATGTTGGTAGAATTACCTTTTCTTTATAACGATGCCACCAGTAAAACAGGAATTGGCGATATGCGTGTGCGTTATTTTCATGTTGCAAAAAAAGGAATTACTAAAAGCTTTATTGCTATTGTGCCTTTCGTAGATGTGTCAATTCCAATTGGTAGTTATGAAAACGGATTAGGCACAAGCTCTTGGTCATTAGCTGGTGGAGTTGTTGGAGGATTTATAGTAAGTCCGAAATTATCTCTTTTTCCAGGAATAAGTTATGTTCATATTACCAAACAAAACACAGATATAATTCCAGAAGCATTTAAATATTCGTCTAACGGAATTGGATTGCAATTCAATGCGAGTTATAAGTTCAGTAAAAACACCTTCATGTTTATCAACCCAACGCCAACATTTTTAAGTACTAACGGTACTTGGAAAACATTTTGGTCTGGTGATTTGAATTTGAATCACATCGTAACACCTAATAAATTTAAAGTTAACGCAGGTTGGTCACCAAATTTCACTACGGAATTACATATTTTTAAAATAGGTGCTACACTATTTATTTAATCAAAAACTATTTAACATGAAAAAAGCATTAATCACATTACTTTTATTAGCTTTAATAAGCTGTACAAAAAAGGAAATTCTTAATCCAGCCGATGTCATTTATTTTGGTGGCGATATTTTAACCATGGAAGGCGAAACGGCAACCTATGCAGAAGCTGTAGCGATTAAAGACGGAAAAATACTTTTCGTTGGAACAAAAGACGAAGCCGAAAAGTTTCATGGAGATAAAACCGAAATGAAAGATTTGGAAGGGAAAACCATGATGCCCGGTTTTGTTGAACCACATGTGCATCCATCTATTGCAGCTACAATGCTTCCAAATGAAATTATATCTATGAACGATTGGGTTTTGCCTAATGAAATTAAAAAGGGAGTAATCGGTCACGATGAATATATTAAAAGAGTTACCGAATCAATAAATGCCAAAGCAAAACCAGAAGAAGCTTATTTAGTATGGGGATATCACCAATTATGGCATGGCGAAATTTCACGTGATATGTTGAATAAAATTGCTCCCAATCAACCCGTAGGAATTTTGCATCGTTCTTTTCATGAAATATATGTCAACGATGCGTTTATTAAAAAATTTAATATCAAAGAAGAAGATTACAAAGGAAATCCACAAGTAGAATGGAAAAAGGGACATTTCTATGAAGGTGGTTGGCTGGCGTTAGTTCCAAAATTAGGAGCAGTACTTTTCAATCCTGACCGAACTAATAAAGGAATGGAAATGATGAGCCAATTAATTCACAAAAATGGAATCACCACCATTTGCGAACCTGGTTTTGGAACATCAGATTTTAATATGGAATTTGCCATGTTGAAAAAAGAAATGGATAAAGGACAGCCTTACGAAGCTTATCTTATTCCAAACGGAACCCAATTGTATACAAGTCAAGGTAGTAATGAAAAAGCACTTGAATTTACCAAAACTATGGGTAAATTTAATACCGATAATATTCATTTTTTACCTAATCAAATAAAATTATTTGCAGATGGTGCTATTTATTCACAAGCCATGCAGATGGAAGGTAATTATAACGACGGACACAAAGGCGAATGGATGACGCCATTGAACTTACTAAAAACTCAAATGTCGCTTTATTGGAAAGCGGGTTATAAAATCCATGTTCATGCAAATGGCGATTTAGGTATTCAGGAAGTGTTAAACTTTAATGCATTAGATCAAAAAGCAAATCCACGAAAAGACCACCGTTTGACCTTGCACCACATGGGTTATTTTTCTGAAAAGCAAGCCAATCAAATCGCTAATTTAGAAATTGAAGCCTCCGTAAATCCATATTATTTATGGGCATTGGCAGACAAGTATAGCGAAGTAGGATTGGGAAAAGAAAGAGGCGAAGCTTTAGTAAGAATAAAATCATTACTTGATAATAAAATTCCTGTTTCCTTTCATTCAGATTTTTCTATGGCACCAATGGAACCTTTAACTTTGGCTTGGACAGCCGTAAACAGAGTGACTTCTGAAAATAGTAAATTTTCTCAAGATCAAAGAATCGATGCGTATTCGGCAATGAAAGCCATTACAATCACTGCGGCAAGAACTATTGAATTAGAAAAAACTATAGGGTCAATCAAAAAAGGAAAAATTGCCAATTTTACCATTTTAGCTGAAAATCCATTGAAAGTAAAGCCTATGGCAATTAAAGATGTGAAAGTTTTAGAAACTGTTTTTAAAGGAAAATCATTTCCAATCAAACAATAATTCAGAAAATTAATTT
Organism: Flavobacterium sp.; assembly: GCF_031409475.1. Taxonomy (GTDB): domain Bacteria; phylum Bacteroidota; class Bacteroidia; order Flavobacteriales; family Flavobacteriaceae; genus Flavobacterium. The sequence goes on along the minus strand of NZ_JANNXH010000052.1, from coordinate 2,162 downwards.
ATAAAGCAACAATTATGAAAATTAAAAATCAATTACTCGTAGGGCTTTTTGCGTTGGCTATTGTTAGCTGTAAAAAAGAAGCAGTTACCAATCCAGCCGATGCCATTTATTTTGGTGGAGACATTGTAACTATGGAAGGAAACGAAGCACAATATGCAGAAGCAGTTGCGATAAAAGATGGCAAAATAGTTTTTGTAGGCACCAAAGACGAGGCCGAAAAGTTTCAAGGGGACAAAACCGAAATGAAGGATTTAGAAGGTAAAACATTAGTACCTGGTTTTTTTGAAGGACACATCCATTTTGCTGCTTTAGGCATGCAGGCGGTAGCGGGGAATTTATTGCCTGGTCCTGATGGAAATTGCGATAGCATTGATGACTTGGTTCAAATAATGAAAGACTGGCATGCCAAAAACGGAACAGACAAAACCAAAGGTTGGATTTTTGGGATGGGTTTTGACGATGCTGTACTGAAAGAAGGAAGATTTCCTACCAAGGAAGATTTAGACAAAGTTTCAAAAGATGTACCCGTTTGTGTTATGCATATTACAGGTCATTTTTGCTCGGTAAACAGCAAAGCCTTAGAGCTAATAAAAATGACGGCTGCAACAAAAGACCCTGATGGTGGGGTTATCCGCAGAATGCCAAACTCTCAAGAACCCAATGGCGTTTTGGAAGAAATGGCTGCGCTTAAAGTTCTTTTCCCTATCGTTACACCAGAACCAGAATTGGTCGATTTTTATTTTGATAAAGGTCAAGAAATGGCATTTAAATTTGGTCACACAAGTATACAAGAAGGTAAGGCAATGGAAAATCACGAACAACTAGCCAGTTATGCCCTAAGTGGAAAACTCAAAATTGATGTAGTGTCTTACATTGATTATTCAATGCCTAAATACCTGCATAGCGAATGGAACAAAAAAGAATACAATCACCACTACCGTATAGGAGGCGTAAAAATTACATTGGATGGCTCCCCACAAGGTCGTACCGCATGGAGAACCATCCCTTATTTAATACCCCCAGACGGACAGAAAGCGGGATATTTAGGCTATCCTGCCATAGCAGATGACAAAAAAGTAATGGCAGTATATGACTCCGCTTTTGCCAATAACTGGCAAATAATTAGCCACGCCAACGGTGATGCCGCTATCGATCAAATGATTCGCTGTATGAAACCGGCTGCTGCCAAATATGGTAATACCGATAGGAGAAATGTATTGATACACGGGCAATACGTTCGTATGGATCAGCTTGACAGCCTGAAAAAATTAGGTGTAGTGGCTTCTCTCTTCCCAATGCATACTTTTTATTGGGGCGACTGGCACAAAAAAATTATTGGTGATTCTTTGGGCAATAAGATTAGCCCCATCAAATCGGCATTAAACAAAGGATTGCACGTAACCAGCCATACTGATGCACCGGTGGCACTACCCAACCTGATGATGATTATGTGGACAACCGTAAATCGTGTTTCAAGAAGTGGTGCCGTTATTGGTGCAGAGGAACGACTTACTCCATACGAAGCCTTACAATCTATTACCATTTGGGGAGCTTACCAGCATTTTGAAGATAAGACCAAAGGTTCTCTTAAGGCAGGAAAATTAGGAGATATGGTTATTCTGGATCAGAACCCTTTAAAGGTTGACCCAATGAAAATAAAAGACATTGTTGTGCTTGAAACAATTAAAGAAGGGAAATCAGTTTATAAAAAATAAGAAATTATGAAAAAGATAATTATTACAGTAGGTACTTGCTTGCTATTTGTTGTTGCATTGGCTCAGGATATACCTGTCGCAGAAAAAACCACAAGCCCTAAGTCAAGCTTAACGGGTGATTGGGGCGGTGCAAGAGATAGTTTAAAAATGAACGGCTTAGTTATTGAGCCAAGGCTAACTTTTTTTCAGCATAATTATGTAGCAGGCGAAGGGGATAACGAATCCATTTTTTCCGGTAAGGCCGATATTATGATAAAATACAATGGGGTAAAATTGGGTCTTAAGCGATGGACACTGGTAACACATCTAGAGCAAAATTTTGTAAAATCACTGAACGGAAATGGCGTTACGTTAATCCCCAACAACATTGCTAATACGTTTCGGGGAATTGTTGGCAGTGTTGCTTCTGATATCACTAGCCTGCACTTAGTTTACCAGTTTGGCAAA
>NZ_JANNXH010000051.1:0-17325 GCF_031409475.1 Flavobacterium sp. | reverse complement strand
CAAAAGAAAAACTTATTTCGTCTCTTGCTTCTCTAGCCTTTTCGATATAATTATTGATTCTTGTTTCTAAATCTTCGTAAGTGATTTCGGTGGAATTCATTGCCCATATCGTATCTCGAAGCTCTACAATAGTTTCTCGGGCAAAGCTAGAAATAGTGCTCAATTTATGGTCTAGTTTTTTGTTTGTGATATCGAATGCGTATTTTATATTGTCAACCGAAGAGATTATAAAAGTAAGCTGTGCACCAATATTATCATGCAAATCTCGTGAAATATTCAAGCGTTGCTCTTGCAGTTCGTTCTGTTTTTCTATGAGCGAAATAGCTGATTTTAGTTCAAATTCCTGTTCTTGTTGTGTGTTTTTTAGTTTCTGTTGACGGTAGATTAAAAACCCTAATAGCGCTATTAAAAATGTCAAAATTACTAGTCCTGTTAAATAGGTGTTTTTCTGTGTTGATTCTGCTTCTTTTTGGATTAAAAGCTTTTCTTTCTTCTCGGTTTGGTATTTTGTTTCGAGTTCAGCTGTGTGCTTCAAAACGGAATCTTCGAGTAATTGATTGTTTGTAATCACCAATTTATCGATATAAAAACTTAGACTGTCCAGCTGCTTCAATTTAGCATAAACATTAATCAATGCTTTGTAATTTATTTGAAGTTTATCATATAATTTTTTCTTTTCGAATACGGTTTTAGTACTCAACAACAATTGTTTTGCCTCATTGTAACGGCTTGCAAGCACATATTGTTCGGCGACATTTAAATCAAAATTTGCCTTGTCGATATCCGAATTTAGTTCTTCCCTGATTTTCTGGGATTTTACATAAAGCGCAATGGCTTCTTTGGATTTTTTTTGTTCCGTTTTTATGGATGCAATGTTATTATAGGCACTGGAAACTCCTTTTTTATCACCAACCGTAGAACAGTATTTTAAACTTTTATTATACTGTCTTAATGCATTGACGGTATCATTCATTTGAAGATAAACATTCCCTAAATTCAAACAGGAAACGCACAATTCTGTCGAAGCTTTATTCCCTTCTTGGTACTGAACGACGTCACTTATATAATTTAAAGCTTTGGGATAATTTTTTAGTTTCAAAAGTAACAGCCCAATATTTCCTTTGGTGACGTGGCTGTTTTTTTCGTCATTTACACTTTCAAAATACTTTAAAGCATCTAAAAAAGAGGTCATTGCTTCTTTGTACTGCTGGTTTTTTTCGTAGATATTCGCCAGATTATTATTGATTTTAGCCAAACCTTTATAATCATTTCTAGCTTTTCTGATTTTATAAGCTGTGAGGTAATTTTTCTTGGAATTTTGAAAATCACCTTTTCTAAAATACACTGCACCCACATCACTGTAGACTTGAGCAATTAAGGTAGAATCACCTAATTTTGCAGATTCAACTATCGCTTTTTTTCCGTAATTCAACGCCGAATCTATAGAAACATTAGAATAATACCAAGTCAAATCAGAATAAATAACAGCTCTTTTTTTGTCGCTAGGATTAGACTTTAATTCGGTTTTCAAGTTGGCAATAATCACATTTGCATCTTGAGCCATGATTAAAAGTGGAGTAAAAAGTAACGCTAAAAAAATAGTTTTTTTCATAAATAATATTGAATGAATAAATTTATTAAAAAAACGGTTACAAGAAACAAAAAAACTAAAAACATACTACAAATGAATCATTTATATCAAATTGTTTTTTGTGGCAATCTCAAACAGATCATAATTGAGTCCAAAAATATCTGCGTTTAGTTTTGCTTTACTTGATTTTAAAGTTGCTTCTAACTCTTGCGAAAGTTTTAGTTGCTCCACTTGTCCTAATTGTTTTTTGCTAATTTCTACAATAATATCTTGCAAGGCAAAGAGTTTAATTTTGGAGCTTTTTTTTTCGGTATAAAACTGAATGTTCAAATAGATTATTGCTATAATTAGCAACAAAATAATTACGAGTAGAATAGCTATCATAGTGTCAGATAATAAGAATGTCATAAGGTCAAAGAAATGGGTTTTATAAACACAAAAAAATACGCTTTTATACGTATTTTTTTACTTTTATAATTGGGTCAAATCAGTGAGAGGGATTTTTACAAAACTTAACGTTGGCTTATCATTTACCCATTTTGTGTAATACAAAGTTTCGCTTTTTTCATCATAAAAACAAGAACCTTCATAATCCGAACTGTTAATTTTACCACCAAGATTTACGGGTTCTGACCATTTTTTCCAAGTGTCATCTAATCTATGGGTTACATAAATATCGTAATCCCCAAAACTACTAAATCCGTTGCTACTAAAAAGCAGTGTCTTTTGGTCAGACAGCAAATAAACCATTCCTTCATCAGCGGCTGAATTAATGATTTTGCCCATATTTTGCAGAAAACCAAACGTTCCATCTTCCTTTCTATTGGTAAAATATAAATCCATTCCGCCCTGAGTCATATCGGTTTCAATTCCCATAACCAAGATTTTTTGGTCGTTTGTAATGGATGCCGAAGTAGTTTCATCATAATTATTAAAAGCGGTAATTTTTAGCAATCCTGTAGATTGATAATTAGCGTCTAAAAATTCATATCCACAGTCCGTAGTACCACGATTATAACCCAAACCGCCTTTTAGAATAAAACTCGGCTGATGCGCTAAAATATAATTATAAGTTGCGTTTTGGTTTAATGCTTGGTCTTCTTCAACAGGGTTTGACCATTTATCATTCGTTTCTTTAGAGCAAGAAAACATGCGCTCTTTGTCGTTTGTCCTTTCGCTAAAAAACAATTTTTGACCATCAAATGAAACTACAGGATTCGAAGGAATTAAATCTCCTAGAACAATTATTTCTGGGTTTGCTAATCTTTCAAAAATTGAATTTGTATTTATTTTTGCTTCAATGGGCACTTCTGAGTCCGAAATCCCAATGGCATCAATTTGTTTTTGTCCTGGAATTAGGGCAAAGCTAAAGAATACTTTTACAGCAACGACGCCACTTACCGCATTGTCCAGAATAGCATACTCGATTCCGGGATTAATCACATCTGGCACTTCGTGAACTTTTCTTCTTTTTTTCTTGAAATAATAACTCCTATCTGTAGTTAACGTCGATTTATAAATTGGTGTTTTCCAATCTCTGGTTCGAGTCCAAACGGTTTCATAGTTCCCAGAACCATTATCGACTTCAATTTTATAGACACAACCTGCATTTAGATTTTCGAAAACGGCGATTTGTTTTACGGTTTGTGGTTTTTCGAATCCAACTTCTATAACTTCTTTCCCATCAAGTGCTTTTTTTGGTGTCCAAGCATTGGCAGAACTTCCGCCTTGAGGAAAAGCATCCGGTTTGCCCAGAATTCGTTTGATCCCGTTTTGTTTTCCGCCAAGGTCAGACGAAAACTTGATGACTTTACTTGCCCACTGAATTTGCTGCGCTTGAGAAGAAGAAAGAACAAAAAATATAGCGAAAAGTAGAATTGATTTTTTCATATATGTGGATTTTTATTTTTCAGCGGTCATATATGGTATCGCCTTTATCTTTTGGTGTTTGTTTGCAACAAACTCTTTATTAGTGGCGATTTCATATTGATTTTATTTAGAAAAGGGCTATGAAAAAAAATCCATAACCCTTTTCGTTCACAACTAAAAACGCTTAATTGTTTACCTTAATTTTCTCTACTTTTCTTCCTTTAAAGGCAAATATATATTCTCCATCGGTTGTAATGTCGATTCCATCACCATATTCTGGACTTCCTCCTTTGCCTTTGGATTGTACAGAACCTTTGGTTTCTCCATTAGTCATATCAATACCATAAATAATGTTTTTGCTGTTGCGCTGGTCTCTAAGGAAATAATTCTCACCTATGTGATAAAAATAATCTACTCCTTTTATTTTTTCGGTGGCATAAACTCGCGAACCGTCTTTCTTGTTATAAGCAGCCAACCCTTTTTCTGACAGTACAACTACTTTATCTCCAAAATCAATAACATCTGTTGCCTTTCCTACATTGGCATCACTATGCTTTACATCAAATAACTGTGTTCCTGCTGCAATATCATAGCCGTAAAATTGATCGCCATCACCTACAAACAGCGTTTTATCATCATGTATAACAAAGTCTGTAATTCGCTTATCAAATTTCTCAGAACGCCATGTAGTTTGTCCTGTGGCATCATCTAGTGACAATACACTACTTTTTTGTGCTTTGTAATCCCAGTAAATATAAGGAACCCACTGTTTTGCAGAACCACCACCATATCCAGCAAGTGCCATTCCTGCCGACAATCCTGTTGCAACTTCCTCATATCGCAATTCTTGAACTTGAACTTTTCCTCCAACTTGAACTAAAACTCTATTTCCTATTTTGTAAATATGTGGCATACATAATGCTCCTGTTATTTTCTCAGAAGCCCAAAGTAATTTGCCAGACTCTAAATCGTGTTTTTCTACATATTTTGTTCTATCTCTTGTCCCTAACATCACTAGATAAACTGCGGTTTCTGTAAACAATGGTTCGGCAAGTGTTTTGTATATTTTCGATCTTTTATTTCCTTTCAATAAACCAGTGCCAATACCTCCGTTTCCACCTTCCATATCATTTTCATAAGTTGCTGACCATAATTTTTGACCGTTATCAATATTATAAACTTGTAAACCATCAAGGTACATAAACAATTTATCTCCTTTTATCCACATATCAATAATGGCTCTGCGGGTTACTAATTCTTTTTCGATGGTTCCTGTAAAAGTTGCATCCCATAAAATATCTCCATTCGAAGCATTCATTTTTACCAATTGATTTTTGAAACCCGCAAACAATGCTCCCAAAGCGGTTGGTTTAAAATTGACTATTATAATCTCGTTTCTCTTGGCATCATAAATATATTTTCCAACACCGCCTTTGAAACGATTGGTTTCCCAAATTTTCTCACCCGTATTTGCTTTTACCATAATAACCGAGCCTTTTTGTGAAATCAAAAAAGCGTCTAATTCTTCTATGTATTTCACGGTCTCTAATTCGGCTTGATCCGAACCTTCTTCGGCTTTTGTTCCTTTTGGAATCAAATTTTGATACGCTTCTGAACTCCATAATTCTTTTCCTGTTTCAATATTCAAACAAGCCACTCTATCGGTGCCTAATTTTCTTTCGTCAAAAAGAAACAAATACCCACCACCATTTGTCTTAAACACCATACTTTGATACTCCGATTTATTGGTGCTGTTTGTCGTGATTTTTTTATAATCCCCGTTCCAAACTGGTTTTCCGTCTTTGTCTATTACCGATGCTGAATTTTCATCTGTTCCCACAATAATTTCACCGTTGTCATTTACTACGGCTAGCCTTGTAGCTTTGTTACCAAACTCGGATTCCCAAACGGTGGTAAAATCTCCTGTTTTTTTCCCGGCAGATTTACCTCCTCCTATTTTTGCTTTTGCTTTATCTAAAAGTTTTCCAAATTGGGCCGATGATGGCAATGCAGCCATCAAACAAATGACCAACATTAATGTTCCTAATTTTTTCATAATCTTGCGTTTTTAGTTATTGTTAATTTAAAATGTAATGGTGTAGCGTACTTTATAACGCTGTTGTTTTTGAAGTTTGAAATAAAATTTATGGTCTAAAATATATTCTGACATAAAATTGATAAACTCAGGATTTTTAATATCACTGTCGACTTTGAAGAAGGTCGAAACTTTGCCGTTTTGAACCACACCAACATCAATAGTTACGCTACCTGAAACGGCTGCGAATTTTTTACTTTTCTTTTTTAGAAAGCCTTCTGAATGGAATTCAGCATCGATTTCCTTAGTTACCATTTCGGCTACTTCTTCCTCATCCGTAAGTACTTTTTTTTGCGATAAAGCAGGGGTTGAATACAGTAAAAGGAAAGTTCCTAGAAATAAAATGAGAGAAAGTTTTTTCATACTAAAATTGATTTGTTAGTTATTAGTTTACAAATCTGCGTTAAATATGAAATGAAATCAATACGAAGAAATACGTATTTTTCTAAAAATAAATTTGAGGAAATTGATTTTGAATGACAACTATTTTATCCTGAAGTTTTGATAAAAATTGTTGGTGACTTTGGGAATTTGGATTAAAAGGTCGGTGAGCCATGCCTTTTCGAATGGTTTCTACTTCGTGCATAATCAGAAGACTTTGTTCTGAAATTGAGGTTGCTGAAAATCGTTCCCAAATATAATCGATAGCTATTTGATTGGGATGCAACAGGTCTTCTGCATAAAACCGATAATCGCGCAATTCGTCCATCATGATTTCATAGGAAGGGAAATAGCTTGAAGTGGGAAGTTGGAAGCAGGAAGAATGCAAAGCTGAAATCAAATGTGCCTTACTTCGTTGATTTTCTATAAAACCGTCTTTGATATGTCGTACTGGCGAAATGGTAAAAATAAAATTGCAATTTGGGTTGATTTTATGAATTAAATCAATCGTGTTTTGAATCGATTTTTCGATAATTTCAACGGATAAAATTTCCTTTGAAAATTCTTTTTGTGGCATTTTATGACAATTCGCTACAACTTCGTTGGTTGATTTTAACTTGTAAATCCATGATGTTCCGTAAGTAACAATTAAATGTGTGGATTGGAGAATTTGTTGATGTGTAAATTTTATAATTGCATTTAAATTTTCTAGAAATTCGTTTTTGTTTTCATGACTCAAATCGGAATGCACCTCATAACAATGCCAACGCTCGTTGTGAAAAAAAATGTCTTTTTCAGTATACTCTATTTGGTTGACAACTCTTTCAATCAATTTTTCAATTGAAACAGGATTAAAAATAATCCCGAAAGGATTCACTGTATTTTGAAATTTAAAATACTCGAATTTAGCTCCAATATTTTCAGAAAAACACGACCCCAACAAAACTATTTTAGAACTGTAATCTAAAGGATTATTAGCTTTTGGAATTGAAATTTGGGTAGTGAAGTTCATCGGTGCAATTATATATAATCCAAAAATACAAAATTAGCAATCAATTAACAGCTGTAATTTAATCGCACTATTAAATTTAGTATTTTTGCCATTCTTAAAATCAAACAAATGAACCTACTCTATTCCTATCTAAAAAGACACAAAGCCTTATTATTCTTCGCTTTGATAATGGCAGCTATCAACATTTGTTTTAGTTTAAGCGATTCGATTATCACGGGTAAATTGATGCAAGATTGCGGTGTAGGAATTGCCAAATACAAAGGAAACGAACTCGGGTTTTTAAAAGCCGTTGGTTTTTGGTTGATGCTTTCTCTTGGCGCAGCTATGATTTCAAGATTGACAAAAAACTTTCAGGATTATTTTACCAATATCGTTATTCAACGAACTGGTGCAGAAATGTATACTGACGGCATCAAAAAATCACTGGATTTGCCTTACGAAGATTTTGAAGATCAGCGCAGTGGCGAAACCCTGAGCCGTTTGCAAAAAGTAAGAACCGATTCCGAAAAGTTGATCACCTTATCAATTTCTTTGATTTTCCAAACTATTGTAGGATTCATTTTTGTCATTATTTATATCTCCAGAATTGATTATCGCATTTCATTTATCTTTTTGATTTCAGCACCCATCATTGCGATTTTGAGTTCGTTTTTGGGCAAAAAAATAAAAGTGATTTCACGTAGAATTGTAACTCAAACCAATTCACTTGCGGGTTCTACCACCGAGAGTTTGCGCAACATTGAACTCGTAAAAAGTTTGGGATTAACCCAACAAGAAGAGCAAAGATTGAACTCGAATACCCAAAAAATATTAGGTCTCGAATTGCAAAAAATTAGATTCATCCGGAGTTTGAGTTTTATTCAGGGAACAACCGTTCATTTGTTGCGAACTTGTGTGGTTTTTGCCTTGTATTATTTTTTGTTTGGTGATAAGATTTTAGTAGGTGATTTATTGACCATGGTGTTTTTTACCTTCTTTATTTTTGGACCATTACAAGAATTAAGTTCGTTTATCATCGTAAGAAACGAAACTAAAGTATCACTAGAAAATTTTCAGAATTTACTCGATGCAAAGTCAGAATTCCGACCAGAACATCCAAAATCAATTGCGAAAATAGAATCCTTGCAGTTTTCGGATGTGAGTTTTAAACACAAAACGGCTCATTTTCCTGCTGTAGAAAATATTAATTTTACGATTAAAAAAGGGGAAACTGTAGCTTTTGTTGGTCCTTCGGGAGCAGGAAAAACAACTTTGGTGAAATTATTAGTAGGATTGTATCCGCCAGCGCAAGGCGAAGTGTTGTATAATTCGATAAATTCAAAAGCTGTTGATTTATTAGAACTGCGGCAGCAATTGGGTTTTGTTACTCAAGATGCACAACTGTTTTCGGGAACGATTAGAGAAAATTTACTATTCGTAAAACCCGATGCTTCGGATGAAGAATTATTGGCGGTTTTAAAAAGAGCCAGTTGCGATACTTTGTTACAACGGGCAAAAGACGGACTGAATTCTACTATTGGCGAAGGCGGAATAAAGGTTTCGGGTGGCGAAAAACAACGATTATCCATTGCTCGTGCCATTTTGAGAAACCCAAATTTATTAATTTTTGACGAAGCAACCTCAGCATTGGATTCGATTACCGAAGAAGAAATCAATTCAACTATCCGAACTATTTCTGATTCAAACAGAATTACAGTATTAATTGCGCACCGACTTTCTACCATCATGCATGCTGATAAAATCTTTGTTTTAGAGCAAGGAAAAATTATTGAGCAAGGCAAACACGATGATTTACTTGTAGAAAAAGGCTTGTATTATGCCATGTGGAGACAACAAATTGGGGAGCGAAAGTAAATTAATCATCCAATCCAGATAAACTTATTTCAGTGAGGAAATTTTTAACCTCATCTTCACTTGGGGGATTTGGTATTAAAAAAGTTACTTCTTCATCGTAATTTATACCCTTGAAATAACCGAGTTGCATTTTGAACAGTTTAACTGAAAACATTTCTCCAAAAAGATGACTTGCCTTAATTGCAATGTCATTAACTGAATAAAAATCTTTCAAAATAAAATATAAATCTAAATAATCTTTCCATTTGGCTCGACGACCTAACGCAAATGCTTTCATTGCTGCCAGTGTTAACAAGTCTGGCATTTTTATAATTCCTTTTATTTCAGCGTTTAATGGTAATTTGTGTGGAAATGAAAAAAAAGTAAATTTAACCTGATTTATAATAAGGTTTAATTGTTCGTAGTTCTCGTATCCAAATTTGTAACCGAATTTAGAAGCAATGACTTTTTTATAAATATCATTTTTTCGCAAATCAGCTAATTTGAACAAATCAAAATCAATCGATTCACGGTGACCAATATGCAATGCAATAGCAGTTCCGCCAACTAAATAATATTCTCTTTTGAATTGAGTAATCAAGGGCAATAGCTCAATTTGTTCTTTACTTAAAATTTCAAGATGCATATTTCTTCGTTATTAGTCCTAAATAATTATATATTTCAGGCATATAATTCCCAATTTTTCTATCGGTTATTTCGTCGTAAACACGTTTCAATTCTGGATGTCCAATAATTTTAATTAAATCTTTAACATCTTGCCAAGTGCCATAATTGAATATGAATTCAACCAAAACTTCATTCCCAATATTTGGGATTGCTTCTTTCTTGATGTACCAAAAAAGATGGGCGTTTTTAGCTATGAATTCTTCTCTTGTCATGTCATAAAGATACAAAAATTACTTTACAAAATCAACCACTTTATCCAAAGCAGCTGCAATTCCGTTAACATTTTTTCCTTTTCCTGATGCAAAAAACGGTTGTCCACCACCATTTCCATCAATATATTTTCCTAATTCTCTGATTACATTTCCTGCATTTAAAGATTTTTCGACAACTAATTCTTTTGAAATATAACAGTGAATATTTGGAGTATTATCTTCAACTGATGCTAAAAATACAAATGAATTTGGTTTTGAAGTTCCTAGTGCTTGCGTTAAATCTTTGGTTGCACTCATTGATAAATCGACTTGTTTTGCCAGAAAATTAACTCCATTAATTTCATGAAATTCTGAAAGTAAATTATTTTTTAATGCTTCAATTTTTTCTTTGAGTAATTGCTCCAATTGTTTTTTCAACTTGGTATTATCATCTTGTAGCGATACAATTGCTTTTAGAATATCTTGTGGGTTTTTTAAAGCCGCTGCAATTGCATCTAAAGTGTTTTCTTGGTTTGTGTAAAATTTCTGAACAGATTCTCCTGTTATGGCTTCAATACGGCGAATTCCAGCAGCAACAGCACCTTCACTTACAATTTTGAAATGCCAAATCTCTGCGGTATTTTTCACGTGAATTCCACCACACAATTCCATACTATCTCCAAATTTAATAGCACGAACACTATCTCCATATTTTTCTCCAAACAAAGCCATTGCGCCTTCGTCTAAAGCTTGTTGAATCGGAATATTTCTTCTTTCAATCAAAGGCAATTGCTCTTGAATTTTTTCGTTCACAAAGTTCTCAACTTTCTGAATTTCATCATTAGTCATTTTAGTAAAATGCGAAAAATCGAAACGTAAATGTTTTGGATTTACCAACGAACCTTTTTGCTCTACGTGAGTTCCTAAAACACTTCTCAAAGCCTGATGCATCAAATGTGTTGCAGAGTGATTTTTAGAAGTCGAACGCAGCAAATCGGTATTTACATTGGCTGTAAAACTTGCGTTTACATTTTCGGGAAGTTGTTTTGCAAAATGCAGAATTAAATTATTTTCTTTTTTGGTGTCGATGATATCGATAATTTCGTTCGCAGACACCAATGTTCCTTTATCGCCAACTTGTCCTCCACCTTCTGGATAAAATGGTGTTGCATCCAAAACGATTTGGTATAAAATCCCATCTTTTTTACTATCAATTTTACGAAAACGTGTGATTTTAACTTTGTTTGAAGTTTGATCATAACCCACAAAGCTTTCCGTATTTCCTTCAACTAAAATCGTCCAATCATCGGTTGACATTTCTGATGCGGCACGAGAACGTGATTTTTGCTCTTGCATCGAAACTTCAAACTCATTTTCGTTGAAAGACCTATTTTTTTCTTTCAAAATCAACGCCGTTAAATCTTTGGGGAAACCAAAAGTATCATACAATTCAAATGCTTTTGCACCAGAAACTTCCGACCCTTTTGTTTTTGCAATCACGTTATCTAACAATTGTAATCCTTGATCTAAAGTTCGTAAAAACGACGCTTCTTCTTCGCGAATTACATTGGTAACTAATTGTTGCTGGGATTTGATTTCAGGGAAAAATTCTCCCATTTGATTCGCCAAAACTTCCACCAATTTATAAATAAACGGCTCTTTGGTGTCGAGAAAAGTAAATCCGTAACGAATGGCACGTCGCAGTATTCTTCGAATAACATAACCTGCTCCAGTATTGGATGGCAATTGCCCGTCGGCAATCGCAAAGGCAACCGCACGAACGTGATCTACAATAACACGAATGGCAATATTTATTTTTTCATCTTGTACGGACAGGTCGCGACCTGTCCGTACGTATGAAAATCCTGTGATTTTTTCAATTTTTGCAATTAGCGGCGTAAAAACATCGGTGTCATAATTAGATGTTTTCCCTTGTAATGCCATACAAAGTCGCTCAAATCCCATTCCAGTATCAACGTGCTGTGCTGGTAATTTTTCAAGAGAACCATCGGCTTTACGGTTGAATTCCATGAATACATTATTCCAAATCTCAACCACTTGAGGATGATCATTATTGACTAAACTTTTTCCGGAAACTAATGCTTTTTCATCTGCTGAACGGATATCTACATGAATTTCGGAACATGGACCACACGGACCTTGATCGCCCATTTCCCAAAAGTTGTCTTTTTTATTTCCAAGAATAATTCGGTCTTCCTCGATTAATGTTTTCCAAATATCCCAAGCTTCTTGGTCAAAAGGGACATTGTCTTCGATACTTCCTTCAAAAACAGAAACATATAAATTTTCTTTTGGAATTTTATAAACTTCGGTCAATAATTCCCATGCCCAATTGATAGCATCTGTTTTAAAATAATCGCCAAAAGACCAGTTGCCTAACATTTCAAACATGGTGTGATGATAGGTGTCAAAACCAACATCTTCCAAATCATTGTGTTTTCCAGACACACGAAGACACTTTTGTGTATCGGCAATTCTTGGGCTTTTGGGAGTGGCATTTCCAAGAAAATATTCTTTAAACTGTGCCATTCCTGAATTATTGAACATCAATGTTGGATCGTCTTTTAAAACAATTGGTGCTGATGGTACAATTAAATGTCCTTTGCTTTCGAAAAAATTAAGAAACTTTTTGCGTACTTCTTGTGATGTCATTTTTATTGTTTATTCGGTTATTTGGTTAATTGTTTTTTCGGTTTTGTTTAAACAAATAACCAAATCGACAAATCAACTCTAATATATTATTGAAAAAAGTGTGGAACAACTGAAACATTTATTAAATTTGTTCGACTAACAATTCACAATGTGCAAAAATAGGGTATTTTAAAACATGGCGAAAGTAAAATATTATTACGATTCCGAAAAATTAGCCTATCATAAAATAACAACAAAAACGAGAAAAAAAATTGGAGTTGTTTTGTTGTTTATAGTGGCATCGGGATTGTTTGGTTTTTTAAGTTTTGTAGTTTTATTGAACACCCCTTATTTTGAAACCCCAAAAAACAGATTGCAAGCACGGGAAATTGAAAATTTGAGATTGCGTTATGCGGTTTTGAATAAAAAAATGGATCAAGTTAATGAGGTGATTGAAACCATTGAAGAACGTGATAATAACATATATAGAGTTTATTTTAATACATCTACAATTCCTGAAGAGCAAAGAAAATCAGGATTTAAAGGGTTAAATAGGTATACTGAATTAGAAGGATATGACAATTCGCAGCTGGTGATTAATACCACAAAGCGGGTTGATGTTTTGAGGAAAGAATTAGCAATTCAATCAAAATCACTAGATGAAATACTGAAATTGGCTAAAGAAAAAGACAAGTTGTTGGCTGCTATTCCAGCTATTCAACCTGTTAAAAATGAGAATTTAAAACGTATGGTTTCTGGTTTTGGTTATCGTACAGATCCTTTTACAAAAGTTAGAAAAATGCATCAAGGAATGGATTTCACTTCTAAAACTGGAACGCCAATTTATGCAACTGGCGATGGTGTTGTAGCACGAGCTGACAACTCGGCTTCTGGTTATGGAAATCATATTGTGATACGACATGGATATGGATACGAAACCTTGTACGGTCATTTAAGCAAATACAAATGCAAAGCGGGTCAACGTATAAAAAGAGGTGATGTTATAGGATATGTAGGAAGTACGGGAAGATCCGAAGGTCCACATTTACATTATGAAGTGCACAAAAACGGAAAGCCCGTAAACCCGTTAAATTTTTATTACGGAAATATTTCGGCAGTTGAATATATTGCGATTGCACAGTTAGCCAACCAAGAGAATCAATCTTTTGACTAACAAAAAAAGTGTTCAGTGTTCAGATAAAAAAGTGTTCAGTTTTAATAGGATAAAACAATATATATGCAAATAGAATTGTCGCCAGATAAAAGATATTACAGCATTGGCGAAGTTGCCAAGGCTTTTGATGTGAATGCTTCGCTAATTCGTTTTTGGGATAGTGAATTTGATATTCTAAAACCAAAGAAAAACGCCAAAGGCAATAGAATGTTTACACCCGAAGATGTCAAAAATCTACAATTGATTTATCATTTAGTCAAAGAAAGAGGCTTCACGCTCGAAGGTGCAAGAACTCATTTGAAAGAAGGGCAAAAGAAAACATTAGACAAATATGAAATTATTAGCAAACTAGAAAGCATAAAATTACAGTTGTCAAATATCAAAAATGAACTTTGAAATGGCAATATCAATTAAAAACAAAAACTAAATATTAAACTTTAAATTAAACAAAAATGGATTTTAAAAAATTTTTACCTTGGATTATTGGAGCAGTTGTATTATTCGTGATGTACAGCTGGGTAAAAGGAATTAATAACAATGCAGTGACATTGGGTCAAACTGTGGAGCAATCTTGGGGCGATGTTCAAACGTCTTACCAAAGAAGAAATGACCTTATCGGGAATTTAGTAAATACTGTAAAAGGCGCTGCGGATTTCGAAAAAGGAACCCTTACCGCTGTAATCGAAGCACGTTCTAAAGCAACATCAGTAAAAATTGACCCGGCAAATATTACTCCTGAACAATTAGCTGAATTCAACAAAGCACAAAGCGGCGTAAGCAGTTCATTGTCAAGATTATTAGTTACTGTTGAAGCTTATCCTGAATTGAAAGCCAATGCGAATTTCTTGAAATTACAAGACGAATTAGCAAGTACCGAAAATCAAATTCTAACGGCAAGAACCCGTTTTAATGAAGCAGTAAAACCGTATAACAGTCATATCAAAACGTTCCCGAATACATTGTTTGCTGGACTGTTTGGCTTTAAAGAAAAAGCATATTTCAATGCCGTAGAAGGTGCTGAAAAACCGGTTGAAGTAAAATTCTAAAAAAGATTTCAGATTTTTGATTAACGATTTTTGATGGCAGAATGATAATTCCAAAATCATAAATCGTTAATCTTCATTCAAAAATAATCCCCATGTCTAAAGTTGAAGATTTTTTAACCAAAGAAGAAGAAAGTGCCGTTGTTGAAGCGATTCGCCTGGCCGAAAAAAACACTTCTGGCGAGATTAGAGTTCACATAGAAAAAACAACTTCTATTGACGCTTATGATCGTGCGATGGAAGTTTTCCATGAATTAAAAATGGATGAAACCCAACTCAAAAACGGCGTTTTAATCTACTTAGCGGTCAAGGATAAAAACTTTGTAATTTGTGGCGATAAAGGTATTAACGAACTTGTTCCTGCTGATTTTTGGGATTGCACACGCGATGCTATGGTAGCACAATTCAAATTAGGCAACTACAAACAAGGTCTCATCAACGGAATTCTGAATGCTGGTGAACAATTACAAAAATATTTTCCTTTTGAAGACGATGACACCAATGAAATATCAAACGAAATATCGAAAGGATAATGAAAACAAGTCAGAAGTTAGAAATTAGAAGTAAGAAGTGGAAAGTTAAGAGTGAAAAAACAACTGAAGACAAGTTACCCTATCCAAAAATGAAGTTATTTTTATATTTAATAACCCTTCTTTTTTTGCATTGCGGGGTACTTTCTGCCCAATTTACCATTCCTGAAAAACCCAGTTTCCAAACTTCGGTTTATGATTATGCCACTGTTTTAAGCGCTGATGAAAAAACGCAATTAGAAGAAAAACTCATTCGTTATTCTGATTCAACCACTACACAAATTGTTGTTATCACTATAGAAAGTTTAAAAGGTGAAGATATTAGCCAACTTGCTACAAAATGGGGACAAACTTGGGGAATTGGTGGTAGTGAAAAAACAGACAATGGCGTTGTAATACTTGTTGCTAAAGCGGAACGAAAAATCGCAATTAATCCTGGCTATGGACTTGAGGACAGATTAACAGCTGGAATTGGTGGTGAAATAATTAGAAATATTATCATCCCGGAATTTAAAGCTGGAAGTTATTACAACGGCTTAGACAAAGGTACTGATGCTGTTTTTGATGTTTTTAAAGGAAAATACAAAGGAGAAAGAAAACAAAGTAAAAAAGAAAAATTCCCTATTAAACTAATTTTTATAATAGTATTTATAATCCTTTTTATAATCATTAAAAGCAAAAACAACGGTGGTGGAAACTCCGGTAATTCTGATGGTGGACCAAGCTTACTTGATGTAATAATCCTAAGCAGTTTGGGACGAAACAGTGGCGGTGGAGGATTTGGAGGTTCATCAGGCGGTGGATTTGGTGGCGGTGGCGGCGGTTTCGGCGGTGGATTTGGCGGTGGTGGATTCTCTGGTGGTGGTTCTAGTGGTGGTTGGTAATTTATTTATCTTTCTCAATAGCCTTTATAAAGCAGAAAAGAGTTTCAAATTATTGAAACTCTTTTTTATTTATAATTACATCGTCTTACCTCACTTTGCTTCTCAATACAAAATAATGCAAGAACTTTGGAAAAAATCGTTTCAAATAAACGCCCAAAACTTCTTTTCCGCCAATGTAAGCTTCGAATTTATTAGCCTCAACCGCTTTTACAAATTTCTTGGCAAAAATCGCTACGGGCATTCCGTTTTTTGTAGCTTCATCTTCTTTATTTTGGCTTGAGCCGTTACCAATTAATGCATTTTTAGCCACATTAGTTTGAATAAATCCCGGACAAATAAGCGTTACATCCAGAAAATCCTTGTAATATTCCATTCGCAACACGTCAAAAAAACCGTGAAGCGCGTGTTTTGCTCCACAATAACCAGAACGATAGGGCGAACCAAATTTTCCCATCAAACTAGTAATAGTTACAAAATGTCCACTTTGATTTTTGACAAAATGTGGCAGTAGTGCTTTGGTCAAAGCCACCGTTCCTAAATAATCAACTTCAATGAGTTTCTTGTCCACTTCAAAATCGGTTTCGGCAATGAGTGACCGCTGACTAACTCCGCCATTGTTGACTAAAATATCAATCTTACCAAAGGCAGAAACAGCTTTTTCTGCATTATTTTTTGCACTACCAAAATCAGCTAAATCAAATGGCAAGACTACAACTTCGTTAGTTACACATTTTGATTTTACTAATTCTAAAGCTTCAACATTTCGTGCAGAAAGTATTAATTTGCAATTTTTTCGAGCCAATTCATAAGCCAGTGCCTCGCCTATTCCGCTGGAAGCTCCAGTAATCCAAACTATTTTGTCGTTTATTGATTTCATTTTTCGTTTGATGATTATGAGTTTATGCTGCTGAAAAAAATTTGGCCGCAGGTATATCGGATTCGCTTTCGCGAAGTCGCAGATCAAAACGGATTCTTCATTTGCTACTAATTGTAAATCTAATAAAAAAATCTGTGTTTATCCGTGTTTTTGCTCCCGAGACTTCGGGAAGCAAATCCGCTTCATCGGCTTTCCATATTGAGTACCCACATTAAAAAGAAAAAAGTTTATCGAGCTTTTGCAAACTCCATAAACTTTCTGTTAGAATCAAAGAAGAAAAACTATTTCTCTCCAATATAAATATCAATTGGAATACTATAAAAATCCTCCTTTTCAATAATATAAAGCAAATCAAAAAAATAAATGGCACTTATCCCTTTAATGGAATTTTGTACCTTGTGAAGTATTAATAATAAAGACAAAAGTAATGAATTTAATAGAAGTAAATAAAAATTATAACACACAGGCAAAATGCTTGGTTTTACTACATAAATTACGTTGGGGTA
>NZ_JANNXH010000050.1:0-40388 GCF_031409475.1 Flavobacterium sp. | reverse complement strand
GAAACATAGAAAAAAAGAGTTAGATAGCCCACTTCATGGGTTCAGATAGCTATGATTTTCTTAAAATAAGTGAAACGCCTTTTAAAATTCACAAAATCTATGTTTCTATGTGGTAAAAAAAACGAATTACACCCAACGGGTAATTTTTAAAAAGAATATATCTTAATTATAAATTAACATTTGTTATGTAACAAAGTAATCCTAAATACGTCTACTTTGCAATACTAAAAATAGGATATGAATTTGAGACTACAATTTATTTTTTCGATGCATTTATTTATAGTTTGCAATTCCATTTTCTCTCAAGAAATTAGCAATAGCGAACTCGGAAAAGAAAAAATTACCCTAAGCGGAACTATTACGGATTTAAGAACCAATGAAACCCTTATTGGCGTCAACCTTTTTATTCCTGAGATTAAAGCCGGAATTACTAGTAACGAATATGGATTTTATTCTATCACCGTTCCCAATGGAAATTACACCATACAAATTTCTTATGTTGGTTATGAAACCATTTCCGAAACAATCCTAT
Source organism: Flavobacterium sp. (assembly GCF_031409475.1). Classification (GTDB taxonomy): domain Bacteria; phylum Bacteroidota; class Bacteroidia; order Flavobacteriales; family Flavobacteriaceae; genus Flavobacterium. Next base: position 39,856 of record NZ_JANNXH010000050.1, on the reverse strand, counting down.
TAGACAAAACCCAAAAAAAGAATTTTTCATTAATAGAAACTGGGGAACAATTAGACGAAATAATCATTTTAGAAAAAAAGACGATTAACATTCGTAAACCTGAAATGAGTACCAACAAACTTTCAGGAAATACCATTAAAAAAATTCCTGTTGTGCTTGGCGAAGTCGATGTTTTGAAAGCACTTTTGACTTTGCCCGGAGTTACAAATGCTGGTGAAGGACAATCCGGTTTTAATGTTCGTGGTGGTGGTGCAGATCAAAATTTAATCCTGCTTGATGAAGCTACTATTTTTAATTCATCACATGTTTTTGGATTTTTCTCGGTTTTCAATCCGGATGTTATTAAAGATTTAAAGCTTTATAAAGGTGGAATTCCAGCTCGTTTTGGCGGAAGAGCATCTTCTGTTTTGGATATTTATCAAAAAGATGGAAACAGTAATAAATTAGGAATTAGCGGCGGAATTGGTTTAGTATCGAGTAGATTGTTGATTGAAGGTCCAATTGTAAAGGACAAAGGTTCGTTTCTTATTGGCGGTCGTGGGTCTTATGCGCATCTCTTTTTAAAATTAGCGGACAATCCAAATTCGGCTTATTTTTATGATTTAAATACTAAAATGAATTACAAAATAAACCCCAACAATAATTTATTTCTATCCGGTTATTTTGGTCGTGATGTATTTAGTTTGAACGATAGTTTTGTAAATACGTATGGAAATTCAACCTTAAACTTGCGTTGGAATCATTTATTTACGGATAAACTATTTTCGAATTTATCCTTAATTTATAGTGATTATTATTATGGTTTAAATCTAGATTTAATTGGTTTTCTATGGAATTCAGGCATAAAAAATTATAATATCAAATATGATTTTAAAAATTATATTAGCGATAAAATGAAATTGAATTATGGAATTAACGGCATTTACTATGATTTTAATCCCGGTATAATTGAACCCTCAAATGCAAATTCTGGAATAAACTACAGACAATTAGAAAAAAAATTCGCTTTTGAACCATCCCTTTATATTGATGCTGAACAAAAAGTTACCGAGAATTTATCACTTTCTTACGGATTACGATACAGTATGTTTTATCGATTAGGAAGTTCAACCGTGAATCTTTATCAAAATAATCAAGCGGTAGTTTTCAATACCGATTTACAAATTTATGAAAAAGCAACACCAATTGGTGTTAAAAATTACGACAGCAATAAAGTAATTGAAAGCTATAATAATCTGGAGCCGCGATTTGCAGCTTCGTATCAATTGAACGAAAATCAATCTGTGAAAGCGAGTTACAACCGCATGACACAGTATTTACAGTTAATCACAAATACGGCTTCGCCAACACCTCTGGATGTTTGGACACCAAGCGATCAATTCATCAAGCCTCAAATTTTGGACCAAGTGGCTTTGGGTTATTTCAAAAATTTTAATAATGAAAATTACTCTTTAGAAATAGAATCATTTTACAAAAAAACAAAAAATCGTATCGATTATATTGATGGTGCCGATTTGATTGCAAATGAAGCTATCGAACAAATTATTTTAAACGGCGAAATGCGGGCTTATGGTTTAGAAGTGTTATTACGCAAAAACACAGGAAAATTGAGCGGTTGGATTGCCTATACTTTATCCAAATCAGAACAAAGAACGCCAGGCAGAAACGCTACAGAAACCGGAATAAACGAAGGAAATTGGTATCGCTCTGGTTACGACAAATTACATAATTTATCTATTACGAGCACCTATGATTACAGTAAAAAATGGACTTTTGGAGCCAATTTTGTTTTACAAACAGGTCAACCCGTAACGTATCCGATTGGTCAGTACGAATATCAAGGCATCACAATCCCAAGTTATGGTTTGCGCAATGGAAGTTCATTACCTACGTATCACCATTTAGATGTTTCGGCTACTTATGTTCCAAAACCAAAACCAAATAAAAGCTGGCAAGGCGAATGGGTTTTTAGTATTTATAATCTTTATGGTCGAAAAAATGCCGCTTCAATTTCGTTTCGACAAAATGATACTTCGGGTGCAAACGAAGCGATTCGATTGTCAATTTTTGGAATAGTACCCGGAATTACTTATAACTTCAAATTTTAATTATTATGAAACGATATAAAATAATATTGATTTTAATTATAACAATCTTCGTTTCGAGTTGCGAAGATGTAATTGATGTTAATCTGAATACAGCAGCACCACAATTAGTAGTTAATGCTTCTATCGAATGGAAAAAAGGAACTTTAGGAAACGAACAAAAAATAAAATTAACCACAACAACAGGGTATTTTGACAAAACAATTCCAACAGTTTCTGGAGCCAACGTTAATATAAAAAATTCGGATAACTTAAGTTTTAATTTTATAGAAATACCCAATACTGGCGAATATGTTTGCACAAATTTTGTTCCTATTATTGATAAGCAATACGAATTAACCATCATTCTAAACGGGCAAATCTATACGGCAACCGAAACCTTAAAAAGTGTTTCAACCATTACTACTATAACTCAAAATGACAAAGGTGGCTTTACGGGTGATGAAATCGAGATAAAATCGTTTTTCCTTGATCCCGGAAATGCAGCTAATTATTACATGCTTAAATTCAAATCCAGCATTACGGTAATTCCGTCCTATGATATTTTTGACGATAGCTTTACACAAGGAAACGAAAATTTTGGGTTGTATATTAATGAAGACATTAAAACTGGAGACAATCTAGACATAACCCTTTTTGGTATTTCGAAACGCTATTTTGAATACATGAGAAAATTAACAGCCGTTGCTGGCAGCAGCAGTGGCGGACCATTTGCAACAGCTCCAGCCACCGTTCGTGGAAATATTGTGAATCAAACTAATCCTGAAAATTTTGCTTTTGGCTATTTTAATATTTCCGAAACGGATTTTAGAAATTATATTGTAAAATAAGGAGCCAATCCAGCCATTCATTACAAAAAAACTTCCTTAAAAACAGTTTTACAAAGGTTTCAAGGAACTTCCTTTGGTCGTTCTTGAAACCTAGCAAAACTAAAGTTTTTAAGGAAGTTTTGTTTTTCATTACTGTCTGGGCTATTGATCTAAGATTGAAGATTAACGATTTTTGTCCCGAAAGCTTTCGGGATTAGATTTTTCATACATTTACAAAATTCTATTTTCTTTATTCTATTCTCTACTGTCTGAAATCTAAAATCTAAAATCCTTATGTCCTCACACCATATTGTTCGCGAAGACCAAGAACCTGCATTAATTATTGCAAATGGTGCTTCGTGCAACCCCGAATTATTAGGACAATTATTAGAATGGTCGCCACTTGTAGTTGTACTGGATTCCGCTATGGAAAGAGTGATGCAATTAGACATTAAAGTCGATGTGCTGTTAGGAGATTTCGATAGAGGATTTGACCCAGAAGTCTATAAAACATCGCAATATCCAATCGAAATTGTTCACACACCGGACCAAAACAAAACCGATTTAGAAAAAGCATTCGATTATCTTATAGCAAGAAAAATTCCAGCAGTAAACGTAATTTGGGCAACTGGAAAACGTGCCGATCACACCATTACAAATTTGACAAATAGCACTAAATATCGAAATTTGTTGAAGATTGTAATTCTGGATGATCATTCTAAAGTTTTTTTATTACCAAAAAAATATGAAAAATGGTACACAGCAAATACGATTATTTCACTAATACCTATAGGAAAAGTAACTGGAATTCACACTCAAAATTTGCACTATTCGTTACAAAACGAAACCTTAACAATAGGCTACAGAACTGGTAGCAGTAATCATGTCATTAATGATGGAATTGTGAGTATTGAGCATACAGACGGCGATTTATTATTAATGGAATGCAGTGATTAATTAGGCGATAAAACATACTGAAATTAGTTTCCTACATCTATAATTCTTAACTATCTTTGCAAACATTCAAAATGAAAAATGAAAGCGAAAATAGTTGCCGAAAAAACCAATTTACATCCTAGAAACAGCCATAGATTGGGATATGATTTTGGATTATTAACACAAAAATATCCCGAATTAAAAAAATTTGTTGCCCTCAACGAACATCATATCGACTCGAGCCATAGCGAACAGGCGAAGCAAACCATCGATTTTAGTAATCCACATGCTGTAATAGCACTCAATACAGCTTTGTTAATTTCAGATTACGACATTCAGAATTGGGATATTCCTGAAAATTATCTTTGCCCACCAATTCCCGGACGAGTAGATTATATCCATTACATCGCAGATTTATTAGCCTTACACAACAATGGTATAATTCCCGAAGGAGAAAATGTAACAATTTTAGACATTGGTATTGGAGCAAATTGTATTTATCCAATAGTAGGAAACTCCGTTTATGGCTGGTCTTTTGTTGGGACAGATATCGATGAAAATGCGATTCAAAATTGCAAGAAAATTATAGAAGCCAATCCCAAATTAATAGACGCAATCAGTCTGCAATTACAAACGGAATCTCGTTTTATTTTCAAAAACATCATCACTCCCGAAGATAAATTTGCTTTCACGATTTGCAATCCACCTTTTCATAATTCGAAAGATGAAGCTACAAAATCATCCATTCGAAAAGTAAATAATTTACAATCCCGAAGCTTTGAGGAAAGAACCAAAAATCCAATTTTGAATTTTGGAGGACAAAATACAGAACTATGGTGCGAAGGTGGCGAAATTGGATTTATTATTCAAATGATTTATGAAAGTGCAAAATATCCCATGCAAGTGTTATGGTTCACCACTTTGGTTTCAAAAAAAGAAAATCTTTCAAGAATTTATAAGACATTATCTAAAGTCAGTCCTATCGAAATAAAAACAATTGATCTGTCTCAAGGTCAAAAAATCAGTAGAATTGTAGCGTGGACATTCTTGAGCCCGACCCAACAAAAAAACTGGAAGTTTTAATATTAGTATTAAACCATTGGCTATAAATGTTTAATTTTTAGAAATATAAAAATTGAAATGCATAGATACATAAAAAAAAGATTTGTCTAGACCAATTCTTGGTTTCCACATAGCCTATGAAACGACTAAATTACATCTACATTAACTATGTATCTGTGCGTTTAAAAAAATATAAATTGAACTACACCCAACGTGGTTAGCCTTAAAATAATTATACGATTACAATACTAAATCAATAAACGAAAAAAAATATTGAATAATTTACGTTATTTTAGCAAAATTTCTTATCTTAAGAAATTAAATTAAAAGCTTATTAACTTTATCTTTTAGAAACAAGAATATTGAAAACCCATACAAAATATTCAAAAAACCTTGATGATTCAACGCTTTGGAGCAATCTAAAAGCAGGTGATAAAGTTGCCTTCTCTTTTCTTTTTAAAAAATATTACGAAGATTTAGTTCGGTATGGAAAATCCTTGAGCACTTTTCCTGAAAAAGTTGAAGACTGTGTTCAAGATGTTTTTACAGATTTATGGGTTTATAAAAATAAATTAAGTGATGTTGCACTAGCAAAACCCTATTTATTAGCCAGCGTTCGCAAACGCATCATTAGAACTCAAGAACGGGATTCTATTTTTAGCAAAAGTACTTCTTTAGATTCAGTTTCTTTTCTATTCGAATGCTCTATTGAAGACCATTTTATTGCAGCTGAAACATCCGACTCAAAAATTTTATACCTCAATAAGTTATTAAATGAATTGCCCGCAAGACAAAAAGAAGCCTTGTACTTAAGATTCAATCAAGGATTAACCGTGTCTCAAATAGCAGTTCTACTCGATGTTAATTATCAGTCCGCAAACAACCTTTTGCACCGTGCCTTATTGAGTTTACGCAAAGAATGGAACGGAACAAACACAGTACTCTAAATAGTTGTTATTATTATTTAAAATTTTAATAAAATAATGAGTATTAAATAAAGATACTGTCCTTTCTATAATTGTAACCCTATATTTCAATGAATCAACGTAATAATTATACTCAATTAGAAGACTTCCTAGAAGATGAATCCTTTAAACTTTGGGTTTACTTCAATGAAGACGAGCAAGGTTGGGAAGAATGGACTTTAGAAAACCCAGCAAGAGCGAAGCTTGTTGAAAAAGGAAGACAATTGTTGCTGGCAATGAAAATTCCAAATTCTAGTTTTTCTACATCTACCATTCAAGCTGCATTAAACGCTACTTGGGACAAAATTGAAATAAAAGAGGAAAAGAACATCAATAAAAAATCAATACTAAAACCTTGGAAAAACAAGTGGATTACTCAAGTTGCTGCAATTTTTATTGTAGGATTTTCTCTAGTTTGGGTTTATGATAAATACCTAACCAAGTACGATTCTGTGCTTACTTATAATGAATTATTAAAAGAAAATTCTGGTGGTTTAGTAGAGCAAACAAACAACGACGACAAACCCCAAATTATAACCCTGTCCGACGGAAGTTCCGTATTACTTCAGCCCAAAAGTAAATTGAGTTATCCAAAAATATTTATTGGTAATCAACGAAAAGTTTATTTATCTGGAGAAGCTTTTTTTGAAATTAGTAAAAATCCACAAAAACCATTTCTTGTTTATGCAAATGAAATTGTTACTAAAGTAGTAGGTACCAGTTTTAAAATAAAAGCCTATGCCAATCAACCGGATGTAGAAGTTGTAGTGCGAACCGGAAAAGTAAAAGTAAAATCGAACCAGTTGATTGCAAATTCAAACCATCAAGAAATTGTATTATTACCCAATCAAGCCTTAAGATTCAAAAGAGAAAATCTTACATTTAATAAAATCACTGATATAACACAAGACGAAGCTTTAAATAATTCGATAAGCAACATAGAGCAATTAGGTTTTGAATTTACTGATATTCCTGTAAGCCAAATATTTAAAACAATAGAACAAGCTTATTTAGTAAAAATTGATTATCAGCATACAAAATTAAAAGACTGTTATCTTACCACATCACTCGGAGATCAGCCATTACCAGAAAAACTCAAAATCATTTGTCAAAGTATTGGCAACAATACAAGCTATGAAATGAACGGAAACCAAATAATAATTATATCAAATGGATGCAATTAAAAATATAAAAAAAGGTCGAGAACACATTTAAGCACTCGAAAAACAAAAAAAACTATTATTTCTTTTTAAAAATATAAATACTCCAAACAAACTCAATAATAACCAAACAAACCAAAATTATGAAAAAAACTGTCCTTAAAAAACGATTATTAAATCGAATTATGAAAATTACATTATTTCAATTTGTGCTGGCAATTGCATTTTCGAGTGTCGCAATGGCAAATGATGTAATAGGTCAAAAAAAACTGGATACAAGAGTATCAATTACAGTAAACCAAATGAGTTTAGACAATGCTCTAATTAAGCTCGAAAAATTAGCGAAAGTAAAATTTTCATACAATTCGAGAATGACTCAACTCAATCAAAAAGTTAGTGTCAATGCTAAAAATGAAATACTATCAAATGTACTTACCCGTATTTTAAAACCTCTGAAAATAAATTATTCCGAAGTTAGCAATCAAATTGTGTTGCAAAATGAAAACAATCAAAACATAGGTTCGAAGGAAAACAGTACTTCAATATCAAGCGAATCGATTCTTGCAGAAACTACAATCAAAGGAAAAGTAGTAGATGAAAAAGGAGATTCACTTCCCGGAGCATCAGTAACAGTAAAAGGAACTACTAAAGGAACTACAACAGATTTTGATGGAAATTATACCATAACTGCAGACCTTGGAGCTGTTTTACAGTTTTCTTACGTAGGACTTGAAACTCAACTTGTAACAGTTACAGGCGAAACTATGAATGTAACCTTAAAAGGAAGTGAAGAAACACTGCAAGATGTTGTAGTAATAGGTTCCAGAAACCCTGCAAGAACTGTAACGGAATCTGCAGTGCCTATTGATGTAATTAGCATGAAAGAAATTGCTTCTCAAGGACCACAAGTAAACTTGAACCAAATTTTGAATATGGTTGCTCCATCTTTTACTTCAAACACTCAAACTGTAGCTGATGGAACAGATCACATTGATCCTGCACAATTAAGAGGTTTAGGACCAGATCAAGTTTTGGTTTTGGTAAACGGAAAAAGAAGACACTCTTCTTCATTAGTAAATATAAATGGAACTCCAGGTAGAGGTTCAGTAGGAACAGATTTAAATGCTATTCCTGCCTTTGCAATCGAAAAAATCGAAGTTTTAAGAGATGGTGCTTCTGCACAATATGGATCTGATGCTATTGCTGGTGTAATAAATATTAAAGTAAAGAAAAATACAAACGTACTAGACGTAGCACTTTTTGCTGGAAGTCATTTTTCTGAAGGAGCAAACAACCATGAAGGTGGAAATGACGGAAGCAATTACCAGCTTGATTTAAACTACGGAACAGGACTTGGTAAAGAAAAAAGTTTCATAAATGCAACTGCTAGTATCCAACTTAGAGATGCTACAAGTAGAGCAAAAGAAGTTACGAATACTTTATTCAACGGCTACAACGCAGTTGAACAAAGAGCTTTAGAAAATAACCTAAACATCAATTCATTATTTGGTAATATTACAAATACACCAAACAGTGCTCAAATAATTGCAGCATTAAAAACTTATGCTCCACAAGTGAGTTATTTTACTCCAGCTCAACAAGCGGCAATTAACGGAGCTTCTACAATTTCTCAAATGCAAACTGCGTTAAACTTTGATGCGACCGCAGGCGAATTAGCCTATAGAGGACTCGAAAGAAAAGATTTTAATATGCGTGTTGGACAATCATCTTTGAAAAGCGCCCAATTCTTTTTAAATGGTGCTTACCCATTGAGTGAAAATGTAGAATTGTATGCTTTTGGTGGAACCAGTCATAGAAATGGTGAAGCTGCTGGTTTTTATAGAAGACCTAATCAAGCCAGATCTTACACCGGATTGTATCCAAACGGATTTTTACCAGAAATTCATTCTACCATAAATGATGTATCTGCAGCCGCAGGTTTAAGAGGTAAAATGTTTGATAAAACTTGGAACTTTGATTTGAGTCAAACAATGGGTAAAAACTCCTTTGATTATAATATTGAAAATACCGTAAATGCTACTTTGAGAGAAAATTCTCCAACTGAATTTGATGCAGGTGGATTAGCATTTATTCAAAGAACTACCAATTTTGATATGAATAGAAAAATCGATTTTCTAAAAGGATTTAATATTGCATTAGGTGGAGAATACCGTTATGAAAAATATCAAATCAATCCAGGCGAGCCAGATTCGTACTTACAATACGATATAAACGGTGCTGCTGTAACAGGTACAACACCTGCAAATATAAGAGTTACCGATTTTTATGGTGCTGCTAGACCAGGTGGATCACAAGTTTTTCCAGGTTTTAGAGCAGCGAACGCGACAAATAAATCAAGATACAGCAAAGCGCTTTATGCCGATTTAGAATTAGATGTTACGGATAAATGGTTGGTAAACGGAGCCATTCGTTTTGAAGATTATTCTGATTTTGGAAACACAACAAATTATAAATTAGCCACACGTTATAAAATAACAAACAACATCAATTTTCGTGGTGCAGCTTCAACAGGGTTTAGAGCACCATCCTTACACCAAATTTATTTTAATTCAACAGCGACACAATTCGTAGGTGGTGTACCGTTTGAAGTTGGAACTTTCAGTAATGATTCGCCAGCAGCTAAACTTTTAGGAATTCCACAATTAAAACAAGAAGAATCAAAAAGTGCTAGTGTTGGTTTTACTGCTAAAATTCCAGCGGTAAATATTACCATGTCAGCAGATGCTTATATTGTTGAAATTGTTGACAGAGTTGTTTTGACTGATCAATTTGCTAGACCAGGTGGAACTCCAGTTTCTGGATCTCCTGCAGCTGTCCTCAACGGATTATTTGACTCGGCTGGAGCTACAGCGGCAACATTTTTTGCTAATGCAGTTGATACCAGATCAAAAGGAATTGATGTAGTTATAAGCCAAAAAGCAAATTTTGGAAACGTTACTTTAAAAACTGATTTATCAGGAACTGTCTCAAATACCAGAAGAATTGGTGAGATTCATGCCTCTCCTATTTTAGCAGCAAACGGGCAAATAAACCGATATTATTCTGAAGCAAGTAGAGTATATCAAGAAGAAGCGGTTCCAAGAATTAAAGCTAATTTAACGAATTCACTTTCGTACAAAAAATTCGATTTTTTCTTGAGAAACGTATATTTTGGTGAAGTAACAGATCCTAATACAGTTGATGTAAATAGAGACGGAAGAATCGAAGGTGCAATAATCAATGGCCAAGCCGTAGAAATAGAACATCCAGTTTGGGGAGCAAAAATAATCACAGATTTATCCATTGGGTATAACATTACAAAATCAGCAAAAATTGTAATTGGTGCTAATAACATTTTAGACATTTATCCTGATTTAAATTTAGGTCCAATAAGTGCTATCAGACCAAGATTAGTAGCCGGCGCTCTTGACTATACAGCACCTCCAGCTACTGTTAATTTATCAAATGAGAATCAATTTGTTTACTCGAGAAACGTATCGCAGTTTGGTCAAAACGGTCGTTTTTTATTCGCAAGAGTAAGTTATAAATTTTAGTTAGTTTTTTTATTATTAAAAACCATTCGTTTACTCGGATGGTTTTTTTTTGTAATTTTGTTAAAATCTATTTTTGATGAGCATACAGTTTTTAAAAAAATTACATACCGGAAAAAGAGATGATTTTGACTTTAACTTCCTGAAATTAATTATAAAAAAATACCGCAGATTCGCAGATTTTTAATTTGCGAATCTGCGAATCTGCGGTAAAATTTTGAATCATAAAATTTCAAACTTTGTAACTTTGCAAATCTGAATCATTTTAAATGAACTTCCAAGTAGTATCTGATTACAGCCCAAAAGGCGACCAACCGCAAGCAATTGAAAAATTGACTCAAGGTATTATCGAAAACGAAAAATACCAAACCTTACTTGGCGTTACTGGTTCTGGTAAAACATTTACCGTTGCCAATGTCATCGAAAATGTGCAACGCCCAACACTAGTTTTAGCCCACAACAAAACGCTTGCTGCGCAATTATACTCGGAGTTCAAACAATTTTTTCCTAATAATGCGGTAGAATATTTCGTTTCCTATTACGATTATTACCAACCCGAAGCTTTCATGCCGGTAACTGGAATTTTCATCGAAAAAGATTTATCGATCAATGAAGAATTAGAGAAAATGCGAATGTCAACCGTGTCCTCACTCCTATCTGGACGTCGCGATATTATTGTGATTTCTTCGGTTTCTTGCTTGTACGGAATTGGAAATCCTATTGAATTCCAGAAAAATGTAATTCCAATCGAGAAAGGGCAAATCATTTCTCGTACTAAATTATTGCATCAATTAGTACAAAGCTTATACTCCAGAACCGAAGCTGATTTTAATCCAGGGAACTTTAGAATAAAAGGCGACACACTCGAAGTCTATCCAAGTTATGCCGATGAAGCGTTTCGGGTTCACTTTTTTGGCGATGAGATAGAAGAAATCGAAAGCTTTGATGTAAAGAACTCATTTGTTATCGAAAAATTCGAAAAACTCACGATTTATCCAGCCAACATGTTTGTAACATCGCCTGATGTATTGCAAAATGCCATCTGGGAAATCCAACAAGATTTAGTCAAACAAGTCGATTATTTCAAGGAAATTGGCAAACATCTCGAAGCCAAACGATTGGAAGAGCGCACCAATTTCGATTTAGAAATGATTCGCGAATTGGGATATTGCTCCGGAATCGAAAATTATTCCCGCTATCTCGATGGACGTTCTGCCGGCACAAGACCTTTTTGTTTGTTGGATTATTTCCCAAAAGATTACTTGATGGTTGTGGACGAAAGTCATGTCACACTTTCGCAAGTTCATGCTATGTATGGCGGCGATCGAAGTCGTAAGGAAAACTTGGTCGAATATGGTTTTAGATTGCCCGCAGCAATGGACAATCGTCCGTTGCGATTTGACGAATTCGAAGCCATGCAAAACCAGGTCATTTATGTATCTGCAACTCCAGCCGATTATGAATTGCAAAAAACCGATGGCGTTTATATCGAACAAGTCATTCGCCCAACAGGATTATTGGATCCAATTATAGAAATTCGTCCCAGTTTAAACCAAATTGATGATTTAATTGAAGAAATTCAAGTTCGTGCCGAAATTGACGAACGCGTTTTGGTCACTACTTTAACCAAAAGAATGGCCGAGGAATTAGCAAAATATTTATCCAAAGTTAATATTAGATGCCGTTATATCCATTCCGAAGTCGATACGCTTGAACGCATCGAAATCATGCAAGATTTACGAAAAGGTATTTTTGATGTTCTCATTGGTGTTAATTTATTGCGAGAAGGTTTGGATTTACCCGAAGTTTCCCTCGTTGCCATTCTCGATGCAGACAAGGAAGGTTTTCTGCGCAGTCATCGTTCACTAACTCAAACCATAGGTCGTGCGGCAAGAAACTTAAACGGAAAAGCCATTATGTATGCAGACAAAATTACCAACAGCATGCAAAAAACAATCGATGAAACCAATTACCGCCGAACCAAACAAATCAATTTCAATACCGAGAATAATGTTGTCCCAATGGCATTGAACAAGAAAATAGAAAGCGCTTTTACCAAAAATCCTTTAGTTGATTATGAATTGGGTTACAATTCTTTGCATGTTGCTGCCGAACCTGAAACCGAATATTTATCGAAACCAGAAATTGAAAAACGCATTCGCGAGAAACGAAAATCCATGGAGAAAGCAGCCAAAGATTTAGACTTTATGCAAGCTGCAAAATTGCGTGATGAAATCAAGGCGTTGCAAGCGCAGGTATAAAAAGTAGTATTTTTTAGAGTTAAATCTAAAATAAAGTAGTATTTTTGCGATTACATTCTACTATTTTATAGTTTATATATGAAAAATATACAGCGACAAATTATAAAGGACTTGCAAAATGATTGTTTTAAAGGCAAAATAATCGTTATCTTAGGAGCACGACAAGTAGGTAAAAGCACCATTATAAAAATGCTAACCAACAACCAAAGTCAAGAGGTTTTATGGCTTGATGGAGAAAACGCCGATGTCCATTTGTTATTGCAAAACCCCAATAGCGAACGATTAGCACAAATTACCGGCAACAATAAATTTATAATAATTGACGAAGCTCAAAAAATAAATAACATTGGTAGTATTTTAAAACTTTTTGCCGATTATCACAAAAATATTCAAGTAATCGCCAGTGGCTCGAGCGCTTTTGAACTCCGAAACACACTAAATGAACCACTAACTGGGCGTAAATTCGAGTTTTATTTGTATCCAATTTCATTTCAAGAGATGGTTACTCAAACCAATTTATTACAGGAAATTAGACAACTGCCACAACGAATGCTTTATGGGTATTATCCCGAAATTGTTACCAATATTGGACAAGAAGAACGATTGCTTAAATTTTTATCAGAGAGTTATTTGTATAAAGACATCTTTTTATTTAAAGGTATTAAAAAGCCTGAAAAAATATTAGAACTACTCAAATTATTGGCTTGGCAAATAGGTAGTGAGGTAAACTATAATGAACTTTCGAGAACTTTAAAAATAGATAATCAAACCGTTGAAAGTTATATTACAATGCTCGAACAAGCTTTTGTAATTTATAAACTAAATGCGTATCACACCAACCAACGCAACGAACTCAAAAAATCAAAGAAGATATATTTCAACGATTTAGGCATTCGCAATGCATTGATAAACGATTATCGTCCAATGGAATTGAGAAATGATGTTGGTAATTTGTTTGAGAATTTTGTTATAAATGAAATGCGTAAACAAAATGAGTACAAACAAATTTATGCCAATTTTTATTTTTGGAGAACCACTGACCAAAAAGAGATTGATTTGATTATCGAAAAAAATAATACATTGGTAACTTATGAAATAAAATGGAATGCTACTAAAAAAGTGAAATTAACCAAGAGTTTTAGTAATATTTATAGCAATTACACTTTTGAAGTTATTAATAAGAATAATTTTTTTGAGTTTATTTGAAAAGATTAGCGAAAAAAAAGCAAATCCATGGAGAAAGCAGCCAAAGATTTAAACTTTATGCAAGCCGCAAAGTTGCGTGATGAAATCAAGGCGTTGCAATATCAAGTGTGAAAATGTAAGAAATTTATAAAGAATTAATTATATATTTGATTGTAATAAATTAAGATGTTTATCCTACTTATCTACCCTAAATTAGGTGGCTTTGTTTGATTTTATAATACAAAAAAAATGAGTTATGGGCTATAGCAAACGTTGACAACAATCAAATAACATCTTGACTAAATGATTCCACAAAAAATACAAGCATTATTTGAGTTTATCGATTTTTTGGACAAAAACAAAACAGAATACATCCAAAAATACATTCCGCTTTGCAATGAACTTAAAGAACTTGATAAACAAAGAAACGCATTAAAACCTCACGAAAATTACAAAGACAAACAGTCTTACGAAAACATTCAAAAACAAATAAAGGAGAAATTTGAACCTATTACAGATAACATTTACACCCCAATCAAAAGTAAATTGCAAGAATTAGGAATTTGGTCAGGAGATGATGTTTATACGAGCATTTGGAATAACAATATTTCTGAAATATCAGATTTCAAAAGAAATTTTTCAGAAGAAGACGTAAAACAAATTTTTCAATACAAACAAAAATATCTGAGTTTTAGAGCTGAAGCAAATAGTGATTTTCTTTGCCTTTCATTTTTACTTTCCAGCTTAGACGAAATACTGAAAGAACTTTTTGATTTTTTCAAAGATACAAACGAAAACGAATTTGACAGTTTTGAATCTAAAACAATTGAAGTTGAAAGTTTTGCTGAAATAGCAAAAAACATAAAAGAAAACAGGGGGGAAAATGTAAAATATTCTATTCCTACTGAAACTGTTTTTGAAAAAAAACACACACCACCAAAAGCAAAAACCGCAGACATAAAAAATGAATTTAATATTTATAATATGAGAGATAAAATTGAAGTAGGCACTATTTCTAATAACAGCGGACAAATTACCATAGGCAAAGACAACAAAACAGAAGTAAATAGCAATGATGAAATTGCTAAAAAATCGTTTCGTTGGCAAAAACGCGACACAATCATTACAATAATCATCGGAATTATTGGACTAGTGATAGCATACTTATCGATGGGAAAATGACTTTAGCATAAACTGACAAAGCCACAGCCCATAACTGCTACTACAAACAATTTGGGCAATTGGTTTAATGGAAAGTTAGTTTTGTTCTGGAAGATTTGGCAAATCCGAAAACAGTGCTTAATTTAGTCCCAAACCCGCTGTAGTGCCAAGACGTTGGCGGTAATACTATCGCAGAAACTCAAAAAACAGAGACTAACTAAAATATTGAAAAAAAATATGGTAATTGAAATTGCAAAATGGACGATAATTGCTTTCGGAATATTCTTTATATGTGTCGGTGGAGTTATGCTAATTAAACCGAAAATGGCAAGAGAAACTTTAAGAAAAGCGGGAAGCACAAATTTTATAAACTATGCAGAAATAACAATCCGAATGATACCTGCAATCGCACTAATTTTATGCTCTGATTATTCAAAATATCCAGAAGTTTTTAAAATATTTGGTTGGTTTATGCTAATTACTTCTTTTGTCCTATATTTTGTACCAAGACATCTTCATCATAATTTTTCAAACAAAGCAGCAGATATATTGAAACCATTATATTTTCAATTAATCTCACCTTTTTCAATCATTATCGGAATAATTATTATTAATTCTGTAACATAAACATCAGAAAATAAAGCCTAGCGCTAACAGCCTTTTTAAGAAATTTGGGTTTTAGTCCTGTCCCGAAGTTTCGGGATAAAGTTTGTCATTGTTCTAAAAAACCCTAATTTAACTGTTCTTGAAAAATTCTTAACACTATTTCAGAATCAATAATAGCATTGGGCGTATTTGCCATCAACTCTAGTATTCGTTTTATAGCAAATGGATTCAATCCCATAAGAACACCAATTTCACGAATTTTTATTTGTTCGCGATCGTGTAAAACTCCATCACAATGCATCAACAACGCCAAACGATAAAATTGTTGAATGCGTTCGAACTCTGATTTATTGATTATGGTGTGCAACTCTTGATGGAATAAATCATCAAATTCCGCTTTATCAAATCCCAATTCTCCCGCAATCATGGATAAAAACAAATATTCCTTTTTATGCAAATCGCCATCAATAATAGAAAACGCAATCATTTCTGAGAGTAAACTAATTTTTTCAGCTTTTGTATTCATCAAGTTGAGTATTTTTGGCTAAAATATTGTTTTTAATTTAAAACAACAAAACCAATTTCAATGATTCGAAAACTATCCCTATTACTCCTCTTTTTCATCACGTCATCAAAAACTTTGGCGCAGCTAAGTACAGCTTCAACACAAGTTTCAACTTTCACTATCGAAGCACCACAATTACAGACGACAAAGAAAATTTGGATTTATTTACCAAAAAATTATGCTACCTCAAAAAAGAAATATCCTGTAATTTATATGCACGATGCGCAAAATTTATTTGACGCCAAAACATCTTTTGTAGGCGAATGGAATGTTGACGAAAAACTAGACAGTATCAACGCACAAGTCATTGTGGTGGGAATTGAACACGGAAACGAAAAACGAATGGAAGAATTAACACCTTACAAAAACGCTAAATATGGTGGCGGCAATGCTGATAATTATCTCGAATTTATTGTGAAAATTTTAAAACCTGAAATCGATAAAAAATACAGAACAAAAACCAATGCCCGAAACACCGGAATAATGGGAAGTTCACTTGGTGGATTGACTTCCTATTATGCCGTTTTAAAATATCCTAAGATCTTTGGTAAAGCTGGAGTTTTCTCTCCATCATTTTGGTTTAACCGAAAAGAAATTATAGAATTGACCAAAAATACGCCCAAACTTAAAACCAAAATTTATTTTCTCTGTGGTGACAACGAAGGAGATGCAGACGTGATTCGGGATTTGAATACAATTGACGATTTAGTTTCAGGAAAACGCTGTGATTGTTTGCATCTTACAAAAAAGACGATTGTAAAAGGCGGTCAACACAACGAAAAATTATGGCGGGATAATTTTGTAAATGCGTATCTTTGGCTTTTTTAATTGCAATTTGCATAAAATCATACTCTTATAACTTTTTACACCCATCAACCTTTTTCAAATGACAAACAACGATATCCTCAAAAAACTACGCGTAGCCTTAATGTTGCGTGACGATCAAATAGTTGAAATATTAGAACTAGTAGATTTTAGAATTTCAAAATCAGAACTAGGTGCTTTTTTTCGTGCCGAAGATCACGAAAATTATGTGGAATGTGGCGACCAAGTATTGCGTAATTTCTTAAACGGATTAGTGATACACCTTCGTGGAACCAAAGAAAATCCAAAAAATCCAACAGCAGTTTTAGCCAAACACAAAGCTCAAATTCCTGCAAAAGAAGGTCAAAAACAAAGACCCGAGTTTAAAGCAAAACCAAAAGACGAAGACAGCGCAAGAGGAGATCAAAGTCCATCTAAATCGAAACCCGCTGCAAAAAGAACTTCAAAAAAAGAGTTTCCAAAAGGGAATAACAAAATACAAGTGGTCGAAAAAGTGAAATTTAATTTCGGTAAAAAAAATACTAAATGAAAAAAATTATTTTACTATTAAATGAATTAGAAACTAAAATTGTGTTTCGAGACATAGAAAATTCATCTGTATCAAAAAGTGCCGTTTCATGGCATATCGATCATACTTTAAGAGTTTTAAGTCTTGTTATAGAAACCCTAAAAAACACAAAACCTACTGATGCTAAACGAAAGTTTAATATTCTTAAACAACTAGTTTTTATAACAGGTATTATTCCTAGAGGCAAAGCCAAAGCACCAAAATCAGTTCAATCCTTTGAAGAAATCACTTTAGAAACCTTGAAACTACAGTTTAAAGAAACAAGGTTTTTAGTTTCGTTATTAAATCATTTGAATGTAAATAGCAGTTTTATTCATCCTTATTTTGGGGTTTTAAACTTAAAAGAAACCGAAAAATTCTTGTACCTACACACCAAACATCATATCAAAATTATAAATGATATTATCCAAAAAAAATCCTGAGCTTTGCTCCGCCAGTTGGCTTCGCTCGGGTCGCTCAGGATTTTCGTTGTATAACTATTCTAGAATTAAGAAAGCGCTTTTTTCACTTGGTCTGCAGCTTCTTGAAATTCAACAGCTGACAAGATTGGCATTCCAGAATTATCGATTAATTCTTTTGCAATAACTGCATTAGTTCCTTGCAAACGAACAATTATAGGCACTTTAATCGCATCACCCATATTTTTGTAGGCATCAACAACACCTTGAGCAACACGATCACAACGAACGATTCCACCAAAAATATTAATTAAAATTGCCTTTACGTTTGGATCTTTCAAAATAATACGGAACGCTAATTCTACACGTTTTGCATCTGCTGTTCCACCAACGTCCAAAAAGTTTGCGGGTTCAAAACCTGCATATTTTATTAAATCCATTGTTGCCATCGCAAGTCCTGCACCATTTACCATACAACCTACAGTTCCGTCAAGATCTACATAGTTCAATCCTGCTTCTTTTGCTTCAACCTCAATAGCATTTTCCTCACGAACATCACGCATTTCGGCTAATTTTGGATGACGAAATAAAGCGTTATCATCTAAATTAACTTTGGCATCAACAGCAATAATTTTATTATCCGAAGTTTTTAAAACTGGATTAATTTCAAACATCGATGCATCAGAACCAATATATGCTTTATATAAAGCATCTATAAACTGAACCATTTCTTTGAAAGCATTTCCTGAAACACCTAAATTAAAGGCAATTCTACGAGCTTGAAATCCTTGTAATCCTACAGTTGGATCAATTTCTTCATTAAATATTAAATGTGGAGTATGCGCAGCCACTTCTTCAATATCCATTCCGCCTTCCGTAGAATAAACGATCATGTTACGTCCTGTAGCTCTATTTAATAAAACCGACATGTAAAACTCTGAAGTTTCACTTTCGCCAGGATAATAAACATCCTCTGCTACTAAAACTTTGTGTACTTTTTTACCGGTTGCTGAGGTCTGAGGTGTTATCAATTGCATTCCTATTATTTGTTCCGCAATTTCCTCAACTTGTTGCAGATTTTTGGCCAGTTTTACACCACCACCTTTTCCTCTTCCGCCTGCGTGAACTTGCGCTTTTATGACATGCCAACCTGTTCCTGTTTCTGCCGTTAATTGTTTTGCTACAGCAACAGCTTCTTTTGCATTATTAGCAACATAACCGCGTTGTACCTTAACACCATAACTGGCTAATATTTCTTTTCCTTGGTATTCGTGTATATCCATAATGATGTTTTTGTCAAATTTCTGAATTAATTTCAGATTTAAAGTGGGACAAAAATAGCAAAATTAACCTAAACTGTTATTATTTTTTTAATTTTATATGGAGTTCCTTTATGTTTATTTTATTGCTGTAAAATACAGCAATGCAACTTAAAATATTATAAATAATAATCCCCTTTTTGTTATAATTTTTGAACTAAAATTATAAGTAACCTATTTAGTACAAAACCATAAAATTAAGCTTATTTTTAGGTCTTGTAATTATTGATTAATGAATTCTACAGTATTATAATTGCAATATTGATATTTAACGAAGCTTTTATTACCATTATAGCAAAAATAGCCTCATTACTCCTTTTAGACTCTTTATATGTTATGAAATCTTTAATTTTGTAAAAAATTATTTAGCATGAAAGTTAAAGCACAAGGCCTCTATTTACCTGAATTTGAACACGACAATTGTGGTGCAGGATTTATTTGTAATTTGAACGGAATCAAGTCAAATGACATTATTCATAAAGCACTAGACATCTTAATAAAACTAGAACACCGTGGCGCGGTCAGTGCCGATGGAAGAACTGGAGATGGAGCAGGAATACTGTTTGATATTCCGCATGCTTTTTTTAAGAAAGTATGCGATTTCGAGATTCCTGAAACTAGAGAATATGCAGTGGGAATGGTTTTTATGCCCAAAAGCAGCAACCAAGTTGCCTTTTGTAAAACTACTTTTGAAAATGCTATAAAAGATCAAAAATTACAATTATTAGGATGGAGAGATGTTCCGGTTGATGTATCAAATTTGGGACAAATTGCCGCCGAAAAAGAACCAACTGTAAAGCAAGTATTCGTTGGCAAAAATGGTTTGGAACTTACAGAACAACAATTCAATGCCAAAATGTTTGCTGCTCGTAAAATCGCTGAGCATACGATTATAAATTCTAGAATTTCAGAAAGTCATAAATTTTATTTCACTAGTTTTTCAACAACTACCATTATATACAAAGGTTTGTTGATGCCTGAAGACATCAGTCGTTATTATACTGATTTGCTTGATGATGATTTAGTAACTCGATTGGCACTTGTACACCAACGATTTTCGACCAACACTTTTCCTTCATGGGAATTGGCACAACCTTTTAGATACATGTGTCACAATGGCGAAATCAATACATTGAGAGGAAACATTAGTCGCATGCGTGCACGTGAAGAGTTAATGCAAAGCGATGTTTTTGGTGATGATATCAAAAAATTATTCCCTATTATATTAGAAGGAAAATCCGATTCGGCTTCGATGGATATGGTTATCGAATTACTTTTGATGACAGGTCGTTCTTTGCCAGAAGCCATGATGATGGTGGTTCCCGAAGCTTGGGAAAAACACCAAACCATGTCTAAAGAAAAGAAAGCATTCTACGAATACAACGCTTGTATCATGGAACCTTGGGATGGACCAGCTTCGATTCCGTTTACTGATGGAAATGTGATTGGCGCTTTATTAGACAGAAATGGTTTGCGTCCTTCACGTTATACTTTGACCAAAAGTGGTTTTGTAATTATGTCCTCAGAAATTGGTGTTTTGGATATCAAACCCGAAGATGTAGTACAACACGGACGATTAGAGCCAGGTAAAATGTTCCTCGTTGACATGAACGAAGGTCGTATTATTGAAGACGATGAGATAAAAAATTTGGTTGTAACCAAAAGACCTTACAAGAAATGGTTAGACGAAAACTTATTGCCTCTTTCTAAAATACCGTACACTCAAAATGCAATTCCTGTCGAAAATATCGATTTTCAAACCAGACAACGTTTGTTTGGCTACACAATTGAAGATTTAAAAACCATCATAAACCCAATGGGAGCAGAAGGTGCAGAAGCATTGAGTTCTATGGGAAATGACACGCCACTTGCCGTGCTTTCGGATCAGCCACAGTTAATGTACAATTATTTCAAACAGTTGTTTGCGCAAGTTACTAATCCACCATTAGACGGAATTCGCGAGGAAATTATTACCGATATTAGTTTAGCTATTGGTGGCGATTACAATATTTTTGATATTGTTCCAAAACATTGCAAGAAACTAAAAATTCAAAATCCAGTTATCTCTAATGAGGATTTAGATAAGATACGAAACATTGACCATGTCGATTTCAAATCGGTTACAATTTCTACTTTATACAACATAGATAAAGGTGTAAATGGTCTCGAACGTGCACTAGAAAAATGTGTTCAAGCAACGTTCAAAGCCGTTTCCGAAGGTTGCAATATTGTCATTCTTTCGGATAGAAATGTGAGCGAAAAAATGGCTCCAATTCCAATGTTACTCGCCTGTTCTTACATTCATCATTCTTTAAATATTTTAAAAGCCCGTTCTAAATTTGGAATCATAATCGAATCTGCTGAGCCTCGCGAGCCACATCATTTTGCATTATTATTTGGTTATGGCGCAAGTGCTATCAATCCTTATATGGTTAACGAAATCATTTACGATCAAGTAAAACAAGGTTTTATCACCAATGTAAAAGCGGATTATGCTGTTAAAAATTTCAACAAAGCGATTGCCAAAGGGATTCTGAAAATCATGAATAAGATAGGAATTTCGACTTTACATTCGTATAGAGCAGCTCAAATTTTCGAAATTTTAGGATTAAATAAAACATTCACTTCTAAATATTTTCCATACACGCCTTCAAGAATAGAAGGAATAGGTTTGATGGAAGTCGAAAAAGAAATCAAAAAAAGATACCAAAAAGCATTTCCAAACTCGAAAGTGGCCAACTTACTTCCACTTGAAATTGGAGGAATTTACAGATGGAGAAGATCGGGCGAAAAACACATGTTTAACCCAACCACCATTTCAAAACTACAACAAGCCGTTCGTTTGAACAGTCCTGAAAGTTATAAGGAATATTCAACAATGGTCAATGACCAAAGCGAGAATTTAATGACCATCAGAGGATTATTCGAATTTAATAATCTGGATCCAATTGATATTAATGAAGTAGAACCTTGGACCGAAATTGTAAAAAAATTCAAAACTGGCGCCATGTCGTATGGTTCAATCAGTCAAGAAGCACACGAAAATTTGGCGATTGCCATGAACAGAATTGGCGGAAAAAGTAATTCTGGCGAAGGTGGAGAAGATTCAAAACGATTCCAAAAAGACTTAAATGGAGATTCTAGAAATAGTGCTATTAAGCAAGTAGCTTCAGGAAGATTTGGTGTTTCGATTAATTATTTGACTAATGCCAAAGAGATTCAAATAAAAATGGCTCAAGGTGCAAAACCCGGCGAAGGCGGACAATTACCGGGCGAAAAAGTAGTGCCTTGGATTGCCGAAGTAAGAAATTCAACACCTTATGTTGGACTTATTTCACCACCGCCACACCACGATATTTATTCTATCGAAGATTTATCGCAATTGATTTTTGATTTAAAAAATGCCAATCGTGAAGCACGAGTAAACGTAAAATTAGTTTCTGAAGTTGGAGTTGGAACCATCGCTGCTGGTGTTGCTAAAGCAAAAGCCGATGTGATTTTGATTTCGGGTTACGATGGCGGAACTGGTGCTGCGCCACTTACATCGCTACAACATACGGGAATTCCGTGGGAACTTGGACTTGCCGAAGCACAACAAACTTTAATCCTAAACGATTTAAGAAGTCGTATAGTTCTCGAATGTGATGGCCAATTAAAAACCGGTCGTGATGTAGCCATTGCAGCTTTGCTAGGCGCAGAAGAATTTGGTTTTGCAACCGCACCGCTTGTAGCTTCAGGTTGTATCATGATGCGTGCTTGCCACTTGAACACGTGTCCAGTTGGTATTGCAACACAAGATCCCGAATTGCGTAAAAATTTTAAAGGAACACCAGAGCACATCATCAATTTCATGTATTTTATTGCCGAAGAATTGAGAGAAATCATGGCGCAACTTGGTTTTAGAACCTTGAAAGAAATGGTAGGACAGTCGCAAAAACTGAATGTCAACAAAGCTATCAAACATTATAAAACCAGCGGATTGGATTTGTCTTCCATTTTATACAAACCAGAAAAAGCAAATCACGTTCCAAATCATAATACAACAACTCAAGATCACGCATTAGAAAACGTATTGGATTTTGAAATTATAAAAGCGGCGATTCCATCTATTTATAGAAAAGAAAGAACTCGAGTTAATTTTAAAATAAAAAATACCGATCGTTCAGTTGGGGCTATTTTAAGTAATGAAATTTCTAAAATATATGGCGCACAAGGTTTACCCGAAGATACCATTCTGGTAGATTTTGAAGGTTCGGCTGGACAAAGTTTTGGTGCTTTTGCAACCAACGGATTGTCGTTTAAAATTCACGGAAACTGTAATGACTATCTAGGAAAAGGACTTTCGGGCGGAAAATTAATTATCAAAGTTCCTCCTACTGCAACCTTCAAACCCGAAGAAAATATCATCATAGGTAACGTAGCACTTTATGGAGCAATTACCGGTGAAGCTTACATAAATGGAATGGCCGGAGAACGTTTTTGTGTAAGAAATTCTGGAGCAACAGCCGTTGTTGAAGGTATTGGAGATCACGGATGCGAATACATGACTGGTGGAACTGTAGTGGTTCTCGGAAAAACGGGAAGAAATTTTGCAGCTGGAATGAGTGGTGGAATTGCTTATGTTTTTGACGATAAAAAACAATTCAATTCGAACTTATGCAATATGGAAATGGTAGCTTTTGACCCTTTAGAAGAAAGTGATTTTATAAAATTGAGACGTTTAATAAAAAATCATTCGATGTATACCAACAGTCCTTTGGCAAAAAGAATTTTAGAGGATTGGGAAAATACACAGAAACATTTTATCAAAGTAATGCCTACCGATTACAAAAAAGCATTACAAAGATTATCAGAAGAAAAGCAAATTGCAGAATTAATAGGAGCATAATTATGGGCAAGATAGGTGGATTTAAAGAATATACTAGAACCGACGAAAGTAATGTAGCTGTTCTAGAACGCGTTGCAAATTACAATGAATTTACGATTCCGTTATCTAAAGAAAAGATAAAAGAGCAAGGTTCACGATGCATGGATTGTGGGATTCCTTTTTGTCACAGCTCATGTCCGTTAGGAAATTTGATTCCTGATTTTAACGATATGGTGCATCAAGAAGAATGGCAAAGCGCTTTAGAGATTTTGCAATCAACTAATAATTTTCCTGAATTTACAGGTCGTTTATGTCCTGCGCCATGCGAAAAATCATGTGTTTTAGGAATCATAGCAGAACCAGTAGCTATCGAAAATATTGAAAAAAATATAATCGAAAGAGGTTTTGCAGAAGGTTGGATAAAACCTCAAATTCCAGCAATAAGAACCGGAAAAACAGTAGCCGTTATTGGTTCTGGTCCAGCAGGTTTAGCAGCAGCACAACAATTAAATCGTGCAGGACATACGGTAACGGTTTTTGAAAGAGACAATGCCATTGGTGGATTATTGCGTTACGGAATTCCAAATTTCAAACTCGAAAAAGGAATCATCGACAGACGAGTAAAAGTATTAGAAGCAGAGGGAATAGTTTTTAAAACCGATGTGAATGTTGGTGTAAATTATAGTGTTGAACAATTAAATAGTTTTGATTCAATCGTATTATGTGGTGGCGCAACGGAGAGCAGAAGTTTGCCTACAAAAGGAATCGAAAGCAAAGGAGTTGTTCAAGCTATGACTTTTTTGACACAACAAACCAAATCCTTTTATGGTGAAAATATCCCAGATCAAATCAAAGCAACTGGCAAAGATGTAATCGTAATTGGAGGTGGCGATACGGGTTCTGACTGTGTGGGAACATCCAACAGACATGGTGCAAAATCGGTTACTAATTTTGAGATTCTACCAAAACCACCTGTTGGAAGAAGTGAAACAACACCTTGGCCATTTTGGCCATTGCAACTCAAAACATCTTCCTCACACGAAGAAGGTTGCAATAGAAACTGGTTGATTAATACAAAAGAGTTTATCGCTAACGAAAAAGGCGAACTTACCGGTTTAAAAACCGTTGAAGTAGCCTGGAAAATGACTCCGGGACAAAGACCTGAATTAATAGAAAAAGCAGGTTCAGAGAAAATCTGGCCTTGCGATTTAGCCTTATTAGCGCTAGGTTTTACTGGTCCAGAAAAAACTTTGAGCGATCAATTGGGGTTAGAAATTGATATGAGAAACAATTATAAAGCCAAAAATTACCAAACAAATGTTCCCCATATATTTACTGCTGGTGATATGCGACGCGGACAATCACTTATTGTTTGGGCAATCTCCGAAGGTCGTGAAGCCGCAAGAGAAGTAGACAGTTATTTAATGGGTTACACCAATTTACCAACAAAAGGAAATGGTGATTTGCCCAGTTTGTAATAAAAAATAGTTTTATAAAAAAGCCTTGGAAAATATTTTTTTCAAGGTTTTTTTTTAACTCTTGCCTATATCGGCAAAAAATACTAAATTTAAAGTGTTTATATATCAAATTATTGCCGATAACAATAAATTAAAATAAAAAAAATGAAATATATTTCAGTTAGTGAATTTGCAAAAAAATGGAATCTACCAGAGAGAACGGCGCGAAACTATTGTGCAAAAGGGAAAATAAAAGGTAGTTTCTTGACGGGTAAAACTTGGAATATTCCAGAAGATGCAGGATTACCTGAAAAAGGAAATAAGAAACAATTCAGTAATAATCAACTACTCAATCAACTAAAAGAGCAAAAAGACATGAAGCTGAAAGGTGGTATTTACCACCGCACACAAATTGATTTAACCTATAATTCGAACCTTATTGAAGGAAGCAAACTTACTCAAGAACAAACCCGTTTTATTTTTGAAACCAATACGATAGGTATTACTAACGAAAATGTGAATGTTGATGATATTATTGAAACCAACAATCATTTTCGATGCATAGATTTGATTATTGAGAAAGCAAAATCTAAACTAACCGAATCTTTTATAAAAGAATTGCATTTTTTACTAAAATCAGGAACTTCGGACAGCCGTAAAGATTGGTTTAATGTTGGTGATTACAAAAAATTTCCAAATGAGGTTGGAGGAAATCAAACCTGTCATCCCAAAGAAGTTGCTACAAAAATGAAGGAATTGCTTTTATATTATAACAATAAAGAACAAAAAACTTTAGAAGACATCGTAGATTTTCATCAAAAATTTGAAGTCATTCATCCTTTTCAAGACGGCAATGGTCGTGTTGGGAGATTGATTATTCTTAAGGAATGTCTTGCCAATTCGATTGTTCCGTTTATAATTGATGATGATTTGAAATTATTCTACTATCGCGGGCTCGAACAATGGAACAACGTGAGAGAATATTTAATGGATACTTGCCTCACCGCCCAAGATAATTATAAAGTCATCTTGAAATATTTTGAGATAGACTTTAAATAATCTGTAAGCTCCTTAATTAAAGCTTTACTTTGGCTCTAATTTCAATAAAAAAAATTAAAATTAACCTAGTAAATGTTTATTTTATAACAATTTGTTATAAATTGTTAATATCTGTTTTTTTCTTGTATTTAAATAGTAAGTAGCTTAATTTTGTAAAAAATATTTCAACGATGCAGTCAAAAGATTTACTACAATTAGCAGAACAATTTGGAAGTCCATTATATGTTTATGATGCCGAAAAAATCCAATCGCAATACAACCGATTAACAAAAGCATTTTCTAAGGTAAACAATCTTCGCATTAACTATGCTATGAAAGCCTTGTCTAATGTAGCCATATTGCAATTATTGAGAGAAATGGGTTCGTGTTTAGATGCAGTTTCAATTCAAGAAGTACAACTTGGACTTCATGCAGGATATTCTCCAGAACAAATATTTTTTACTCCAAATGGTGTTTCACTTGAAGAAATTGAAGAGGTAAACGCAATGGGAGTTCAAATCAATATTGATAATTTATCAATATTAGAACAATTTGGCACAAAACATCCAACAGTTCCCGTTTGCATTCGTATCAATCCGCACGTAATGGCTGGTGGAAACACAAATATTTCGGTGGGGCATATTGATAGTAAATTTGGCATTTCAATTCATCAGTTGCCGCATTTGATTCGTATTGTCGAAAATACTAAAATGAATATTGTGGGAATCCACATGCATACAGGTTCGGATATTCTAGATATCGAAGTGTTTTTATATGCTGCAGAAATATTATTTGATGTAGCTAAAAATTTCAAGAATCTAGAATTTTTAGATTTTGGAAGTGGTTTTA
Organism: Flavobacterium sp.; assembly: GCF_031409475.1. GTDB lineage: Bacteria > Bacteroidota > Bacteroidia > Flavobacteriales > Flavobacteriaceae > Flavobacterium. Next base: position 12,169 of record NZ_JANNXH010000050.1, on the reverse strand, counting down.
AAGTACCTTATAGGAAAGACGATATCGAAACGGATATTGAAGAATTAGGTAAAAAATTATCCAAAAGATTCAATGCTTTTTGTGCTGAATATGGCAAAGAATTAACTTTAATTTTCGAGCCAGGAAAGTTTTTGGTAAGCGAAGCAGGATTCTTTTTGGCCAAAGTAAATGTAGTAAAACAAACAACTTCTACGGTTTTTGCTGGAATTGATAGCGGTTTTAATCACTTGATTCGTCCAATGCTTTATGGCTCACAACATCATATCGAGAATATTTCGCACCCAAAAGGGAAAGAGCGTTTCTACTCCGTTGTAGGTTATATTTGCGAAACGGATACTTTTGCCAATAATCGTAGAATCTCAGAAATTAAAGAAGGCGATATTTTAAGTTTCCGTAATGCTGGTGCGTATTGTTTTACGATGGCATCAAATTACAATTCGCGTTACAAACCAGCCGAAGTTTTATGGCTAAATGGCGAAGGACATTTAATTAGAGAAAGAGAAACTTTTGAAGATTTACTCAAAAATCAGATTCCGTTGCCTGTTGAAGCTGCAACTGTTTAGATAAACTAGAAATCCCATTTCAAATTGAAATGGGATTTTTTTTGAATAAATTGTGGTAAATTTATTTAAAAAATAAAATTTTGTAGTCACAGTTTGTATCTAAATAATAAATTCAAATTTTATGAATGATTTTTAAAACATAATTACATAAAAATTTAAAAACAGTATCTTAGAAACTATAAATAAATTGTTATGAACATACAACTGACAAAAATGGAACTCATAGAAATGCTTTTGAATACAAGAAAAACATCTGTTTTAAAAAAAGTCAAAGCAGTTTTAGAAGAAGATTTAGACCAACTTACGGCAGAAGATTATCAAATAATTGATGCCCGCAGAAATAGGCATTTAAGTGGCGAAAGCAAATCATTTTCTTGGGAAGATGCTAAACAAAGCATCCTGAAATTATAAAATGAAGTAGGAATTAGAAATTAAGCAGAAAGCTGTTTTTGACATAAAAGAGGCTTATTTATATTATGAAGAGCAAAGAATAGGTCTAGGTAATCGATTTTTAAAAACTTTGGAAAGCTATTTACAACGTGTTCAAAAATATCCTGAACATTATCAAATCAAGCGAAAACCCTATAGAGAAGCGTTCATTAAAGATTTTTCGTATCTCATTATCTATGAAATTGAAGGGAATAAGATAATTGTTTATGCAGTTTTCAACACTTGGCGAAATCCAAGCAAAAAACCAATAAAATAGGTGTAAAAGTAATTGTTGTGTTTAATTTTAATATAAAATTATTTCTCAACCAATACTTCTTCCAAAACAGTTGCGTCTGTTCCGTTAGTAAAAGGGATTTTGAGCATTTGTGAAAGCGTAGGTGCGATTTGTGTTATCGCTTTTTTGTTAAATGACTCGCCGTGTTTTACATTACATCCATAAAAAAGTAAGGGCACATGCGTGTCATAACTGTTTGGCGAACCATGTGTTGTTCCAGTTTCTTTGTATTCAAGATAACCCGCTTTGTCCAGAACAACAATGTCTCCTGATTGTTTCGGGTCATAACCTCTGGCAATGTAACTCAAAAAATAATCATCTCCTGTTGTTGCTAAAATCTCCTCTTCGGTATAGACTCTTTTTACTTGTTCTTGCGTCATCAAAAAATCCTTGAAACTTTGTTTTACTTTAGTCAACCCCAACCCTTTTTCTTTAATAATTTCTCTGTCAAAAAAAAGGTTGAAATTAGAATAATCTTTAAGTAAATTTACCCCAAAAGTATCCATTGAAAATTTCTTTAATCCATTGACGATATCCTTTGAAGGGATATTTTTTACATTGTACTTATTGTCTTTTAAATAATTTGGGTTTTCAGCACCAGCATGATCTGCCGTTAAAAAAAGCAAATAATTGTCTTTGCCAACGGTTTTATCTAAATAGGCTAAAAAAGTTGCTAGTGTTTGGTCTAAACGCAAATAAGTGTCTTGCAACTCTATAGATCGTGGTCCAAATTCATGACCAACATAATCTGTTGAGGAGAAACTTACCGCCAGAAAATCCGTAATTTCATCTTTCCCTAATTCCTCTTTTTCTATTGCTTTCATGGCTAATTCAGCCAAAATATCATTTCCAAAAGGAGTCGTTCGTAGAGCATCTGCGCCTTTATCAGCATAAATTTTATTTAAATCATACGGAAAAACTGGTCCAGTTGTTTTGTCAATTTTTCCTTCGTATGGATTGTCATCAGGAAGGCTTTCGTTGTAAGTGCCAATAGGTTTTAATAAACTCCATCCTTTGTTAAAATAGTTCAGGTATTTTTTTTCTTGATTGAATTGGGTTACCCATTCTGGCAAAGCAGAACCATAAAAAGTACTCGAAATAAAAGCACCCGTTTTACTGTACCAAAAAGCCCAATTAGCAAAATGACCTGCAGGCAAAATTGCTCCACGATCTTTTATGCTCATACCAATTACTTTTCCTTTAAAGTTAGTTGCCATACGCAATTCATCAGTAATTGTTGTACTTAACAGGTTTTTTGGAGACATTGCTCCTTCTTTATCCGTTCCATCACCTATGGTTTTTACAGATACATCATCAGTACAATACATGTCCTTTGCTATTGCTCTATTGAACCATTCGTTTCCTACAATTCCATGAGTCGAAGGTGTAGCTCCTGTATAAATACTTGCATGTCCAGGTGCTGTATAAGTTGGCATATAATTGTAATGCATGTTATGAAAAGTATAGCCATTGTTCATCATTCGCTTGAAACCATTTGGAGAAAAATCGTCACTAAAACGATAGAGGTATTCCATTTTCATTTGGTCAACCACAATTCCAACTACTAATTTTGGTCGCTCCTGGGATTGACTATTTACAGTTACAATAAATACTAAAAACAAAATCGATTTTTTCATTATACTATTTTTAATTGGGAAATACACCTTTGCATTTTAAGTAACTCGACAAACTAAACGGTTTGCAAAAAATTAATCTAACTGTTTACTCGCTAAAATTCGAAATATTATACACGATAATCCTATCTACATAATTGAGGTAAAGTTGTTTCCGATTGTCTTGTTTTTTTCTGGTAATTATGGATAAAGTGCAGTCTTCCCCATTATTATCTTTACAAGTAAAGGTGTATATGCTATCGGTTTCGGTTTCTTCTAAAGGGATATAATCTATAATTTCAAATAATTGAATAATTTCAGAATACACAGAGATTCTATTTTTATTTGTATCCAATGAAACTAAAATATTAGCCAATTTCAAATCCGACCATTTACCCCAATTCCCTTTTTGATTTTTTTCTAAAACACTTAAACCTGTGGTTTTAAATTTATATGTTTGACCGTAGGATTGTTGTAAACCAATGGTTAAAAAGAGAAACACAATTATTATTTTTATTTTCGTCATTTTTATAAAATTAGAGCATTATCAAAAGTAATAAAATTAGGAGTTAGAAACCAAAATTCAGCATCTCTTTTCTTGTTAATTCAAAATCAGTTATCATTTCGTAAATAATTTCGGCAGCAGGTTTTATTTCATGAATTATTCCTGCAATTTGGCCAATTTCTAATTCGCCTTCGATTAAATCGCCTTCAAACATTCCTTTTTTTGCTCTGGCTCTTCCTAACAACCCAATCAATGCTTCTTTAGTTGGATTTTTTTTGTACAAATTTTGAATATCCTCGTAAAATTTATTCTTAATTAATCGTACGGGTGCTAACTCTTTAAGAGTTAACTGTGTTTCACCTTCTTTAAGATTAATAATCGTTTTTTTAAAATTCTCGTGCGCAGATGATTCTACCGAAGCTACAAAACGACTGCCTACTTGAACTCCATCAGCTCCAAGAACCATTGCAGCCAGCATTCCTCTGCCGTTTGCTATTCCACCGGCAGCAATTAAGGGAATTTTAATTTTTTCTTTTACCATAGGTATCAGAGTAAAAGTGGTAGTTTCCTCTCTTCCGTTGTGTCCTCCAGCTTCAAAGCCTTCGGCAACAACAGCATCAACTCCTGCATCTTGAGCTTTTAATGCAAAGGCTGAACTGCTTACCACATGAACAACGATTATTCCGTTTTCCTTCAAAAATGGTGTCCAAGTCTTTGGGTTTCCTGCTGATGTAAAAACTATTTTGACTCCTTCATCGACAATAATTTTCATGATTTCTTCGATATTGGGATACAACATTGGGACATTTACTCCAAAGGGTTTTGAAGTTGCTTTTTTACATTTTTGAATGTGTTCTCGCAAAACTTCGGGATACATTGAACCTGCACCAATTAATCCTAAACCACCAGCATTGCTTACTGCACTTGCTAATTTATAACCTGAATTCCAAATCATTCCTGCTTGAATAATAGGATATTGTATTTTAAAAAGTTGGGTTATTTTATTCATTTATTGGAAAGGAAATTACTGTTTTATGATTTTTCCGCTTTTAAAAGCACCATTAGATTCAAATTTATAAAAATAAGAACCTTTACTTAGAGTTTTTAAAGATACAACTGAAGCAGTTTTTGAAATTTCAGACTCTAAAACTTTTTGCCCTAATAAATTATAAATTACTAATATTCCTGAATCAAATTTTTCAGACAGGGAAACTGTTAAAAAATCACTTGTTGGATTTGGATAAACTATAAAATCATTTTTCGAAAAAGCTTCAACCGATAATCCATTGGCTAAAGCCAAATTAAAATCTGGAATTCCGTAACCAAACTGTGTTGTTGGAGCAAGAAATCTATCCGATGATTGTGTAATTAATTGCTTGATTTGTTGATTGGTTTTTGTAGGCAAAGCTTGCCATAAACTTGCTACCATTCCAGCTAAAATTGGACCTGAAAATGAAGTTCCATTTGCAGTTGTAATTGTACCAGCAGTATTTGACAAGACAGATGCTTGACCTTGCGCCATGACATCTGGTTTTACTCTATTGTCAAAACTTGGTCCAACTGAACTGAATGTAGCGTAAGTTTCATCTGCTTTTACAGCTCCAACCGCTATGACATTTAGAGCTTCGGCCGGAACTCCAACGTGTGGCTCTGCTGTTCCACCTTCGTTTCCAGCACTTGCAACTACAATCATTCCTCTAGAAAATGCTATGTTTGCTCCTTGAGAAGCAAAAGCAGAATTTCCTGTCATATCTGCATAAGTGTGGCTATAGGCTGCATTATTATATTCAAAATAACCCAAAGAGCTTGAAATTATATCCACTCCTAATCGATCTGCTTCTTCGGCTGCTTCGACCCAATTTGATTCTTCAACTGGATTTTCAGCATATGGAAATGTTGAAACTGCATCTTCTGTAATAAATAAATAATAAGCTGCATCTGGTGCTGTCCCCACTAATTGCCCATCCGTAAATCCTCCCATGGTAGAAAGTACTAATGTTCCGTGTGAATCACCGGTATAGAAGTTGACGTTTTTATTGACAAAATCATAACCACCAAGAATTAAATTATTAGTTATTAATCTTTGAAATGGCTGAGCTGTATTTACATTAGGAAAACCAGCATCTAATACAGCAATTATTTTTCCTGTTCCAGTATAATTTAATTGGTGCAATAAATGTCCGTTCAACATTTGAATTTGATTGGCTGATGTTCCGTAATTAAAATTTACTGCCGTCTCAAGTACTTTGTTAACGGGCTTAAACTTGGGTTTTGATGCAATCTTTTTTGTAGAATTAAGTGATTTATTAGCAAAATCAACACGAAGCACCGAAGATAATAATTTTAATACATCAATATCTGTTTTTAAACCACGTACATGCAAACAATTCAACCATTTAGATTTCGCCTTTACAGTAATTCCAGTTGATGCAGTTATTGCATCAATATAGGGTTGGTTAATAGGAACGTCTTTAATGTCCAAGGCAATTGCTTGATTGGTTCGTCTGTCCAATGCGCGTTGAGTGAGCATCGTTAATGGATTGCTTAGATACGGTGCGGAATTGGGTTTGTCTTTAAAATAAACCCAGGCATCTTCTATTTGTGAAAATCCATTAAAACTAGAAACCAAAAGTAAAAATAGAATTATTTTTTTCATGATTTAAAAGAATTAAAATACCAAATTACGAAATTACTCCTGAACCAACTAATTCATCGTATAAATACCAAGCTGCAAATTGCCCTTCGGTTATGGCGGATTGAGGTTCAGCAAAAGCTAGGTACATTCCGTTTTCAAATTGATGCAAGGTGGCGCTTTGTAATGGTTGACGGTATCGAATTCGTGCTAAAACTTGCATCGTTTCTCCATTGGCTAAAGCCAAATCTTGACGAATCCAATGTATTTCGGATTTCTCAATGAACAAAGCTTTTTTGAACAATCCTGGATGTTGACTGCCCAAACCCGTATAAATAGTATTGGTTTCTACATTTGTTGAAATGATGAATAAAGGATCTTTAGTTCCACCTACATTGAGTCCTTTTCGTTGTCCCGTTGTGAAATAATGTGCGCCTTGATGTTTGCCTACAATCTTACCCATTTCAGGTTTGTAGTCAATTTTTCGAGCATCAAATAACAACTCCTGTTCTACAGAGAGTCCTGATTGTTTCACATAACTATATTCAGGATTCTCTTTGTCGATTTGGATAATTTGACCTTCTTTGGGTTGCAATTTTTGTTGTAAGAAATCTGGTAATCTCACTTTACCAATGAAGCATAATCCCTGTGAATCCTTCTTTTCGGCGGTAACTAAATCCATTTCGGCAGCGATTTCTCGAACTTCGGGCTTTGTTAATTCGCCTATTGGAAACATAGATTTAGCTAATTGTTCTTGTGATAATTGACAAAGAAAATAAGATTGATCTTTATTATTATCTGCTCCAGCCAAAAGTTGGTATACTTTCTTGCCGTTGACTTCGATTTGACCTTTTCGACAATAATGACCAGTTGCCACATAATCGGCACCAAGACTTAAAGCGATTTTCATAAAAACATCGAATTTAATTTCGCGGTTACAAAGCACGTCGGGATTTGGAGTTCTCCCTTTTTCGTATTCGTTGAACATATAATCAACGATTTTTTCTTTGTAAGCTTCGCTTAAATCAACGGTTTGAAAAGGAATACCCAATCTATTAGCAACTAATAATGCGTCGTTGCTGTCTTCGAGCCAAGGACAATCGTTAGAAATAGTTACGGAATCATCGTGCCAATTTTTCATAAAAAGACCAATGACTTCATATCCTTGCTGCTGCAATAAATAAGCCGCAACACTCGAATCTACACCACCGGAAAGGCCTACAACAACACGTTTCATTTTTAAAAAAATTATAATTTTACAAGGTGCAAAGTTACAAAGATTTGCGACAGGATTAGTACATCCAAAAAGTTAATTCTTTTTGGATTTTGAGTTGTTCTGAGGATAACTCATATTCATTTGATTGATTAATTTTCCTTTTTCAAAAAACTGCCAAACTCCTGTTTTTTTTCCATTAGTATACTTCCCTTTTGAAACTATATTTCCTTCAGTATCATTATAGATTGCTATTCCGTTGTATTCATTATTTTTATAAATTGCTTCTTCAATTACAATTCCAGCTTCGGTATAGCGTTTATAAATTCCTTCTTTTAAATTATTTTTATAATTAATTTCTTCGGCAATTTTACTATTTGGATAAAAAACAGAACGTAATCCTTCGAGTTTACCCTTATTGTAATTTTCTATAGTCATTACAATTTTTGATGATTTGTGGTAATATTTCCATTGGCCTTCAAACAATTTATTGACCACTTTACCTTCACTAACTTTGTTTTTTTCTTGATCATAAAAAACGGTATACGCTGAATTATCCTTTGGATTAAATTCTCTGGTGGCGATAATTTTTTTTGTGCGCGTATTATCATAGAAGTTAAAAGTTCCAACTTCTTTTCCGTGATCGAAAGTCCCTTCAAATTTTAGATTTTTGGTATCTTGATAAATTCCTTTCCAAAGTCCGTGTTTATTGCCTTTTTCGTCTAGTTTATTATAATCGATTTGGGAATGTAGGCTAAACACATTCAGAAAAACTAAAACTATTATTGTACAAATTGTTCTCATCATTTACTTTTTTATCTAACGAATTCAAACTACATAAATTATAACTAAATGAAAAAATCTCGAATTAACGAGATTTTTAAATAATTATTTCTTTTTATCCTTCGCTTTTTGAGCTTCTGCTTGTTCCATCACTTCTTGCAGTTTTTGTTGAAACTTGCCTTGTTTTTTTGGCTCTTTCAATTTATTCTCCTGAATTTGAGCGTGAATCTTATCACTGTCAATAAAATATCTTTTGATGACAATCATTATTCCAATGGTGATTAAATTCGAAATAAAGTTATACAAACTCAATCCAGCACCATAACTATTGAAGAAAAATAACATCATTATTGGCGAAACATAAATCATGATTTTCATCATCTTAGCCATATCCGGCATACCTTCTTGCGTTGGAGCAGCCATTTGCTGGTCGCCAGAAGTCATTTTCATATAGAAGAAAATTGCAATTGAGGCAAGCACCGGGAATAAACTGATGTGATCGCCGTATAATGGAATATGAAATGGCAATTTTATAACTTCGTCAAATGAAGATAAATCGTCAGCCCAAAGAAATCCTTTTTGTCTCAGCTCAAAAGCCGATGGAAAAAATTGAAATGAAGCATACATAAACGGAATCTGAATCAATGCTGGAATACAACCCGCCATAGGATTTACTCCGGCTTTGTTGTATAACTTCATTGTTTCTTGTTGTTTCTTCATAGGGTCTTTTTTGAATTTTTCCCCCAATTCAGTAATTTCTGGACGTAATACTTTCATCTTTGCTTGTGACAAGAATGATTTAAACGTAATAGGTGCCATGGCAATTTTAATTAAAATTGTAAAAATAATTATTGCAATCCCAAAAGTCAATCCAATAGTTGTAGTTAAAAATCCAAATAAAGGAATAAAAATAAATTTATTGATCCATCCAAAAATCCCCCAACCTAAAGATATTATTTTATCTAAATTTTTATCATAATTATTTAAAATTTTATAATCTGTAGGCCCAATATACCAATTCATTTTATAATCTAATTCTCCATTACTGAATGCTAAAGGAACATTTACCTTAAATTGCTTGGTAAAAACAGTATCTATTTTCTCGTCATTTACTAAATCATTTGATTGCAATTTAGCCGATTCAAACGGCTTGTTTGTTATAAGAATAGTGCTGAAAAAATGTTGTTTAAAAGCTACATAAGAAGTCTTTTCTGCATTTTCCTCCTTGTCTTTGCCTTGACCTACATAATCAATCTTACCGTCTTCATATTCAAAATAAATTTCAGTATAACGATTTTCATAAGAAATACTTTTCTCATTTCTATACGTTTTCAAACCCCATTCAAAATCCAATGGTTTAGCTGTATTCAAAATTTTATTCAAGCCTTGAGAACGAATATCAAAACCAATCATATAATCCTTTGGTTTCAAAATGTACTTATATTCCAAAAACTCATTGGTTCCAGCTTTCAACTTCATTGATAGTATTTGATCTGCTCCAACTTTTGACAATGAAGGCTCAAAATAAAGGTCTTTAGTATTTAAAGTACGATTATCGTTAGTTTGTAATTGAATATTTAAATTGGCATTATTTTCTTTTATCAATTCAACAATTTGTCCTGAACCTTTCTTAAATTTCTCGAAATTTTTTAAAGTAGCTTCAACAATATAACCTCCTTTGTTGGCGATTTTCAGTTTTACCAATTCATTTTCAATAGTCGTAAAACCATCTTTTGCTGATGAAATTGTTGCAGAATAAGCAAAACTACCAAGCGTTTTTTGAGCTTGAGCTAATTGTGTTGAATCTCCTGCCAGAACTACTGCTGGAGCTGCTGGAGCCGGAGTAGCAACCGCTTTGTTTGCTTTTTCTTTTGCGACTAATTCTTTTTTGGCTTTTTCAGCTGCGATAGTTGCTTCAGAAGGCTTGTTTTGGTAAATTATCCAAATCAAGATTCCAAAAATCAATACGAAACCAATAATCGAATTGAGGTCTAATTTTTTTTCTTCCATTATTATATTTAAAATAGTTTAAAGTTTAACGTATCAAAAAACGTTATTATTTTTTATTTGCTTTCACGGTTGCTGCCACAAAATTCACAAAAAGGGGATGCGGATTTGCCACAGTGCTTTTGTATTCAGGATGATATTGTACGCCAATGAAAAAAGGATGATTTTCTAATTCTACAATTTCGACCAAACCTGTTTCAGGATTTACTCCAGAAGCTATTAGTCCTGCATTATCCAATTCTGTTACATAATCGCTATTGTATTCATAACGATGGCGATGACGTTCAAAAATAGTTTCTTTTTCGTAAATTTTAAAAGCCAATGTACCTGTTTTTACATTACATTTCCACGCTCCAAGTCGCATTGTTCCTCCTTTATCCGTAATGGTTTTTTGTTCTTCCATAAGGTTTACAACAGGATGTGTTGTGCTCGGATTCATTTCTGTTGAATTTGCGTCGACATATCCCAAAACATTTCTTGAATATTCAATGATTGCCATTTGCATACCTAAACAAATTCCGAAAAACGGAATTTTATTTTCACGTGCATATCGAACGGCTTCTATTTTCCCCTCAATTCCTCTTTCACCAAAACCTGGTGCAACTAGTATTCCATCTAATCCTGCAAATTTTTCGGCAACATCTGATGCATTCAAAAATTCAGAATGAATAGAAATAACGTTAACTTTAGTTTCATTAGCAGCGCCAGCGTGAATAAAGGCCTCTAAAATAGATTTGTATGAATCTTGTAATTCAACATATTTCCCGATTAAACCAATATTTACGGTGTGTTTTGGATGTTTTATTCTATGCAAGAAAGTGTTCCAGTTTCTTAAATCCGGAGCAGCTCTTTTCGGCAAAGCCAATTTCTTTAAAGCAACAACATCTAAACCCTCTTCGAGCATCAAAATAGGCACTTCATAAATCGTTGAAGCATCGATGGATTGAATTACGGCCTCTCTTTTTACGTTGCAAAACAAAGCTAACTTATTACGCAACTCCTCTGAAATTTCGTGCTCTGTTCTACAAACTAAAATATCTGCTTTTATACCGCTTTCCATTAAAGTTTTAACAGAATGTTGCGTAGGTTTTGTTTTTAATTCTCCGGCTGCGGCCAAATAAGGAACCAAAGTCAGGTGAATGACTAATCCATTGTGTTCGCCTAATTCCCAAACCAATTGCCGAACCGATTCTATGTAAGGTAATGATTCAATATCCCCGACAGTTCCACCAATTTCAGTAATTACAATGTCAAAATCACCAGATTTACCAAGCAATTGCATTCTATCCTTAATTTCATTGGTAATATGAGGAACAACTTGAACTGTTTTTCCAAGGAATTCTCCTCTTCGCTCTTTTTCAATGACCGAAAGATAAATTCTACCTGTAGTAACATTATTAGCTTGAGAAGTAGGAACATTTAAAAATCGCTCATAATGACCTAAATCTAAATCTGTTTCAGCTCCATCATCAGTCACATAACATTCACCGTGTTCATAAGGATTTAAAGTGCCTGGATCGACGTTGATATATGGATCAAATTTTTGGATTGTGGTTCTATATCCTCTCGCCTGCAATAATTTTGCTAGTGAAGCTGCAATAATTCCTTTCCCTAAAGAAGAAGTCACACCGCCAGTAACAAAAATATATTTCGTTTGATTCATTTTATTGTTGTTGTAAAAATTTTGTATAATGTAAGCAAATATGTTTTCAAAAACGATGCAAAAATACAATTATAAATTGAAATTAAACTAATTTATAAAAGAGTTAATTTCAAAATTTCCAATTCTCCTAATTTCAAATAATTTTACAAATTATACCTTAAACAAAAAAACCTCTTTAGGATTGAGCAGGTTTTTTTTATCATCTAAAACGAGTTCATATTAAAGAAATGGACGAGTTGAGTCTCGACTTTTCTAGAGAAAGTTGGCTTTCTTATAAAACAAAAAACCCCAACCTTATCGGGTTGGGGTTCATAAAGAAAGGCGGCGACATACTCTCCCACATAACTGCAGTACCATCTGCGCAGGCGGGCTTAACTACTCTGTTCGGGATGGGAAGAGGTGAGCCCCGCCGCAATAACCACCTTAAGGTTTTTAGTCTAAAGTTTAAGGTCTTAAAGTCTAAAGA
>NZ_JANNXH010000049.1:0-57342 GCF_031409475.1 Flavobacterium sp. | reverse complement strand
AGAGCTGTAGCGGTAACTGGAGCTCTTGCGGCTACACTACCTGCTGTACCTGTTCCGGTAACATTTCCTTCACCATTAATCATTGGAGGAACTGGATTTAAACTAGGAACAGCACTAGCACCAGTACGAGCAGGAATACTTGTAGTAGGATCTTTAAATAGAGTTACTGTAAACTCAGGTACAATACTTGAATCATACAGTTTAGGGAATAGTTTAAATCACGGTATAAGTATAGCAAATGCTGTTGGAGCTGGAGGTGTTGGAAACCCAACTTATTTTACTAATAATGGAACCATCAATATTCTTGGCGAAAGCCTAAGAAGTGGTATTACTGCTGGTATTACATCAACTGCCAATCTTCAAGATATGAAAATCAATATTGTGAACGATGGTATTATAAATGTAGATTTAGCATGTCTTACTCCTTCTGTAACTAATCCAACTGGATTTGTTTGGACAGGTCAAGCGGCTTATCAACAACAACAAAGTAATTTTGCAAATATTACGGGTGTTTTTATTACTAATAATGGTACACTTACATTAAAAAATCCATCAACTATTGCATTAACCGGATATGCTATTTGGGGTTCTGGTGGTGGTCAGCGTTTGAAAACTACTTTTACTAATAACGGTACTTTTAACCTTGACGGTTCAATAAATAGTATCGCGCAAGGATTTACACTTATTAATAGCGGAATTGTAAATACAAATAATTCACTTGCTGGTTTTCCTGGTGTTACTAACAATAGTACGGGAAGTATTAATTTTACAAAATCCCCAGCTAACTTTACTGTATTAATAGGAGCTGCCGCTACTGCTGACGCAACATATACAGATGGGAATCTAAATGTATATACCATACGAACTACAAAAGTAACTGGTGCAGGTTTGCAAATACTTGCTGCTTCAGCTCCAAATACAACTGTTCCTGCCATAGGAACTCTTACGCTTGTGAGTGGTTCAGGAGATGCAACTATCGATTATTCAGCAGTTACGGCCATAACAACAAATGCCATATCTTCGACCACTACAAATTCTGGTACAATAAATACTGGACAAGGAGGAGGAGTAAATTTAAATGCTATAACTTCAGTAACATTAACACTTAATGCAACTAGTGTTATAGCACCTGGAGGATCATCAGGAAAAGGAATTACGAATTTTGCTAGAGCTGCTACAACGATTACAGGAAAATTAGTACTACAAGTATCGGGTAATACAGCTGCAGGTATAGATTATGATCAAGTTACAAGCACAACGGCTCTTGGTTCGTTCAACATATCTGGTGCAACATTAGATATTACGGGTATTTATACACCAGCTGGACCAGTTACTATAGAAATTCTTAAAACAAATGCCACAGGTTCACTTACAGGAAGTTTCGCTTCTGTAATAGGTTTAACAACAGGTTGGTCTTTAGTTTATACGAATGCTACTCCAGGAAAAGTAGAATTAGTTTACGCAGCTACGTCACCAACTGCAAATCTTTGGATTGGAGCTACTGATACTTCATGGACTAATGCTGGAAACTGGAGCGCAGGTATTCCAGATCAAAATTCAGATGTTAGCATTGTTCCTGCACCAAACGCACCGGTTATAACAGGCAATGTAAATATTAACTCATTATCAATTGTTTCAACTAGTTTAACTGTAAATTCTGGTTCAAACTTAACTGTTACAGGCGCTATTACAAATACGGGTACAATGACTCTTGCTAGCAACGCTAATTTGATTCAAAGTGGTACAACTAATACTAATACAGGTAATATTACAGTAAATAGAAACAGTAATCTTTTAAATCGTTTTGATTACACGATATGGTCTTCACCAACGACGAATGCTGCTTTGTTTTTGAAAACTTTCTCACCAGCAACATTGGATACTCGTTTTTACAACTACGATGAGCCTTCTAATTTATATAGTGTTATTGCAAGCCCGACAACAACTCCATTTACAACTGGCGCGGGTTATTTAATTCGTATGCCCGATACTGATGCTGGTTATCCAAGTGCAATAACTTATGCAGGAGCTTTTACTGGTGTACCAAACAATGGAGATATTTCAAAATCAATAACTAATAATGGTGTAACTTACGGTTACAATATGATAGGAAATCCATATCCATCTACAATTGATGCACAAGCATTTATTACAGCTAATACTGCAAACATTGAAAGTAGTTTGTATTTTTGGAGAAAAATAAATGCCGCTGCGGGTTCTGCTTATGCAGTCTATAATCCAATGGGCTCTACTTCCGCAACGCCAAGTAGTGCTTTACCTAATGGAAATATTCAAGTAGGTCAAGGTTTCTTTGTTAAAGCTAAAACTGGCGCAACAACTGTTTCTTTTAACAATGCAATGCGAGTAGCTAACAATCAAAATCAGTTTTTCAAAACTAAATCAGTTGTTGATAAAAATCGTGTTTGGTTAAACTTGACTAATACTAGCGGTGCTTTCAGTCAAGTATTAGTAGGCTATACTACAGATGCAATACAAGGAATAGATATTTTTGATGCTAAATATTTCAACGATAGTTCAATCGCTTTAACCTCTAATATAAACAATGAAGAATACACCATTCAAGGTCGTCCTACATTTGATGCTAGTGATGTTGTAGCTTTAAACTTCAAAACAGATGTAGCAGGTGATTACACGATTGCTTTAGATCACTTTGACGGATTGTTTTCTACGGGTCAAGATATTTATCTAAAAGACAACAAAACTGGTACAGAAACAGATTTGAAAATAGCAGTATATAATTTTACTGCAGTTGCAGGAGTAGACAACACTAGATTTTCTTTGAAATACCAAAAAACATTAAAAGTAGATGCACCAGCATTTAACGAAAACAGTGTTAGGGTTTATAAAAACAACGGAACACTATATGTAAACTCGGGCAATATAGCCATCAACAACATCAAAGTTTTTGATATACAAGGAAGACTTATCATAGAACAAAAGAACGTAAAAGCAAATTCAACTACCATTAAAGATTCAAAAGCTACAAATCAAGTTTTCATAGTTAAAATAGTAGGAGAGGATAACAGCATAGTAACCAAAAAAGTATTAAACTAAGAACTAAAAAACATTAAAAAATGAAAAATAATTTATTAAAATACTATATAGCTGCTTTTTATTTATGTTCTAATGTTGTAGTATTTGCACAACCAGGGAATAATGATGGTGGCGGTGGTTTAGAAGGTACAGATCCAGCAGGAGCACCCATTGATGATTATATTTGGGTATTAGCCGCGATAGGTTTAGTCTATGTCTTTTTTAGAATGAGATACTTTGTTCAAAAAGGCAGCATTTCAAAAGAATAACGAAATATTCTTACAGTAAATTTAGAAAACTCTGTTCTATTAAGAACAGGGTTTTTTTTGTTTTCAATACAATCATTTCAAAACTTGATTGGTATTTTTTTAAGTTCGAATCATTCATAGTGTAATGATTCTTAATTGTTTTTAGATTAGTTTGTAAATTATATTGATATCGAACACTGAACTAAATCCTTTATTCGTATGTTAATTTTAGGGTCTTTAGTTTAAAAAATATAACTTTTAAATAACATCTAAAAAAGGGTCTTCACATGCGAAATTTTAACTTTGAGTTTTAATAATTCAAAACATGTCGAAACTATACATTATACTTTTTACCACCTTATTTTGTAACATTTTATCAGCGCAATTTATAACTTTTCCTAATGCCACTTTTAAGTCAAAATTGTTGCAATCTGATTCTAGTAATGCAATAGCGAGAAATTTATCTGGGGATTATATTGCAATTGATGTTAATAAAAATGGCGAAATTGAATTGACCGAAGCCTTGCAAGTGGGTTATTTAGAAATCGAAAGTTCATCTATAAACTCTTTAATTGGGATTGAAAATTTTACTAATCTACTTTTTTTACAATGCAGTAACAACCAAATTAGTAATTTGGATATTAGTAATTTAACAAGTTTAACGGATTTGAATTGTAGTAACAATATAATCAGTACACTTACATTAAATGGAGCAATTAATCTCCAAAATTTATATTGTCAATCAAATCTGTTGACTACTTTGAGCACAAATGATTTAATAAATTTAATATCCATAGAATGCAGTGATAACAAAATTACCTCATTAGAATTAAATAATTTAAATAATCTTGAATCTCTTGCTTGCAATAGTAATTCCATTTCTTCATTGGATTTAAGTGATTTAATTAGTCTGCTCACTTTAGAATGCAGTAGAAATATGCTTACGTCGCTTGATTTAAGTTTGCTGACTAATATTACTAGTTTGAATTGCAACTATAATTTACTTTCTACATTAGAGGCAACAACTTTAGTCGACCTGAACAATTTGAATTGTAGTAATAATCAATTAGTATCGTTAAAAATTGATGGATTAACAAACCTTACTAATTTAAATTGTAATTTTAATCAACTCAATGCTTTAAATGCAAACACCTTGTTTGCTATTACTTATTTGAATTGTACCAATAATAAATTGCAATCCATTCAAGTGACAGGATTAATAAACCTTAAAGTATTAGATTTCAGTAAAAATCAAGTTACAGCACTAGATACTAACGGATTAACTAATCTTCAATATTTGTATGGTAACAATAATAAACTTGCGACACTTGATGTTACGAACCAAACTGGATTACAGTTTTTATTAGTTTCAAATAATTTGCTCCAGAGTATTTTTATGAAAAACGGGAGTAATGAGAGTTCATTGTTGTTTTCTGGAAATCCAAATCTGAACTACATTTGTGCCGATGAATTGGACTTGGAGTATGTTCAAGAAGAAATTTCGAACAACGGCTATATTAATTGTACCATAAATAGTTATTGCTCCTTTGTTCCAGGTGGAAATTATTATACTATAGAAGGCCTAAATAAACTAGACATCAATAATAATGGTTGTGATGTTTTAGATCGTAATTTTCCAAATCTCAAATGGACTATTTCGGATGATACTACTGTTACAACTTTTATTCCAGATTCGACAGGCTCTTATTCCTATGGATTAAAAGAAGGTGCTTATACTCTAACTCCAGTTCTTGAAAACCCAGCGTACTACACTATTTCCCCAGCTAGTATTTCAGTTAAGTTCCCTAATGTTCCAAGCCCTTTATCTACCTCGTTTTGTATTACCCCGAATGGTAATCGTTCTGATCTGGAGATTGTATATGTACCTATGGACAATGCGAGAACTAATTTTGAAAGCAACTATCAAATTATTTATAAAAACAAAGGTAATGTAACACAATCCGGAGTTATAAGCCTAACTTTTGATGATTTGGCTTTGAGTTTTGTAGCTGCTAATCCTAGTGTATACAGCCAAAGTTTGGGTAATTTGAATTGGAATTTTACAAATTTAGTACCACAAGAAACCAGAACTATTCAAGTAACCTTGAGAGTAAAACCTACCGTTAATAATGGATATTCATTAAATTTTAACACCACTATAACCAACACAAACGATGAAACTCCTACGGATAATAGCACAGATTTAAGTCAAGCAGTGTCGAGTTCTATAATTTTAAATGACAAAATTTGTTTAGAAGGAAATACTATATCGCCATCAAAAGTTGGAGAATATTTGCATTATATGATTCGTTTTGAAAATTCTGGTTCAGGCATAGTTCAAAATATTGTAGTAAAAGATCTTATCGACATTTCAAAGTTTGATATTGCCACGCTTGTAGCTGGCAACGGAAGTCATCCCTTTACCACAAAAATAACAGCGACTAATACAGTTGAATTTATTTTCGAAAACATCAACCTCCCTTTTTCTGCGGGAAGTAACAAAGGGTATGTTGTTTTTAAAATCAAAACAATACCTACACTTGTTACTGGGAATGAGCTGTCCAATTCAGCAACTATTTATTTCGATTATAAACAACCTATAGCAACAAACACGGCTGCATCAAGAATTCAATTGTTGAAAGTTCAAGACTATGTTTTTTCAGATTTAATCGAAATTTATCCCAATCCTGTGAGTGATGTTTTAAATATTACGAATAAAAACAAAATAGAAATTACTAGTCTATCGATATACAATACACTCGGGCAACTGGTTCAAACTATTCTAAATACAGACCAAACTACACAAGAAATAAATGTTTCGCAACTCAGCGCAGGTCACTACTTTATTAAAATAAATTCAGATAATGGTAGTGGAACAACAAGGTTTTTAAAAAAATAATTTCAAAATAATAATCAGCAAATATTGCTTTAGAACAGTGCCATGAATCCGTATTTCAGTTCTGATTCCTGATGATGAACCCTATTAGTATTCTATAAAAGTTAACATAAATTTAATTTTGAGAAATGAAAATTAACAATAGATTCCTATTAAAAATAAATAAAAATTGAATATTTGCCGAGCTATATTAAGTTAAAATTTAACAATTTTTAATTGATATTATTTTCTTTTTTTGGCTAAATATTTCTGATAAAGTTTACAAAACAAACAATGTTAAATTATTACATCGATTTATCCGAACGCATTCTTACAAAAGCAAAACTGGAAGAAGATTCCACCACACTTCGAAAAGAACTGTATTATATAAGCATTAGTAGTTTGGAACGCAAAATAAATACCGATGAACTAAAAAGAATATTTTGGGTCAATATTTACAATGCTTATGTTCTAATTATGAAAAAGGAACAAACAAAACCCAAACTATTTTTTAAACTTAACCGGATTAAAATTTCACATTATCTTTTATCATTAAACGATATTAAATATGGAATCTTAAGAGTAAAAAAATTCGAAATAGGTTTTTATAAAATATACAATCCTTTTTATTCCACTTTTATAAAAAATTTAGCTGTCAATAAAATAGATAACTCGATTAATCAGTCTTTGGACAAAATCAATTTAAGCAACACTCCAGAAGTTGAAAAAAACGAATTTAATTTATTTTAATTTATCAAAACAACAAATTTTATTTTCCAACTATTGATTCATTCCTTAAAATCCTATAATTTCATTATAAACTTCTCACAATCCTAGCCATTCAAAAATTGAATTTTTTAGAAGTAAAAAAGCCCTTTTTAAAAAACGAAATGGTTTTATTGAAAAATCAAAAAATCAATAGGTATTTTATGATAACATGTACAAACTGCAAAATTTTAATTAAAACCAATACAACCATTTAGAACCTCTAAAATAATGATGAAATTTCAAAAAAAAATCCTAATGCTTATTTTAGGAGTTCTGCTTACTAGTTCTTGTACATCAAAAAAAGACGTGATATACTTTAGTGATATCAATTTAAACGAACACGATACAACCGTTTTTGCCGAAGGGAAAATTCAGGCTAATGATATTTTGAGCATTATTGTATTTTCTAGTTCCCCAGATTTAGCAGCAATTTATAATACAATTCAGCCAACAAACACAAAATTCGATGGCTATCTGGTAACTCAAGAAGGAACTATTACGCTGCCTATTTTAGGTAAAATAAAAGTTCATGACCTAACAATACTCGAATTAGAAAATCTTTTAGTAAAAAAATTAATCGAAGGGAAGCAACTTATAAATCCAACAGTAACCGTGAGGTTGACCAATGCAAAATTTACAATTCTTGGCGAAGTAAAAACACCAGGCACTTATACTTTTAGCGAACAAAATATAAGTATTCTCCAAGCATTGGGCTATGCAGGGGATTTAACCATACAGGGCAAAAGACAAAACGTTTTAATAATTAGAGAAGTTGACAAACAGCGAACTTATATGACTATTGATTTAACATCAAAAAAATGGTTTGATTCACCGTATTATTATATAAAGCCAAATGATGTTATTTATGTAAATCCAAATGGGTCTAAAGTGACTTCGTCAGGATATATTCCTAATTTGGGAAATTTATTAGCCATAGTTTCAGTTGCTATTACGACCATCTTATTATTAACAAAATAAATAATTCCATTGGAAAGCAAGAAAAATAATTTCAATATTAAGCAAGAAATTTTAAAATACCTATCTCACTGGAAATGGATTGTTTTGTCAATTACCATCGCTACAATTATAAGTTTTTTTTATTTGAGATATGCTAGTGATGTTTATCAAACAAGTGCCAAAATTAAAATCCTAGACAATTCAAATACCGCCTTTAAATTACCAACAGATAATGTTTCCATTTTTGGTAACAATGAGACAAGCAAAGGGAATGAAATTGTAATCATGAAATCTTCTCGAATACTAAGTGCCGTTGTTGATAGTTTAAATTTAACTACCGAAATTTATGCAGTAGGAACTATAAAATCTATAGAATTATGGAAAAACGCACCCTTTAGAATAATATGGGCATCAGAAAAAGATTCCTTAATACCGCAACAAACCGCCTTTGAAATTGTATTGACAAAAACGGGATACAAGGTTAAAGGAAATAACAAAGAATATAAATTTGGGGAAACAAATTTTAATACGGCGATTCCCTTCAAAATAGTACCTAAAAATAAGATTTTATTAAACAAATCAAATGGGAATGAATACCTGGTCACTTTAAAAACCCGAAAGAGTGTCGTACAATCGATTTCAAATAGTATTACGATTGATTATGTTGTAAAACAAAGTGACATTTTGAGCCTTACTTTAAAGGGTTTTAATCAAGATAAAATCAACGATATTGTCAATACATTAATCGAAGTTTTCAACCAAGACGGGATACAAGATCGTCAGCTCGTTTCCAAGAAAACTATCGAATTTGTAGATGATCGGTTTAAATTTCTTTTTAATGAATTGGATTCTATAGAAACCTCCAAAGCTGATTTCAAAAAAGAGAGCGAGTTGAGTTTTGTTGAAGCCGATGCATCCATTTTAATGCAAAACAATTATGAATCAAAATCTAAATTAGCAGCTGCAAACACACAAATTGCACTAGCTAAACTTATGATAAATGCCCTAAACACTAGCAAAGGTCTTGATTTATTGCCTTCAAATATTGGTATAGAAAATGGTGAAGTAAATGGATTAGTTGCAAATTATAACGAACAAATTTTAAAACGCAATAAGATAATGCTTTCTGGTGGTGGAGATGCGAACCCAATGGTAAAAGAAGCGGCAACACTTGCTTTACAAATAAAAAACAACATTAGGGCTTCAATTCTTGGATATCAAAACGTATTAGCAGTCAGTAGAAATGAATTCAGTAGAATAAGTAATTCGGATCATGCTAAATACAGTAAGGTTCCTTTTAATGAAAAAGGAGTGCGATCTATAGAAAGACAGCAATCCATAAAGGAATCCTTGTATGTATTATTGTTGCAAAAACGAGAAGAAGCAGCCATTAATTTAGCCATTACAAACCCATCGATTAAAGTGGTTGATTATGCTATTTTTTCTGCTAATCCAGTGGCGCCACAACGCAATGTGATTTTTATTACGGCATTGCTTTTTGGACTATTAATTCCTATTGGCATTATTTATATTTATTATTCGCTGGATAATAAAATTAACAATAAAGAAGATTTAGAATCCTTAATTCCAGAAGTTCCAGTAATAGCCGAAATCCCTTTTATTGAAACTGAAAGCAAAGCAATACAGTTTTTAGACCGCTCCATTTTATCAGAATCGTTTAGAATACTTCGAAATAATATCAATTACATCAATACAAAAAAAGATAATGGTTCTGTTTTATTTGTAACCTCGACTATAAAAGGCGAAGGTAAAACATTCATTTCATTGAATTTAGCCATCACACTCTCTACATTGGGCAAAAAAGTGATTTTAATAGGAGCCGATTTAAGAAACCCACAATTACACCGAAAACTAGATTTAGAAAGACCAAGTTTAAAAGGAATTACAAATTTCTTGTACGATACGAGTGTAAAAGTAAGCGATATAAAAGTGAGTCATTTAACGGATACAAATTTAAATTTTGATATTATTTTTTCTGGAACTATTCCCCCAAATCCAGCTGAATTATTATCTAATGGACGATTTGAGTTGCTGTTGAATGAAATAAAAAACGACTATGATTATATAATTGTTGATACAGCACCCACATTATTAGTAGCGGACACAACTTTAATTACACATCTTGCCGATACGGTACTTTATGTAACTCGTGCAAATTTTACAGAAAAAAAACTACTTAAATTTATCTCCAATCTAAAGACCTTAAACACCATCAAAAACATGGGCATCATTTTAAATAATGTAGGTCAAAGTAAAGGATATGGTTACAGTTATTCCTATAATTACGGGTACGGTTATGGTTATGATAATGACCCAATTGTTAATACATCCGTTCTATATAAAATAAAAAAATGGTATCGAATGTTAAGAAAAAATAGTGTGTAAATAGTTGAATTTACAAAAATAGTAAAGAAATAAATTTGTTTTTTTACCTGCTTTTTCGATATAAAAGTCGTCTAAAATTCAAAAAATGGCTGATAATCATTAGAATATGAATATCTTATTTTAGGTTTTGCTAACGAAAATTCCACTTGTTTGTATTCATCTAAAATAGCATCCCAAATCTTTTTTTGTTCGTATCGTGAAGTGATCATTTGCCTTGCATTTGATTTCAAAGTAAACAAAAAATCGGTATCTTCCATCATTTTTAAAATCGCTTTTTCTAATGCTTCACTATTTTTTACGGGAATAATAATTCCGTTTTTTCCATCGATTATAATTTCGTTGCAACCGTTAATATTAGTTACAATTGAGGGTAATCCCATAGCGCCAGCTTGTAAAACAACATTAGGAAATCCCTCTCGATAACTTGCAAAAACTAGGGCATTACTTATGGCTAAATAGGGTCTGATTTCATCTTGATATCCTACAAATAAAATGTTTTTGTTTGTTGCAATCTCTTTTTCGGTAAACTCTTTAAGGGGATCTAAATGTTTTTCTTTCATTCCAACTAAAAGTAGTTTGGCTTTTGAATTTTGTTTTGATATTTTTTTAAAAGCAGTTACGACTTCATTAATTCCTTTATCGCTCACTAACCTTCCAACAAAAACAAACACAAAATCGTCTGCTTCAATGCCCAACTTTGTTTTTAAAGTTTGCTTTTGAGATTCTGAAATTTGTTCTGGCGAAAAATGATTAGTATTAATACCGTTCGTACTTCCGTTTCCTATGATTTTTAACTTTCTTTTTGTTGTAAACTTATTGGTTACAATAAAATCATGCAACCCTTTCGAATTAGGATAAACCATAGTAGCAGAGGAATAAGTTAGTTTTTCAACTTCTACTAATATCTTTCGTTTTAATCCTTTAGTCTCCATTAAGGGCAATCCCGCAACGGTGTGCAATCGTATAGGAACTCCTGCACATTTTGAGGCTATCATGGCTAGTATTCCAGCTTTTGGAGTGTGAGAATGAACAATAAGAGGTTTCTCTTTTTTTAGAAATAAAAATAGTTTTACCACAGCTACTAAATCATGTATGGGTGTGATTTTTCGAGACATTTCTATAGGAAACGTTTTTATACTTTCTCTAATCCCAATTTTTTTTAAATAGTCATTTTCAGATGCCACCGCAGTTACATCATAATAGGAATTCATATAATTCAATTGACCCGATAAAAGTTTATCTAAGGAGAGCGGAATAGTGGTGATTCTGATTAATTTTTTTTCCATTATTTCTATTTATTTTAGAGTCTCTTGCTCATTTTATTGGAACTTCTGAAGAGAAAAAAACAAGGAAAATAAGAACAATCTGAATCCAAATCATTGTAAAAAGTCCCTTTTTTTAATAAAAATAGTATCAAAAAATCAGCTAAATTAGGGTCTACACAAACCTTTACAATAAATTAAAATTGTAAAGGATTATGCCAATTAAAACGGTATAAATTGTTAAGAAATCACAACGAATTAGGGTTCGACATCCTGTGATTGTTGGTAAGAAAAATGCCAAAGAATAAAGATGATTAAGCCTGGTAAAAACATATTTCGCATTCTAATCATGATACCTATATTTCCTAAAGATTGACAAAAGGCGATTGTGCCTATTATCAAAAAATAAACCATTCCTTGAATTATAAATGGAGCGTTCTTGAAGGTGTTTAATGGTTTGTTTTTGAGAACTGTAATGGTCAATACCAACAAAAGTAAATTTTCAAGAGAAGCTAAAACTGACGGTATGCCTTTGATGTCAAAAAAGAATGGACGAAACAAAAAAGTAAAAACTTTTAAAGGAAACGGATATGAGGAAATATCAACGGCAGAATCTGAACTAGATCTGCTCAACAAAGCAGCTTTTGTCTCAGAAAATTTATCAAAACTATCTAATGTTGCTTCTTCTACTTTGGCAAATTCTAATACTGTGGGTAATATAGTAATAGCAATCCCAATCATGAGCCCAAAAAACAAAATACGTTGAAAAATTGAAATATTTCGTCCCGAAAAATAAGCCATCCCAAATCCTAAAAGCAGGAATAATGTAATATGAGGTCTAATAAAATACGACAATCCTAATCCCAATATAAGCAGTGGCATTCTCCTAAATGGTTCTAATAACCCGTAAGTGAATATACCGATGCAAAAAAACAATAAGGTATCCTTACCAACTGCACAACTCCAAAAATGCAAGTTTGGCAAGAAAAATAATAGTGGAAACAAGTAATACACACTGAATTTTGGGTCATTTGGAATCAACTCTATTGCGACCACATAAAAATAGGTGAGCCCAATAAAACCAATAATACTATACAATATCGTTCCTGTAAAATAGGATAAATCTAAAATATTTGAGGGATAATAATTTAAAGCCATTATAAAATAAGTGCCTTGATTTTGAGTCAATGAATATATAAAATCAGTATGAGACATCAACTTGGCATATTTCCAATAACCAATTGCATCACCTTGAACAAAAAAACAAAAATAGACCCCAAATAGGATATGGAACAGATATAATTTTTTTAAAGTTGCACTATTTCCTTCCGAAAGTTTAGCAGCAAAACTCAATATAAAAAGGTAGCCAAGTACGAGAGCAAGGGTCGATATTAAAAAATTCATGTTTTACTTTATAAATTTAAGTTTTATGTAGCTGATGCCCTTTTTTTCAAAGACTAAATAATACAAATATCCAACAAAACAGGATAAGATTAACACCACTGTCAAAGCTATAATTACTCCCAATAACGTTGTAATCTCAGGAAACAATCGCATTAATATCATTTGTAAAGGATTGTGAATTAAATATATAGAATAGGTAGCATTACCTACCAACATCATGACAGCCGTTTTGTTTATTTTCAAATTATCAATACTCGAGGCTATGAAGATACTTAAAAATGCTGCTATTGCAAACAATAAATTAACATCAAATGCAAACAGATTTAAATTGTTAAATGTAAAATATAAAAAAGCCATAAGAAACAAAACCAACAACAAAGTCGATAGCAATCTATGGAGCTTTATTTTCTGAACGACCAACAAAGCAAGTACATATCCTAAAATAAATTCGAAATTATAGGTAGAAAATAAAATCCGTAAAGCAGAATTATTCAAAAATGTTCCGGTACAAAATTTTGAATAGTTAATAATAATCAGGGCTACCAACCAAAGCCCTACAAAACAATTCCAAATTTTTCTCGAAAGAAAAGAAATACTGAACAATAGATAAAAGCAAAGCTCGAATGTAAGTGTCCAAGCAGCGGATAACGCAGGATTTCCATGCGGAACTAAAGTCATTGATGTGATTGCGCTAATTTCCCTATTTCCATTAGAAAATGAAGGCAAATAGGTATAGACAAGCAACATAAATACACCTATAGGAAGATACGGAATATAGATGCGAATCATTCTGTTTTTTACATAATTGCTAAAAGAATTAGGTTGATTGTATTTGTCTAAAGCAGAATATGTAATTATAAAACCAGATAATACAAAAAAGAAATCTACGCCATATTTCCCTATTGAACCCAAATAATATAGAAAAGGCATGTTTATTTTATGATAATATTTTATAGAACTTATGCTATGATGCAATACCACCATAATAGCTGCGATGCCTCTAAATAGCTGTAAAACATCTAAATAATTACTATCGGATTTAGTATTCATCTAACAAAATAGTTAGTAAAATAGTAGCGTTTTTTTGAAGATTAAATTGAGATTCAATTTTTTTTCGTCCCATTTTACCGAGCTTTTCTCTTAATGAGCTCTCGTTTGCTAAAAGGGTTAATCTATCCAGCCATTGTTCATCAGTTTGTACCAAGAAACCATTAATACCTTCATCTACAACTTGGTTATTCATACCAACTGCCGAAGCCACAACTGGAATTCCACAGCCCATATATTGAATTAGTTTGTATGAGCATTTGCCTAATTCCCAGGGCGAGTTCTCTAGCGGCATAATTCCAATATCAAAATTCGAGATTAACGCCACTTCGCTTTCTTCAGACCATTTCAGGTATTTAACTTTGTCGCCCAATCCCAAATCTTCGGTTGCTCCTACAATATGCAATTCGATATTTTCTTTTTGGAGTAATTTCGAAAATACAGAAGCGCTTTTCTGAACATATTTAAAAGTAGTTGGGGAACCAATCCAACCAATAACAATTGGAGCACTTGAATATTCGTTTTTGACTTTATACCTATCGATATCGATTACTGTAGGAAGAAGTATTATTTTTTTTGCACCAGAATATTGTGCTCTTTCTGCCAAATAATTATTTCCTACAATAACACAATCACTGTATTTCATGACATTATTAATCTTATTTTTTAATAAAAACGAAATTAATTTATTAGAACTTAAATCATAATTATGAAAGATAGCATCGTCATAATCGACACTATATTTTACTTTTAGCAGCCTTAAAATTTTTTCAAACCAACTGAAAAAATAGGGAAAGAGTTCTTTTTCGATTACGATTTTATCGTATTTGTGTATAGAAAATAAGGTTATAAATCGGGTTAAATAAAATTTTAGAAATTTTCGTTTTCCGATTCGATTTCCAGAATAGAGATTTAGTAAATAATCTTCATCAAAAAATGGGCTTACGGTAACTAGTATCCCATTTGCTGCCAACAAAGGGAAATATTGGTAACTTCGCAATCGACTGCTAGCACCATTTTGGCTGTATTTTGTTAAATAAAGTACTTTCATTTTAAGGAATCTAATGCATTGCAATAACTAGTAGCACTTTTTTCTATAGAAAAATAGGGTAGGGCATATTTTCTAATTTCTTCAAAATTAGTATTGTGTAAGTTTTCGATAAACGCAACGGCTTCATTTACTCGTGAAGGGTTTTGATGTTGGTATAAAAAACAACTCGGAATCGCATTTAAAATTTGTTCTGTATCGCCAATTCCTGCTGATGCAATGGTAGGAATTCCCATCAAGAGGTATTCTCCAAGTTTTATTGGGGCAACACCCTGCATACTAAATTTGGGTTCTCTGATAGCAAATGCCACATCAGCAACTGAGAGATAGTTAGGGATTTCTGCAAAAGAAACTGTTTTTAACAA
This sequence comes from Flavobacterium sp., assembly GCF_031409475.1. Lineage (GTDB taxonomy): Bacteria > Bacteroidota > Bacteroidia > Flavobacteriales > Flavobacteriaceae > Flavobacterium. The sequence goes on along the minus strand of NZ_JANNXH010000049.1, from coordinate 41,908 downwards.
AATGGATTCTTTCAACTCATTTGGAATTCTCTTACGAGCAAAAGCCACATTACCAGTTAGTATCAAAAACAAGACATTTGAATTTTTTTCAAAATAAGTACAAAAAATTGCCATCATTTCGTCCCAGCCATATTGTAATCCAAGAGAACCACAATATACCAGAACTTTGGTGTGTTGTGCAATATTTAATTTCAATCTAATTCTTTCACGCTCTACTGAATTGGGTTTAAAAAAATTAGAATTTCTTCCGTTGAGTACCACCCAAAATTTCTTTGGTTTTTTGTGTTCTAATTGTTCTAAAAGAATTGGGATGGCTTTATTTGATCGGGTTAATACAACATTCGCTTGCATCAACATTTTTATCTCTTGGGTTTTAAAAAATTGATATTGCTTACTCGTTGATGACAATCCCGAAAAATCAACTCGTTCTTCAATAGGCAATCCATCGGCATCAAATACAATTTTTAATTTGCGTTTTGGTATTTGATTGACCATTATTGCGGGCATAGTACTTCTAGGCATTACAATACTGATGTTGTTATTTTTGATGTATTTTTTTAAATAACGGATGCCTTTATAAAGTGTGTATAAATTCCCCAATAGCGTAATAGGTTTTCTAATTACCGTTCTTGAGGTATAAATTAGATTAAATTCTTGAGCCGCTTTTTGAGTAGCTGCAATTTTTTCAGCTGTTCCCCAAGTGAACTGAATAATATGAAATTTATATTGGGATTGCGTTTGCACTTGACTTAAAATAGGCATGAATAAGCCTTCCATATAACTGGTTTGTGGTCCATCCCAAGTGATGAAGAGTACGTTTTTCATTAGTTTATGAATTCGGATTTACTAGCTACACTAGGTACTGTGGTATATTGAAGTTTTATTTTTAGGAAGCGTTTTTCAAAATAATAATACGAAAGATGCGCTACCAATACAATTGCTAGGACTACCGTAACATATATAGTGATTTGCTTTAGCAATTGATTTTCGATATCCAATTTATTCATCAAAAACGACATGCCATAAATCACCAAAGGGTTGTACACATAGAGCCCGAATGAAATTTTACCTAAATAATCAAACGTTTTATTTTCTAAGGAAATTAATCGTTTCGGATTTGCGATTTGGTTAAAAATGATAATCAAAGTAACTATCGAAATAATTTCATGATCAATTACAGAAGCCAAATGAAATTTATTCATTGCTACGACCAAAAATAATAGCCAAGCAAATGCTTCTAGCCACCATTTACTGATAATCCATTTTACTTTAGTGCTGTTGTGATAAAATAAATAAGCGCCCAATGCTCCAATAGTTAAGCAGCCAAATCGGGTGTAGTGCAAAAAGGTTAGTAATCCATAAGGTGCATCAAGAACTTTTAAACTCACTTTCAAAATGATATAAAATATTGGGAAGAAAACTAAAAAGCGAAATAAAATTTCAGTTTTTCTAACCATCCACGGCCAAAACGCATAAAATTGTTCTTCTACGCCCAGTGACCAGTAATGACCTATCATGAGTAATAAATTTCTAGAACCTACAACAGTTGCTATAACACCAGCGAATGAATTTTTGAAATTAGGAAGAATAAAAATATAAAACAAAATGGGCCATTGAAGATTTTCTATGCCATTAAGAAAAACTACGATAAAAAGATACAAGTAGTAAAGAGGCCAAATTCTCAATACTCTTCGCATATAAAACTTCTTTATATCGATAGAGCCAGTTTTTTCGATCTCCTTTAATAATAGGTACGTGATTAAAAATCCACTTAGCGTAAAAAATACGGTCACTCCAAAATTAGCCAAATCGAGTAACTCACTTTTAGGTAATTTGTAATAGTCAAGCCTATTGTTTATATGACTAAAAACTACCGAAAGTGCTGCAATTGCCCTAATGCCATTTAATCCTGGAAGGTAAATTTTATCATTCATACACCGTACTAAATTGAATAAGAGTTATAAAGTATTAAATGACAAAATTATAATGTTGCCCTTTTGTGAATGTCAAAAACGTTGGATCCAGCATCATGGGTTTAATATTAAACTCTGAAGCAATTCTATTTACTAACTCTGTTTCACCCGGGCGATCCGAATTATCGACAAAAATGGAAAAATTATCAGTCATATTATTCTTGATAAATTTTAAATTAGTGGCTCTACTCATCACATTTGTTTTTTGCCAAGCCGATGGTCCATCAGCTAATACTAAATCAAATTTTTTATCGCCGATAGCTTCAAAAACAGCTGGATTATTGTACTCATACGAAAGTTCTATATCTGTGCTTTTAACCGCTGGTGCGCATACAAAATTCACATAGTTAAGTAAATTTTCTTCTTTCAAAATTTTCTTGATAATTTCTTGCCATGCTGCACTTTCATCAACCGTAATAATGGTGCAGTTTAGATTATTCATTTTAATTAATCGTGCAATTAGTATTGTTGAAATTCCCGAACCAAATTCTAACACCGATGTTCTGCTATTTACCACTATATCATTTGCCAAACAGACTAAAAATCGAAATTTCAAGGAGGAAGTTGTAAAGGGTAAATAACTCCCTTGATGGTATAATTTTTGGATTAAAAAAGCAGGAAGTTCCTCGTTTTTATGCAGGAAAAATTTTCTGAGAAAGTAATCTATCTTTTTTTTCATGGAAAGGATTTTTAAATTATTGTTGGGTTATTTTTTTTGTTTTATCCGGTTGTTCCGTTCTTAAATGACGATTAAATAAACTACTATATAACCCCTTAATATTATCTACATATCGTGCTTCGGTGTAATTTTGTGTAGCTTTATGAAACCCTTTTTGTCCGAATTCCTGCCGCAATTGTTTATTTTGAGATAGTATTTCTAATTTGCTTGCTATGGATTGAACCTCGTATTTTTCGACTAAAAAACCGGTCTCATTATCGTCAACAATATATTTCATGCCCCCAACTTTTGTGGCTACTATGGGCAATTTATGAAACATCGCTTCGGCCAAAACCAAACCAAAAGATTCGTGAGATGACACTAACGAAAAAACATCAAAAACGCTATAATACAATGAAGTATCAGCTTGATAGCCTGCAAAAAAGACTTGTTTTTGAATCCCTAAATCCTCAACTTGTTGGATGTATTTCTTTTTTTCAACGCCATCGCCCACTAGAATTAACTTGACCGGTAATTGTTTTTTAACCAGAATTGCAAAAGCATTAATCAAATCTGAAAAACGTTTGTTAGCGTCATCCGTCATTCTACCCACAGATCCAATAACAATTTCATGTTCTGAAATAGTCAGTTGTTTTTTTAGTGCTACTGTTTCATCGTGGGTCACTTTTCTGGGTGTTGCGATACCATTTGTAATAAGTTCCACTTTATTCTTGTTTATTTTCAGGGTATTAATCAAATAATTGGCAGCTGCTGGTGATACTCCAATTACTTTATGCGCAGAGAGAGTAAGTACTTTCATTAATACGTTTCCTTTCCAGGATCGTGTTTGAGGATCTGAGGTTTCTTCCAGAATGATTATTGGAACACGCTTCCAAAAACCGTTGATTGCAGCCATTGTTACACCTTCAAAAATGGCTCCGTGAATGATGTGCGGCCTGAAATCGGCTATAATTTTCTGTACTTTTAGATGTTGCTTTACATCTAAAAAATTAGTTAAACTTCCTATTTCAATCACTTCAATTCCACATTTTCTGATTTCATCAGCAAACGCTCCGTAGGAATTGGTACAAATAATTTTGAGCTCAAAGGTTGATTTATCTAATAACTTAGCCATAGACAACCTTCTTCGTTCTACACCACCAGAACCTATGGTTTCAATAATATTGAGTACTCTAATCATAGCATTTCTGATAAAGATTTTCTAGATTCCTGACATAGTCAATTTCCGAGAATCTGTTGACGACATAAGCTTGAGCATTTGCTCCTATTTGAGAAAGTTTTTCTTCTGGCATTTTGCAAATTTGAGATAATTTTGCAAAAAATTCATTCTCATTATTGGGGTTAAAAAGCCAACCTGTTTTGTTTTCCGTAACAAATTCTGGAATGCCACCAACATTAGAACACAAACACGGTAAGCCCAGTTGCATCGCTTCGAGGACTGCAATTCCAAAACCTTCTGACAAAGACGGCAGTACAAAAAGTGTGGCTTTTGATAAATATTTTTCGGGTTCAGCTGAAAAGCCAACTATTTCAACCCTTTCTTGACAATTTAAATCCGTTATAAGTTTTTCCAGATTTTGTCGTTCTCTACCTTCTCCAACCAATATTAATTTGGCACTTGTATCATCTAATTTTGAAAAAACTTTGATTAACAATTGTTGGTTTTTGACTTTTTCAAATCTACCTACGCAAACAATGATAAAATCTTTTGATATAACTCTTTTGGTTACTTTAGAAATCCCGACAGGATTGTAAATTACGACAGCCTTATCGGATTTAAGTTCTTTGATTTCAATTAAAAAGTTTTTTACCGCTTTCGAAACACAAATCACTTTATTACATAATTTGTAAACTTGTCGGAATACAAATTGAGCCTTTTTAGAATGGTTAGGAAATCCTATTTCCTCGGCAATAACTACTTTTACACCAGCCAATTTTGCGGCAATAGTTCCATGAAAATTAGCTTCGGCTGCAGCAGTATGAACTACATCAGGTTTAATTTTTTTGAACCATTTGTATAAAATCCACATATTATTAAGATTGGAAATACTCGGTTTTTGATTAAAAATAGTAACATTAAAATCCCTGGAAAGAAGTACTCTTTCAGCATGGCCACCATAGCCAATGGCTGCAAAATAATAGTCGTTTTTAAGTAGAGTGGCATCTTGTGTAAAAGAAATGAATTTTCGTTCTTGTCCACCAAAATCAAGTAGTGTAGTAAGTCTTACTATTTTCATCTTTTTATTACAATAAGTTAGTTGAAAGTAAAATAGTATTCCTCTTTGTAAATCCCATTACTTTATTCTTGAAAGTAAGTAACAACTCTTTTTCGTACTGATAGATTATGATAATATAAAAAAGCCCACCAACAAAAATCTTAAGGCTAATTCCTATTATGAGTGTTGTATCAATATAAAAAGTAATAAACAAAATTGATATTGCCATCCCAAGAGAAGCAAAAAGGACTCCTTTGAGGGTATAAAACACCTCTGATAATTGCGTGTTTAATTGTTTAATTGCAGTATTGTAAATGGGAAAAAACAAGATCATACTCGCAATTAAATAACTCCAAGCTATTCCAACAATCCCATAGTTTACCCCAATACTAAAGGCTATTATCAGTACAAAATTGACTAACAATGAAACTTTAAAAGCGATATGTGCTTTTCCTAAAGAATTATAGATCATTCCGTTTAATGAAAAAATAGATTGAACTGCTCCCACCAAACTTAATATAGTAAGTACTGGAATCATTCCTGCCCAATTTGTTCCAAAAAGGAGCAGAACAAATTCTTTTGAAACTAACGAAAGCCCAATCATAGCAGGGAAGGTAAGCAAAGCTATATACTTTATAATTTGAAGGTAATAGCGTTTTATGGTTGCTACATCATTCTGTTTTTTTGAAAAGGCAGGAAACATCACTTTGGTAATTACCGAGGAAATATTGCGCAATGGTAACAACATTAAGGAATAAGCCCTAGAATATAATCCTAATTCGGTACTTCCCAGAACTCGGCCAATAATAAAATTATCAAAATTTCGGGACCAATAGTTTACCGATGTATCCCCGAGCACATTCAAACCAAAACTAGAGAGTTCTTTTATTTTAGATTTATTAAATACAAATGAAGGATACCAATTTGTTGAAAACCAATACAAAATAGAATTTATAGATGAGGTGACTAAAGTCATCCAAACAATAGACCAAACCCCAAACCCATTAAAGGCTAAATAAAAAGCTAGTGTGTATCCCAAAACTATTGCAATCCAATTGAAAATTACTTTTTGTTTGAACTTTAATTCCCGAATCAGCAAATTGGATTGAACAGAAGTTAACGAGCAAATGATAAACGATAGGGAGATTACACGAATTAAAATGGTGATATCGGGTTGGTTAAAAAAATAGCTAAAAAAGGGTGCTGTAAAAAAAAAGAAAACATACAAAAACAATCCAATTATTAGATTTAACCAAAACACAGAAGAAAAATGTTCTTTGTCTGCATCTATTTTTTGAACTAGCGCCACTCCAAAACCTAAATCAATAAACAAAGCAGCGAAATTAGTAAACATAGTTACTATTGCCACTAACCCAAAAGCAGAGGGAGGCACTATTCTGGCTAGAAAAACGCCAAAGAACAACAAAAGAACCTGCGATAAAATCTGGTCCATAAAAGCCCATTTCAAACCGCTTTTTACTTTGTTTTTGAAAGTCATTTCTATTTTCAAGATGATTTATATAGGTTTGTTAATTCAATATTTGAGACCATTTTTTTATTGTAATATCATTAAAAAAATACTCTTGAACTGCCAACTTATTCCTTATAGCTCGTTCTTTTTCAGATTTAAAATTTTCTATAATTAAGTCAATTTTGATACTTAGTTCAGTGAAATTGTCTATCTCGTGGTAGTTTAAATTTGCTTTTTTGAAAGTTTTATACGGCAACCAAGATCCGGTAATGACCACATTTGAAGCGTATAATAATTCAAGCATTGTACTACTCAAAGCATCCGAAACAGGAGTGTGAATAAAAATATCAGAGGCTAATCTAGAAACTGCCAATTCTTCTTTAACAAAAAATTTTTCTAAAATCACATACGAACATTCCAAGGGTATCAAAATTTCATTTAGTTCGTGTTTGTATTTCTTTTTTGTGGTTTCGGTTATAGCGTAGTTTAAGTTGATAATTAAATGAAATTTATCTTTATTAAGACAATCTTTTAAAGCAGTAATTATATTTAAATGATTGTTAAAAGGGCTTCCGCTGTGTCCTATCAGTATATTTATTTTATCAGAGGCATAACTAAATTTTTCTTTAAAAACAGCTATTATGTCATTGTTTTCATAATTCAAATCCATTTGATTATAGATTTTTTCCTCGATGGGAAACATAGCAATTTGAATTTTATCATATAAATTCCGTCCAAATTTAGATAAGATTATTTCTCTTAATTCAATAGATTGGCAAGTGATGATACTAGCTTTGTAAAGTGCTTTTTTTACAAAATAAAAATTCAAGATATCGTTCGTTCGTAACAAATCAGAACCCCAAAAAGAACATACAATTTTTTTATTTTTGGGCACTAAGAATAGTTCTCTTAAATAACTGTATTGCATAAAATGAAAATGAAAAGTATCAAAGTCATCAAAATTTTTATTTTCAATAAAAAAGGCTTTCGCATTAATTTGTTTGATTACAAAATGTAATGTTTTTGGAAATTTACCTTCTACAAAAAGAATAAAAAAACAGGTAGCATAGAAGTGTCTTGAAAATAAGCAACAGAAAAAAGCGCGAAACATTGTCAAAATTGAAATGCTTTTCAGAACAGTTGCGTTGTCATACATCCATGTATCATTGTTGGATTCTTTATTTATTTCAACATAAAAAGGCGCAGTGATACTGAATTGAGTATCAAATTTTTTTAATGAACCGTACAAAAAAGACAGAAAATTATTTTGTCCAAGACCTAATACCAGTATTTTTTTATTCATTTATTAAGTAAACATTTTATTGTATTTCGCTCTCAAGCGAAAAGTTATGTTTATCGAAACTTTAAGAGCTTCCAATTATTATTTTTGCAAATATCAAAATTTAATTTGTCCTATATATTAACAAAACAATAAGGTTAACCACTTTCAAAAATAGTTTAGACTTTAAAATAGATTACTTTTTTTCTAAAAAAAAAAGGCCGCCAAAATTGGCGGCCTAATTAAAACTTTAGATTTTACTCCATCATTATTGTTTGATCATTTTTTTAACGATTACTTCATTGTTTGAAGAATTCGCTATTTGAACAAAATAGATTCCATTATTCAAAGAGGTAACATCTTGGGTAATGGTATTATTTCCTTCTAGTAATTGAATAGATCTAGTACTTACCATATTACCCTCAAAAGTATATACAATCACTTGAACACTACCCGCTTTTGAGGCAGTAATGTCAATATTGAATTCAGTTGTTGATGGGTTAGGATATACTTCTGTAGCGGTAACAGAAATAGATTCTTTAGTAGTAGAAGACACTCTAGCAGCTGGACAAGTACTACTAGTTAATGTAATTGACTTAATAGCAGTAGAACTACCACAAGCATTTGTGGCTAAAACGGTTAATTTATTTGAAGTTTTTAATGCAGCAACGGCTGAGAAATTAACTTCAACTGAATTTGTTCCTTGACCAGAAACAATTACAGCACCATCTACAACTGTCCAAACATAATTTGTAGCTCCAAGAACCGCAGGAACTCCTATAGTTTGATTCTCACATCTCTGGAAAGTAGTTCCTCCAGTTGCAATACCTATTGCAGGCATCAAAGTGGACAATGCAAGTGTTTTATTAGTAAGACTAGTTCCAACTCCGTTTACAGCAGCAATTGCAATTGATTTAGGAGCAGCAACAGTTGCAACAAAACCTGCAGGGTAAGTAACCGTAAAAATCAAGTCAGTTGTAGCTAAAACTTCTGAGGTATTAGACAAATTGCTAGCCGATGTAACCACTGAACCTGTTGGAGCAGTAACAACATAAGAATTAGCCAATATAGAGGGAGTTATTGTGTAGTTATAAGAAGAACTACCACAAACACCAGCTATTTGACCAGCTACAGTAGCTACTACAGCAGGAACTGTAGCTGTTAATTTTAACAATTTAGCAGTTGAAGATGTTGCAGGAGCAAGTAATACGTTACTTGTTACAGAAACGCCAATACCATTTACACCTTTTACACCAAGGTATAAAGAAGTTGTTCCAGAAGCAACACCTGCAAAATCAACCGTAATTACATTAGAAGTTCCACCAGTTAATTGAGTAACACCAGTTGGCAATTCCCATTGGTAAGAAGATGCAGTTGCAGATGCAGCAGCAGTTAATGTAAATGGAGTAGTGGTACCAATAAATTTACTGATAATTGTTACACCTAATAAAGGATCTACTGCAGCAGCATTTGTTAATTTTAATGTTGCAGGAGCTTTTGGTAAAATCGCTTTTAATGTTAATAATTTAGCAGTAGATGTAGTTGCAGGGCTTACAGCAGTTGCGTTTGCAGTTACAGAAGTACCTACGCCATTTCTAGCTTTCACTCCTATTCTCAATACATTTGTTGGAGTAATTGCACCTGATACAGCGTTTACTGAATCATAATTAAAAGTATTTCCGCTAGTTACACCAGCAAAATCTATTGTTATTACATTTGAAGTTGTAGCAACGATTGGATAAGCAGGATTAATTATTACTCCTTCGTTTGTAAGATTTGTTAATGGATTATTAAATGCAGTAAAAGTAATTCCACCAGTAGTTCCAGCATTTCTAATTATTCTACCCGTAGAAATTACTGTTCCATCTGCATAAGTACTTTTTTCAATTCTATAATAAACATTACCAGGAGCAGTTGGAGCAGTAGATGAAGAAATCGTAAAAGGGAAAACATTATAAAATAATGTTGTTACAGTAGCAGTACCCAAATTCAACAAGTTAACTCCTGTAGGCAATTCCCATACATAAGAAGAGGCAGCAGCAACTGGAGTTGCTGTTAATGTTAATGGCGTAGTTTGGCCCATATATTTAGCAAAACTTGTTACAGCAGTTGGTGTTCCAGAAACAGGTATTGGCAATAAAGCATCTGTCATTTTCAAAGCAGCTGGAGCAGCAGGTAAAACGGCAGTTATTGCCAACGTTTTTATAGCACCACCACATAAAGCAGCATTTCTAGCTTGAACGGCAATATTTCCAATTTTAAGTAAACCAGCAACTACATTGTTATAATCAACAACAATAGTATTGGTCCCTTGTCCAGAAACAATGTTAACTCCTAGTGGTAGAGTCCAATTGTATGAAGTTACAACTGCTTCAATTGAAGCTGGAACTGTATAAGTAAATTGAGTTGAGGTTCCAACATAAGGACCAACTGCTGCTGTTGCAACTAAGCCGCTGGCAGTAAATGTACTTGTTATTGCACCAAGAGCAACACTCGGAACAGCTTCAACGGTAACATCAATTTTTGCTCTATTGCTTACACCGCCTGCAGCATCAACTTCTGCAACGTAGTATGATTTTGTACCAACAATTGTAGTTGTTGGTATTGGAGCAGTAGTGGTAAAAGTTTCAGTTGTTGTAGTAGTATACCATCTCAAAGAAACTCCAGTTGCAGTTAAATTTGCTGTTAGCGCAGGAGCAACTACTCCTTTACAATAGCTTCTAGGAGTAACACCAGGTGCATCTCCTGCAGCAATTAATCCTGACAAAGACGCATCAGTAAATGAAGCACCTGTTGTAGCATCAATACTTGATGGTCTGTAATCAATATTTACAGTATCTGAGTTGTCTGTAATCGTTTTGTAGTTTGTAGCACTAGTTAAATCGTAAGGACGAGTCAACAAACCTATATTTGTAGTATAAGTGGTGTTGCCACTAGCAGCAAACCAAGCATTAACTGTAGCAGTTGTTGGAACTGTACTTGTAGTCGTATTTATAGATGCAAAAGGTGCTGGTGAAACAATCAAGTTGTTTTTGAATTTTAATTTATCAGTAGTAGCAGCTAAATTTGAAGAGAGACTTTCTATTACTAAACCTTTTTTGAAATCTAAGAAGATAGAGTTAAAGATTTTTGGTTGAGAAGCTCTTCTTAAACGTAATGCTTTGTCATGTAATGAGTTTGGAGTTACAAATCCACCAGCTGCTAAAGGACGTTGATTCGCTCCAATACATGTAATGTTTGTAAAAATAGCAGATGTAAAATCACCATAAGGCTGAGATGTTGTAGTATCTGAACCTGATGCATTATTGTCAACTTCGAAAGCCTCCGAAGTAGAAATATCGGCTGCAAGAGGGTCTTTTATAGATAATCCAAACTGAACAATACCTTTGTACCCGCTATCAACATCAAAATCATCATCTAAACCATTAAAAGCAACTAAGTGCTTACAGTTTACTGAACCTCCAAACCATTCGAAAGAATCATCGTTAGAATATGATATTTGTACGAAGTCAATAGTAGTTCCGCTACCTACAGCACCCATAGTCAAACCATTAAGTTCATTGTTAGGAGCAAAAACGTAACCAGCGAACTCAATTCTCACATATTGTAATGATCCTGAATTGTCATTGTCTACAGGAGATGTTCCTCCACCAAATTCAGTATTCACATTCTGAGATAAACCTTCAATGTAATTTACTCCATTGTTGATGTTGTATCTCGCTTTACCAAGCATAACTATTCCTCCCCAGTCACCTCTTTGTCTTGATCCTACGTTGTTTTTAGAAGTAAAAACAATAGGCTCTGCAAGTGTACCGTTAGCAATCAATTTAGCACCTCTAGTGATTACCAAAGCAGACGCTTGTGCATTACTTCTAATAACAGTACCTGCTTGGATGGTTAAGGTTGCATTGTTTCTTACTGTGATAAGACCTGTTAATTCATAAACCTTGTCTTTGGTCCAAGTCACGTTAGATGTAATATCTGCTGTAACTGGTGTTGTAACACTGCTGTAGATAGCATTGTTAGGATCGAAATTTGTCCAACCATTTGTCCACATTGCTGTAGGAGCTGGAGCAAAAGCACCTCGGTAAGAGGTTTGCTGAATTTGTGCCATCGCAAAGTTGCAAACCAATGCAAGCATTACAATTAAATAGTTTTTTTTCATTTTTAGATTGTTTTTTTGTTAAACAGGACAAATTTATGTTTAACAATAAAACTGAATGCCAACTAAAAATTAAATAAATAAAACGTTTGGGTAAATTGATTGTTACCAAATTTAACAAATAGTAAACTACATTTTTTTTGAGCTTTCTTAATTACGTTGATGTTAAAAAAGATAAAAAATGATACCATAGAATAGATTAAAGTACAGTATTCTTTACAACAAATACGGGGATTGCAATTGTTATCTAAAAATAATTTTCTAATCGTAACTGAACTCTGAGTGTTAATGAGACTCAGTAAATGACACAAACTTTTTAATTAAATTTTCAATTTATTTTAGGTAGAAAGTAAAGCCTATTATTCAATCTCCTACTTGGATTTACCCATCACTATTTGCAATAAAATTTTGAATAGTATAATTGTTTTTAATCGTTGATGAAGCATTCAAATCATTTTGGTAATTAAGCGAAGTCAGATTTTCGTCAATGAATATTTTTTTAACACCTTCGTATTCACTGTATTTTTTTGCTACATTATACATTAACTCTCTATAATTTTCTGGACGTAAATGATTTTTTTTGATTCTAAGGTTTTCATAATCAATAATTTTTGCATTTAAATATGGGATAAATGAATTATGGCATACTATTACTCTGGTGCAATTTTGTAAACCAATAAAATCAAAATCAGCTTTAATTAAATCAGCATCGCCAGTCATACTATATTTCGAAATACTTTTTAAAAAAGGCAATGTTTGAATTGGATATCCTAAACCTAATAAAGGTTCAATAAATATTCGATTTAACAAAGCATCTATTCGCTCAGCTGCTTTTAAATCTTTTTCTGAATACGTCATAGGAATGCTGTAATTACAGAAAAAAAAAGAACCTACATGAGCCGTATTTGCTATTTCCTTAATTTTTTTGAAACCAATGGATTGACAAAGTAAAACATGGTGTAAAACAGACAAAAAAATATTTATTTTATTTTTGCCCGAGGGATAAATTTCAAAAAGACTACTAGCACCTGTGAAAACAGAGGGTTCATTAAAAACGATCCAATAGGTCACTTTCCCTTTAAAAGCATTCACACAAATAGTTACATAGTCTTCGAACCAATTTAGGCTTTCCCGATTAGACCAACCCCCGTTGTTTTTTAATGCTGTTGGAAGACAAGAGTCAAAAAGAGATACAAAAGGTTCAACCTCATTTTCTATACAAATGTCAAGTAAATCAGTATAAAAACGAATCGCTTCGGTATTAATTTCACCAATACCATCAGGGATTATTCTAGACCAAGACAAGGAGAATCTAAAATTATGAAATCCTAATTGTTTGATTAACGCTATATCTTTTTTGTATTTTATTAATTCCGACTTGTAAAAAGAATTATTATTTTTCGGAGAAAGGCTCTTTTTTTTAATGAAAATGTTCTGTTCTTCTTTTTTTAAATTATTATCACAAGGCATTCCTAAAAACAAATCATCTCCAAAATCGTTCTTATTCAATTGTATTACATCAGCTTTTAAATTTTCTAAAATCATCTAAAACAATTAAAAATTATAAGTAGCCGATAAAGAAAAGGTTCTACCAAATTTCTGATCCCAGATGATGTCATCATCAGTTGAATTGTAGCCGTCTTCGTAATGAAAATCTCCTGTAAAAATATGATTGGCCAAGGTTTCAAACGAACCGTATTCAGCTGTATTTTTATAATTATTTTGGTAAAAAATCAAATTCTGAGCTAATATATTTTGAATATTGAACTTTAATTCCAGTTTGTTATTATTGAAAGATTTTGCAATTTGTAGGTCTAGGAAAGTTCTGCCTTTTTCCCATATTGCAGGTTTAATTTCACTTGAAGCATACGCAATTCTATTGCCTACTTTATTGATATTAGCTGAAATAATCATACCGTTTTCTTTGTTCATATACTGCAATCCACCATTAAAAACAAAAGGAGATTGCCCTTGCATAGTTCTGCTGGTTTCGGGATTTGCACCGTTGATTCCAGTAACATCTGCTTTGGATTTTATAATGGCCAGGTTGGAAAATAAAGTCAAATCATCAAAAACAGAGGTGTTTTCGGATGTGAATATAGAACTTAGTAGTACTCTAAATTCCAGTTCAATACCACTATTTACAGCGCTGTTCGCATTGGCATACCCAATGGTTTTGTTTAAGGGTTGTTGTATGATTTCTATTGGATTTTTAAATTTTTTGATAAAATAGGATATCGTAAAAAGCTGTCCTTTTGCAGGGTAAAATTCATATCGAAAATCATAATTTTGTATTGAAGCCCTTACTAATTTTGGATTTCCTTGAGTAAAAAACTGTGTTGTAAAATCATAAAATCCAAAAGGAGCCAATTCTCTATATTCAGGTCTATTCAAAGTTTTGGAGTAACTCAAACGAAGGTTCTGTTTACTATTTATAGAATATATTAAATTGGCTGATGGTAAATAATCTGTTTTTTTGATGTTTAAATCAATATAGCCTTCGGTATCCGTATCAGCCTGAAGTGTTTGCACAAAGTCTTCGATGCGTACTCCCCAAATTAATCTAAATTTTTTGTATCTATTATCTAGCATCATGTAGGCGGCATTTAATTTTGAACCTGCGGTATACGTATCTGCTTTTTTGGATGCATCATACAAAGTAAAACCATTCAAGCCGGAAGCTAGTATGCCCATATTTTCTTTTGTAAAAATGGTAGCGTCAGTTAGCGACAGCAAAGATTGGTCAAAATTTCCTGCATTTTGATATTGATTGTATTGCAATTGACGTGCAAAGAAATCCCTATCTCTAGTTTGTGTAAAACCACCCATCTTTATTTCATTGATTAACTCTTTTCCGATTTCAAATTTTTTGGATACATCAAATTTACCTCCAGAAATTGATTCTTTATTTTCAGAAAAAAACATTCCTCCACCATAATCAGGACCACCATTGTTAGCGGCAATAACTGCTACGGGTGAAGATAGTATTGGGTCGCTACTATCTGGGTCTGCTGTTATGTATATATTTCTTCTCAAATTAGGGATAGACCGCTGAATGTTACTGTAAAAACCAGACCATATTGCTTTAATTTTAGGTTTTGTAAAATAATGTTCCCCATTTAACTGGCTAGAATAAATCATGTTGCTGGTGAACCATCTTACATTCGAATCGGTTACTCTTGAATCATTTACATCTTGTTTCCCGCTTCTCTCCACAACTAAGTCATTAGAATTGATACTCAAAATATTTTTAAAGAAAACAGTATTGTTTTCGTTAAATTTCATTGTAAAATTAGCCAATGATCCCGTTAGAATTTGCTGACTATAATTGTTATCGTTAAATTTTGTGAGCAATACTGATGGGGCACTTTGATCCGCATTATCCCAATCATTTCTAATTATCTCATTGAAATTATTGGATAAACTGTGTGAGACAGAGAATAAAACTCCAAAAACTTTTTCTCCAAAATCAAAATGATGACCAATAGAATATTGAAAATTAGTATTGGGTTTAAATTTACTGTCTTTAATACTAAAGTCATATTCAAATGTTTTAGCAATTTCTGCCGCTTCTGGTTTATTGTTTATTAAAACAAAATCCTCAGTACTTGGAATTGTTGGCGCAATATCTCTAACACCATTATCAAACCCGAGCCAGTCGGTATTACTGCCTTCGTAGTCTTTTTTATTTTTGAAAGTAGTAATTGAATTGTATCCCGCACCAATTGAAATTGATTGGAAATTTTTTTCAGGAACCGATTTCGTATTGATTTGAATCACACCTCCAACAAACTCACCCGGTAAATCGGGTGATGCTGTTTTAGTAATTATTAAATTATCCAACATATTTGCTGGAAAAATATCAAACGAAAAGGCTTTTCTGTCCGGTTCAGAACTTGGTAAAGGAGCTCCATTAAGCAAGGCTGCATTGTATCTATCGTTCAATCCCCTGATAATTACAAATTTATTGTCTTGAATACTAACGCCACTTACTCTTTTTAAAACATCAGAGGTAGTTTTGTCTGGTGTTCTTTTTATTGATTCGGCTGAGATTCCATCGGAAACGGTTATGCTATTTTTTTGTGCGACCAATAATGATTTTATTGATTCTACTTTTGCTTTCGTTCTAGTAATGACTACTTCGTTAAGCTCATTTTTACTTTCTGCTATAGTCGTATTCAAATAAGTAATTTCATTAGTTTTTGTAATTACTTCACTGATAATTTTAGGTAAGTATCCAATGTAGGAGAACTCCACATCATAACTTCCCGCAGCTACATTTCTAAAAATAAATTTTCCATCGGAGTCTGTTGTGGTACTCAATTTTAATTCTCTAATAATAATATTTACTCCGGGTAAAGCCCCACCATTAGATTCATCCACGACCGAACCGCTTATGGAGCTATTCTGACCAAAAAAACATTGTGAAATCATTAAAAGAACTAAGATGTAAATAAACTTCATATTCAATATTTTTAATTATCATCGCAAAATAAATGTAAAATCCCACGATTGAGGTTAACTAAAAATTAACAATTTATGATTTATAACACCATAGGGTTGACTTATGTACTCTTTAGGTTTAAATAATTGATTTATAAGTTTTTAAATAGTAAAAACTAATATTTATTTCCGGAAATAGGTGCTAAATCTGACCATAAAAATCATGAAATAACAGTAGCATGTTTTGAAATTGTTATATATGTTACAGCACTCAAATAGTGATAAATTAATTAAATACATTTGCGAAATAGTTTCAACTGATATTATTTTTATGAAAGGCTTCAGACTGATTATTTTCTTTTTATTTGTATCTAACGCTGTTTTTTCTCAAAAAAAAACTGATAATTTTCTGACCCTCGACACTGATAGCATCAAGATAGATTCTACAAACTCAAAAGCTATATTTAATAAGTTTTCTCTAGAAATAGGAACTGGTATTAGCAATGGCACTAGGCCTTACACAGATCAATTTTACACGAGTGTCAACAATCAGTTATTTAATGGTTTTATATTTAACAGTTTTATGGTTGGAGCTAAGTATAATTTTTCTGAAATTGTGGGTTTTAAAATGGATCTTGCTTTTGATAGATTTATTAATAGCGAACAAACTAAGAGCAAACCATTTGAAGTAGCTCAATATAGAACTTCTATTCAAGCAGTATTCAATCTCAATAGTTTTGTCAAGCCTATAAATTATGTATCAAGATTTAATTTATTTTTTCGTGGAGGTATACAACTTGCTATTCTAAAACCTATTGCTGCAGATTACAATATAAAAGTAAGCAATGGAGATAGTTATGCTGGAATTGTTTTTGGCATCACGCCCACAATAAGAATTTCAAAAAAAACATCCGTTTTTTTGGATTTAAGTTCCTACAGTAATTATGGACAAAATATAACTTGGAACGGCAAACATTCTGCAACAAGCAATAACTCTGAAGGTCATATGTATTCTGGTACAATTGGTTTGTCATTTGCATTAGATTAAAAATAAGGTGTCGTTTTAAACATGAGTAATCGCAATGGTTTGGCTAACTATAAACTTGTTTTAATTAATTTTCTACATTTTTTCGATACTCTTTTGGTGTAGTTTCTGTGAGTTTTTTAAATAATTGATTAAAATTTGAAGCCGTTTTAAAACCACATTCATAGGCGATTTCCGAAATTCCCATCTCGGATTCGATAAGTAGTTTACAAGCATTCGATACTCGAATGGCATTGAGGTATTCTACAAAACTCTTTTTTGTTTTTAATTTAAACATTCTGCAAAACGAAGTAGGAGTCAAATGGGCAATTTTTGCAATTTCAATAAGAGAAATCTCGTCTTTGTAATGGTCTTTTACATACTCAAAAACATCCGAAAGACGATCGTTTTTTGAAGGCTCGTTGATATGCGAATAAGCTTCATTATTGATATTCTCTATTTCCTCACTTTCTGATAGAATAGATAGAATCTCAAAAAGTCCCACAATAATCTCAAAGTTTTGTTTTGTCAGGAGTTTCTCTAGTTTTTTGGCAACTTTTTTATTTGTTTTTCCAGTAATAAAAAGTCCTTTCTCTGCTTTGCTGAACAAACTGGTAATGGTTTGCGTTTCTTTTTGCTCGTAAAATAAAGGGCCAAAAATTTCCTTACTAAAATAAACAACAATCGCTTTGGCTTTTAAAGTGCTAATGTTTTGATAATAAATTTCATCATTCAGCCAAACATGCGGAATGTCAGAACCCAAAAAAACCATATCGCCAGGCACGAATTGTGCTACTGAATTGCCCACAATTCTTTTGCCATGACTTTCTTTTATATAAACCAATTCGAGTTCTGGGTGCGAATGAAAAGGAGCTTGAAAAAAAGATTCTTCGCGTGAAATGACAGAAACAGAGCTGTTTTGGTAAGAAGCTATTTTTGTCTTTTCGATTTTCATTTTTCAAAGATAATTAACAATTAAACAAAGATAATATTCAACTATTAAATAAAGCATAGTAATTCTATCTTTATTTTTCTAAAAAATATAAATTTAACCAAAACAATATGGCAATACCTACTTCGTCTCATTTTCAAAACAGTACTGCTTCTTCTGAACCAAAAAAATTATTATTCCCATTTATTCTAGTAACGAGCTTGTTCTTTTTCTGGGGTTTTGTTCACAATCTAGATCCTATTTTAATTCCGCATTTGCGTAAAGCATTTAACCTGACAGATTTACAATCGTCATTAATAGATTCCTCTGTTTTTATCGCCTATTTTGTAATGGCTTTGCCTGCGGGTTACATCATGCGAAAATACGGGTACAAATCCGGTATTATGATTGGATTGGTTCTTTTTGGGATAGGTTCTATCTTATTTGTGCCAGCAGCCAATTATTTGCAATACAGTTATTTCTTAGGCGCTTTGTTTATCATAGCTTGTGGATTAACTTTTCTAGAAACTGCCGCCAATCCGTATGTGACCATTTTAGGTCCAGCCGAAACAGCCACAAAAAGATTGAATTTCTCGCAATCTTTTAACGGTCTAGCAGCATTTATTGCGCCTGCTTACATTGGCCCGATGATTTTGTCAGGCAAAAATTTATCCACTACACAAACTGATGCGATGTCAGATGCCGAAATGCATACCTATCTTTTGACAGAGGCGGCGAGTGTTAAAATGCCATATCTTGTTTTGGGATTAATTATTTTGGCAGTGGCAGTGGTTTTTTATTTTACCAATATGCCCGATGTAAAAGAAACTAATGATGAAGGTTCAGCAGAAGCGAGTTTTGGTGGCGCATTACAATCAATGAGTTTACGATGGGGAATTGTAGCTCAGTTTTTTTATGTTGGAGCACAGGTTTGTGTAGCTAGTTTTTTTATCAAAATGGCTACTACAACAGCAGGCCTTGAAGAAGACTCAGCAGCAAAATATTTAGGTTTTTTTGGATTGGCTTTTATGTTGGGGCGTTTTGCGGGAACGTTTCTCATGCAATATATTCAACCTAGAAAACTATTAATTGCGTATGCAATAATCAATATTATATTATCAACAATCGCTATTACTGGAACAGGAATGGTGGTTGTTTATACCTTAATTGCTATTGCTTTTTTTATGAGTATCATGTTCCCAACCATTTTTTCTATGGGAATTACAGGTCTGGGTCAAAACACTAAAATCGGTTCTTCATTAATTGTTATGTCCATTGTAGGTGGTGCACTTTTGCCTCCTGTTTTGGGTGTAATTTCGGATAGAACGGGCAATATTCAAAACGGTTATCTTGTTCCTTTGGTTTGCTTTGTTGTAATTCTACTGTTTGCTTTTAATGTGAATAAATCGGTTGAAAAAAGGCAACTCTAGCATAGCGTTAAGTTTATAATGAGATAGCAATTTTCATGAAAATGGTTAAATTATTTCATTGTAAAAATGCTAAAAAAAAATAAAATAACATAAAAATGTCAAAACGAATAGTCACTTTTGGGGAGATTTTATTAAGGCTTTCTCCTCCAAATCATTTACGAATCACCCAAACTAATTCACTCGAAATGTATTTTGGTGGTGCAGAAGCTAACGTAGCAGCATCTTTGTCTAAGTTTGGATATCGAAATCAATTTGTAACTGCCATTCCACCAAATGAATTGGGAGAATCTGCCTTGAGTATGTTGCGTTCTTTTGGGGTTGAACCTCTAGCAAAAATACAAGGCACTAGACTTGGTGTTTATTATTTTGAGCACGGAGCTTCAGAACGTCCGGGGAAAGTAATTTATGATAGAGAAAACTCCTCATTTTCTACCTTAAAAAAGGGAATGATTGATTGGACGTCACTATTTGACGGTGCAGATTGGTTTCATTGGTCGGGAATAACACCTTCACTTTCGTTAGAATTGGCAGCAATTTGTGAAGAAGCATTATTAGTAGCTACAAAGATGGGATTGACCATTTCGGCTGATTTGAATTACAGGCCAACGCTTTGGAATTACGGAAAAAAACCTAATGAAATAATGCCCAACTTGATTCAACATTGTGACGTTTTAATTGGCGGTAGCGATGAATCGGAAATAGTTTTAGGTATTAATTTAAAGGAAGAAAAAGACGAAGAACTAATTTTTAAAAGTTGGAACACCGTTTTTCCAAAACTAAAAATTATTGCTTCTACAAAAAGATTTAATGCTAATGCATCGTCAAATAGTGTAAGTGCAAGTATTTGGAATGGTAGCGAAATATTAAGCTCAAAGTCGTATCATATTTCGCATATTATTGACAGGATTGGTGCTGGCGATGCCTTCATGGCAGGACTTATTTATGGATTATTAGAATGGACAAATGATACTCAATCTGCACTCGAATTTGCTACAGCTGCTAGTTGTTTAAAACACAGTATAGCGGGCGATATTAATCTAGCAACTGTGAGTGAAATAAAATCACTTATGATGGGTTCAGGCGGTGGAAGGGTTTCGAGATAAATCATAAAATTTACAAGAAAATAATTTAAGCTTAAATTAAAATTGGAATGAATAATGTACAAAAAGTAACTGAAATTATTGCGCAACAAGGAATGCTTCCTTTGTATTTTAATGAAGATGAAAATGTTTCAATACAAGTATTGAGAGCATTATACAGAGCAGGAATAAAAGCAGTTGAATACACTAGTAGAGGCGATACAGCCTTGTCAAATTTCAAAAAAATGATTCAAGTTCGGGATTCAGAAATGCCTGATTTATTGATAGGAATTGGAACAATAAAAAATTTGAAACAAGCTCAAGATTATTTTAATGCTGGAGCAGATTTTTTTATTAGTCCTGGATTTATTACTGATGTTGCACTATTCTTGAAGAATAAATCTGTTTTTTATAGCCCAGGTTGTATGACTCCAACCGAAATTATTACAGCTGAAAATACCGGAATTAAGTTCATTAAATTATTTCCAGGAAACTCACTAGGTTCTAATTTCTTGAAAGGAATTAAGGATATTTTTCCAAATCTATTTTTTATGGCAACTGGCGGTGTTGATACCACAAATGATGGTTTGACAAAATGGTTTGAAGCAGGTGTTTGTGCAGTTGGGCTTGGCAGTAATTTAATCAGTAAGCAATTAATGAATGACAAAGAGTATACAACAATTGAATCAGATACAAGAGCTATTTTAGATAAAATACGTTTAATTAAAATTTCAATTTATGGACTCCAAATTTAATATGAAAGGGAAAATAGCAATTGTTACAGGTGGTGGTGGCGTTTTAGGAAGTGCCATGGCATTTTCATTGGCTAAACAAGGAGTAATTACTGTTATTATTGGAAGAAACATTGACAAACTACAAGCTACAGTTAATCAAATTATTACTGCTGGCGGCGAGGCAATCTATATGCAATGTGATGTTTTGAACACAGATAATCTCGAATCCGTAAAAAAGAGTGTACTCGAAAAATACGGACAACTTGATATATTAATCAACGCAGCAGGAGGCAATATGCCCGGCGCCACAATTAGTCCAGAACAAGCAATTTTTGATTTACAATTGGACGCTTTGCAAAGTGTAATTGATTTAAATATTATTGGAACAATATTACCTTCAAAAGTGTTTTCGGAAATTTTTGCTAAACAAAAGTCTGGAATAATAATCAACATTTCATCCACATCTGCCCAAAATCCGTTGTCAAGAGTTGTTGGTTATTCTGCTTCTAAAGCTGCTATCGAGAATTTTACAAAATGGTTAGCAGTTGAATTAGCTGGAAAATATGGTGACGGAATTCGTGTAAATGCTATTGCTCCCGGTTTTTTTATTGGAGAACAAAACAAAAATTTGTTATTGAATCCTAATGGTGAACTTACCGCTAGAGGCGAAAAAATCATTGCGCATACCCCAATGAAAAGATTTGGAAACCCACAAGATCTTGAAGGAGCTTTGTTGTTTTTAGCAAGTGACCTTTCTATATTTATTACGGGTATAGTCATTCCGGTAGATGGCGGTTTTGCTGCCACAAGTATTTAATTAAGCTACCTCGGAGCAGAACTCCAGAGGTTTGAAAGAAATAATAGCCACCGATTCACAGATTTTCAAAAATCTTTTTTAATCCGTGAATCTGTGGTAAAAAAATCAAAGCAGCACTTCGAGAAATTAAACCTATAGCGATTAAAATTTAAAATAAATGGAACAAACGTGGAGATGGTATGGACCAAATGACCCAGTAAAATTATCAGATGCAAAACAAGCAGGAGCAACTGGAATTGTAACTGCTTTGCACCACATTAAAAACGGACAGGTATGGGAAATAGACGAAATAATCAAAAGAAAAAATGAAGTAGAAGCTGCTGGTTTAACCTTATCTGTAATTGAAAGTATTCCGGTTCACGAAGATATTAAAAAGCAAACTGGAGATTACCTCCTGTATATTGAAAACTACAAGCAAAGCATCAAAAATTTAGCTGCTTGCGGGATTAAGGTTGTGTGCTATAATTTTATGCCCGTTTTAGACTGGTCAAGAACCGATTTAACTTACGAAATGCCAGATGGATCTAAAGCATTGCGTTTTGATATAAATGAGTTTGCTGCATTCGAATTATTTATACTTAAAAGACCTGGAGCAGAATCAGTCTATACCGAAGCTCAAAAAGTAAAAGCAAAAACAACATTCGAAAAACTTACAACAGCCGAAAAAATAAAATTGCAACAAAATATAATTGCAGGATTACCCGGAGCAGAGGAAACGTACACTGTTGAAGATTTTTTAAAAATTTTAAAAACCTATGAAGGGATTGATACCACACGTTTAAAAAACAACCTCTATTCCTTTTTACAAGAAATTATTCCCATTGCAGAAAGCGTTGGTGTACTAATGGCCATTCATCCCGATGATCCGCCATTTTCAATTTTAGGTTTGCCCAGAGTTGTAAGTACCGAAGCAGATTTAATTCAATTGTTAAACGCAATTGATTCTCCATCCAATGGGTTTTGTATGTGTACTGGATCGTATGGCGTGATTCCAGAAAATGATTTAGCCGGAATAATTGACCGTCACGGCGAAAAAATGAACTTTATACATTTAAGAAGCACTCAGCGCGATGCCGAAGGAAATTTTTATGAAGCCAATCATCTTGAAGGCGATGTAGATATGTATGCGGTTGTAAAAGCAATATTGAAAAAGCAAAAACAAACAAAAAGAATTATACCCATGAGACCTGATCATGGTCATCAAATGTTAGACGATTTGTCTAAAAACACAAATCCAGGCTATTCAGCAATTGGACGTTTAAGAGGTTTAGCAGAATTAAGAGGTTTAGAAATGGGTATAGAAAGAAGTTTATTTAACGCATAAATACAAAGAAATGTATATCACTGAAGATTTTTTACTTCATAGCGAAGCCGCAGTAAAGCTGTATCATAATTACGCAAAGTTGCAACCCGTTTTTGACTACCACTGTCATTTGTCTCCAAAAGACATTGCCGAAGATCGCCAGTTTGAGAATTTATTCCAAATCTGGATTGACGGAGATCACTATAAATACAGAGCAATGCGAGCCAATGGAATAAATGAAAAATTTATTACAGGCAACGCAACGGATTATGAAAAATTTTTAAAATGGGCAGAAACTGTTCCATTTACTTTAAGAAACCCATTGTACCATTGGACTCATCTAGAACTAAAAAATTATTTTGGCATAACCACTTTATTAAATTCAGACACAGCTGAATCTATTTATAATCACTGCTCCGACTTGTTAAAAAAACCAGAATACAGTATCAAAAATCTATTGCGTCGCATGAATGTAAAAATGATAGGCACTACTGATGATCCAACCGATGATTTATTGTATCACAAACAAATACGAGATCAGAATTTTGAAATCGCGGTTTTGCCTACATTTCGACCAGATAAAGCAACTGAAATTGAAAAAGGCGAAGTATTTATAAATTGGATAAAAAAGCTAGAAACTGTGGTTGGTTTTGCAATAACTACCTATCAATTAGTACTAAAAGCTTTACTGGAGCGTCATGACTATTTTCATCAATTGGGTTGCCGAGTTTCAGATCATGGCCATTCCAATTTTTATGGCGAAACATATACCGATTCTGAAATCGATGTTATTTTCAAAAAAGGATTAAAAGGGGAATCCGTTTCCGTTTTGGAAATTAATAAGTACAAATCGGCGATTTTGTTCGACTTGGCTTTAATGAATAAAACAAAATCTTGGGTGCAGCAATTTCATATTGGCGCCATTCGGAACAATAATCTAAAAATGTTTAATACTTTAGGCTCAGATCAAGGATATGATTCAATTGGTGATACAAATAGGGCTGAAAGTATGCGTACATTCTTTGGCAAGTTGAGCGATAGTGACGGACTAGCTAAAACAATAGTATATAATTTGAATCCAAGTGATAGTGAAATGGTTGCTTCGATGTTAGGCAATTTTAATGATAGCGACTGTGTTGGAAAAATGCAATATGGTGCAGCATGGTGGTTTTTAGATCAAAAACAGGGAATAGAAAATCAATTAAATGTACTTTCAAATTTTGGTTTGCTAAGTCGATTTGTTGGAATGGTAACCGATTCCAGAAGCTTTCTTTCGTATAGCAGACATGAATATTTCAGACGCATTTTATGCAATGTTTTAGGAAATGAAATTCAAAACGGGGAATTGCCAAATGATTATGAATTAATTGGTTGTCTTGTAGAAAATATTTGCTACAAAAACGCCGCTAACTATTTTAAAACATAGCCAACTTCTATTTTAAAATCCCTCAAAACCCGTTTTTTAAACAAAACCAACTTTATAGGAAACCAATCAATGAATTCAACCAAAAATGTTATAGGAAGATACCGATGGACTGTTTGCAGTTTACTTTTTTTTGCGACTACTGTAAATTATCTCGATCGGCAAGTATTAAGTTTATTAGCACCCAGTTTATCAGAAGAATTTGGGTGGACTAATAGTGATTACGCCAATATCACTGCAGTATTTCAGTTTATTTATGCAATATCAATGTTATTTGCAGGAAGAATTATAGATAAACTAGGAACTAAAAAAGGATACATTCTGGCAATAGTAATTTGGTCTATAGGAGCAATTATGCATGCGTATTCATTACCTATTGGGACTGCTTTTTCTACCTTTATGGTTTGGGTAGGTGTTGGTGCTGTTCCAATTTCTATTGCAGGATTTATGTTATCAAGAGCCGTTTTAGGGTTTGGAGAATCAGGAAATTTTCCTGCAGCAATTAAGGCTGTTGCCGAGTATTTTCCGAAAAAAGAACGTTCGTTGGCAACAGGAATTTTTAATTCAGGTTCTAATGTTGGAGCAATTTTAGCACCTTTAACAGTACCTGTAATAGCATTAAAATATGGTTGGGAATTTGCTTTTATACTTGTTGGAGCAATTGGATTTATATGGATTATTTTTTGGTTTTTTTTATATGAAATTCCTTCAAAACAAAAATATTTGTCCAAAGCAGAGTTTGATTACATTCATGATGATGATGTAAATATAAATCAACCGACACAAGAAAAAATTGCATGGTTTAAACTTTTTAATTACAAACAAACATGGGCTTTTATAGTAGGTAAATTTATGACCGATGGAATTTGGTGGTTTTTTTTGTTTTGGTTGCCCAAATATCTCGAAGCACAATTCAATATGAAAGGTACAGATATTGTGCTTCCGTTAGCAGTTTTGTATAGTATGACTATGGTTGGCAGTATAGGTGGTGGTTGGTTTCCAATGTATTTTATCAATAAAGGTCTCAACCCTTATGATGCAAGAATGAAAGCAATGTTCGTTATTGCAATGTTTCCGTTAGTGGTTTTATTAGCACAACCACTAGGATACATTAGTTTTTGGATTCCTGTGCTATTAATAGGAGTTGGAGCATCTGCACATCAAGCTTGGTCAGCCAATATTTTTACTACCGTATCCGATATGTTTCCTAAAAAAGCGATAGCCTCAATTATTGGAATTGGCGGAATGGCAGGAGGAATTGGTGGTGTTTTAGTATCAAAATTAGGGGGTTATTTATTTGATTACTATGATGGTTTGGGACATATTCAAACAGGATATACTATTATGTTTTTAATTTGTGCTGTTGCTTATTCACTTGCTTGGTTCATTATGAAAGCATTAGTTCCTAAATATAATCCTATTACTAATTTGTAAAAAATTGATTTTTAAAAAACTCAAATCGCTACAAATAGCAATCCGTCAAACATTCCTTTTTTGATTACTACAATCAATTTTAAAAAGAAATAAAAAATATTTACTAAAAATAGAGTGATAGCCTATGTCCTTGTATTTTAAAGATAAATACTAATTAAATACGGATAATATTGAATTATAAAAGACCATAAAGTCAAAGTAACTTTCCATTTTTATAACTAAAAATATTTTTTTGAATGTTGAGGTAATTCAAAACAAAGTAGTACTAAAAAATTAACAATACAATTCCATTTTTGAGTTTCAAAAACAACTTGTAAATTGATTTAAAAGAGATAATATAACTTCAAAAATGAGTTGAGTTTATCGCTCAAGTCAAATTTTTTTAATTGAAATAGAATGTCACAAAACGAATTGAAAAAAATAGTAATCAAATTGCATCCAAACGATAATGTTCTGGTGGCTTTAACCGATTTAGAAAAAGGAAAAACAGTTGTTTTTGAAAATGAATCTTTCGTAATGCAAGATACGATCAAAGCAAAGCATAAATTTTATAGGTCTGATTTTAAGTCAGGAGACGAAATTTTTATGTACGGAGTTTTGGTAGGAAAAGTGGAATTTGACGTAACCAAAGGAAGTCTAATGACGACCGATAATCTAAAACACGCCGCTGAACCTTTCGCTTATCGTCAGTATGATTACAAATGGCAAAAACCTAATGTTTTAAAATACAAAAACACCACTTTTAATGGTTTTAAACGAAACGACGGTCGAGTAGGAACTGCCAATTATTGGCTCTTTGTTCCTACCGTTTTTTGCGAAAATCGGAACCTTGATGTCATTAAAGAAGCCTTGCACAACGAATTGGGCTATTCGGTAAGCGATAAATACACCCAATTTACGCATCAAGTCGTTGAAGCCTACAAGAACGGATTGGATATCGAAAATTTAGGGATTGATTTAATGCCAACCAATACAACCAATCGATTATTTAAAAACGTAGATGGAATAAAATTTCTCAATCATCAAGGTGGTTGTGGCGGAACTCGTCAAGATTCGGCAACACTTAGCTCGTTATTGGCGTCTTATGCAAACCATCCGAATGTGGCGGGAATTACCGTTTTGAGTTTGGGATGTCAGCATTTGCAGGTGCAAGATTTTAAGAATGATGTCCTAAAACAAAATCCATCTTTTGATAAACCCTTATTAATTTTTGAACAACAAAACGCGCAAAGCGAAGAGCAATTAATAGCCAATGCCATCCAAAAAACATTTTTGGGACTCATCGAAATCAATAAATTAGAAAGAACTCCACAACCTTTAAGCGAATTGTGTATTGGAGTAAAATGTGGAGCCAGTGATGGTTTTAGCGGTGTTTCTGCAAATCCTGCTGTGGGTTTTACTGCCGATTTATTGGTTGCCCTTGGCGGAAAAGTATTGCTTGCCGAATTTCCAGAATTGTGTGGAGTAGAACAAAACTTAATAGACCGCTGCGAAACGGAAGAGTCGGCAAATAAATTCATAAATTTAATGCGTTCTTACGATGATTTGGCGCATAAAGTGGGTTCGGGTTTTCATATGAATCCTTCGCCTGGAAATATCAAGGACGGATTAATTACTGATGCGATCAAAAGTGCTGGTGCTGCCAAAAAAGGCGGAACTGCACCAGTTGTAGATGTGTTGGATTATACTGAACTGGCAACAAAACCGGGCTTGAGTTTGGTTTGCACACCCGGAAATGATGTAGAAGCAACCACTGGAAAAGCAGCTGCTGGAGCTACTTTAATTTTATTTACAACAGGTTTAGGAACGCCTACAGGAAACCCAGTTTGTCCTGTAATTAAAGTGGCTACCAATTCTATTTTAGCAACAAAAATGAAAGATATTATCGATATTGATTGTGGTCCAATAATTAGTGGCGAAAAAACAATCGAAGAAATGGGTGAAGCCATTTTAGACTATTGCATCAAAGCCGCAAGTGGCGAAATAATTCCAAAAGCGGTGTTGTTAAATCAAGATGATTTTATCCCTTGGAAAAGAGGGGTTTCACTGTAAAACACTCAGCCACAGATTCACAGATTTTTATATTTTTTTAATCAGTGACCCGAGACCAAAGGTCGAATAGGCGAAGCAAAATCAGTGAATCAGTGGCAAAAACACCCGAAGCGAAGCTTCAAAAAATAATAACTCATAATTCAAAAAATATGTTTTCATTACAAAATAAAAAAGCAGTAATCACGGGTGGCGGAAGCGGAATTGGCAAAGCCATTTCCCTTTTGTTTGCTAAACAAGGAGCCGAAGTACACATTATCGAATTAACCGATGAAAGTGCTTTAGAGGCAGTTTCAGAAATTAAGTCTATCGGCGGAAAAGTAGTTTCGCACGCTTGTAATGTTGCCAATCACGAAGCGATTGTTGCTGTTTTTGAAAAAATAGGAGCTATCGATATTTTGGTCAATAATGCTGGAATTGCCCACGTTGGAAAAGTAGATACCACTCCCGAAACCGATTTTGACCGCATTATGAACGTGAATGTCAAAGGGGTTTACAACTGTTTGTTTGCCTCAATTCCACAATTGCGACTAGCGAAAGGTGGTGTTATTCTTAATATGGCTTCGATTGCAGCGTGGGTCGGAATTCCAGATCGATTTGCCTATTCTACAGCCAAAGGTGCGGTAATGGCAATGACTTTATCCGTAGCTAGAGATTATATGAGCGAAAATATTCGTTGCAATTCGATTTCGCCAGCACGAGTGCATACGCCTTTTGTTGATGGATTTATTGCCAAAAATTATCCAGACAACCAAGCCGAAATGTTCGATAAATTATCTAAATCACAACCCATTGGGCGAATGGGAAAACCCGATGAAGTAGCGGCTTTGGCTTTGTTCTTATGTAGCGACGAATCTGGATTTATTACAGGTTGCGATTATCCTATCGACGGAGGATTTATTAAATTAAACAACTAATGCGAGTAGCTCTATTCATACCTTGTTACATCGATCAGTTTTACCCCAATGTAGGTATTGCCAGTCTTCAATTATTGGAGAAATTGGGTTGCGAAGTGAGTTTTCCTTTGGAGCAAACCTGCTGTGGACAACCTATGGCGAATAGTGGTTTTGCTAGTTTGAGCAAAGGATGTGATGCAAATTTTGTAAAAAACTTTGCAGGTTTCGATTATATTGTAGCACCATCTGGAAGTTGTGTTTTGCACGTAAAAGAACATTTACACGATGACAAACATCCATTAGAAACAGAGAAAATCAGAAATTCAGTCTATGAATTGACGGAGTTTTTAGTAGATATTTTGAAAGTAAAAAATATAAACGCGCGTTTTCCATTTAAAGTAGGATTGCACAATAGTTGCCACGGACAAAGAATGTTGAATCTTTCTTCTATGTCCGAAAGAGTGTTGCCTTATTTCTCCAAACCGGAGCAATTATTAAATAGGGTGGAAGGCATTCAATTACTAAAACCCAAACGAAATGACGAATGTTGCGGTTTTGGTGGAACTTTTTGTGTCTTTGAAGAAGCAGTGAGCGTCAAAATGGGAAAAGATAGAATTAACCAACACGAAGCAAATGATGTTGATTATATTACAGGAGTTGATAGCAGTTGCTTGATGCATTTAGAAGGAATTCTAAACCGTCAGGGCAATAAAATAAAGACCATTCATATTGCTGAGATATTGAATAGTAATATGTAAATGATACCTTATCCTGTCAGGGTTTTGAACCCTGACAGGGTTAAAAGATTACAACCCAAACAATCAAATATGACAGTAAAACACGCTAATCTAGCCGAAAAATTTATTGCAGACGAGCCAAGAACCAATTGGCACGATGAAACCCTGTGGTTTGTTCGTGAAAAAAGAGACAAAGCAGCTCACGGGTTACCCGAATGGGAAGACTTACGCGAATGGGGTTCGCAAATAAAAAATCATTCGTTGTCTAATTTATCCCAATATTTAAAAGAATTTGAAGAGAAAGCAACAGCCAATGGAATTCAAATCCATTGGGCAGCAACGGGCGAAGAACACAATCAAATCATTCATCAAATCATTCAAAAACACAAGATTCAAAAAATTGTGAAGAGCAAAAGTATGCTTACCGAAGAATGTCATTTGAATGATTATTTAGAAAAAAGAGGGGTTGAAGTAATTGATTCTGATCTTGGCGAACGCATTGTTCAATTCCGGAAAGAAGCTCCAAGTCATATCGTTTTACCCGCCATTCATTTAAAAAAAGAAGATGTAAGCAATACTTTTCATGAGTTTTTGAATACCGAAAAAGGCAACAACGACCCACAATATTTAACCGAAGCTGCCAGAATTCACTTGCGAAATAAATTTGTAGAATCCGAACTGTCGATTACAGGTGTCAATTTTGCTATTGCCGAAACTGGCGGATTTGTGGTTTGCACCAATGAAGGAAATGCCGATATGGGCGCACATACTGCTCCAATACACATTGCTTGTATGGGTTTTGAAAAAATAATCCCAAAAGCGGAACACCTTGCGGTTTTCCTCAGATTGTTGGGTCGAAGCGCAATCGGACAGCCTATTACGACCTATTCTAGTCATTTTCTAAAACCAAGAGCGGGTCAAGAAATGCATATCGTAATTGTAGATAATGGTCGTAGTACACAATTAGGACGTGAAGATTTTAGAAATTCACTTAAATGCATACGTTGTGCGGCTTGTTTCAATACTTGCCCAGTCTATCGAAGAAGCGGCGGGCATAGTTACCACACTTCAACGGCTGGACCTATTGGATCAATTTTGAATCCAAATTTAGATATGAAAGCCAATGCCGATTTGCCGTTTGCCTCAACACTTTGCGGTAGTTGTACCAATGTTTGCCCTGTAAAAATTAACATTCACGAGCAATTGTGGAAATGGAGACAAGAAATTGTAAAAAATGGATATGTTGACACTAGCAAAAAAATTGGAATGAACGGAATGGCAGTCTTATTTTCCCATCCTGCGATGTATCGTTTTACCGGAAAAATGGGACGATGGGTAATGCGTGTTTTACCTTTTATGACCAATAATAAACTGAATATTTGGTACAAACAACGAGATATGCCAAAACCGCCAAAGGAATCTTTCCGTGATTGGTATAAGAAAAACGGTAATTCACAAAAAAATTAGGATTAACAATGAGTTCAAGAGATAAAATACTAAATGCTATCGCAGCGAATCAACCGGAGTTGGTTGCTCCGCCAACAATTGATTTGGATGCAGTCATTAGTTACGAAGATAATTACATTCAATTCAAAACCATACTCGAAAACATCGGTGGAAAAGTAGAATTGATTCAGGATATATCAGTTGTAAACAATCTATTAATTGCCGAAAAAGCGAGTGAAAAACTCATAATCAATACCCTTAATGAAACAGACAAGCAAATCGTTTTGTTAACTTCTTTCGAGTTAGAAAATTTAGAAAAAGTATGCATCAAAGGAAGTCTTGGTGTAGCAGAAAATGGATCTGTCTGGATTTATGAAAGCCAAATGATTAATCGATTATTACCTTTTATTTGTCAACATTTGATACTGGTAATAGATAAAAAAGACATTGTACCCACGATGCATCACGCTTATAAAAAAATTGATATCTCAAAAGAAGGTTTTGGGATTTTTATTGCTGGACCATCAAAAACTGCCGATATCGAACAGTCATTAGTTATTGGAGCTCACGGGGCAAGAACGGCAACAATTTATGTTTTAGAGTAATATTAAAATAAAAAAAATGACAAAAAAATTAATTCTTTCAGTTATCGTTTTGATTAGTACAATTACTTTTCAAGCACAAACCTACACGCCAACAAAAGAAAACTTGGAGGCAAGAGCTTTGTTTCAAGATATGAAATTAGGAATGTTTGTCACTTGGGGTGTATCAAGTGTTTTAGGAAATGGAGAATGGGTTATGCACAACCGAAATATAGGTGTAAAAGAATACAGTAAATTAATAGACTTTCACAATCCTCAAAATTTCGATGCCAAAAAATGGGTGGCTACTGCCAAATCAGGAGGAATGAAATACATCACTTTTGTAACCCGACACCACGATAGTTTTAGTTATTGGGACACCAAAGAATCTGATTGGAATATTATGAAAACTCCTTACGGAAAAGATATAGTAAAACAATTGGCAGAAGAGTGTCACAAACAAGGAATCAAGTTTTTTTGCTATTATTCGTTGTTAGATTGGTACCGCAGCGATTACCAATATGAAACAGGAAATACAGGAAGAGGAACAGGTAGAACTCAAAAAAGTGATTGGGAAAGTTACATCCGATTTATGAAAGCACAGCTTACAGAATTATTAACAAATTATGGAGAAATTGATGGAATTTGGTTCGATGGATATTGGGATCAGCTAGGAAAAGATAAAACCCAACCCGCTAAAGTCGATTGGCATTGCGACGAAATTTATAAACTTATTCACAGCTTGCAACCCAAGTGTTTAATCGGAAATAACCATCATTTAGCAACACTTCCTGGAGAGGATTTTCAGACTTTTGAAAAAGATTTACCTGGAAAAAATACTTCGGGATTTGGTGGACTATCGGTATCGAATGAGTTACCCTTAGAAACTTGTGAAACCATCAATAAATCTTGGGGATTCGATATTGCAGATAAAAATTACAAATCTACAAAAGCACTAATTCATTATGTAGTTACGGCCGCAGGAATGAATGCTAATTTTCTGCTGAATGTAGGTCCAATGCCAGACGGAAATATTCAACCTGAATTTGAATCTAGGATTGCTGAACTAGGCGATTGGATGAAAAAAAATGGCGAGAGCATTTACGGAACCAGAGGAAATGTAATTCCGACTCAAGATTGGGGAGTAATTACCACCAAAGAAAAAAAATGGTATGCTCACATTATTCAAACAATACCTATCAACAAAATTATTTTGATACCCAATACAAAAGCAAAAATCAAAAAATGTTTCTTGTTTGGCACAAATAAATCTTTGAAATTTACACAAGGTAAACAATTTATTTCAATAGATTTAAACGGAATTACACTTGACGAAGTAGACACAATAATCGAATTACAACTAAAATAAAACAAATGAAAAAAACACTTTTAACTATTCTAACCGTTTTCCTTTTGATAGGAAACGTGCAAGCACAACTGCCCAAAGAAACTCCAGAGCAAAAAACAGAAAGAATGAAATGGTGGACAGAAGCCCGCTTCGGAATGTTTTGCCATTGGGGTTTGTATGCGATGCCAGCAAGACACGAATGGGTAAAAAACAAAGAAAAAATTAGCGACGAAGATTATCAAAAGTATTTTGAATTGTACAATCCAAATCTATTTCAACCCAAAGAATGGGCGAAAATGCTAAAAGAAGCCGGTATGAAATATTTTGTAATTACAGCAAAGCATCACGAAGGTTTTTGTAATTGGGACAGCAAATACACCGACTTTAAAATTACCAACACACCATTCAAACGTGATGCACTAAAAGAAGTTGCCGATGCCATGCGGGCCGAAGGAATCAAAGTTGGGTTCTATTATTCATTAATCGATTGGCACCATCCCGATTTTACAGTAGATGAATTTCATCCTATGTTGCCAAAAAATAATATTGTCAAGAAAGACAGCATCAATGCAACCAAAGATATGAGTAAATACAGAGCTTATATCAAAAATCAAGTAACAGAATTATTGACCAATTACGGCGAAATCAGCTTGATATGGTTCGATTATTCGTATAAAGAAAAAGGGAATAAGGAATGGGGTTCAGAGGATTTGTTGAAAACCGTTCGCAAATTGCAACCCAACATTATGGTCAACAATCGCTTGGATTTAAACAAAATTGAAGGCGGCTGGGATTTTATCACACCCGAACAATATGTGCCAGCCAAATGGCCTGAAGTAAATGGAAAACGTGCGCCTTGGGAATCCTGTCAAACGTTTTCTGGATCTTGGGGTTATTATCGTGATGAGAAAAATTGGAAAAGCCCAAATCAGCTACTTTCTATGTTAATTGAAAATGTGAGCAAAGGAGGTAATTTATTGTTAAACGTTGGACCAACTGCTCGAGGATATTTAGATTACAGAACCGAAAGTGCCTTAAAAGCAATGGGCGATTGGATGAAATACAACAGTGGTTCTATTTATGGTTGCACACAAGCACCAGATGAATATGCAGCGCCAGCCAATACTTTGTTCACCTACAATCCTATAACTAAACGATTGTATTTACACTTGATGAATTATCCAATTGGTAAAATAAGTTTACCAAATATGAAGGGAAAAGTAAAATATGCACAATTTTTACACGACAATTCAGAGATTCTGTTTATTGCTAAATCACAACACCAACCCGATTCTGAAAAAGTGGAAGCAGATTTAGTATTATCGTTGCCTGTTACCAAACCAAATACTGAAATTCCTGTAATTGAATTGATATTGAAATAGATTAATCCTGCAAGGTCTTTTTTGACCTTGTAGGTTTACATTTTGATAAATAGTAATTAAAAAAGTGTTGTTGTTTTAAAATAATACATTTATAAAGGGATTTCGCGTTAGGGATTGAAGCGGCATCCTTTTGTGAAACGAAAGTGGAACAAAAGATATAGCCGAAAGCCCGACCCTTGGGGAACGCCCAAATTAATAACTTATTCAATAAATAAAATAAAAACTAAAAAAAATGAAACTAATACGTTTTGGAAATGCTGGACAAGAGAAACCAGGAATTTTAATTGGAGAAAAAAGATACGATGTTTCGTCTCTAGTAACCGATTTTAATGAATCTTTTTTTGAAGAAAATGGATTAGAAAAACTAAAAAAAGCACTCGAAAGCAATCCTGTATTACCCGAAGTAAATGCATCACTTCGTTTGGGTTCGCCGATAGCAAGACCTTCAAAAATTATTTGTATTGGGTTGAATTATGTAGATCATTGTCGCGAAACTAATGCGCCCATTCCTGACGAACCCATTATTTTTTTCAAATCGACTTCGGCATTGGTTGGACCAAATGATGATGTAGTCATTCCAAAAAACAGCCAGAAAACCGATTGGGAAATAGAGTTAGCGTTTGTTGTAGGTAAAAAAGCAAGTTATGTCGATGAAGCCGATGCGATGAATTATGTTGCCGGATATTGTTTGCACAACGATTACAGCGAAAGAGCGTTTCAACTCGAACGTGGCGGACAATGGGCAAAAGGAAAAGGGTGCGACACTTTTGCACCACTCGGACCTTTTATGGCAACGACAGACGAAATTGAAGATGTAAATAATCTTTCGATGTGGTTGACTGTAAACGGAAAAACATTTCAAAACAGCAACACTTCGAATTTAATTTTTAAAATTCCATTTTTGGTACATTATTTAAGTCAATTTATGACCTTGCTTCCAGGTGATGTAATTAGCACAGGAACACCTCCAGGAGTCGGGTTGGGAATCAAACCAAACCCAATTTATGTAAAAGAAGGCGATGTGATTGAATTAGGAATGGACGGATTGGGAAGTAGTAAACAACTTGCGGTAGCTTATAAAGAAATTTAAAGATTAAATTATTTAAAGATTAAAAAATTGTGAAGTAACGATTTCAGACTGTTTCTTAAATGACCTTAAATGCCTTATATGGTGGAAAAATGTTCAAAATGTAAATTGGAAATATGAAAGCACTAAAATATTGTTTGGCATTGGATTTAATTGACGATGCACAATTAATGGCGGAATACAAAGCCCATCACCAAGCGGTTTGGCCAGAAATCATTCAAAGCATTAAAGAATCGGGCATTACGTTTTTGGATATATATAATTTAGGCAATCGTATGTTTATGATTATCGAAGCCGATGAAAATTTCTCATTTGAGAAAAAAACAGAAGCCGATGCCAATAATCCAAAAGTGCAAGAATGGGAAGATTTAATGTGGAAATTTCAACAAGCATTGCCTTGTGCAAAACCCGGAGAAAAATGGATGTTGATGGAAAAAATATTCGAGCTTTAATCTCTGGTAAAAAATTTAACCACAAAGAACACGAAGTCCTTCGACAAGCTCAGGATGACAGCACAAAGTTCACAAAGATAATCTGCAAAAATCTGTTTAATCTGTGTTAATCTGTGGCAAAAAACTTTAATTAGTGGCGAAAAATCTCTGGCAAAAAAAGTATAATATGAAAAAAATAGACAGCCATCAACATTTTTGGAAATACCAACCCGTCAAAGACGCTTGGATTAGTGATGATATGAAAACCATTCAGCGGGATTTTCTGCCAGAAGATTTAAAACCATTGTTAACAGAAAATGGAGTTGATAGTTGTATTGCAGTCCAAGCCGACCAAAGTGAAGAAGAAACCCAATTTTTATTGGAACTAACTCAAAGCAATGATTTTATTTTGGGAGTTGTGGGTTGGGTTGATTTGCAAAATGAAAATCTAAAATCACGATTAGACTATTTTTCTCAATTCAAAAAACTAAAAGGTTTTCGTCATATTGTTCAAGAAGAATCAGATGATAATTTCCTATTGAATGAAAATTTTTGTCGTGGCATTTCCCAGTTAGAACCGTATAATTTTACTTATGATATTCTAATTTTACCCAAACATTTAGCAGTTGCTTTTGAGTTTATAAAACGATTTCCTAATCAAAAATTCATCATTGATCATTTAGCCAAACCTGATTTTATACAAGCTGACTTTACCACTTGGAAACAAGGAATTAGTGCCATTGCATCTTGTCCCAATGTGTATTGCAAAGTTTCGGGTTTAGTCACTCAAGCCGATTGGAATCATTGGTCGGAGCGTGATTTCGAATATTGTCTAGATGTCGTGACGGAGGCTTTTGGCATGGACAAAATACTTTATGGAAGTGATTGGCCTGTATGTTTATTGGCGGCAAATTATCAAGAAACTGTTGCCATTGCAACAAACTATATCGCTGCTTTTTCACTTGAAGAACAAGAAAAATTTTGGAGCAAAAATGCTATTGATTTTTATAATTTATAACACTATTATGACTAATAAAGTTGGCCTTCTCGTATCGTTTTTCTTGTTATCAATCATGACTATTTGCGCCCAAAAGAAAATTTTTGTGACTCCAAACGGAAATGATAAAAACACAGGAAGTATTGATAAACCAATACAAACCCTTGCTCAAGCAATCGCTTTAACAAAGAAAACTGGAGCGAAAAAAGTAGCTATCATTTTAAGAAAAGGAATCTATTCTCCAGATGCTACCATTGAATTAAACGCTTTTGAAATTGGAAAAAAAACCATTATCATTTCCGCTTTCGAAAAGGAAGATGTGGTGATTAGTGGAGCAAAAAAAGTAGAATTAAAATGGTCGAAGTTCAATTCAAATATATATTCAGCTAAAGTCGCTCTCGATTTTGTAACCGATGCAATGTTCATCAATGGAAACAAAGCTATTATGGCTCGATATCCAAACTACGACTCAAAAGCGCGTTTTTTTAACGGAACTGCTGCCGATGCCAATAGTGCGGAACGAGTTCATCAATGGGCAAATCCAACTGGCGGCTTTTTGCACGCGCTACATTCGGGCGAATGGGGCGGTTTTCATTACAGAATTACTGGAAAAGATACCGAAGGAAAGTTAAAATTAGAAGGCGGTTGGCAGAATAATCGCCCTTCGCCTTTGCATCCGAAACATCGTTTTGTAGAAAATATTTTCGAAGAATTGGATTCAGCAGGCGAATGGTTTTATAATAAAGCCGAACAAACGGTTTATTATTTTCCTTTAGAAAATGAAAATCTAAACGAATCCATTTTTGAATTTGCTCGACTCAAAACCATTTTTTTGTTGAAAGGAGACGAAAAAAATCCGATGCAAAATGTTACGATTAGCAACATCAAGTTCACTGGAACTAAACGTGTGTTGATGGAAAAACACGAACCCTTATTGCGAAGCGATTGGACTTTGCATCGAGCAGGAACTATCACGCTTGACGGAACAGCCAATGTTACTATTTCAAACTGCCAATTCAGTAAATTGGGCGGAACGGCGATTATGGTTACGGGATTTAATCGCAAGGCAAACATTTCGCAAAATCACATTCAAGACATTGGCGGAAGCGGCGTTTGTTTTGTGGGCGATGTGTCTGCTGTGCGTTCTCCTGCTTTCAAATACGAGCAGTTTTTGGATTATACCAAAATTGACAAAACACCTGGGCCACAAAATAATTTATATCCAAAAAATTGTACGGTTTACAATAACTTGATTCACAATATTGGTACGATTGAAAAACAAGCTACTGGGGTTCAAATTGCAATGTCGGAAAGCATTATTGTAAAAAACAACACCATTTACAACACGCCGAGAGCAGGAATAAATATTGGCGATGGTTGTTGGGGCGGTCACGAGATTTCGTTTAACGATGTTTTCAATACCGTCTTAGAAACGGGCGATCACGGTGCTTTTAATTCGTGGGGACGCGATCGATTTTGGAATGCCAAACGTAA
Organism: Flavobacterium sp.; assembly: GCF_031409475.1. Lineage (GTDB taxonomy): Bacteria > Bacteroidota > Bacteroidia > Flavobacteriales > Flavobacteriaceae > Flavobacterium. Next base: position 3,062 of record NZ_JANNXH010000049.1, on the reverse strand, counting down.
ATATATGGATAGCATAACCACTGCTCATCCCGAAATAATTTTGTTAGATGCTCAAAAAACGTCCACAATTCATAACAATCGTTTTCGTTGCGATCACGGTTGGGATATTGATTTAGATGATGGTTCGTCTAATTATCATATCTACAATAATATCTGTTTGAATGGCGGTATCAAACTTCGGGAAGGCTTTTATAGAAAGGTCGAAAACAATATTATGATTAACAATTCCTTTCATCCGCACGTTTGGTTTTTGAATTGTGATGACATTTTTAGAAGAAATATTGTTACCCGAAATTATTATCCCGGCGTGATTTCTAAGTGGGGAAAAGAAGTCGATTATAACTTTTTTCCTGATGCTGCTTCGTTAAAAAAATCGCAATTAAATAAAACTGATTTGCACGGTGCATTTGGAAACCCATTTTTTTTAAATGCTGATGCAGGCGATTACACTTTAGATAAGAAAAGTTTGGCTTTTACAGTAGGTTTTAAAAATATTGATGCAAGAAACATTGGCGTTTTAGATCCTGATTTAAAAGCAAAATCACTAAAAGTAACTATTCCAAAACTTCAACTTTCTGATTATTTTAATGAGAATAAAGATGTTCACGTAGATTGGTTAGATCTTGAAATTAGGAATGTGAATGGTCTTGGCGATCGTTCAGCCTTCGGATTGTTTTCAGAGAATGGAGTAGTTGTGGTTTCAACCAAAGATTCACATCCTTTTAAATCAGGATTATTACCCAAAGATGTTATCATCGGTTCCGATAAAACGATTATAAATGATATCTTCACATTGGTTAGCCTTTACCAAGGCATTACTTGGAAAGGTAAAATGAGTTTGGATATCATTCGAGACCAACAACCCTTAAAAATAGTAATTCAATTAAAATAATAAAGATGAATTTAAACTTAAAAGACAAAGTAATTGTCGTAACCGGTGGAGCCAAAGGAATTGGTTTAGGAATTTGCAAAGTAATTGCTTCAGAAGGCGGTATTCCGGTTATTATTGGCCGAAGTGAAAATGATAATTTGAAAGCAGTTAAGGAAATTGAAGCTTTAGGATTTAAAGCCAAAAATATTCAAGCGGAGTTAACCAATCCTACTGATTGCGAAAATGCAATTCAAAAAGTGATGGCACAATGCGGTCGAATAGACGGATTAATAAACAATGCAGGTGTAAATGATGGAGTGGGTTTAGAAAGCGGTAATTATGATGCGTTTATAGCATCTTTGCACAAAAATTTAGTGCATTATTATTTGATGGCGCACCATGCCTTACCAGAATTGAAAAAATCAAAAGGAAGTATTGTAAACATTGGTTCCAAAACTGCCGATACAGGACAAGGAAATACGTCGGCTTATGCTGCCGCAAATGGAGGTCGTAATGCCTTAACTCGCGAATGGGCTGTTGAATTATTACCCTATGGAATTCGAGTAAATGCGGTGATTGTGGCCGAATGTTTTACGCCATTATACGAAAATTGGATACAATCATTTGATAATCCAGCCGAAAAATTAAAAGAAATTACAGATAAAATTCCTTTCGAAAACCGAATGACTACTGTTGAAGAAATTGCCAATATGGTGGTTTTTCTTTTATCAGATATATCGAGTCACACCACAGGACAATTAATTTATGTAGATGGTGGATACACGCATTTGGACAGGGCTTTGTAGCTCATGTGTTACTATTTTCAAAAATAGGCTAGATATATCAATAATTAATTTACAGCAATTTGTATTTGTTACGAGCGCAGTCGAGAATCTATAAAGATTTTTGACTGTTTTTATTCTGACTGACTGTGAATCAATTTATTTCAAGTAACAGTGTCAACCTTTCATAGACAATCGTCAATCGTCAATCGTCTTTCTCTAATGTACTAGAGGTAACACATCGTTTAGGAAAACAATTTTAGGGTTTTAAAAATTTAAAATCAATCGTTTCGAAACCTTACAAAAAATATTTAATCCAATTACTATTACCGTTTTCAATTTCCAAAAGTTACGTATCATTTTTAGCATTCCAATTTTAAAATCAAACCCATAACTACTTTTTTGAATCGGGTTTATATTTTAATTAAATTTTTTAAAATCCAGTTGCACTCCCTTTTTTTTATCACAACAAAACCGAACCAAAGTACAGTGATTGACCTAATATAAACTCTTTTTTGTAAGAATTTATAGAAAAATCATGCTGTAACAAAATACTATGTATAGGACTTAAACTGTTGATTTATAATCTATTTTAACTAAAAAAGGGTTGTTTGTCTTACTATTTTCCTGATTTTAATAGTAATCATTCAATAAATTTTATAAATAAAAATATTGATTTATTTACACCTAGTAAATGATTTATATGACACCTAGTAGTTCATACAAATCATCTAGTTTTGGAACTTCCAAATTAGTTTTTTGACTATTTGTATCCCGATAATTATTTTTTTGCCCCAAGCTGAAAAATTATAAAAGAACAGATTAAACAATTTATTCAATACCAAAAGCTTAAAAACCAATTTACATTAATATTACCTAAAACCAAAAAACCAATGAAAAACCAATTACTCAATCGAAAAAAACTATCGCAGTTTTTTTACTTTTTAACAGTCATGTTGCTCTTTGCCAATTCGGCTTTAGCGCAAGAGACCTTTACTTGGAACGGGAGTACTTCTACCGCTTGGGCAGATGCAGCCAACTGGAATCAATCCGCACCAGGTGTTGGGGATGATTATCCCGGTCAAACATTATTAGTAGACTTTGTTGTTGTAGACAATAATAGTACGCTTTTCGCTCCAACCTTTACGGGGTCAAGTCAAATAGGAAAACTAACTGTTAGTAATGCTTTTGGAACTGCTTCAGGAGCAACTTTGACTATTGCATCAGGAACACTTACTGTAAACAATGCTACGGTGAACGTAGTAATGCTTGCGGGAGGAAATATTGTTAACGAAGGAACACTTAATATTACGAGTACTTCTACAGGAGCATCTCAAGGTATTTTGTTAGCAAGCGCGACTCAAGTTCCGGGTGTGGCTACTGAGTTTGGCTATTCTGGTTTGGGTAAT
>NZ_JANNXH010000048.1:0-30514 GCF_031409475.1 Flavobacterium sp. | reverse complement strand
AAGGTGGTTATTGCGGCGGGGCTCACCTCTTCCCATCCCGAACAGAGTAGTTAAGCCCGCCTGCGCAGATGGTACTGCAGTTATGTGGGAGAGTATGTCGTCGCCTTTCTTTATGAACCCCAACCCGATAAGGTTGGGGTTCTTTTTATACAAGAAAGCCATCTTTGTGCCGAAATGTCGGGACTCAGCTCGTACCTTTCTTTAATATGAACTCGTATCAGAACCTAAAAAAAATGCTCATTCCTAAAGAGGGTTTTTTAGGTATTACTTCCAACATTGATACAACTTGATTTCATTGAATCTTTAAGAATTAGTTTTAATCTTTAAATAAAGTTTATATATTTATACAAAATATATTTTTTAAATTTTTAAAAAATAAGTATCTTATGGAAAGAAGAACTTTTTTAACTACCTCAACTTTTGCTACTATTGGAATAACAACTTTTTTAGTTGAAGGTTGTAATAATACTAAAAATAATATTGGTGATGAAGAAGCTATTAATGACTTGCTGGGAGAATTTGAGCTTGATGAAGAAACAATTGTAAGTTTGCAAAAAAAATTAATTTCAGGACAATATACTTCTAAACAATTAGTAGAATTATATTTGAAACGTATTGAAACTATTGATAGAAATGGTCCTAACTTAAATTCAATTATAGAAATAAACCCAGATGCAATTGCAATCGCAAATAAATTGGATAATGAAAGAAGTGATGGAAAAATAAGAAGTTCAATACATGGTATACCGATCGTAATAAAAGATAATATTGATTCAGCTGATAAAATGCAAACTACAGCAGGATCATTAGCAATGGTTGGAAACATGGCTACTAAAGATGCTTTTGTTGTAAAAAAATTGCGAGAAGCAGGTGCTATAATTATTGGTAAAACTAATTTAAGCGAATGGGCTAATTTTCGATCTTCACAATCATCTTCTGGATGGAGCGGCCGAGGCGGTCAAACTAAGAATCCCTATATTTTAGATCATAATCCTTGTGGGTCAAGTGCTGGTTCGGGAGTTGCAGTTTCAGCAAATCTATGCGTTGTTGCTGTTGGTACAGAAACAGATGGCTCTATAGTTTGCCCAGCTTCTGTAAATGGAATAGTAGGCATAAAACCTACTGTGGGTTTAATAAGTCGTTCAGGAATTATACCAATTTCAAAAACTCAAGATACGGCTGGACCAATGGCTAGAACAGTAAAAGATGCTGCAATTTTATTAGGTGTGCTTTCAGGTGTAGATGTTTCAGATTCAATCACAAATGAAAGTTTAGGAAAAGATTTTACAGACTATACACAATTTTTGGATTTGGATGCAATAAAAGGAAAACGAATTGGCATTGAAAAAATGCCACAAGGAAACAATCAATTTATTAATGAACTTTTAAATAAATCAATTAATCTACTAAAGGAAAAAGGAGCTATAATCATAGAAATTGAGTATATCGAGAAAATAAATGTATTAGGAGATGCTGAATTTGAAGTTTTACAATATGAATTTAAAGATGGGTTGAACCATTATTTATCAACTTCAAACGCAAAGGTTAAATCCTTAAAGGAGGTTATTGATTTTAATTTGGCCAATGAAGATCAATCAATGCCATATTTTAAGCAGGAAACTTTAGAAAGTTCAAATTTAAAACTGGGACTTGAAGATAAAAAATATAAAGATGCTTTAAATAAAAGTTTCAACGACAGTAAAAAGATTTTGGATTCAGTATTTTATGACAATAAACTTGATGCGATTTGCGGGATAACAAAGGGGCCATCCTGCAGTATAGATATGATTTATGGTGATCGTTGGGGAGGATATTCGTTAACAATGCCAGCAGCTGTTAGTGGTTACCCACATATTACAGTGCCAGCTGGAAAAGTATATGATTTACCTGTTGGTCTATCATTTTTTGGAACCGCTTATAGCGAGCCAAAACTAATTGGAATTGCATTTGCTTATGAGCAAGCATCTAAACATAGGGTTAAACCTGAGTTTAAAAAATCATTTTTGTAATTAGTGGTCGGTTTTAATAAAATTGATAACTTTCTCAATGACTAAATGATTTCCAAGAATTTTGCGATGACCTAATCCATCTGTTAAAAATAGCACTCCTTTTTTTAAGTGGCTATGAATGTTTATACCAGCAGTTACTGGTATCTCTTTATCCATTTTATCATGGACTACTAAAACAGGAATGGATATGTACATTGCAGACTTGTAACCAGAAAAACTATCCATTTCTACTCCATATTTATTTTCAAAATACAATCGTAATTGGGTACTAATTATTGGTTTCAATTCCAGTTTTGCCACAAAATCGTCCAAAATATCGGTAACAATATCTCCACTTCCAATGATTGTTAAATGATTTATTGCTAATCCTTTTTTGACAGAATTTAACAGCGTCATTCCTCCCAATGAATGTCCAATTGCGGCTTCAAAAGGACCAAACTGTCTCTCGATTTCTAAAATTGTTTGGATAAAATCAGTCATAATAGCTAATTTTCCGGGAGATTTTCCATGTCCAGGTGCATCAAAACTTATTGTAGAATACCCAATTTTTAGTAATGCATCAGCTATTTTAAATAATTGAGGTCCTCTTCCCGACCAACCGTGAACCAATAAAATTTTTTTATCACTTTTACCATAATGGTATAGAACTATTTTTTTGTTAATTTTAGGAATTTCGATTAAAATTTGATTGCTATTACTATCCATATGCAATTCTCTTTTTGGAATTTTATGTTTTATTGGAGTTGTAAATAACTTAGCAGCAAATAATATTACTAATTTTGGCGAAATAAAAGCGATAAATTTACATGATGCTGTAATAATTTTAGGAATTTTCAATGATTGAGTTGGTTTAGTAGTTTTTTTTGTCATTTCCATAATTTTTCAAACAAACTTTTGTTTTGTTTTTTTTTTACTAAATTTAGAAAACATAAAAGTAGCATTATTAATAAAAATTCAGGTTGTTAATTATCATTTATTTGAAAGCATAGTTTTGAAATATTTATTTAAAATTTCAAACCCAAGAACATTTATTGACTAATTCCTGGAAAAATTTTACAAACACATTAAAGACATTTATAATTTAATACTAAAACAAAATGAAAGCTAAAAAGAAAAGTGTTATAGCAATAATTCTAGGAGGAGGACAAGGTTCTAGATTGTTTCCTTTAACCGAAACTAGGTCTAAACCTGCCGTGCCAATTGGAGGAAAATACAGGTTAGTCGATATACCAATTTCAAACTGTTTGAATTCAGATATTTATAAGATGTTTGTTTTGACACAATTTAATTCGGCCTCTTTGAATGCACACATAAAAAACACTTATAACTTTAGTATTTTTAGTCAGGCTTTTGTAGATATTCTAGCTGCAGAGCAAACCCCAGATAATCCAACATGGTTTCAAGGAACTGCTGACGCTGTTCGACAATGCATGCCTCACTTTTTGAATCATGATTTCGAGTATGCTTTAATTCTCTCAGGTGATCAGTTGTATCAAATGGATTTCAACGCCATGCTTGAAGCGCATATTAGTAATCAAGCGGATATTTCTATTGCAACTTTACCTGTAAATGATAAAGACGCACCAGAATTTGGAATATTAAAAACAAATTCAGAAAGTTGCATAGAATCATTTATAGAAAAACCAGCTAAAGAATTATTGTCAAATTGGAAATCAGATGTGAGTAATCAGATGAAATCCGAAGGTAAACACTACTTGGCATCAATGGGAATATACATTTTCAATAGAAAATTATTAATTGAATTAATGAAAAACCCAGACACAAAAGATTTTGGAAAAGAAATTATACCACAAGCCGTAGGGAAAAAGAAAATATTAAGCTACCAATATGAAGGATACTGGACAGATATTGGAAATATAGATTCGTTTTTTGAAGCAAATATCGGACTTACAAAAGATTTACCCGAATTTAATTTATTTGATAACGAAAATAAAATATATACTAGACCACGATTGTTGCCTCCGTCAAAATTTAAAAAAACAATTATCGAAAAATCATTAATTTCCGAAGGTTGTATTTTGAATGCAAAAGAAATAAGCAACTCTATCATAGGAATTCGATCTCGTATAGGAGAAGAAACAGTTATCCAAAATTGTTATGTAATGGGTAATGATTTCTACCAGAGTATTGCTGATATGAGAGACGACGAAAGTAATAGTAAATTGCAAATAGGAATTGGCGAAAGATGCCACATAAGTAATGCTCTCGTTGATAAAAATTGCAGAATAGGAGACGATGTTATTATAAAAGGAGGCCCACATTTAGCCGATTTTTCAAATGAATTGTATGCAATTAAAGACGGAATAGTTGTACTTAAAAAAGGAGCAACTATCCCAAATAATTATACTATCCAATAAAATAAAAACGACTATTATATAATTTTTTTTATTGCTTTTAGTAATACTTTAAAAAAATAAAATGCAAAATCAAACTCGAATAATTATCGAAAATGTTGCGCCACAACTTGATAGTGGTGCCTATCCTATAAAACGAATTGTTGGTCAAAAAGTTAATGTAACTGCAGATGTTTTTTCTGATGGGCACGACGTGTTAGAATGTTGTGTAAAATTCAAGCATGAAAGCGAAAAAAAGTGGCAAGAAATAAGAATGATCCCTTCAGTAAACGATGAATGGAACGCAGATTTTAAAGTACAAAAACAAGGGCTATATTCCTATTTTATTGAAGGCTGGATTGACTATGCACTTAACTGGCAGCACGGAACTGAACGAAAAATCCAAGACAATCAATACGTAAAATCAGAGCTTTTAGAAGGAGCAGAATACGTAAAAGCTGTTCAGGAATTTGCTAACGAAAAGGAGAATGAATACCTTAATACAATAGTAGCTTATTTCACGGCTGAATCTGATTATGACAAGGCTATTGCCGAAGTCACATCGTATAAATTGAAACAAATTTTCAAAAAATATCCAATTCGAGTTTTAGAAAACAAATCAATAGAGCTTCAAGTATATGTAGATAGAAAAAAAGCATTATTCAGCACTTGGTATGAATTTTTCCCACGTTCTGCCTCACAAGAAAAAGGTAAACACGGAACTTTTAAAGATTGTGAACGATTATTGCCTAGAGTTGCAGCAATGGGGTTTGACACCTTATATTTTCCACCAATTCACCCTATTGGAGAAGTAAATCGTAAAGGAAAAAACAATGCTACTAATGCCAATCCTGGCGATGTTGGATCTCCATGGGGAATAGGTTCGCACCACGGAGGACACAAAGCAACACATCCAGAATTAGGAACCATTGACGATTTTAAAGCATTGGTCAAAAAAGCAAAAAATTTAGGCATCGAAGTGGCTATGGATTATGCATTACAAGCTGCACCAGATCATCCTTATGTAAGCGATTTTCCTCAATGGTTCAAATGGCGTCCAGATGGAACGGTACAATATGCCGAAAATCCTCCCAAAAAATACCAAGACATTCAACCTATATATTTCGAAAGTGGGGATTGGAAAAACCTTTGGGCAGAACTCTTAGACGTAGCTTTGTTTTGGATTGAAGAGTGTGATATAAAAGTGTATCGTGTTGATAATCCTCACACTAAGCCTTTTTACTTCTGGGGTTGGTTAATAAGTGAAATTAAGAAAAAACATCCTGATGTATTGTTTTTAGCAGAAGCTTTCACAAGACCAAAAATCATGAATGAATTGGCCAAACAAGGATTTAGTCAATCCTATACTTACTTCACATGGAGAGATTCAAAAAAAGAACTCACCCAATATGTAACTGAGTTGACCCAAACGGAACAAAAAGAATTTTATCGCCCTAATTTTTGGCCAAATACACCAGATATTAATCCGTTTTCATTGCAAAGTGGGAATGAATCGGTGCATTTGCAAAAATATTTTCTTGCTGCAACCTTGAGTTCAAGTGTTGGAATTTATGGACCAGTGTTTGAATACATGGTTTCCACACCAATGGCTCCAGGTAAAGAAGAATATTTAGATTCAGAAAAGTACGAATATTTCAAGTGGGATTGGGAAATTCAAAATAAACTGACTACAATAATTACAAAAGTAAACGCTATTCGAAACGAGCAAGCTTCATTACAACAAACGAATAATATTGTTTTTTGTGAAACTAATAATGACCAAGTTATAGCCTATTATAAATATGATGACGACAAGCAAAACGAGACTTTGATGGTAGTAAGTTTAGACGCATTTAATACGAATCAAGCTATGGTAAGATTGCCCATAGAAAAATTAGGCAATCAACCCATTCAAGTAACTGATTTGATAACAGGAAACACTTATTCATGGGACAAAGAGTGGAATTTCATCGTGCTTTCACCAGAATTGCCTTTTCATTTATTTAAAATTAAAAGATGATGAAAGACATCAAAATCAATGAAGGAGAATTTCAAAATCCATTTGTTTTTAAAACAGATTGGAAAAATGCGTTCGACGATGAAGATTTTGTAAAAGTATTTTCATCGGATATTCTAGAAAACTATATTGTAAATAAACGCTGGTATGGCGGAAAAGCAAGTACGCTAAAGTATATTGAAGTTGTAGAGTATTTTAAAATGACATCAAAAAAAAATACTTACTATGGAGTATTATTAGAAGTTAATTTTAAGGAAGCTTTTTTTCAAAATTATTTTATGCCAATATCATTTATGGCAGAAGAAGAGTTGGACACAAATACTATTATTGCGCCAGTAAAGATGAACGGACAAGACGGCTTTCTTGTTGATGCATTGCACCAAGAAGATTTTAGAAAGCTTCTTTTTGACAAAATTGTTTCTTCGGGTGATAAAAATGAAGTCAAAGTAAAATTCCATAAAGGACAAAAACTAGAGGTTACAGAATACAAATCATCCAAATTTATGGGTGTTGAACAAAGCAATACCTCTATTATTTACAATAATACTTTGGTGTTAAAAATCTTTAGAAGAATTTATACCAGTACAAATCCAGATTATGAAATCAGTAGGTTTTTAACCGAAGAAATGAATTTCAAAAATTCTCCTGCTTACACCGGAAGTATCAGCGTTACTTTAATCGAAGGAAGTATAACACTTGGATTGATGCAGGAGTTAGTCCCAAATCAAGGAGATGCATGGCAATTTATGCTAGAAGAAATGGACAGTATTTTCGAAAATTTGAAAACTAAAAAAATCAAAATCGAAAGACTTCCCAATATTGAATTGTTCCAAAGATTAAAGATAAACGAAGTACCACACGAAATTATCGATTGGGCTGGGTTGAGTATTTTTATGCGCATCAATACATTAGCTATTCGAACCGCCGAAATGCACATCGCACTAGGTGGTTGCAATCATGATACATCATTTACGCCTACAACTTATAATGGCGATTATACTGTTTGGCTCAAAAACAGATTGACCTATCAGTTTCAAAACAGATTGAATATTCTAGAAAATAATTTGCATAAATTAGACGGATTGGCTTTAGATTTAGCCAATCAATTTTTAGATCACAAAAAAGAGATTCGGAAATTATTCCTCGATTTTGATTGGACAAAAATGAAATCCGAAAGAATTAGAATACACGGAGACTATCATTTAGGGCAAGTTTTAGTCAATGGAGATGATTTTTATTTGCTAGATTTCGAAGGTGAACCCGAAAGCACAATTCGAGATCGAAAAGTAAAACAACCACCATTAAAGGATGTAGCAGGAATGTTTAGATCGTTTCATTATTCGATTTATGCAACAATTTTTAATAACAAAGATAAATATCCTTTTGAGCAAGAAGAACTTTTTAAAGCTGGAGAAATTCTGTTCAAATATTTCGTTGGCGTTTTTATTCAAACCTATACAGATGTCGCTCAGGCTGGAAATTTAAATATTGGCTACCGTAAAGAAATTGACTTTTTGTTAAAATATTGTTTATTAGAAAAAGCAGTTTACGAGCTGGGTTACGAACTCAATTCTCGTCCAAGATGGTCTGTAATTCCTTTGACAGGAATTGCAAGTATCATGGAATTTAAAAATTAATTAATAACCTTAATTGGTTAAAAAAATATAAAATAAACAAAATGAGCCAAGTACAACCGCATTCCCTTTTTACTGATTTTGACATTGATTTATTCAAAGCAGGAAAACATTTTAGATTATACGAAAAATTAGGAGCACATTTAATTGAAGTTAATGGTGTAAAAGGAGTTTATTTTGCCGTATGGGCACCATCGGCTCGATCGGTTTCTGTTGTTGGGGATTTTAATTTTTGGATTCAAGGAGATCATCAACTACAAGTTCGGTGGGATTCTTCCGGAATTTGGGAAGGATTTATTCCAGGTATCGAAAAAGGAGCTACTTATAAATACAAAATACAATCCAATAACGGCGGAATCATTACCGAAAAAGCCGATCCATTTGCATTGTACTGTGAACATCCGCCACATACAGCTTCTGTAATTTGGGATTTAGACTATAAATGGAAAGACAAAAACTGGATGGAAACCCGAAAGGATTATAACGGTTTAGACAAACCTTATTCTGTTTATGAAGTCCATTTAGGTTCTTGGAAACGCAACGCAGAAGGAAAATTTCTAACTTATTTAGAACTAGCCGAAGATTTAGTAAGCTACATTAAGGAAACCGGTTTTACACACGTAGAATTCATGCCTATAATGGAATATCCTTATGATCCATCATGGGGTTATCAACTTGTAGGCTATTTTGCGCCAACATCACGATTTGGAAAACCACAGGATTTTATGGTATTAGTCGATAAATTACACCAAGCAGGAATTGGCGTAATTCTTGATTGGGTTCCATCACATTTTCCTGATGACGCACACGGTTTAGGATTTTTTGACGGTTCAAATTTATTTGAACATCCTGACCGAAGAAAAGGGTATCATCCGGATTGGAAAAGTTTAGTTTTTAATTATGGTCGAAGTGAAGTGCGTTCGTTCTTGATTAGCAACGCCATTTTCTGGTTGCAACATTATCATGTAGATGGACTTCGAGTAGATGCTGTAGCTTCGATGCTATATCTAGATTATTCCAGAAAAGATGGCGAATGGGAACCCAATATTTATGGAGGAAGAGAGAATCTAGATACAATAAGTTTCTTAAAAGAATTCAACGAAGCAGTTTATTCTAATTTTGAAGGTGTACAAACCATTGCCGAAGAAAGTACGTCTTTCCCAATGGTATCCAGACCAACATTTGCTGGAGGATTAGGATTTGGAATGAAATGGATGATGGGTTGGATGCACGACACATTAGAGTATTTTCAAAAAGATACTGTTTATCGAAAATACCATCAAAACGATTTGACTTTTTCGATGACCTATACTTTTTCGGAAAATTTCATGTTGCCACTTTCTCACGACGAAGTCGTTTATGGCAAAAAATCTATTGCAGGAAGAATGCCCGGTGACGAGTGGCAGAAATTTGCAAATTTAAGATTGCTTTACGGCTATATGTTTACACATCCTGGAGCAAAATTATTGTTCATGGGAAGTGAGTTCGGGCAAAGTGCCGAGTGGAATTTCGAAGGAAGTTTAGATTGGCATTTGTTGCAATATGGTTTTCATAACGGTGTCAAAAAAACAATTACAGATTTAAATGCTTTATATAAATCGCAACCAGCATTACACGAAAAACAATTCAGCCCTGAGGGTTTTGAATGGATAAACTACTCCGATCATCAAAATGCAGTAATGTCATTTATACGAAAAGGAAATAAGCCGAAAGACGACCTAATAATAGTTTGCAATTTTACTCAAGTGGTTCGTGAAAATTATAGAATTGGCATGCCTAAAAAAGGAAAATTGACACAAATATTCAATAGTGACGCAACAATTTACGGCGGTAGTGGTATAGAAACTGCGGCTAAATTAGCAATCGAAGCTTCACCTTATGATGGTAGAGATTATTCTATAGAATTACTGCTTCCGCCTTTGAGTGTTACCGTTTTTAAAATTTCTACAAAATAATAGTAATAAATAAATAAAATTTTTATTGTTTTAAATTGAAAATGAGACCTCTATATTTTAAAGTAATAGCCCTATTTTTTTTAGGGCTTTTTGCAAAAAACTACTCTCAAAATATAAACATCAACTGGAATACGATTGAAGGACAAGTTCCTGATAAAATCTTTGGAATCAATATTTGGGACGGAACTCTAAACGGAATCAATAACGATTTTGAATATAAAACCGCTATGGCTGAGTTAAATTTGAGTATAGTCAGGTTTCATGCTTATGAAATGACCCTCAATTCAAATAGCAAAAGTTGGTACGATACCACTAATCAAACTTGGAGAAGCAGTGTTATTGATGGATGTTTGGAAGCACAATCAAATGTTCCTAACAAAATGATTTCTATTTTTAATTTCCCACAGTGGCTTTCAAAAGACGGAATTGATGTAAAAAACATGAATGTTTCTAATGCTCAAGTTTATGCTGATTGGTGCGCAAATTTGGTTCAAATTGTAAATATTGATTTAGCAAAAAAGGTCAAGTATTGGTCTGTTTTTAATGAATTAGAATCCAATTACAACGGAAACATTTCAGATCTAGCCACCATATATTTAGCTTGTTATACAAAAATGAAATGGATAGATCCTACTATTCAAATAGGAGCTTTTGCCATAAGCCAACCTTGGTGGAACAACAGTGCGCAATATGATTTTTATCGATTAACTAAAAACAATTTGGATTTTATTGATTACCATTTGTACGGAGGCGAAAATACTGCACCAGCAAATAATTTATTATATAACGATGCAACTTTTCTAGGATATGGCGGAGTTGATAATGTGAGAAGTATAGCAACATCAGCAGGAGTTTCGCTTTCTGTCCCAATATGGTTGTCAGAAACAAACATGACCTATACATTTACAAATGATACTGATGGTAAAATGAAATCAAATGTTGGAGCAGTATGGGATGCACTTTTATTTGAATCTGCAATCAAATCAAAAGCAATTTCCAGCATCATGCTTTTTAACGATAGAGATGGTGTTTATGGTAAATTAGCACCAAATAACTCTAAACGTCCAGCGTATTATAATCTTAAAATTTTATCGAATAATTTTTATGGAAGCTTTGTAAATTCAACATCGACCGACTCCGACATAAAAATTCTAGCAGTGAAAGGAGCATCGTACAATTCCGTAATGATTTGCAATCGCAGTTTAGTAGACAAAACAGTCAATGTTAGTTTTACGAACGGACCAGCAAACGGAATTACTTATAAAAAAATAGAACTCAAAAATGCGATTAGCGAAACGGATTTAAACTGGAATAATGCTCAAAATTATTCGATACCTTCAGAAAGTATGATCTATTTAATTTTCAAAAATTCACTTGGATTAAAACCAATCGAGAAAAAAGCAGACTTAATTTTTCTAGAAAGCACAGTCCTAAATGCAAACTTAATTAAGCTAAATTCCGCTATCGAAACGAATACAAATTTAGTAGTTACTGATTTATCAGGCAAGAAACTATTGGAACTCAAAGACCAGAAATTAAATAGAGGTTCAAATACAATTGATCTTTCTGGTTTTAATTTTATTAGAGGAATTTATATTCTAAAAATAGATCAGAAAAACAATACTTCTTACTCTTTTAAAATAGTTTTTAATTATTGATCTACAAAAATCAGTAGAATAACTCAGTAGGTTTTTTGTTAAATTCAGGATAAACGATGCCAATTTATAAGATTATTTTTATATCATAAATCACTATAACGTTTTCGTTGATTTATCAATTTTTATAAGTTATTCAAGAGGCGTTTTTGTATTTTTGGAGACCAAAACTAACTAAAATTAATTGCCAAAAATATGATTACAAATACAGAATTAGAATATAAAGGAGATTTATACCCAACCAAAATAGTATCATTTGAAAAAGAAGTAGATTCAGTAAGTTTTCACACGGACAACAATGTAATTCTAAAAGTAGTAGTGTTAAGAGACAGTATGATTCGTTTTAGATTTACTACAAAAGGATATTTCAGCAACGATTTTTCGTATGCAATAGATAAAAGTCATTCTCATGGTTATAACTTTCTTGAAGTAACAGAAGAAAAAGTTTATTACCAAATAAAAACAAGCAAAGTACAATGTAGAATTCAAAAAGCAGATTTAAGGGTTTCTATTTTTGACTTAAAAGAAAATTTAATACTCGAGGACGAATTAGGATTTCACTGGGAAGAAAGTTATGAATTTGGCGGTAATATCGTAAAAATGAGTAAAGCTTCTAGAGACGGAGAATGTTTTTATGGACTTGGCGATAAAGCCACGCATTTAAATTTGAAAGGAAAACGTTTAGAAAACTTTGCTACAGATCAATACGCTTTTCAAAAAGATCAAGAACCCTTATATAAAGTCGTTCCTTTTTATATCGGATTGCATAATAAGCAATCGTACGGAATTTTCTTTGATAATACTTTTAGAACTTATTTCGATTTTTGCCATGAAAGAAGAAACGTAACTAGCTTTTGGGCCGAAGGAGGCGAAATGAATTATTATTTCATTTATGGCCCACAAATGCAAGATGTAGTTACAACCTATACAGATTTGACCGGTAAACCAGAGCTACCGCCGCTTTGGGCATTAGGATATCATCAATGTAAGTGGAGTTATTATCCAGAAAGCAACCTAAAAGAAGTGGCAGCAAAATTTAGGGAATTGAAAATTCCATGTGATGCTCTTTATCTCGATATTGATTATATGGAAGGTTTTAGATGTTTTACTTGGAACAAAGAGTATTTTCCTGACCCAAAACGAATGGTGGCAGAACTAGCAGAAGATGGGTTTAAAACCGTCGTAATCATTGACCCAGGAATAAAAATAGATAAAGAATATTCAATATATAACGAAGCATTACAAAAAGATTATTTTTGTAAACGTGCCGATGGACCTTATATGAAAGGAAAAGTTTGGCCGGGAGAATGTAATTTTCCTGACTATACAAACCCAGCAGTTAGAGAATGGTGGGCTGGATTATTCAAAGAATTAATTTCAGAAATTGGTGTTAAAGGCGTGTGGAATGATATGAATGAACCAGCCGTAATGGAAGTTCCTAATAAAACTTTTCCAATGGATGTGCGTCATGATTATGACGGAAATCCTTGTAGTCATAGAAAAGCCCATAATATTTATGGTACACAAATGGCTCGAGCAACCTATCATGGAGTAAAACGTTTTTCTTATCCAAAACGACCATTTGTAATTACTAGATCAGCTTATGCTGGAGCGCAACGTTATACTTCATCTTGGACTGGCGATAATGTTGCAACTTGGGAACATTTATGGATTGCTAACATTCAGGTGCAACGCATGTGTTTATCTGGAATGGGTTTCACAGGTTCAGACATTGGTGGATTTGCAGAACAACCTACAGGGGAATTATATGCTCGTTGGATCCAACTGGGTGTTTTTCATCCGTTTTGTAGAACACATTCCTCAGGAGATCATGG
Source organism: Flavobacterium sp. (assembly GCF_031409475.1). Classification (GTDB taxonomy): domain Bacteria; phylum Bacteroidota; class Bacteroidia; order Flavobacteriales; family Flavobacteriaceae; genus Flavobacterium. The sequence goes on along the minus strand of NZ_JANNXH010000048.1, from coordinate 17,055 downwards.
AGATCAAGAGCCATGGGCTTTTGACGAAGAAGTAATTGATATAACTAGAAAATTTGTTAATCTTCGTTACCAATTATTACCTTATTTATATACTATGTTTTATCAATACATTGAAGAAGGTATTCCAATGTTAAAACCACTCGTTTATTATGATCAAGATGATATTCAAACCCATTATCGTAACGATGAATTTGTGTTTGGAAATCAAATATTAGTATGTCCAATTATAGAGCCAAATTCTTTAGGCAGAAGAATGTACATCCCTAAAGGGCAATGGTATAATTACTGGACAAATGAATTGTTCAATGGTGGAAAAGAAGTTTGGGTAGGTACAAAATTTGATGAAATTCCGGTATTTGTAAAAGCCGGAGCAGTAATCCCAAAATATCCAGTTCAACAGTATGTGGGTGAACTTGATTTTGACGAATTGATTCTTGATATTTATTATAGAGTTGGTGTTGAAAAATCAGTTGTTTACGAGGATGCTCAAGATGGATACGACTACAAAAAAGGAAGGTATAGTTTCCTGTCTTTCAAAACCATTGGTAAAGATAATGAATTGATTATTCAATTACACAAAGAAGGAAAGTACGATACCAATTATACAAAATACAAAATTAACCTTATTGGACTAGCTTTTAAAGTCAAAGAAATCGAAATTGATAACGAAAAAATTATATTTGATAAAAAGTCTTTTGAATCTTCCAATTTTTTAATACTCAATAAGGAGTTTACAGAACTGCATATTATAGGTGAATAAGGGAACAATAATATTGCTACTTTTAGATATAATTATATAAGCAGATAAAAACAAAAAGGTTGTATTTTTGGGTAATATTAAAACACACAATCATGAAAAAACACTTATTGTTACTAGAAATTTGTACAATAGCTTTGATGTTCTCTTGTGCTACAAATCCTTTAACAGGCAAAAAACCATTGAATTTTGTTTCAAATTCACAGTTGTTTCCATCAGCTTTTCAACAGTATGGTGATTTTTTGAAAAAAAGTAAAGTAATTACCGGAACTCAAGATGCAAAACGAGTTGAAGAGGTAGGATTGAAAATTAAAAATGCTGCTCAAAAATATTTAACTTCTATTGGTATGTCACAACATCTAAAAGACTACCGTTGGGAATATAAACTTGTCGACGACAAAGCAATTAATGCCTGGTGTATGCCTGGAGGGAAAATTGTTATCTACACGGGTATTTTGCCAATTACAAAAAACGATGCAGGATTAGCAACCGTAATGGGACACGAAGTTTCACATGCATTAGCCGATCATGGCGCACAACGAATGAGCGCAGCACAAGTGCAACAAATTGGAGGAGTTGTAGTTAGCGTAGCAACAGGAAACCAAACTGAGGACAAACAAAAAATGTGGCAGCAATATTATGGAATTGGATCACAAGTAGGAGGAATGTTGCCTTTTAGTAGAAGCCACGAAACCGAAGCCGACAAAATAGGTCTTATTCTAATGACAATTGCAGGTTACAACCCAGATGAATCAGTTACTTTTTGGTCAAGAATGTCTGCCAGTTCTGATGGGCAAAAACCACCAGAAATATTGAGTACGCATCCATCCGATGCTACTAGGATTGCTAATCTAAAAGCATTAATTCCAGAAGCAAGAGCTATAGCTGCAAAAGTTGGAGTTATGAATTAATTCTAAAAGAATTTAATTAAAATATCCGTTTCATAAAATTATGGAACGGATATTTTAAATTTTTGTAATCATTTATTACAATACATCAACCTCAATCATACACGCTTTCATCATTTGGTAAGTCCGCTCAATATCATTGTCTAAACCTATAGAAAACCGAATCAATCCATCGGTCAATCCCATCTCTACTTGCTCTTCTGGAGGAATTTCAGACGAAGTAGAAGTTCCAGGAGCGGAAAATAACGTTTTGTAAAATCCTAAACTCACCGCTAGATAACCTAAATTTCGTTCCTGCATCAACTCCATCAATTCATTGGCTTTATCTAAAGTTCCAACATCTACAGTCATCATGCCTCCAAAACCATATTCCGGATTTATCATCCCAGCATACAAATTATGACTCGGGTGATTTTTTAAACCAGGATAAACCGTTTTCAAACCATCTTTTTCAAATCGCTTCGCTAGATACAACGCATTATAACTATGTTGTTTTATTCTAATATGCAACGTGCGCAAGTTTTTCATCACACTTGCCGAGCGCAAACTATCCATTGTAGGTCCAAGAAGCATGCTCGCACCCGAATTTACATTTTTCAACTTATCAATAAATTCTTGCGAAGCACAAGTAACACCGCCAACTGTATCGCTGCTTCCGTTGATGTATTTTGTTAAGCTGTGAATCACAATATCAGCGCCTAATTTTACTGGAGAAACAGACAGCGGTGAAAAAGTATTATCAACAACTAATTTCAAATTATGTCTTCTTGCAATAACGGCTAAACCAGCAATATCTGCCACTTCAAGAAGTGGATTACTCACAGTTTCACAATACAAAACCTTTGTGTTTGCTGTAATTGCAGCTTCAACAACCGCTAACTTTGTGATGTCAACAAACGTAGTTTTGATTCCAAGTCTTGGGGTAAAATTCTTCAAAAAAGCATACGTTCCACCATAAATAGTTCTGCTCGAAACAATATGATCACCTTGTTCGCAGAGTTGCAAAAGAGTAGGAGTAATTGCTCCCATTCCAGATGCGGATACATTTGCCGTTTCCGTTCCTTCCATCGCAGCCATCGCTTTGTCGAGATACAAATTACTTGGAGACGAATGTCGAGAATACAAGTAGCAACCTTCCATATTTCCTTCAAAAGTGTCAAACATCGTTTTTGCAGATAGAAATGTATAAGTAGAACTGTCAGAAATCGATGGATTTACACCGCCAAATTCGCCAAAATATTGTAAGTCTTGAATGTTGTCAGCAGGATTGAAGTTTTTCATAATTTAGTCATTGCGAGGCACGAAGACACCCGAGCACAGCGAACTGAGTGCAGTTAATCTCTTGCTCAATTTTGATTAATTGTTTTTTTTTAAAGCTATTTCCAGCTATCCGTTGCAATCTTTCTTGTCTTGAACTTGTTTCAAGATCTTGAAACAAGTTCAAGACAAGAAAGGATTTTCACTTCTATCTGGGCTAGGGCTTTATGTTATTAATTAACATTCATCAAAAAAACAAATAATTAGATTGATTTACAACATAATAATATTAATTTAGAATATAAAACTAATTATATTAATTATTAATGAAAATATTTCTAAATTTGACCATAATTTTTCTATTTATTAGATTTTTGACTCATAACAAATAACTCATAACTCAGAACTTTTTCTAATATGGACACAACCGACAAAAAACTACTACAATTACTTCAAACCGACACCAAAAAAACAATCAAGGAATTATCTTTAAAACTTAATCTATCAGTCACAGCAGTTTACGAACGTATTAAAAAGTTAGAACGGGAAGGAATTATTGATAAATACGTGGCGCTTTTAAATAGAAACAAAATCAATAAAGGATTTGTAGTTTTTTGTCATTTAAAGCTGTTGCAACACACCAAAGAATTCATTAATCAATTCGAAAAAGAAGTTGTAAAACTTGATGAAGTACTAGAATGTTTTCACGTAAGTGGTGATTACGATTACATTCTTAAAATTTGTGTAAAAGACATGGACGAATACCGTGAATTCTTGGTAACAAAACTAACCACACTCAACCACATAGGCAGTACACACAGCACCTTTATGATTGGCGAAGTAAAAAACACAACTGTTTATTCGGTTTAATTTTTTTTCCGCTGATTTTAAAAGATTCAATGAATAGAAAAATCTGTAAGAATCTTTTAAATCTGTGGCGAAAAAATATTATAAATTTTATTTAGACAAATATTTAGTGAAATTCGTAGCTAAAATTACTTAAATTTGATAAAAAATACTTCAAATGGAAACTTTAGAATTAAGAAAAAAAATTATTCAAGATTTTGATAAATTCATTCAAGACGATTCTAAACTTGAAATCCTTGAAGGCGTTTTTGACTCAATAAATTCTGAAAATATAATTTCTGTTGTTCCAGATTCTCATTATAATATATTGGCGGAAGCTCGAGAAAAATATCTTTCGGGTATAGAATCTGCTACTTCTTGGGATGAAATGGAACAACGACTGAATCAGAAATATGGTTTTTAAAATTAAAATTTTAAAACTTGCTGAATTTGAAGTCGATGAAAGTATCGCCTATTATGAAAATAGAAGCAAAGGATTAGGAAAACGATTTTTTATTTATTTATAAAGTTACTATAAGATTCTTAAAACTAATCCTGAATTGTTTGAGATTAAAAAAGAGTCGTTTTACAGAGAATTACCGCTTAAAAAATTTCCATTTGTAATAATTTTTGAAATTTACAATGAAGATGTTATTATTCATTCCGTTTTTCATACTTCAAGAAATCCCACAAAAAAACCTTAATTTGAATGAAATTGCAATTGATTTTTGCCATTGCTATTGTAATTAAATTCGTAAATTTGCTTCACTTAAAAATAAAAAACTATGAGTTCATTTGACGTAGTCATTATAGGTTCCGGTCCAGGCGGATATGTGTCAGCAATTCGTTGCGCACAATTAGGTTTCAAAACAGCCATCATCGAAAAATACACAACACTAGGTGGAACCTGCCTCAATGTAGGTTGTATTCCATCAAAAGCATTGTTGTCGTCATCGCATCATTATGCTGAAATCAAACATTTTGAAGATCACGGAATCGAAGTTTCAGGTGAAGTAAAAGTAAATCTAGAGAAAATGATTGCCCGCAAACAAGCAGTTGTTGACCAAACTGTAGGTGGAATCAATTATTTGATGGACAAAAATAAAATCACAGTTTTTAATGGTTTGGGTTCTTTTGTAGATGCAACACATGTTGCCATTGCAAAAGCTGACGGAACTTCTGAAACTATCGAAGGAAAAAACATCATTATAGCAACAGGTTCTAAACCATCGAATCTTCCGTTTATAAAAATTGATAAAGAAAGAATCATCACTTCGACCGAAGCATTAAAATTGCCAGAAGTTCCAAAACACCTAGTAATTATTGGTGGTGGAGTTATCGGGATTGAATTGGGACAAGTTTATTTAAGACTTGGAGCTCAAGTTTCGGTAGTTGAATTTATGGACCGAATTATTCCTGGAATGGATGGTTCATTGTCTAAAGAATTGACCAAAGTCTTGAAAAAACAAGGTATGAAATTCTATGTTTCTCATAAAGTTAAATCGGTTGAAAGAAAAGGAAATACAGTTACCGTTCAAGCCGAAAATGCAAAAGGAGAAACCATTACTTTAGAAGGCGATTATTCATTAGTTTCTGTTGGTCGACGTCCTTATACTGATGGACTTTCCGCAGAAAAAGCAGGAGTGAAACTTACCGATAGAGGAATGGTAGAAGTCAACGACCATTTACAAACCAATATTCAAAATATTTATGCCATTGGTGATGTAGTTCGTGGAGCAATGTTAGCGCACAAAGCCGAAGAAGAAGGAACTATGGTTGCCGAAATCTTGGCAGGTCAAAAACCACATATCAATTATAATTTAATTCCAGGAGTAGTTTACACTTGGCCGGAAGTTGCTGCTGTTGGTCAAACCGAAGAGCAACTTAAGGCATCTGGTATTGAATTCAAATCAGGAAGTTTCCCTTTCAAAGCATTGGGCAGAGCAAGAGCCAGCGGAGATTTAGACGGATTTGTAAAAATTCTTGCCGATGCGAAAACTGATGAAGTTCTTGGCGTTCACATGATTGGCGCACGTTGTGCAGATTTAATTGCAGAAGCCGTTACCGCTATGGAATTCAGAGCTTCAGCCGAAGATATTTCGAGAATGAGCCACGCACATCCAACATTTGCAGAAGCAATTAAAGAAGCAGCATTAGCAGCAACCGATAACAGAGCGTTGCATGTGTAATTAATTTATCCTGCAAGGTTTTCAATACCTTGTAGGTGTCATAATAAAACCCGTCTTGTTTTTAGAGAACTAGACGGGTTTTCGATTTTAAAAGTTAGAACTATTTGGCAATAAACAAGCTTTTATAATTAGCCCAATAGCTGTAAATTAAGAATAGGTTTCCTAGAAACATAAATACAGCAATAGGCATTCCCGAAGGTGCCAAAAAATAATTAATAAACAAAATGTTTATGGTTATGGGCATGATTAAAATATTAGCTAGTGTTACATATCGATTTGTGACAAAGGCAAGTCCACAAAGAAATTCAATACTTTTTGCTAATGGCATTAAATAGGTCGATGCCATTAAACCTACATTAAACGCCTTAAAATCTCCAGTTGATGTTTGTTCTGGAGCTAATTTTAAAAAGAAACTAATGGATGCAAAAAGAAGTAAAAACCCAATTAAAGTTCGGATAATAATGGTTGCGATTTTCATAATTAACAGTTTTAGAGGTTATATTTACTATAAATGTAAAAAAAACTAAATTAAAATTGTTGTAAATTTGGTTTTTTTAAATAATTAATTCATTTGAGAACTTCAATTCATAAGTTTATTTCTAACCCAATACTGTTTAAAAATCAACTTTTAACTTGGTCACAACAATCAAGAGAAGTTGTTTTTATGGACAGCAATGATTACCCACAAGAGTATTCTAGCTTTGATTGTATCCTTGCTGTCGATGCTTTTACATCAATCAAAACAGATTATCACAACGCTTTTGAAGATTTAAAACAATACCAACAAGTAACAAGAGACTGGCTTTTTGGGTATTTATCCTATGATCTAAAGAATGATATCGAAGCCTTACATTCCAATAACCACGATGGATTGAATTTTTCGGATTTATTTTTCTTTCAGCCTAAGAAAATTTTTTTATTAAAAGGAAACGAACTCGATATTCAATACCTTAATATGTGCGATGATGAAGTTGAAGAAGATTTTAATGTAATTAGTGAATTACAATCTTTGCCATTTGTCAAATTGAGCCCAGTCAAAGTGAAGCAACGCATTTCAAAAGAGAGTTATCTCAAAAAAATTACTTTGATGTTAGACTATATAAATCGTGGTGCTATTTATGAAGCTAACTTTTGTATGGAGTTTTTTGCTGAAAACGCTACAATAAATCCATTAGAACTATTCGAAAAACTCAATACAATTTCTAAATCGCCTTTAGCTGTTTTTTTCAAAAATGATTCTCAATTTCTTTTTTCTGCATCACCGGAACGCTATTTAAAAAAAGTAGCCGATAAAATTATTTCTCAACCCATAAAAGGAACAGCCAAACGGTTTCGTGATCCAATCGAAGACGAAAGAGCAAAGATTCAATTGGCTTTAGATCCAAAAGAACGTGCCGAAAACATTATGATTACAGATTTAGTCCGAAACGATTTGTCTCGTACTGCACAAAAAGGCTCTGTAAAAGTCGAAGAATTGTGCGTTGTATATTCATTCGAACAAGTACATCAAATGATTACAACAATCACTTCAAAAATAGACAGTCAGTATTCTGTTAACGAGGTTGTTAAATCTACGTTTCCAATGGGAAGTATGACGGGAACTCCAAAGATTTCAGCAATGAAAATCATTGAAGAACTAGAAGAGACCAAGCGCGGATTATATAGTGGAGCTGTAGGTTATTTCACACCTTCTGGCGATTTTGATTTTAATGTTGTCATCCGAAGCATACTTTACAATCAAGAAAATAAATACATTTCTTTTTCTGTAGGAAGTGCCATAACATCTCAATCAGTTTCTGAAAAGGAGTATGAAGAATGTTTGATTAAAGCAAAAGCAATGTTAGAAGTTTTGAGTTAAATAAAGTGTCTGTTAATTCAAAATAAAACCTCTGTTAATTCAAAGTTTGAGTGTTGTTTATTCAAAATAATGTTTTACATTTGTATTTATAATCAAGTACTTATGGATATAAATAGAGAAATAGTAAATGCAATTAACGAGAATAGAAAAATGTATCCTATTCTTGCTATTTCTGGACCAAGACAGTCTGGAAAAACTACCATGCTAAAAGAAAATTTTCCGGAGTATCAATACTTGAGTTTAGAAGATGTTGATGCTCGAAATTTTTTGACAAATGACCCAAAAGGTTTCTTCGAAAAATACGATAAATTTTGTATTTTCGATGAAGCACAACGAGTACCTGAATTGTTTTCGTATTTACAAACAAAAGTAGATAACGACAAAATAATGGGACAATACATTCTTTCTGGTTCACAAAACTTTCATTTAATGAAAAGCATTACGCAAAGCCTAGCGGGTCGTGTTGCGATTTTGAAATTATTTCCATTGGATTTTAACGAATTAAAATCCAAAAATTTATTAGATAAAAATTATATAAAAACAATGTTAAAAGGTTTTTATCCAGCAATTTACGATAGAGACATTCCTTCAAAAAACTTTTATAACAGTTATATTCAAACCTATGTTGAGCGCGATATTACTGATTTAGTCAACATACAAAACATACGTTCGTTCCGAATGTTTTTGGGCTTGTGTGCTGGTCGTGCGGGACATTTATTGAACCTGAATAATCTAGCAATAGATTGTGGAATTTCACAGCCTACAGCAAAGTCTTGGTTGTCAGCTTTAGAAAGCAGTTATATTGTATTTTTGTTGCAGCCATTGCACAATAATTTCAATAAACGGATTATCAAAACACCTAAATTGTATTTTTATGATACGGGATTGCTTTGTCATTTATTGAAAATCAAGGATGAAAATCAAATTAGTGAAAATGCTTTCAAAGGCAACTTATTCGAAAATATGATAATTTCGGAATATGTAAAACAGAATTATCATCAAAATAATTTTGATGAATTTTGGTTTTGGCGTGATGCATCGGGCCACGAAGTCGATTTAATTCGTCAAGATGATTTTAGGTATAATATTATTGAAATCAAATCGACCAAGACCATTATGCATAATTTATTCAAAGGCATTGAGTATTTTGAGACATTAGCCAAAGAAAATGTAAAATCTAAAACCTTAGTTTATGCAGGCTTAGAAAATCAAAAAAGAACCATTGCCAATGTTATTTCGTGGTATGATTTAAAATAACTAAATTTGAATATGCAACAAAAATTCCTAAACCACATCAATCAAAACTTCCCTTTTCTAAACGGAAAAAAACTGCTTTTGGCAACAAGTGGTGGTTTAGACAGTATGGTAATGGTAGATTTATTTCAGAAATCAAATTACGCAATCGCCATGGCTCATTGTAATTTTCAACTTCGTGGAATAGAAAGTTTTCAGGATGAAAAATTTGTTCAAGATTATGCTGCCTCCAACAATATTAGGTTGTTTGTAACTCAATTTGATACGGAGGCTTTTGCCAAAGATTATAAACTCTCTACACAAGTTGCTGCTCGTGAGCTACGATACAACTGGTTTTACGAATTGCTAGAAACTGAGAATTTCGATTATATTCTTACAGCACATCACGCTGATGACAACCTAGAAACTTTTCTAATCAATTTCGTTCGAGGAACTGGACTAGAGGGTTTGACGGGAATTCCGTCTCAAAATGAAAATGTAATTCGACCTCTTCTAGTTTTTTCACGTAACGAAATTGAGAATTATGCCAAGAAAAATTTTGTTGAATGGCGAGAAGACAGTAGTAATGCTTCGGATAAATATTTGCGAAATAAAATAAGACATAAATTAGTTCCAATTTTAAATGAACTGAATCCCGATTTTCTTTTTTCTTTTCAAAAAACACAAAATCATCTCAAAGATGCAGCATCAATTGTTAATGATGGGGAATATATTATATATCAAGAAGTTGTAAGAGAGCAAGAAGATGGGACGGTTTTTTTTAATTTAAAAAAACTAACTCAAATGACTAATTATAAAGCCTATTTATATCAATGGCTCAAAGAATTTGATTTTTCTGATTGGGCATCAGTTTATGATTTGGTCGAAAGTCAATCCGGAAAACAAGTGCTTTCAACTCAATTTAGATTGTTGAAAAACAGAGATTTTCTTATCCTAACTCCAGTAAGCACATTAGTTGAAAACCAGGAATATTTTGTTGAAAAATCCCAAAACGAAGTTAAAGTTCCCTTAAAAATTTCCTTTTGTAAAGAAGCTGACATAAGTTTGGTCTCCAATGCAAGTATATTTGTTGATGAAGATAAACTTCAATTCCCATTGGTTATCCGTCGTTGGAATGAAGGCAATATTTTTCAACCTTTTGGAATGAAAGGAAAAACAAAAAAGGTAAGTAAACTTTTTAAAGATGAGAAATTATCATTGATTGAAAAAGAAAATACTTGGATTTTATGTTCTGATAATCAAATAGTTTGGATTATAGGGATTCGTCAAGACGAACGTTTTAAAATAGACAATACAACAAAAAACATACTTAAAATAGAATTACAATAATGAAAAAAGTACTATTTATATCGCTTATTTTTTTGGCTTTCGCCAAAGGAGATGCTCAAATTTTAGATCCTGTAAAATGGACTACTAAAATTGAAAAAAAATCAGAGACCAACTATATTCTAACATTTAACGGTATCATAGAAAACGAATGGCACATGTATTCGCAATTCACTCCAGATGGCGGACCATTGCCACTAGAATTGATTTTCAAAAACCAAAAAGGGAATTATAATTTGATTGGCAAAGCCAAAGAAAGTAAAACATCGACTGTTTTTAATGAAATTTTTGGAGTTGATGAAACCTTTTTTGTTAAGAAAGCACAAATTCAACAAGAGGTTTCTATTACAAATCCAAAAACCACCAAAATAGAAGTCGATTTAAATTACCAAGTTTGTAAACAATCCTGCATCAACCAAGAGAAAAATTTCAGTTTTACTATCCCTGAAACTTCAACACCAAGTTTAGAAACAAATTCACAACCTGTAATAAATGAAACAGATACTACAAAAACAGCTTCGTTAGAACCAAGTTTAGGATCGAGTAGTGTAATCGAGGCAACCCCAGAACAAATCATAGCTTCAGGAAATAAACCTGATTCGCAACGTGGTTTATGGTCGATTTTTATAATTGCATTTCTCTCAGGATTTGCGGCATTACTTACGCCTTGTGTGTTCCCAATGATTCCTATGACGGTGAGTTTTTTTACAAAACAAAGTAAAACCAAAGCTGCTGGAATACGAAATGCAATTATCTATGGAGTATCAATTATAATCATATATGTTGTATTGGGCTGGTTAGTTAGTTGGATTTTTGGTGCTGGTGCATTGAATGCTTTGTCAACAAATGTTTGGTTTAACATTATTTTCTTTGTGTTATTAGTTGTTTTTGCAGCTTCGTTTTTAGGAGCTTTCGAAATAATGTTGCCTAATTCTTGGGCAAATAAAGTAGACAATCAGGCGGATAAAGGTGGAATTGTAGGTATCTTATTCATGGCATTGGCATTGGCAATTGTATCGTTTTCATGCACTGGACCTATTGTTGGAACACTTTTAGTCGAAGCAGCTTCTAAAGGTGGGATTGCTCCCATCATCGGAATGTTTGGATTTTCATTGGCATTAGCCTTACCCTTTATGTTATTTGCCATGTTCCCTGGTTGGTTACAATCGTTGCCAAAATCCGGTGGTTGGCTCAACACGGTTAAAGTAGTTTTGGGTTTTCTAGAGTTGGCATTAGCATTTAAATTTTTATCCAATGCAGATTTGGTTTTACAATTGCATTTACTAGAACGAGAAGTATTCTTGGCCATTTGGATTGCAATTTTTGGAACATTGGCCCTGTATTTATTTGGTAAAATTACTTTGCCACACGACAGTCCAACGTCACACATTTCGGTCGGAAGATTATCCTTTGGTTTACTGGTTTTGTCCTTTACAATCTATCTAATTCCGGGACTTTGGGGTGCACCGTTAAAATTAATAAATGCTTTTCCGCCACCTATAGAATATAGCGAAAGTCCACTAGGATTTGGAGGTTCAGGAAACAATACAACGTCAGTAGTTTTGCCAGAAGGAGCTAAATTAGGTCCACATCAGATAGTAGTTTTCGAAGATTATGACAAAGGTTTGGCTTACGCCAAAACGGTAAACAAACCCATAATGCTTGATTTTACAGGTTATGCATGTGTCAATTGTAGAAAAATGGAAAACAATGTTTGGTCAGATGAACGTATTTTATCGATTTTAAAAAATGAAGTTGTTGTGATTTCATTATACGTTGATGACAAACGTGAATTACCAAGAACCGAGCAAAGAATTTCTAAGTCTACTGGGTCAGAAATAGAAACAATAGGAGACAAGTGGACAGAATTTATGATTACTAAATATAAAACTAACACACAGCCTTTATATGTTTTAACAGATTTAGAGGGAAACAGCCTCAACGTTGCAAAACCAACTATTAGTTATGTAAGTGTATCTGAATATGAGACTTGGCTCAAAACAGGCGTCTCAGGATTCAATAAATAAAAAGATAAAAAGGATTGCAGCAGATTCGCAGATTTAATTTACAATTTGTGAATTTGTGGTATTTTTTTACTCCTATACGCCGAGACAATCCGTTTCATTAGCAAGTTATATTTTTATCAAAAAAATAAATTGCACCAATCATATCCTTCACTATTATTCTTAAAGTAGTGATGATTGCAAAAAGTTTTTAACACTATCACGTTTGCGTAATTATCTTCCTTAAAAACTAAGATCAAATCGGTTTTTTTTTGACAATAAAAAGTACTAAAAAGCATACTTATTTCAACTTTTATAAGAAACGCCTTAACTTATTTACGTTAAAATAACAAAACATTCCGTTCATAGGCGCTTTTTGCACTTTCATCGAAAAGTTAAATAAAAAGCTAATTTTATAACAATATTGATTTAGTTTAGCAAGTTCGATAACTAAAAATTAGACCATTAGGTTTTGTTTTCTTGAATAAAGAATGACTGATACAACCTTTTTTCTGACCTTAGAAATAGAATTTGATTAATTACAGAAGCCCCAATTCTATTTACTTAACCAAGAGATGTTTTTTTATTTATAAATTAAACCACACATTATGATGAAAACTTACTTTCCCCAGTACAAAGACAAGAAAAATGTCTTTGCTGAAATTTTTAAAACTTTAAACAAGCATTGGCTGTTTATTTCAATGGCTATTTTATTGTCAAGTACAAATAGTATTGTAGCACAATCTACGGGTTTTAACAGCTCATTTGCAGTTTTTGACATCAATGGTTCATTGTCAAGTTATTGTATGTTTAGTAACTCAACTTGCGGCTTAAATGGTTCACTTGACGGAGCAGCATTGGGAACATTTGTTAAGGGCTCAAATACGTTGCTTCTAAAAGGAGCTGAGCATAATGTGTATAAATGCAGCGGCAATGGTAATACACCAGATATTTCAGGCACTTTTTTGCAATATCGTATTTATCCGGCAGGAAGTCCATTTGGAGGTTTTATAACTCGAAGTATTGATTTTGTTTCTGGCGATGGAAGTTTTAGTAATAATAACGGGTGCGGTGGAGCTGATCAGCGTTGGAAAGATTTAGGAGAAAATGTTGATCTTATAGGTAGTTTGCCAGCTGGTAATTATACAATTGAGATATTTTCTTTATTAAATTCATCTCTAGGAGATAGAAAACTTGATAATAATAGTGCAAACTATAAAGCTTCGTTTACCGTTGCAGATGCAGGTTTTAACAGTTCATTTGCTGTTTTTAATAGGAACGGTTCTGATTCTAGTTTTTGTATGTTTAGTAATACCACTTGTGGATCTAATGCTTCACTTGACGGTACTAGCTTAGGATCATTTTGTAAAGATTCAGGAACCCTTATTCTTAAAGGAGCTGAACTTAACGTTTTTAGATGCTTTGGCTCTAATATCACAGGAACTTTTCTTAATTATCGAGTTTACACTACTGGAAGTCCATCTGGAGGTTATATAGAAAAGACCATAGATTTTAATGCTGGCGATGGAAGTGTGAGTAATAGCAATGGATGTAGCGGAGTAGATCAAAGATGGCGTGATGTACAAGAAAACATTAATCTTACTAATTTAACTCCTGGAAATTATACAATCGAAATATTTGCAAGAGCAGCTACTGCGGGTGGAGATAAATTTTTATCAAATTTAGGAAATAATTATAAAGCTACTTTTACCGTTATGCCTATAGCTACGACAGCTGTGGTAACCAATACAAGTTGTAATGGAGGAAACAATGGAGCAATTAATTTAAGTGTTTCTTGTGCGCCAACAGCTGCATCTATTACGCAAACTTATACTCAAGATTTTAATTCGTTAGCAACAACAACATCGGGTACAACAGCACCATCATTTACTTGGACTGACAATAGTACGATTGCAAACTGGTTTACTAATAGAACTGCATATTTTGCCTTTAATGGAGGCTCAAATTCGGGAGGACTTTATAGTTTTGGATCAACATCATCTACAGAAAGGGCATTGGGATCTATTGGATCTGGTTCTGTAAATTCAATACTTGGCGCTGTAAAAATCAACAATACTACAGGTCAAACGGTAAATTCAATTACAATATCCTATACTGGAGAACAATGGAGAAATGGAGGTAGTAACGCTTCAAGTAAACTCGATTTCACCTACGCCATTAATGCTACTGATGAGGCCATAGGGACTTATACAGATATTAATACGTTGGATTTTACAAGTCCAGTAATTAGTGCAACAGCGGCAACATTAGATGGTAATATAGCTTCAAATAGAACGCTCAAAACGGCTACCTTTGCAGTATCTATCCCATCGGGTTCTTCAATCTGGCTTCGTTGGCAAGATGTTGACGATAGTGGTGCCGATTCTGGTCTTGCAATAGATGACCTAACTGCAATATTATCAGCTCCATCCACAGGAGTAACTTATTCTTGGTCAAATGGTGCAACTACAGAGGATATTTCTGGATTAATTGCTGGTGATTATACTGTAACAGCTAATGCAAGTAATGGCAGTGGTACTGCTACTTATACTGTGGGGCAACCAGCTTTAATTGTTGTAACCGAATCTCATACTCCAATATTGTGTAAAGGCGGAAAATCTTCTGTTACCATTGGAGCAACAGGAGGAACTGGAACTTTATCAGGAACTGGAACTTTTGAACAATCAGCAGGAACACAATCTTATACCGTAACTGATGCTAACGGTTGTACTAAATTGATTTCTGTAACAATTACTGAACCAACATTAATATTGGCAACAGTAGCTAGTCAGGTAAACGTAAGTTGTAATGGTGGTTCTGATGGTTCGGTAGTTTTTACTACTTCTGGAGGAACAGGAACACTTGTAATTACTCCAGCACAAACTGGATTAAGTTTTGGTTCACAAACGTTTACAATAACCGATGTTAACGGTTGTTCGATAACAAAAACTGTTTTAATTACACAACCAGCAGTATTAGTTGCCACAGAAACACACACTAATGTACTTTGCAATGGAGGTTCTACAGGAACAGTTACTATTAGTGCAATTGGTGGAACTGCTCCATATTCAGGAACAGGACTTGTAACAGGACTTTCTTCGGGATCCTATTCTTATACCGTTACCGATGCTAAAGGTTGTACTGCATCAGTTTCAGTAACAATAACTCAACCTGCATTAATAGCAGCTACAATAACACAAACAAATGTTGATTGTTTTGGCGGAAATACGGGGTCGATAGATCTAACAGTTTCTGGAGGAACAGCTTTTACTTCAATAAGTAAATCAGAAAATTTTGATATTCTTGCTGCATCTGGTGGATCAACAACTTGGAATAATGGAATTACAATAATGGATTGGTTAGCATCCGTAGATGGAAGTACACCAGCAAATTATATAACAGGAACAGGTTCTGCAGGAGCAGGTGCATTATATAGTTTTGGAGCAGCAGGAACAAATTCCGTAACAGAAAGAGCATTGGGCTCTGTAGCCTCTGGCGGAACAAGTAATATACTTGGTGCATGGAAAATAACCAATACAACAAGTCAAACCCTAACTTCAATTAGTGTATCCTATACAGGAGAACAATGGAGAAATGGTAGTAATACTAATACACAAAAATTAGCTTTTGATTATCAAGTTAATGCAGTTTCAATACTTTCTGGAACATGGACACCAAATACTGTATTAGATTTTACATCTTTAATTAATACTTCTGCTGCTGCTATTGCACTTGACGGAAACGCACCAGCAAATAGAGGTGTAAAAATGGCAACTTTTCCAGTTTCTGTTCCAGCGGGTCAAACAATATGGTTGAGATGGACTGATGTAAATGATAGCGGTAACGATCATGGTCTTGCAATAGATGATTTGAGTGCAACATTAACTAATGGTTCAGCAAATCCTTATACTTATGCTTGGACTGGAACTGGAGTAAATCCAACTGCTCAAGACCAATCTGGTTTAGTAGCTGGAACTTATAATGTGGTTATAACAGATGCAAATGGTTGCCAAGTTTCGCCAACAGCTATAACTCTAGTTGTAACCGATAATCAAATTCCAGTAATTGCAACAAACGGAGACAAAAGCGTAAATACAGATTTAGATGTTTGCGGAGCAAGTGTAACATTATCCGCTTCGGCTACAGACAATTGTTCAGTTGGAGCACCAACAGGAGTTCGCAGTGACTCACAACCATTAAGTGCAGTGTATCCAGTAGGAACAACAACAATTACTTGGAATGTAAGCGATAGCAATGGAAATGCTGCTACTCCAGTTATCCAAACGATTGTTGTAACTGACAATCAAGCACCAGTATTATCAGGAGTTCCAGCAGATGCAACCGCAAGTTGTGATGCTGTACCAGCAGCTGCAGCACCATCAGCAATTGATAATTGTGATGGAAATCCTTCGATTGCATTAGTTGAAACCAGTACTCAAACCGTATCAGGTTTAGGACATTATAATTATACTATTACAAGAATTTGGACAGCTACAGATGTTACAACAAACACTAGTAGTGGAACACAAGTAATCACCGTAAGTGATACAACAGCACCAGTATTATCAGGAGTTCCATCAGATGCAACCGCAAGTTGTTATGCTGTACCAGCAGCTGCAACACCATCAGCAATTGATAATTGTGATGGAAATCCTTC
>NZ_JANNXH010000047.1:0-20040 GCF_031409475.1 Flavobacterium sp. | reverse complement strand
ATGTTTTCACTCATCAAAAAAAAAGCATTTAACAAAAATGTTTTCATGGAGGCGGCCCTCGAATTTACTGTGTGTAAAGTATTGGCGCGCCACGAAGCAATCTCATCAACTTAACGTAAACAAAATGAGATTAGTTTGCTTAGTTACTCGCAACTCCTCGTATGACAGATTGCAAAGATTACAGATTGCTTCGTAAACTTGCAATGAAATAAAAGCGGTGATTTTATACAAGTAAGTTTCTAATCGTTTAAAGAAGCTTATAAAACATTGAGCGAAAAATTGCAAACTATGGTTTGTGAACTTGAATTTTTAAAAATTTAGAAAATGATAAAAGCAATAATTAATTGGTTTAAAAACCTTTGGGAAAAAGAAATAGATTATACATTTGAGATTGAATTTTCAATTTATGATGTTTTGTTCCTAGTATTTGTTTTATTTTTAATTTGGCAATTATTTATAAAATAATCTGAGGATGAGATTGCTTTGCTTCGTTACTCGCAACTCCTCGCAATGACATGAAACCAGGATTTATTTACATAATAACCAACAAGAACAACACCACTTTGTACATTGGCGTAACATCAAACTTGCCCAATAGAATTATAGAACATAAAGAAAAACGGTATCAAAACTCGTTTTCTGCACGCTATAATTTGAATAAATTAGTTTACTTTGAACAGTTCCAAATGATTGGAGATGCAATAGGAAGAGAAAAACAACTCAAAGCAGGAAATAGAACAACAAAACAAAATTTAATCAACAGTATCAATCCAGATTGGAAAGATTTATATGAAGAAATAAAAGATATAATGACAATTTAACTTAAAACAAAGCATCATCAACACAACGTCATTGCGAGGCACGAAGCAATCTCAAAATGTTTACGTTATGGTTGATGAGATTGCTTCGTTCCTCGCAATGACAAAACAATGAACCTAAAATCATCCCAACTCGCCGTAGATACTTGGATCAAAGAACACGGCGTTCGCTACTTTAATGAACTGACAAACATGGCGCAACTCACCGAAGAAGTAGGCGAAGTAGCAAGAATTATTGCCCGTCGTTATGGCGAACAATCCGAAAAAGAAAGTGATAAAAACAAAGACCTTGGCGAAGAACTTGCAGATGTGGTTTTTGTGGTTTTGTGTCTCGCCAACCAAACCGGAATCGATTTACAAGCCGCTTTTGACAAAAAGATGGATTTAAAATCCGTTCGAGACAAAGACCGACACAAAAACAACGATAAACTCAAATAATTATGAGTTATGAATTATGAATTGTGAATGAGTATTGGTAAATTGCACACCTAAATTATTTGGATAGAAAGTTATAATTCATAACTCATAATTCATAACTCATAATTCAAAAATGAATTTACTTTTACAAACTTCACAATCTGATTTACAAGCTCAAATTGCAATTACTGGGTCCAAAAGTGAAACGAACCGACTATTACTATTACAAGCTTTGTTTCCAAATATTACTTTGGACAATACTTCTAATTCTGATGACAGCGAAGTAATGCAAAAAGCTCTTCTATCCAACACCCAAAACTCAAAACTCAACACCCAACTTATAGACATTCACCATGCAGGAACTGCAATGCGTTTTCTAACGGCTTATTTTGCGGTAAGTGAAGGTCGCGAAGTAGTGCTAACAGGTTCTCAACGAATGACAGAACGCCCCATTAAGGTTTTGGTTGAAGCTTTAGAACAATTAGGAGCACAAATCACTTATGAAAAAGAAACAGGTTATCCGCCAATTCGAATCAAAGGACAAAAAATCACCGCTCATAAAGTGAGTATTCCTGCTAATGTGAGCAGTCAATATATTTCGGCATTGCTATTAGTGGCACCAAAATTAGAAAATGGAATCGAATTGACTTTGGTGGGCGAAATAACTTCTGTTCCGTATATCAAAATGACTTTGGCTTTGCTGAATGATTTAGAGATTCAAACCAGTTTTATTGGAAACGTAATTAGAGTACATCCTAAGAAAGAAGTAGCAGCTAAAGTCATGAACGTAGAATCTGATTGGAGTTCAGCATCTTACTTTTATAGTTTGGCAGCTTTAGCAAAAACAGCCACAATTTCTTTAACCAGTTACAAACAAGCCAGTTTGCAAGGAGATTCAGCTTTGGTTGAAATATATAAACAAATGGGTGTTACTTCACATTTCGAAAGAAATAAATTGACTTTGACAAAACAAGAAGATTTCGTTTACACGGACTTAAATTTAGAACTAAATAACACTCCTGATATTGCACAAACTATTGTAGTTACTTGTCTTGGACTAGGAATTGGTTGTCATCTTACGGGTTTGCATACTTTAAAAATTAAAGAAACGGATAGACTAGAAGCACTTCGAATTGAAATGACAAAACTAGGCGCAAATATATCGGTGACCAATGATAGTTTGACTTTAGAACCTTCGTCAAATGATGTCATTGCGAGGAACGAAACAATCTCAACATACAATGATCACAGAATGGCGATGGCATTTGCACCTTTAGGATTAAAAGTGCCAATTATCATCGATAATGCCGAAGTAGTTTCAAAATCCTACCCAACATTTTGGGAAGATTTGAAAAGTATTGGTTTCCAACTTTCGGAAATATAATTTAAAAAAATCTGTGTAAATCTGTGTTGGCACATCCGTTTTATCCGTGTTCCAAAAAATAAACACTAAAACACTTGACAACGCCTATCTCACAATCGTATATTTGCACACGATTTAGAATTATAAGGTTAAAACTTATAACTCATAACTCATAACTCATAACTTTCTCAAATGAAATTATCTCATTTTCAATTCAATTTACCCAAAGAACTTCTTGCAGAATATCCAGCCGAAAACCGTGACGAATCTCGTTTAATGGTTATCGATCGAAAAAAAGGAACAATCGAACACAAAACGTTCAAAGACGTAATCGATTATTTTGATGACGGAGATGTTTTAATCTTGAATAACACCAAAGTTTTTCCAGCACGTTTGTACGGAAACAAAGAAAAAACAGGAGCAAGAATCGAAGTTTTCTTATTAAGAGAATTAAATTCAGAGCAACGCCTTTGGGATGTTTTGGTAGATCCAGCACGTAAAATTCGTATTGGAAACAAATTGTATTTTGGCGATGACGATTCATTAGTTGCTGAGGTAATTGACAACACCACTTCTCGTGGGAGAACATTACGTTTTTTATATGATGGTTCTTACGAAGAATTTAGAAATAAATTGACAGAATTAGGCGAAACACCAATCCCAAAATATATTTCACGCGATGTAACTCCAGAAGATGCTGATCGCTACCAAACCATTTATGCAAAAAATGAAGGAGCAGTAGCTGCACCAACCGCAGGATTACATTTCTCCAAGCATTTATTAAAAAAATTAGAAATCAAAGGAATAAAATTTGCCGAAGTTACGCTTCACGTTGGTTTAGGAACCTTTAATCCAGTTGAAGTTGAAGATTTATCAAAACACAAAATGGATTCCGAAGAATTAATTATCACACAAGAAGCTTGTGATATTGTAAACGATGCAAAAATAAAAAAGAAACGTATTTGTGCAGTGGGAACAACATCAATGCGTGCTATAGAAAGTTCTGTTTCATCACAAAGAACACTTAATCCTTTTGAAGGTTGGACTAATAAATTTGTTTTTCCACCTCATGATTTTAGTTTAGCAACTTGTATGATTACTAATTTTCATACCCCAAAATCTACTTTATTAATGATGATTTCTGCTTTTTGCGGACATGATTTAATGAAAAAAGCATACGAAGAAGCCATCAAAGAAGAATACAAATTCTATTCTTATGGCGACGCTATGTTGATAATTTAGTCATTGCGAGGTACGAAGTAATCTCACATATTGAAAATAAAAAATCTCGTCAGCAATGGCGAGATTTTTTGTTTAAAAAAAGAAAAGCTCAAATGCACCAACTAAATTGACCTTATATCCCTTATGTGGTTTAATTTTTTTTTCTAATTATTTTCTTGTTAACCATTCATTACTTCCTTTTTCCCTATTTTTACAGCATCAATTAATAAAACATGATTTTCAAAAATACACTTGAATTTGCACAACAACTCGACGCTCAAGATACTTTGAATAGTTATCAAGAGGAGTTTATTTTTCCAACAGTCAACGGTAAAAAAGTGATTTATTTTACAGGAAATTCATTAGGATTACAGCCCAAAAGAACAAAATCTTATGTTGACGAAGTCATGAATGATTGGGCAAACCTTGCTGTCGAAGGTCATTTTTATGCTCAAAAACCTTGGTGGGATTACCACGAACGTTTTGCCAATCCGTTGAGTAAAATAGTTGGTGCATTGCCAAGCGAAGTTACCGTTATGAATACTTTGACAGTCAATCTTCATTTATTAATGGTTTCTTTTTACAGACCAACAACAACTAGATATAAAATTATTTGTGAGGAAAAAGCATTTCCGTCTGACCAATACATGTTTCAGAGTCAAGTCCATTTTCATGGGTACAAACCCGAAGATGCCATTGTCGAAATCAAACGCCGCGATGGAGAACATAACATTCGTCTCGAAGATGTTTTAGCAAAAATCACCGAAGTTGGCGATGCCTTAGCTTTAGTTTTAATTGGCGGAGTAAATTATTACACCGGTCAGGTTTTTGATATGAAAACCGTAACCGTTGCAGGTCATAAAGCAGGAGCAATTGTGGGTTGGGATTTAGCTCACGCGGCTGGAAACATCAAACTAGAACTCCATGATTGGAACGTTGATTTTGCTTCATGGTGCAGTTACAAATACATGAATTCTGGACCTGGAAATGCATCGGGTTGTTTCATTCACGAGAAACATCACAACAATCCAGAGTTGCCAAGATTCACCGGTTGGTGGGGACAAAATAAAGAACGACGTTTTAAGATGGAGCAAACTTTTGACCCAATTAAAAACGCCGATGGTTGGCAAATTAGTAATTTACCCATACTTTCACTCGCACCCTATTTAGCTTCGGTGGAATTGTTTGACGAAATAGGAATGGAAGCATTAATTCTAAAAAGAGATAAAATTACTTCCTATTTAGAATTTATTCTTCATGAAATTGATAAAGAAGTTAACGGTAATTTCGAAATTATAACACCTACAAACCCAGCAGAAAAAGCCTCACAATTATCGGTTTTTTTGCATGGTGAAGGACGCAGCTTGTTTGATTATTTAATGCAAAATGGAGTAATTACAGATTGGCGTGAACCCAATGTAATCAGGTTAGCACCAGTTCCATTGTATTGTTCCTTTGAAGATATGTATCATTTTGGACAAATATTGAAAGCTGGAATTCTGAAATAAAATCTTAATTGAAATGAAAAAAATAAAAAAAATTCTTCTAGTACTTTTAATTGTAATAGTGATCCTGGCGATTGCTTTAGTGAGTTATGGTTTTTATTTAAAACCAAAATACGAAGGAGAACAAACGCTCCAAAACATTAAGCAAGAAACGACCGTTTATTTTGATGATTTTGGTGTTCCACATATTTATGCAAATTCTCAAAAAGAGGCAATGGTCGCTTTGGGATATGTTCACGCTCAAGATCGTTTGTGGCAAATGGAATTGCTACGACGTATAGCACCTGGAAGATTATCAGAGATTTTTGGTTCGAAAGCTTTAAAAAATGATCTGTTTTTTGCAGGTTTAGGAATCGATGAAAATTCTGAAAAAACTATTGCTACAGTTGATAAAAACGCACCAGCATACAAACTAGCTTTAGCCTATCTTGATGGAATAAATCAATACATAGAAGAAGGAAAAACGCCAATCGAGTTTCAAATAGTGGGAATAAAAAAGGAAAAATTTACCCTAAAGGACGTTTATAATATATTTGGATATATGGCTTTTAGTTTTGCACAAGCCCAAAAAACAGATCCATTAATGACTGATATTCGGGATAAATTAGGGAATGATTATCTAAAAGATTTTGGTTTAGACGGTTCATTAGGAACCACACAAATCAAAAATCACAATGGAAAACCCCACGAATATGCTCAAATTTCAAAAGCAATTGCAAGCTTATTGGATAATTCGCCAGTGCCATCATTCATTGGCAGCAACAGTTGGGTAATTGCTCCACAAAAAACCAAGAACGGAAAAGTACTATTCGCAAACGATCCACATATTGGTTTTTCTCAACCCAGTGTTTGGTATGAAGCACACATTGTAACCCCAGATTTAGAAATTTATGGCTATTATATGGCAGGAATGCCGTTTGCGCCTTTGGCTCATAATCGTGATTATGCTTATGGTGTAACAATGTTCGAAAATGATGATGTCGATTTATTTCAGGAAGAAGAAAATCCCGACAACAAAAATCAATATAAAACGGCAAATGGGTACCAAAATTACAAAATCCGAAAAGAAACTATTAAAGTAAAAGATAGTGTAGATGTGGTTTTAGAAATAAAAGAAACACAACATGGACCAGTGATGAATAGTTTTATTGATGCACTCAGCAAAAAAAAACCAATTGCCATGTATTGGGTTTTTACACAACAAAACAATCAAAGTTTAGAAGGTCTTTATTCGGTTTCACATGCTAAAAATTTGAATGATTTCAGAAAAGGAGTTGCCTTAATTGCAGCACCCGGATTGAATTTTATGTATGGCGACGCCAAAGGAAATATTGCTTGGAACACCGCTGGTAAACTATATAAATTAGACAAAGCTGTTAATCCAAATTTTATTTTAAATGGCGCAAACGGCATCGATGACAAGAAGGAATTTTTGGATTTCTCCAAAAATCCTCACGCAATAAACCCAAGTTGGAATTATGTGTATTCGGCCAATAATCAGTCCGAAGCAGTTGAGGGTTATTTATATCCAGGTTATTATTTGCCAGAAGATCGTGCCAAAAGAATTGTTAGTTTACTGGAACCAAAAAACAATTGGACCAAAGAAGAAGTTGGTAAAATGATGAACGATAATACTTCGTCAGTTATTCCAACAGTGGTTAAGAACTTAGTTTCGACCTTAGATTTAAAATCACTTTCGAGTAGCGAGAAACAAGCAGTAGCAATTTTAAAAACTTGGAATGGCTCCAATAATTTAAAAGATAGTGCACCAACAATTTATAACAAATGGATTTATAATTATTTAAAAAACACCTTTCAGGACGAGTTGGGCAAAGCTGATTTTCAAATGTTTCTAAAAACACATATTGTCAAACAATTAATTGCTACACAAACCATAAATGATAAATCAGTTTGGTGGGACAATAGTACAACTAAAAACAAAACAGAAACTAGAGCAGAAATCCTCAACAACTCTTTTCATGAAGCAATTATTGCACTCGAAAAACAATTAGGAAACGATGTAAATTCGTGGACTTGGAACCGAGTGCATACGCTCGAACATCCACATCCATTGGGACAAGTCGCTGCGTTGAGAGGGATATTTAATGTTGGCCCTTTTGAAGTTCCTGGTTCCGAGGAAGTGATTAACAACTTAATGTTTGATTTTACAGACACTGGAATATATAATGTAAATGCCGGACCTTCAACCCGAAGAGTTATTGATTTTTCGGATATTGAAAACAGTATGAGTATTTTACCCACTGGGCAATCGGGCAATCCATTCAGCAAACATTACAACGATCAAGCAGAAATGTTCGCAGCAGGAAAGTTTAGGAAAATGAAAATGAATAAAGCGGAGATTATTCGAACGTCAACTAAATTAATTTTCAAACCAAAATGATTTCCCACAAACTTGTCCTCATGACGCAGGAAGATTCTCTACAAACTTGTCCTCATGACGAAGAAAGGAACTCAAAAAGAGACTATCATGATTGAGATTCTTCCTGCGTCAGAAAGACAAAATAGTAGGTAAAAGTTCAATAAAATTAATTTTCAAACCAAAATGATTTCCCACAAACTTGTCCTCATGACGCAGGAAGATTCTCTACAAACTAGTCATCCTGACGAAGAAAGGAACTCAAAAAGAGACTATCATGATTGAGATTCACCCTGTATTAGAAAGTCAAAAAAATAAAAACCACTAAAAGTTCAACTAAATTAATTTTCAAACCAAAATAATAACCACAAACTGGTCCTCCTGACCAAGGACGGAACTCAACAAAAGCGATTATCATGATAGAGATTCTTCCTGCGTCAGAAAGACAAAATAGTAGGTAAAACTTCAACAAAATTGATTTTCAAGCCAAAATAATTTTCTACAAACTTGTCATCCTGACGAAGGAAGGAACTCAAAAAAGCGATTGTCAGTTTAGAGATTCTTCCTACATCAGAAAGACAAAACAGTTGGTAAAATTTATATATCTAAGCAGAATGATTAAATCACAATATTATGATTGAATACCAAGAAGGTTATCACACATATTATGTTTATATTTTAACTAATAAGGCTAAAACAGTTTTATATACAGGAGTTACTAATAATTTAAAAATCAGATTACAACAACATATTGAAGGCATAAATCCAAATTCCTTTACAGCAAAATACAAAGCTCATTATTTACTGTATTATGAAAAATTCACTTGGATTCAAAAAGGAATTGCAAGAGAAAAAGAAATTAAAGGCTGGGTAAGAGTCAAAAAAATAGAATTAATAAAAACTATAAATCCAGAAATGAATTTCTTGAATCATTTGTTTGAATGACTCGTTTTTTTATCAATGATTATTTCAACACAAATCTGTCAATCTGATACAGGATGATTTCCCACAAACTTGTCCTCCTGACGAAGGAAGGAACTCAACAAAGCGATTATCATGATAGAGATTCTTCCTACTTCAGAAAGTCAAAATAGAAAATGAATATTAAAATAATTCCTGTAAATTTGCGCCATTCGTGATTAAAAATAAATCAATGCAAACGCATCAAAAAATAGCCATTGTTGGCTCAGGATTAGTGGGTTCTCTTTTAGCAATTTATCTAAAAAAAGAAGGACACACTGTTCATGTTTATGATAGAAGTCCAGATATTCGTGAGATAAATTTCTCGGGTCGATCTATAAATTTAGCCATGTCTAACCGTGGTTGGAAAGCACTTGATGGGGTTAGTGTTGGCGATGCTGTTCGCGAAATTGCAATTCCCATGGACAAACGTGCCATACATTTAGTTGACAAACTTAACTTTCAAAATTACGGACAAGAAGGAGAATGTATTTATTCGATTTCTAGAGGAATTTTGAACCGAAAAATGATTGATTTGGCGGAAGCAGCTGGAGCAGAATTCTATTTCAATCATAAAATTTGGGATATCACTCTAGCCGATGCTACATTACATATTGGCGAAACCGAAAGAGGCGAATGGCAAGAATTAAAGTACGATATGGTTTTTGGTGCAGATGGTGCTTTTTCTAGAATTCGACATAGAATGCAACGTCAAAGCATGTTTAACTATTCGCAAGAATTTTTGAATATGGGTTATAAGGAATTGCATATTCCTGCAAATGCGGATGGAACGCACAAATTAGACAAAAATTCTTTTCATATTTGGCCTAGAGGCGATTACATGTTGATCGCATTACCCAATCTCGATGGCAGTTTTACCTGTACTTTGTTTATGCCTTTTGAAGGAGAAAACTCATTTGCACTATTACAGGAAAAAGAAATGGTAGTCGCATTTTTTGAAAAAAACTTCCCAGATTCAATTGAAGTAATACCTGAATTAGCCGATGATTTTTTTAAAAACCCAACGAGCACATTGGTAACCATGAAATGTTTTCCATGGACTTTTAGGGATAAAATCGCTTTAATTGGTGATGCTTGCCATGCTATAGTTCCATTTTACGGACAAGGAATGAATGCTGGTTTTGAGGATATTACCATACTTTATGAAATGATCGGAAAATACGGTAACGATTGGAAAACCATTTTCGCTGAATATCAAAAATCTCGTAAACCAGATGCCGATGCAATCGCAGAACTTTCGTATCGTAATTTTATGGAAATGAGTACCAAAACAGCAGACCCAAAGTTCCAATTACAAAAGAAAATCGAAAAACATTTTGCCGATAAACATCCCGAAAAATGGATTCCGTTATACAGTCGGGTTACTTTTTCAACGCGTCCTTATTCAGAGGCATTGGCCATTGGTGATTATCAGGAAAACATCATGTTAGAAGTTTTGAAAATGAATAACATTGAAAATATATGGGATTCACTTGAAGTAGAAAATTTGATTTTAGAAAAACTGAAAATTCAATAGTAATTTCAACTTCAAAAATCAATTTAGAATACAAGCGACATTGACATTGGTATTGCCATTGAATTTTGAAATTGAAAAATTATTCCTCCCGATGCACTTTTGTAAAATCAAAAGCGGGTTTGCAAATGGCGATATATTCGCACGCTTCCTCAAACGGATTGGAGTATTGTACTCGTGTGTTCTTCTCAATTTTTATGGATTGTCCAGTTTCAAGAATTACAGTTTCTCCTTCGATGATAAATTGTTTTTTGCCTGAAATGATAAAGGTGTATTCTTCAAATTCAGGAGTTTGAAAAGGTTCTTTCCAATGTGGCGGTGCAATCATGTGAGCAATAGAAAGCTCAGAATTATTTGTTGTGGCAATGCCGTGATGTTCCTCTATAAGTTTGCCATCGGTTGTAGGAACTACAAAAGGGGAGTTTTGAATAAAATATTTTTTCATTTTACAGTTATTGCGAGTAGCTTGTACAGAGCGAAGTCGAAATGAGGTAATCTCATTAATGTTGTTATTGCCTTTGATTTATTTTCTAAACATTTTGGTCAAAACGCTAAAAGCACCTCTAATAAAAGTGGCACTTGTCAAAACTTTCAAAACAGATTTTCCCACAACACTGGCTGTGCTTGGACCTGCATCCGCTTCTTTTTGAGCTGCTTTTTCTTCATCAGCTTCAACTTCTTGTTCCGCAACAGTGATTTTTTTGTTTAGCATTTCGTACGCGCTTTCACGATCAATTAGTTCGCTGTATTTTTTTACCAATTTCGATTTAGAGTTTATTTCGTGAATTTCACTTTCGGTTAAAATATCCATTCTACTCATTGGCGCACGCATCATTGTTGCTGCAAGAGGAGTTGGAATTCCTTTTTCGTTCAAAGCGGTTACGAGTGCTTCACCTATTCCTAAACTGGTCAGGATTTCATCGGTTTTATAATAATCAGAGGTTGGATAATTATCGGCTGTTTGTTTTATGGCCTGTCTATCATTGGCAGTAAAAGCTCGCAATGCATGTTGAATTTTTAAACCTAGTTGTGCCAAAACACCACTAGGAACATCCATTGGGTTTTGGGTAACAAAGTAAATGCCAACACCTTTGGATCGAATAAGTTTAATGATCGTTTCGATTTGTTCTAGTAATACTTTACTTGCTTCCTTAAAAATCAAATGTGCTTCATCGATAAAAATAACTAATTCAGGTTGATCGGCATCGCCTTTCTCGGGCATTTGTTGGTAAATTTCAGCCAACAAACTCAACATAAACGTCGAAAAAAGTTTTGGTTTGTCTTGAATATCTGTCAAGCGAATAATGTTAACGTAGCCTTTTCCGTTTTGGTCAATGCGCATTAAATCATCAATATCAAATGACATTTCGCCAAAAAACAATTCTGCTCCTTGCTGTTCTAATTCAATTATTTTCCTGAGTATTATTCCGGTAGTCGATGTAGAAATTTTTCCATAATTGGCAGTAATTTCTTCTTTTCCTTCTTCGGTAATATAATTGATGACTTTTTTCATGTCTTTTAAATCTAAAAGAGGCATTTTATTGTCATCACAATATTTAAAAATCACCGAAACTACTCCAGCTTGGGTATCATTTAAATCTAAAATTCTCGAAAATAATACAGGACCAAATTCTGATATCGTAGAGCGTAATCGAACACCATTTTGTTCAGACAAAGACATTAATTCTACCGGAAAACTATTGACTTGATAGGGGATATTTATTTTACTATGACGTTCAGTAATAAAAGATTTTTCTTCGCCTTCTTGAGCGATTCCGCTAAAATCTCCTTTAATATCCATCATTAAAACAGGAATTCCAAAAGAGGATAATTGTTCTGAAAGCACCTGTATAGTTTTAGTTTTACCTGTTCCAGTTGCACCAGCAATTAGCCCGTGTCGGTTTAAGGTTTTTAAAGGAACTTTTACGTGAGCATTTGAAACAGCTTCACCATCTAGCATTGCTCCACCTAGAATTATACTTTCTCCTTTTGAATGATACCCATCCGTGATATGTTGTATAAAATCGTCTTTTCTGCTCATAACCAGTTTGAATTAAAATCATTTGCAAGGTATTATTATTTTTTAAATTTAAAAATTATTGGATTTAGTTTAAAATAAGGCCTTTCTGTTATAAATAATAATAAAACGCATATTTATGAATATTGCTATTGTTGTTGAGGTATTGTTGTTATAAATCATAAAACGTTGTTTTATCATTAGGTTTTATTTTTTAAATCTATATTTTTTGATATTTATGCAAATGTAAAAAACATTAATTTTTATTTTGCTTAAAATTAATAGCAATAAAATTAAAAAAAGTTTTTTTATTACAACTAAAAATATAAATTTGCTATTCAACAGGTTTATTATAACTAAAAATAAATTATTTAAAACTATTAAAATTAAAAAAAATGGCAAACGTTAAAAAAGAAAACAGTTCAAATGGTGGTGGAATGGTTTCAGCAATCATTATTGTAGCATGTGTAGTAGTAGGTTGGTTTATTTGGAGTTTCGTAATGGGTTCGCCAGCGAATTTTGAAGGCGGAGATCCTGAGAAAGGTCATCCATTAAATACATTAGGAATGGTGTACAAAGGAGGATTTATTGTACCAATATTACTAGGGATGTTATTAATGGTTATTGTTTTCTCAATTGAAAGATACTTTGTAATTGCAAAAGCTGCTGGAAAAGGTAAACTTGATGTTTTTATGAAAAAAGTACAAGGTGATATCAAAGAAGGAAAAATTGACGATGCAATAGGTTTGTGTGACAAACAACAAGGTTCAGTTGCAAATGCAATTAGATCAGCACTAGTTAAATATCAAGATGTTAAAAAAGAAGGATTTAATAGCGAAGAAGCTTCGGAAACAATCCATAAAGAAATAGAAGAAGTTACTTCACTTGAAATGCCAATGCTTGAAAAAAACATGACTATTATATCATCATTAGTTTCTCTTGGAACTCTTGGTGGATTATTAGGAACAGTATCGGGTATGATTAAAGCGTTTGGTGCATTAGCATCTGCAGGAACTCCAGATCAAGCTGCACTTGCAACAGGTATTTCTGAAGCACTTATCAATACAGCAACTGGAATTTTAACTTCGGTATTAGCGATTATAGCCTATAACTTTTTTACTTCAAAAATTGATGATTTGACCTATTCTATTGATGAAGCAGGTACAACTATTGTAAATACTTACAGAAAATTTAGAGGTAGCTTGAAACAATAATTTTTGATATTAATTATCAAATAATATATAAAAAATAATGGCTAAAATAAAAATGAAAAAAAAGTCAACATCTACCGATATGACGGCGATGTGTGATGTAGCTTTCCTTTTGCTTACCTTCTTTATTTTGACTGCTACTGCAAAAGTGCCAGAAGTATTACCAGTTGATACTCCTTCGTCTACTGTACAAACAAAGTTGCCCGATACAGATTTGGCTACTTTGACTGTAGGTAAGGGAAAAGTATTTTTCGATTTAAAAGGGAGAGAAATTCGTAAAAGAACGCTTGAACTAATGGCTCAAAAATACGAGATGACTTTTTCTGATGATGACATGACAAAATTTGCATTAATGGAAAGTTTTGGTGTGCCAGTTCAAAGTTTAAAGCAAATTCTTGATATGAAAAGTGCTGACAGAACTAAAGCAGGTCAACCGGGAATCCCAAAAGATTCACTTGACAATCAACTAGCAGATTGGGTACAGTTTGCCCGTACTGCAAATATTGAAGTCAATGACAAAGAATTGCAAATAGCAATAAAAGGAGACGCAAAAGAAGAATATCCGGCAATAAAAAAAATAATGGATATTTTGCAAGACCAGAAAATCAACAGCTTTAGTTTGGTAACAGGCTTGAGAGCAAAAGAGAAATAATTAAAAAACATACACTACAATGGCTGAATTAAATACCGACGGCGGCGGAGGCGGAAAAGGTGGAAAAGTAAGAAGTAAAAAACAAAACTCAAAAGTAGATTTAACTGCTATGGTGGATTTGGCCTTCTTGTTGATTACGTTCTTTATGCTTACAACAACCCTGTCAAAACCTCAATCTATGAGCTTGGGGTTGCCAGATAAAGAAGATGATCCTAATAAGAAAAAGGATGTTAAGGTAGATGAAAATCGTACCATGACAATAATGCTAGGTGGCAATAATAAGATTGTTCGTTATGTGGGTTTATTAGCAACGCCTGTTGCTGGTGGAGCTCCAAAAGAGTTTTCTTATGGAAAAGAAGGAATTCGTGCAGAAATATTATCTAGAAAAAAATCGGTTTTGGAATATTCTACTGCTAAAGGGAAACCCAAAAATGGAATTATAGTAATTATTAAGCCAACGAAAAAATCAAATTATCGTAACTTGGTTGATATATTAGACGAAATGGCGATTGCAGGAGTTGAAACTTATGCAATTGTTCCTGAATTTACTCCCGAAGAATCAAAATTGGTAGCAGGAAAATAAGAGCAATCTTAAAATCCAATATCCTTATAATTAAGAAATATGAAATTAGATTTATTCAAAAAACAATGGATTGATATCGTATTCGAAGGGCGTAACAAAAGTTATGGCGCTTACGAATTACGAACTACAAATAATAAGACTACTTATAAAGCACTTATTATAGGTAGCGTTCTTTTTGCACTTGCTGTTGCTGCACCACTTATTATCAGTTTAATTCCAGAATCATCGGATGATGCGAATACTGATATTAAAATCACTGCAGTGAAGTTGCCGCCAAAAGAAAAACCAAAAGAAAATCTTCCGCCACCACCGCCACCACCACCAAAAGTGGATCAAGTGAAATTTGTGAAACCGGTTGTTGCAAAGGCAGAAGACGTAACAGAAGAGCCACCAAAAGTTGTTGAAATAAAAGACAAAAAAATTGGTGCAGAAACTATAAAAGGGGATCCAGATGCTGAATTAACTGTTGAACCAGTAGGAACTGGTGTAGCAGCAGTTGTTGAAGAGGACAATACGGTTTACAATACTGCTGGAATCGAAGTTAAACCAGAATTCCCAGGTGGAATGGATAAATTCTACAGCTATGTAGGAAAAAATTATCAAACCCCAGACGAAGAAGGACTTAACGGTAAAGTATACGTATCGTTTGTTGTTGAAAAAGATGGTTCACTAACAGACATTAAAGTCTTGAGAGACATTGGTTACGGTACAGGAAAAGAAGCGATACGAGTATTAAACAAATGTCCAAGATGGAGTCCTGGAGAACAAAATGGTAAAAAAGTAAGATGTACTTATAGTTTACCAATTAATATTAAATCTGCGGAATAGTGCTGATTAATGCATACAATAATTTTCTGAAGAAATCGCTTAAAGAGCGATTTCTTCTTGTTATAGGAATTTTGTTTTTTCTAATATATTTAGTTTTAGGTTTGATTATAATATTTTGGAAAAATCTTCCAATTCAAATGAAACCTAGCTATAGAATTGCTTTTGGAATACTACTTATTGTATATTCATTTTTAAGATTTTTAAGATTTTTCAATTCAAATAAAGAGTAGTCATGTCTAAAAAAAGTAAATTTTTAATATTAATTTTTATTGCTTTATCGGTAGTTACTTGTAATAAAAAAGATCCACAAAAAGAAGAAACAATACTAAAAGGTTCCGTAACTATTTTAGTAGACGAAACCCTCACGCCTGTAATGGAGGATCAAGTAGCCGTTTTTGAAAGTTATTATGATGCGAAAATAAAGTTGGACTCAAAATCAGAGGTTGAAGTATTAAACGATTTAATTAATAAAAAAACAGGAATTGCTATTTTGACTCGAAAGTTATCGTCACAAGAATTGAAAATATTTGAACAAAAAAAAATAAAACCTAGAATAACCCCATTTGCTAATGATGCAATTGCGTTTATAGCAAATAAAAATAATAATGACACATTAATTGCGTTGAAAGATGTAATAGACTTCATGAAAGGAATGCCAA
Source organism: Flavobacterium sp. (assembly GCF_031409475.1). Taxonomy (GTDB): domain Bacteria; phylum Bacteroidota; class Bacteroidia; order Flavobacteriales; family Flavobacteriaceae; genus Flavobacterium. The sequence continues at coordinate 3,895 of NZ_JANNXH010000047.1, read as the reverse complement.
ACTTGTCTATAAAAGGTTTAGTTTTTGATAATCCCAATTCAAGCACAGTGCGTTATATGAATACTTTGGCAGGATTAAAAGCTATTCCACAAAAAGGAATTTACTCTTTTAAAACAAATGAAGAAGTGATTAAATTTGTAGCCCAAAATGATGGTATGGTAGGTGTAGTTGGAGTAAATTGGCTGTCACAACCGTCTCCCAAAATGCAAGAATATGTCGACAAAGTAAATGTATTAGGTGTTAAAGGAACAACGAGTACTAACTTTTATACGCCAAGCCAAAATAATATAGCCGAAGGCAAATATCCTTTGGCACGTGATTTGTATATCATCAATTGTCAAGGATATTCTGGATTAGGAATGGGATTTGCATCCTTTGTTGCAGGCGATATAGGACAAAGAATAATTTTGAAATCAGGTTTGCTACCCATAAGAATTCCCGGAAGAAGATTGAGCATTAGGAAAGAAATAATTAATGAAAAAAAATAAATAAAATGAACAAATTTAAAATTTTTAGTATTGCTTTATTGGCCTCGGTTACCATAACAAGTGCTCAAGATATAAATCAAGCAATTAAAGCAATTGATGGAGAACAATTTGAAAGCGCTAAAACGATTTTAAAATCAGTTTTGCAACTAAAACCTAATAACGGTAGAGCATCTTTTCTATTAGGAAATATTTATCTTACCCAGAATGTAACAGATTCTGCCAAAATCTATTTTCAAAAAGGATTAACAGGTAGTGATGGTACAAACTTAAATTATATAGGTTTGGGTCAAATGGATTTGGAGAATGGAAATCCAACAGCAGCACAAGCTAATTTTAGTTTGGCAGTAAAAGATATGAAAAAGAAAAGTGTTGAGGAATTTATTAATATTGGTCGTGCCTATATGAATATTTCTAAACCAGATTATAAAAGTGCTATAAACAATTTGAATCGTGCTAAAACAATTAATCCTCTTGATGCACAAGTACAATTAGCACTTGGAGATGCCTATTATGGTGATAAAAATCAAAACGAAGCTTATTCTGCTTACAGAAATTCATTTCTAGCGGATAATACTTTGATAAGAGCAAAAATGCAATTAGGAGTTTTGCTTAAAGGTGCAAAATCTTGGGAAGAAGCTTTAAAAGCGTATAACGAAGTAATTGCTTTAAAACCTACTTACGGACCAGTTTATAGAGAACTTGCTGAAACCTACTACAAATGGGGTAGAAATAAACCATCCAAGTCACCGGAGTATATGAAAACAGCCATAGGTCATTATGAAAAATATTTGAGCCTTACGGATTATTCTTTAAATTCAAGAATGCGTCATGCTGACTTTTTAATTCTAGTAAAAGATTATGCAGCTCTTGAAGTTGAGGCAAATAAAATGAAAGAATTAGATAAAGTTAATCCAAGAATATTCCGTTATTTAGGGTATTCGGCTTATGAGAATGGAAATATTGACGTAGCTTTAAAATCATTAGAAAGTTTTACATCGAACCCTACAAATAAAATCATAGCAAAAGATTACTTATATCTTGGAATGTCGAAATTCAAAAAAGGATTTAGTGCTGATGGGTTATCAATGGATCCTGTTTTATATTCAAACGGTCTAGCCGATATTAAAAAAGCTATAGAAATGGAGCCATTAGCTGCAGAGGATTTGAATGAAATTGGAAAAAAAATGTTTACTCAAAAATTATATAAAGAAGCCGCATCAATTTTTGAAATTGGCGCAGCCGTTGCAGATGCTAAAAATTATTTAGATGATAATATTTATTATGGTTTGTCATTGTATTATGATAATAATAAAAGAGACACAACCCCAGATCCTATTGCTTTGCAGAAAGCAGATGCGGCTTTTGGAAATGTAATAACTGCATCACCAACGTATCAAGAAGCGTATATTTATAAAGCTAGAGTGAATGCATTGCTTGAAAACACTGAGGTTATGAAAAAAAGCTATGAAGATTATATAGCTAAGACAACCGAAAAAGGGGCAGAAGAACTAGCCAAGCCAGCTGTGAAGAAAAAATTTATAGAAGCCTATAATAATATTGCAACTGCTTATTTGACTTTAGACAAAGTTAAAGCTAAAGAATATGTTACAAAATCATTAGAGTTAGATCCACTAGACAAGCGTGCATTAGACTTATTAGATTTTTTAAAATAGAAAAAAAATATTTTTAAAAGAACCGATAGCTTCAAAAGAGCTGTCGGTTTTTTTTTGAGTAAACGTAACCTTTTAAATTCACTATCTTTGCCATTTAAAATAAAAAAATGTTATCAAAAGAAATACAATTAGAAGTTAATAAAGGTTCCATGTTGCCCTTAATGGAAGAATTTTACACCATTCAAGGCGAAGGATTTCATACCGGAACTGCAGCTTATTTTATTCGAATTGGTGGTTGCGATGTGGGTTGTCATTGGTGCGATGTCAAAGAAAGTTGGAATGCTGAGTTGCATCCACCAACAAGTATAGATTTTATCGTTACCAATGCTATTAAATACGCAGACACTGTGGTTGTTACAGGCGGTGAACCATTAATGTGGGACATGACATTGCTTACCCAAAAACTAAAAGCACAAAACCTTAAAGTTCATATCGAAACTTCAGGTGCTTACTTGCTTTCAGGAATTTGGGATTGGATTTGTCTTTCGCCAAAGAAAAACAAACTGCCCACACAAACCGTTTATGATAATGCGCATGAATTGAAAGTGATTATTCATAACAAACACGATTTTATTTTTGCCGAAGAACAAGCCGAGAAAGTAAATAACAATGCCATTTTATTCCTTCAACCAGAATGGAGCAAGAAAGAAGAAATGACACCATTAATAGTAGATTATGTGATGAACAACCCTAAATGGCGTGTTTCGTTGCAAACTCATAAATACCTGAATATTCCTTAATATTAAGAAATTTTTATTTCTAGCAATTGCCTTTTTTACTTTCCAATTTGTTGATGCTCAAGAACAATTGTCTCAATCTCGTGATACAATTTATGAGATTAAAGATGTCGATGTAAAACCAGAATTTCCCGGAGGGATAGAGGCATTTTATAAATTTATTGCAAAAAATTTTAAAACCCCAGAACAAGAAGGGCTAAATGGAAAAATAATTACCACTTTTACAATAGAAATAGATGGAAGTATTAGTACTATAAAAGTCCTGCAAGATATTGGCTATGGTTCAGGAGCTGAAGTTTTTAGAGTATTAGCACTATCCAAAAAATGGATTCCGGCTCAATTAAATAATTTTCCCGTTAGAGTTCTTTATCAATTTCCAATAACAATTAAATCAGCAGAAAAATATTCTAGAAACCCTAAACATTAATAAAAAATAATCCTATGAAAAACATTTTATTTGTAACAATCCCTTTTTTCTTTTTCCAAATTGTTTCAGCACAAGAAACAACAAATCCTTCTGAGAATTCAGTATATAATACTGCCGGAATTGATCTGAAACCTGAGTATCCAGGAGGTTATGAAGAGTTCTATAAATTTATTGGAAAAAATTATAAAACTCCAAATGTAAAAGGGCTAGAAGGAAAAATTTATGTGACTTTTGTAATTGAAAAGGATGGAAGTATAACTGGAATAAAAGTCTTGAGGGATATTGGGCATGGTACTGGAAAAGAAGCAATTCGAGTTCTGGAACTTTCTCCAAAATGGTTGCCGGGAGAACAAAATGGAAAAAAAGTTCGATGTACGTATAGTCTACCAATTAGTATTATGTCAAGATAAATTTTTTGATAAAATTTTAGGCACTTATCCCTTTAATGGAATTTTGTACCTTGTGAAGTATTAATAATAAAGACAAAAGTAATGAATTTAATAGAAGTAAATAAAAATTATAACACACAGGCAAAATGCTTGGTTTTACTACATAAATTACGTTGGGGTA
>NZ_JANNXH010000046.1:0-70635 GCF_031409475.1 Flavobacterium sp. | reverse complement strand
ATGTGATTTTTGCTCTTACCTTGCTGGAGTAAAGTTTCAATTACAATCCTCTCTTTATAGGATAATCTTTTGTGTATTTTTTTCATAATTCAACAAAGATAAAATTTATCATTTGTTGCGTTAGGTTTTTGAATTCTCCATACTTGAATCCGCCTTAATGCTAACGTTCCCGCGCTACACGCAGTTTGGGACTAAATTAAGCCCATTATTCGGATTTGCCAAATCTTCCAAATACAAAACTAATTTCAAATTAAGCCTAATACCCAAATTGCTTGTAGCGTGTGTTATAGGGCGTTTATTTATTGAATTTTATTGGCAAATATACTTTAGACTTAACAGCTATTCCATTTTCATAACCGGGATTCCATTTGGGCATTATTTTAATTATTCTTAAAGCTTCTTTGTCTGCTAAATCGGATAAACTACGTTTTATTTTTTCGTCTTTAATATTTCCCTTATTATCAATGATGAATTCGACATAAACAATTCCATTTTCAGATAATTTTAATTTTGAATGATTTATATTTCTTTCTATAAATACATTTAAACTATCAATACCACCGATAAATTCAGGCTTTATTTCAATAGGTAGAACGCAAACCACTTCTTTTTCAGTAAGCGTCTTTTCCTTTAGCGAGTTTTCAGTCTTTTGAGAAAATCCAGAGATACAAAAGAGAAGAAAAATAAATAATTTGAAATTTAATTTACCCATATAATGATCAAATATTTTTTAGTACGATTCGATTTCATTTGTAAATGACCGCCAACTTATTGACTGTTTAGACAACATCATACAAAGCCACTCAATTTAAGATAGGTAGGTCTGATAAATGTGAAAAACAATCTGTTTAAAATATATAAAAATAATCTTATAAAATATTTAAATTCACAAGTTTTTAAATCAAAAAAACGGCGTTTAAAAGAACTTTAAACGCCGTTTGATTTTATATAGAAAATGATATTTTTATCGAATTGCTTTTACAAATTCTCCAATACTTCCAACACCCTTTTCTGTTAGGTTTTGAATAAAAGCACTTCCTATAATGGCTCCTTTGGCAAATTGTGTAGCTTGATTAAAGGTTTCCTTATTGTTGATTGCAAAACCTATTACTTGAGGATTTTTTAAATTCATGTCTGCAATGCGTTTGAAATAATCTTCTTGCGTACTTCCAAAACCTGCACTTGAACCAGTTACGCTCGCCGAAGAAACCATATAAATAAAACCGTTCGAAACGCTATCAATAAAATGTATGCGTTCGTTAGCGGTTTGTGGTGTAATTAATAAAACATTGATTAATCCGTATTTCTCGAAAGTGGCTTTGTATTCATCAGCATACACATCCACGGGAAGATCAGGAATGATTAATCCATCGATACCAATTTCGGCACATTTTTTACAGAAATTCTCAACACCATATTGCAACATTGGATTAAAATAACCCATAATTACTAACGGAATTGTTACGCTTTGACGAATGTCTTTGAGTTGGTCAAACAAGACTTGAGTGGTCATTCCGTTATGCAATGCTTGAGTTGAACTCGCTTGAATTGTTGGGCCATCAGCCAATGGATCGCTAAACGGCAAACCAATTTCGATCATATCGACACCATTTTTTTCTAAATCTTGTATGATTTGAACGGTGTCATTCAAACTGGGATATCCAGCAGAAAAATAAATGGAAAGTATTTTTTTGTCTTCTAACAATTTTTGGTTTATTCTATTCATTTTGTTTTATTTTTTTTAATCCTCAAATGGTTTTCAATCTTTTGAGGATTGGTTTTTTGTGTTTTCCTGCAAGGTTTTTTTGAACCTTGTAGGTATTATTTTGCGTTAGGGATAGCAGCGAAAATCCTGTTGTTGTGGGCTTGCTTGGCAAGCTCGCAATGACAGATTGTAGCGTATAGCCCGACCATGCTGGAGTTTACGGAAGCATGGTAACGCCCAACTATAATTTAAAATAATCGATATAGGTGTTCAAATCCTTGTCGCCACGACCGGATAAATTTATCACTACAATATCTGTAGGTTTGAACTTCATTTCGTCGAGAATTGCAAAGGCGTGGGCACTTTCGATGGCTGGAATCAACCCTTCTAATTGTGATAATTTCAGTCCCCATTGCATCGCCTGATCGTCAGTAATGGAGATGAATTGTGCTCTTCCCGAAGCAAATAAATGTGCGTGCATTGGTCCAACACCGGGATAATCCAACCCAGCCGAAATAGAATACGGTTCCGTAATTTGTCCGTCAGGAGTTTGCATTAACAAGGTTTTACTACCGTGAATTACACCAATTTTCCCTAATGCCGAAGTTGCTGCACTTTCGCCTGAGTGAACTCCTAAACCTGCAGCTTCTACTGCAATTATTTTTACTTCTTTTTCGTCCAGAAAATGGTAATAAGTACCAGCTGCATTGCTTCCGCCGCCAACACATGCAATTACATAATCAGGGTTTTCACATCCTTCTTTTTCTAGCAATTGTTCTTTAATTTCTTTTGAAATCACACTCTGAAAACGTGCTACCATATCGGGATAAGGATGTGGACCAACTACGGAACCAATGATATAATAGGTGTCAACGGGATTGTTAATCCAATCGCGAATGGCTTCGTTTGTGGCATCTTTCAGCGTTTTTGAACCCGAAAGTGCGGGACGAACTTCGGCACCAAGCATTTTCATTCGAGCTACATTTGGCGCTTGACGTTTGATGTCTATTTCTCCCATGTATACAATGCATTCCAATCCCATCAAGGCACAAACGGTTGCTGTTGCAACGCCATGTTGTCCTGCTCCAGTTTCGGCAATGATTCTGGTTTTACCCAATCGCTTGGCTAGCAAAATTTGCCCAATGGTGTTGTTGACTTTGTGTGCGCCAGTATGACACAAATCTTCTCTTTTGAGGTAGATTTTGGTGTTGTATTCTGCCGATAATCGTTCTGCAAAATAGAGTGGCGTTGGGCGACCAACATAATCTTTTAAGAGTGCATTAAACTCGGCTTGGAATTCGGGTTCTGCTGTAATTTTTAGATATTGCTGACGCAATTCTTCTACGTTTGGATATAACATTTCAGGGATGTATGCACCACCAAATTCTCCGTAATATCCTTTTTCGTTGACGTTGTATGACATGATTTTTATTTTTATTTATTTAGACGTTGCATTGCAACGTTTCTATTTTGAATATTTATTTTAGACGTTGCAATGCAACGTTACTATTTTGAATATTTATTTTAGACGTTGCAATGCAACGTCTCTACATAATTGTACGTTTTTTAATCCGGGTTCTATTTCAAATTTACTGTTTATATCGATGGCATAAATGGGTAAATTGGATTTTAATACTTGTTTAACCTGTTCCATTTCTTCAATTCCAATTCCACCGCTTAAGAAAAATGGTTTTGATGATGGATAATTTTCCAATACTTTCCAATCGAATGTCGTTCCGTTTCCACCTGGCAACTTTCCTTTGGTGTCAAAAAGGAAATAATCGCTTACAGTTTCAAATGGTTTTAGCACCTCAAAATCAAATGCTTCATTTACCGAAAATACTTTGATGATTTCGATATCGCTTTCAATTTTACTTTTCAAATCCTTACAAAATTCAACCGATTCTTGTCCATGTAATTGAATGGCTTGTAAATCGTGCTTTGTGATTTTTTTTAGAATTTCTTCTTTGTTTTCATTTACAAACACGCCTGTTTTTTTGATTGATTTAGGCAATGATGGAATGATTCCATCAAAATACCGAGCTGATTTCTCCCAAAATATAAAACCCATATAATCGGGTAGGAGTGAACCTACTTCGAGAATATTGTCAGTGTATTTCATGCCACAGATTTTGAGTTTCATAATATTTTTTTTTTAACCACGAAGTTCACTAAGAAGGCAAGAAGTTCACAAAACTTAGTGCTCTTTGTGCTTCCTTTGTGTCCTTTACTTCGTCCGTTCGCTTCGCTCGGGTGTGTTTATATTAATTTTGAAATAAATTCTTTTGCTGCTTCGCCAGCGTTACTAGTTTTCATAAAATTTTCTCCAATTAGAAAACCTTTATAACCAAAAGGTTTTAGTTCCTTGATTGCTTCGATAGAACTAATCCCGCTTTCTGAAATTTTCACAAAATCATTTGGGATTTGGTCAGCCAATTGCTTGCTAAAATCTAAACTTACTTCGAATGTTTTTAGGTTTCTATTGTTTACTCCAATCATGTCTAATGTTGGCATGATTGATTTTTGCAACTCTTCTAAATCATGGACTTCTAACAAAACTTCAAGATTCAAACTTCGTGCAAATTCCGATAATGATTTGATTTTTTCTCGAGTTAAAACCGCAGCTATGAGCAAGATTAAGTCGGCACCAAATGCTTTGGCTTCTAGGATTTGGTATTCATCAACAATAAATTCTTTTCGCAATAACGGAATGTTTACGGTTGCTCTTGCCAAAAGTAAATCGTCGAGTGAACCACCAAAATATTTTCCATCGGTTAAAACCGAAATTCCACAAGCACCAGCATTTTCATATCCTTTTACGACTTCTTCGACAGTGAAACCGTAATTAATTTCGGCTCTTGAAGGAGAACGGCGTTTGTGTTCGGCTATAATTCCAGATGAACTATTTCTTAAATTTTTACTTAAGGAAATCGTCTCTCTTTCGAACAAAGCCGTTGCTTCCAATTGCGAAACCGGAATGATGGATTTCTTGAGAATTACTTCTCGTTTTTTATCAACAATAATTTTATCGAGTATATTCATTTTTATCTACTTAATTCTTTCAATTTATTCAAAGCTGCCAATCCTTTTCCTGCCAATAAACTTTCTTTTGCCAATTCGAATCCTTCTAATGGAGTGCATTTTGTAACGGTTGCAATTGCCATTCCTGCATTGGCACAGACTACATTATTTTGGGCTTCGGTTCCTTTTCCAGTGATGATATTGGTAAACATTTCTGCCGATTCTTCGATGGTTTTTCCGCCTTCGATTTCGCTTTGCGCTAAAAGGCGCACTCCAAAATCGCTTGGATTCAACATACCATCTATTTTATTTGAAATGGTTTTGGTCGCACCAGTCAAAGATATTTCGTCATAACCATCTAATGAATGTAAAATGGTGAAATTAATATCGGTATTTTGATATAAATAAGCATACATTCGAGCTAGTTCAAGATTGAAAACACCTACTAATTGGTTTTTTGGAAAACTAGGATTGACCATTGGTCCTAACATATTAAAAAATGTTTTTACGGCTAATTCTTTTCGAATTGGTCCCACATTTTTCATGGCAGGATGAAATAATGGTGCGTGCAAAACACAAATTCCTGCTTTGTCGATGCATTTTTCCAAGAAATCATTGTTATTACTGAATTTGACACCTAATTTTTCCATTACATTGCTAGAACCTGAAATAGATGAAACGCCATAATTTCCGTGTTTAGCCACTTTTATTCCTGCTCCAGCAGCTACAAATGAAGCTAATGTCGAAATATTGAACGTGTCTTTTCCGTCGCCACCAGTTCCGCATAAATCAATAGTATTGTAGGCTGATAAATCTACTCGAATACACAATTCTAAAAGTGCTTCTCGAAAACCCGAAAGCTCTTCGATACTTATGCTTCGCATCATGTAAACGGTAAGAAACGAAGCAATCTGGCTTGGATTATAACTTCCGCTTGAGATGTTTACCAAAACGTTTTTTGCTTCTGCTGCAGAAAGTATTTCGTGATTGATGAGTCTGTTTAGTATGTTTTTCATTTTATTTTATTTTTGCTACGTAGAGACGTTAGATTGTAACGTCTCTTCAATGTTCATTTCCAGAATAAATCCACATAGGTTCAGTATTCCCAGCGCGTTCAAAGCCGTTTTTTTTATAAAAATCGATTGCTTTTCCGTCAGCTGTTAGCATTTGCATATGAAAATGGTTGTATTTCTCTTGCATCTTGTCCATAATCATTTTGCCAATACCGTTTCCTTGATAGTCAGGAAGGACTAATAAATGCGGATAATAAACGGTTAAATATCCGTCAGAAATTGCATTCCCAAGTCCAACTAATTTGGTGCTATCCCACGCCGTAATCAACGTTTCGGAATTCAAAAGACCGTTATACAATTGAATAGGTTTATTTGCCGAACTCCATTCATTTGCTTTATATAAATCTAAAATATCTTCAATATTTAGATTTCTTGTTTCGGAAATTTGTATGTTCATTTTTTATTTTTTTGTTTGAAATATTGTAGAAACGTTGCAATACAACTTCTCTACGAAATTACCCAATTTTCGAGGATCTTCTTTCCGTTTGGTGTCAACACACTTTCTGGATGAAATTGTACGCCACGAACATCATACGTTTTGTGGCGTAAGGACATAACTTGTCCGTTTTGGTCAAAAGATGTGGCTTCGAGAACATCAGGTAAATTAGCATCGACAACCCAAGAATGGTAACGACCAACTTCGAACTCTTTTCCTAAACCATGAAATAAATGCTCATCATCAACTACTGTTTTAATCATTGTAGCAACTCCGTGATAGACTTTGTCAAGGTTAGAAAGTGTTCCTCCAAAAACTTCGCCTATGGCTTGTTGACCAAGACATACACCAAGAATACTTTTTGTTGGCGCATATTTTGCAATAACTGCTTTTAATAATCCTGCTTCATCAGGAATTCCTGGTCCTGGCGAAAGGAGGATTTTATCGAAAATGGCTATTTCTTCAATATCAAATTCATCGTTGCGATAAACGGTAACTTCGGAATCTAAATCTTCGAGATAATGCACCAAGTTGTACGTGAAGCTATCGTAATTGTCTATGACTAGTATTTTTTTCATTTTGTTTTTTATTTTAGATACAAGTCGCGACTTGTCCTTACATTATATTGTTTCTGCCAAATCTAAAGCGGTATTCAATGCTCTTAATTTATTATAGACTTCTTGCATTTCGCTTTCCTCATCAGAATCAGCAACGATTCCTGCGCCAGCTTGACAATGCAATTGGTGGTTTTTGCTTAAGAAAGTCCGAATCATAATGGCGTGATTAAAATTACCGTTAAAATCCATAAATCCGATCGCTCCACCATAAAAATTCCGGTTTGTTTTTTCGTAATCTTCTATGAGTTGCATCGCTCTGTGTTTTGGTGCGCCACTTAATGTTCCTGCAGGAAATGTATCGGCTACGACTTGCATAGTGGTGGCTTTTTCGTGCAAATGTCCAGTTACTTTTGAAACCAAATGAATTAAGTGCGAGAAAAACTGTACTTCTCTGTATTTTTCGACATTGACATCGTGTCCATTCCGACTTAAATCATTTCGAGCTAGATCAACTAACATGACGTGTTCGCTGTTTTCTTTTTTATCTTCGGATAATTGTTTGGCTAAAATGGCATCTTTTTCGTCATCGCCAGTTCGTTTGAATGTTCCAGCTATGGGATGAATTTCGGCTTTGCGATCTTTTACGATAATTTGTGCTTCGGGTGAAGAGCCAAATATTTTGAAATCACCATAGTCAAAAAAGAATAAATAAGGCGAAGGATTAATGCTTCGCAAAGCTCTATAAACATTGAACTCATCGCCTTTGAAACCTTGTGTAAATCGTCGAGATAAAACCAATTGGAATACATCACCACGATGACAATGTTTTTTGGCTAAAGCCACATTTTGTTTGAATTCGTCGTCTGTAAGATTTGAAAATCCATCGCCTTCTTTCGAAAATTTATAAGATGCAATGTTTCTAGATTGTAATAATTGTTCGATTTCTGAAATGTTATTTTTTCCATCGAGACTGTGACAGAAAATATAAGCTTCGTTTTTGAAATGATTAATGGCAATTATATTTTGATAAACCGCATAATACACATCTGGAATGGTGTTGCTGTTTTCTTTTTTGGCAATAGATACTTTTTCGAAATAGCGAACAGCATCGTATGAAATATAGCCAAAAAGACCGTTATTTATAAATTTGAAATTGTTTTTCTCTGATTTGAATTGCCCTGAAAATTCTTGAATTACTTGTGGAATATTAGTGCTTGCATCGATTGTAATTGTCTCTGTATTTCCATCAGGATAGGTTTTGAAAATAGTTTCGTTTTCTATTTTTATAGCAGCAATTGGATTGCAACAGATGTAGGAGAAACTGTTGTCATTGCCATGATAATCACTACTTTCTAATAGCAAACTATTGGGAAATTTATCTCTAATTTTGAGATACACACTCACGGGAGTAATTGTATCGGCAAGAATTTGCTTGTAACTGGTTAGTAGTTTATAGGTTTTCATTTTATTTTATTTGATTGAGACGCAATAAATTGCGTCTTTACTTAATTGAGACACAATAAATTGCGTCTTTACATAAAAAAAAGGCTTGTCGTGATGACAAGCCTTTTAGATTTATAGTTGTATACTACAGTAGCTTTGTTCACGACGATTGACGTAAATTGTTCCACCACCAAGTATTATTTGTAATTATTTTCATTAAGGCAAATATATAAAGGATATTTGATTTTTCAAACAGAATTACCAAAAAAAACTAATTTTTATATTTTTGTTAAAAAATAAACCCCAACAATTTCTTGTCAGGGTTTGGGTCATTCTATTTTTATAATCAAATTAGAAATTTAATGCTACTTCTAATTCAAATTCATCAGAAATTGCTTTGTCGCCAATACTTTCGAAAAACGATTTAGAACCATATTTAATATCGTATTTGGTTCTGTCAACATTAAATTTTGTTGTGGCTGTATTTCCTTTAACTGTAATTTCAAAAGGGACTAAATTTGTTATACCTTTAATTGTTAAATCTGCTGTTACTTTATATACGTTTTTGGTTTTAGTCGATATAGTTTTGAATACTAATGTTGCGGTTGGAAATTTTTCGGTTCCAAAAAAATCATCAGCTTTTAAATGACCGTCTAAATTTGTTTTTGATTTTCCAGTAAGGTCAGTTGTGTTAATAGATGCCATATCAACGGTGAACGAACCACCTACTAATTTTTTTCCTTTAAAAACTAAATCTCCGTCTTTAATATTGATTGTTCCATTGTGTTGACCTGTTACTTTTTTCCCAACCCAGTTGATACTACTTTTTGAAGTATCTACTTTTTTATTTTGAGCTGTTACTGATGCAGTTGTTAAAACTACGACTAATGCTATTGCAATTGCTTTTAAATTTTTCATGTTTTTTAAATTTTAAATTTGATTCTTGGATTAATAATTAAAGTGTAATAAATAATTCTTCGTTAGATTTTCTAACTTTTTTATAAAATTGTGTTGCGTCGTCTTGGTGTCTGTAACCTATTGTAGCAATTAGTGCAGCATTTAAATTTTGAGCATTCAAATCTAATATTTCGTTCAAAGCTACTGGATCAAAACCTTCCATTGGTGTTACATCAATTTTCATTTCGGCAGCTGCATTCAATAAATTACCAAGTGCCAAGTAGGTTTGTTTTGAAGTCCACGTGTTTTTTGCTTGCTCAGACAAAGAGTTGATTTTGCTTTTCATGAAATCACCATAACCGGTTAATGAATCTAACGGAATGCCTCTTGTCAAGCTCATATTGTCAATCATTGTATCAATTTCTATGCCACCAATATTAGTTTGGTTTGCAAAAACAATTAGGTGTGATGCATCAACAATTTGTGATTGTCCCCAGGCAACTTCTTGTATTTTTGTTCTTAGTTCTGGGTTTTCTACAATTAAAACTTTGTAAGGTTGCAAACCATAAGAAGACGAACTTAAACGAATTGCTTCTTTTAAAGTATTTAAATCTTGGGTAGAAATTTTTTTTGTCGCATCAAATTTCTTTGTTGCGTATCTCCAATTTTGATTTTCTAGGAAAGTGTTCATAAATTTATTTTTATTGATTTCGGTATTTTTCTAATAATGAGTTTAATTGTTCTAATTCTTGTTTGTTTAAGTTTTTCGAAAAAAATTCTTCGTTTTCGATTACTTTTGGATCTAATTCGTTTAGAATATTGAGCCCTTTTTGTGTAATTATAATTTCAATTTTCCTTCTATTCTCTGGGCAAACGTTCCGAGTTACTAGATCTTTTAATAATAATTTATCAATCAATCTGGTGGTGTTGCTACTTTTTGCAATCATTCGTTCTTGAATTTCACTCATATTTACGGGCTTTCCTTTTTGACCGCGTAGTATTCGCAAAACATTATATTGTTCACCAGAAAGGTCGTAAGGAAATCTAATTTCGTTGAATTTATCTTTGACAACATTGTGAGCAAAAATCAAATTTAGCATCACTTTTTTTGATAAATTTAAAGGAACAGTGCTTTTTATTTCGTCTTCAATTTTCATAATTTGTATTTATGTAATTTGTAGGTACAAATGTAGTAATGTTTTTATTTGTATATACAAATGTTAACTTATTTTTAACATTTTTAATAATTCACTTAAATGGATAAAAAAGGGATGCTTTATAAATCATTGAATATTCTTGATGATAAGAGACTATATTTTGTTTTTTTAAATGGATTAATGTGTCGTATAATTTTATAATAATACGAAATCGATTTCTTTGAATTATTATCAAATTCACAAATGATACTGATTTTGTTAGACAAAATCTTTGTAAATTTACAAAAAACAAAACGATGAATTTATCACAAGAAGATTGGGTTTCTCAATTTGAAGCTGATCAAAATGCGGTACTACTTGATGTAAGAACCGAAGACGAATATAACGACGGAATTATAGCAAATGCCATAAATATTGATATACACAAGGGTCAAGGTTTTATTTATGAATTAGAAGCATTGGATAAAAGTAAAAATTACTATGTGTATTGTCGCTCTGGAGCACGAAGTGCAAAAGCATGTGATATCATGAATGAAATGGGTTTTGAAAACGCCTATAATCTAGTAGGTGGAATTTTAGATTGGGATGGCGAAGTGGTTGCTCCAGAATAAAAGTTAAATAATTTCTAAATAAAAATAGAATTTAAATATAAAACGTAAAAATATTATAATGAATACAATACCTCAAGAATTTCAAATCACTAGTTTGCTCACTCAAGATACCTATTTAGTAAATGGAGAATTAAAAAAGTGGTCTGGAAAAATGACATCAGTTTATTCTACAATTTCTTCTACGGATAAATATGAGCCCACATTACTAGGAACTATACCGTTTATGGGCGAAACCGAAGCATTAGAAGCGGTTGAAGCGGCACATGCAGCCTACAATAACGGACAAGGTTTGTGGCCAACAATGAAAGTGGTTGATCGTATCAAATGCATGGAGAATTTTGTATCTCAAATGAAAACTACACGAACCGAAGTAGTTAAACTTTTGATGTGGGAAATAGGAAAAACTTTAGGTGACTCAGAAAAAGAATTTGACAGAACGGTAGAATATATTTATGATACCATTGATAGTCTAAAAGAGTTAAATTCTCGTTCTGCCCATTTCTCTAAAGTGCAAGGAATTCACGCCATGGTTCGTCGTGGACCACTTGGAGTTGTATTGTGTCTTGGACCTTACAATTATCCGTTAAATGAAACTTTTTCGCTGCTTATTCCAGCTTTGATTATGGGAAACCCCGTTATTTTTAAACCAGCAAAACATGGTGTTTTATTAATTTCTCCTTTATTAGAAGCTTTTAGAAGTAGTTTTCCAAAAGGCGCCATAAATATTTTATATGGTCGAGGTCGAGAAGTGGCTTCGCCAGTTATGCAATCTGGAAAAGTAGATTTGCTGGCATTAATTGGAAATAGTAAATCAGCGATTGCTTTGCAGGATCAACATCCAAACAAAAACCGTTTGCGTTTAATCTTAGGATTAGAAGCAAAAAATCCGGCTATAATTCTTCCTGATGCTGATTTAGATTTGGCCATTCAAGAATGTATTGCGGGTTCGTTGTCTTTTAATGGTCAACGTTGTACAGCATTGAAAATTTTATATGTACACGAATCAATTGCCGAGGAATTTAACAAACGCTTTGCAGCCAAAGTAGATGCACTTGTTTTTGGAAATCCTTGGGATAAATCAGTAACATTAACTCCATTACCAGAGAAAGAAAAACCCGTATATATTCAAGAATTAATTGATGATGCACTTAGTAAAGGAGCAAAAGTTATTAATGCACGAGGTGGAGAAACGACCGATAATTATATATTCCCAGCCGTTTTATTTCCAATAAATAAATCGATGCGAGTGTATCATGAAGAGCAGTTTGGACCTGTGGTTCCCATTTTAACTTTTAAAGATATTCAAGAGCCGTTGAACGATATGGCTGAATCAAATTATGGGCAACAAGTGAGTTTGTTTGGAAAAGATATAAAAACTATTGCGCCACTTATTGATACTTTAGTGAATTTAGTTTGTAGAGTAAACCTGAACAGTTCTTGTCAACGTGGACCTGATGTGTTCCCGTTCACAGGACGAAAAGATTCTGCAGTAGCAACTTTGAGTATTCATGATGCCTTGCGTTCATTTTCGATAAGAACATTTGTGGCATCAAAAGACAATGCATACAACAACGAAATTCTACAAGCTTTGCTAAGCAGTAAAGAATCTAACTTTATCAATACAGATTATATTTTGTAGTAGATTTATAAAACTAATAAAACCCTGTAAATTTTGATGTTTACAGGGTTTTTGATTTAAATAAAAATCAATTTGTGGAGTCGCCGAGAATCGAACTCGGGTCCAAACAAGCAACTAAAGAGCTTTCTACACGCTTATTTCCTGTTTGAGTTTTCGACGTTGGGCTAGGACAGAAACAACCACCAAACGCTTATCGTTTTAATTTCGAAATGACACCAACGCTTTATCAAATCTAGGTTTAAATTTACGATTCACCTTTATCGACCGCTATAAACCAAAGCTTTCGAGGTAAATCCTGCTCTCCTATCTGATAGGAGCGAGGCTAATCTTACTATGATTCAGATTATGCAGCAAGAGCGTAGTTTCCTTCGCCGTGTATGTGTTTTGAAACCTTTTATTAACGAGAATTGTCCCAGTTCTCGACGTGCTTACTATTCAATTCGACTTGCTGTCAAAACCAGTCGACCCCATTTTTATTTTAAAAAAAAATTGAATTTTGAATTTGCAAAGATATGTTTTTTTTGTCGATTTTTTGGTTAGAATTTTAGATAAAAATGGTAAACTCAAAAGCTATTCGTCTTCCAATCGAAATGGATAATCACCAAATAATACAGACAATTTTCGGATATTGTAGGTGTTTCTTGTAAATTTATTAGACAAAGCAATTAGCGTTACTTTTTCTTTTGGTAAAGTTATAAATGCCGAAGTGTTACCATGCCACCATCCATTATGAAAATAAAAATTTTGTCCTGTGTCCCAGTTTATCATTCTAATTCCAAGTCCGTAATTCTTTGTGCCTTTGCGTTCGTTACTGTAACCTTTGTAAACTTGGGCAAGTAGTGCTGGTTCTAAAAACGATGGAGAATATCGTGCTCTGTCAAATTTCAGCAAATCACGAGGAGTGGAATAAATGTTTTTGTCACCATAAATAGCATCAAGATAATCCATTCCAATTTCCACTTTATTGCCTTTGTAGGATGGAGCAACTGTTTTTCTATCGGTATCATAATCCATTACAAAGGTATTTTTCATGCCGAGTGGCTTGAAAATAATTTGCTTCATCGCTTCTTTGTAGGTAAGTTTGGTGGTTTTTTCTATAATCAAAGCCAACATGGCATAATTAGTATTACAATAGGTAAAACGTGAGTCGGTTTTATATTCTAAAGCTATTTTTTTTGTGGCCATGATGGTCAATAAATCTTGATTAGTAAGTATTTTATGACTGTCCCAAACTTGGGGATCGCGATCTGTAAAATAAGCATAACTGCGCATACCGCTTCTATGATTGAGTAGTGTTCGTATAGTTACATCTGGATAAGGAAACTCCTTGAGAATGGTAGTTACTTTTTGGTTTAAATCGATTCTTTTTGCGTTAACCAATTTTAGAATTGCTGTTGCAGTCAGGACTTTGCTGACCGAAGCTATATGTAGTGGAGTTTTGCTTGTGATACGAGTTTTGTCTCTAAAGTTGGCATAACCTTCATATTTTTCGTAGATAATTTGACCGTTTTTTGCCACGAGAAAACTACCATTGGCACTATTATTCCAGTTTTTTGTATAAAAAGAATCGATACTTCTTTTTTTAGAGTCGATGTAATCGGCTGTAAGTTTGGGAGTTTCATTCTGTAAAGGTTTCATTTTTGGCAATGCATTTTTTGGAAGTTGAGCATCGCTTAAAGCCACTTTTTTCTCTTTGGAACAAGAACTAAAAACCAAAATCAATACGAGTATTTGTAGTATATTTGCGCTTTTTATAAAATTCATTTTTTTGTAGGTCTAAAAAAACAAATATATTGAATCAATCCTTCTTGGGTAATGTTATTTATAATTTTAAACACTATTTTATTAACATTAATAAAGGGTTTATTGACATTTTCTTTTTTTATAATTATTTTAAAATATTATTTCTAATTCATTAAAAATGTTATATTTGTAACAATAATTACATTTAAAGTTATATTAAAATAAAAAGTAGTACAAAAAATGAAATTCGGAATTATAAAAGAAAGAAAAAGTCCACCAGATAGACGAGTTGTTTTCTCTCCAGACGAATTGGCACGATTGAAACAGCAATACCACGAAG
The DNA here is from genome assembly GCF_031409475.1 of Flavobacterium sp. GTDB lineage: Bacteria > Bacteroidota > Bacteroidia > Flavobacteriales > Flavobacteriaceae > Flavobacterium. The sequence goes on along the minus strand of NZ_JANNXH010000046.1, from coordinate 56,013 downwards.
CGATAATAAAAGTAGAGAGTTCCGATATTAGAGTTTTTACAGATCAGCAATACAAAAGTTTTGGTATTGAAGTTACAAATGACATTTCGGATTGTGATATTTTATTTGGAGTAAAAGAAGTTCCAATTGCCGATTTGATTCCTAATAAAGCGTACTTCTTTTTTTCGCATACCATAAAAAAGCAAACTCACAACAGAAAATTGTTGCAAGCTATTTTAGAAAAAAACATTGACTTGTACGATCATGAAACCATAGTTGATGCGCATAATCGCAGGCTTATAGGTTTTGGGAAATATGCTGGAATTGTAGGTACATACAATAGCATTCGTGCTTTTGGAATAAAATTTGAATTATTCAAGCTGCCAAAAGCAGAAACACTTTCCGGGAAAGAAGCTTTGATTGTGCATCTGAAACGAGTTGTACTTCCACCATTAAAATTTGTAATCACAGGAACTGGAAAAGTGGGCAACGGTGTAAAAGAAATGCTTGACGCGATGAAAATTAAGGAAGTCTCGGTCGAAAATTATTTGGCAAAAAATTACACGCAACCGGTTTACACGCAAATTGATGTTTTAGAATACAACAAACGAGTTGATGGAAAAGTATTGGATTTCAATGATTTTTATCAAAACCCGCAGGAATACACCTCTGATTTTGAGCGATTTACAAAAGTTTCAGACATTTATATCACGGGTCATTTTCATGCCAATGCAGCACCAGCAATTTTGACTCGAGCAATGCTTCAATCCAAAGATTGCAAAATAAAAATTGTTGCTGATATTTCTTGTGATGTCAACGGACCAATCGCCTGTACCGTAAGAGCATCCACAATTGCAGAACCTTTGTACGGTTATTTGCCGAGCGAAAATAAGGAAGTAGATGTGTTTCATCCAGCAGCATTAGTAGTGATGGCGGTTGATAATTTGCCCTGTGAACTGCCAAAAGATTCTAGCGAAGGCTTTGGCGAAATGTTTATGGAACATGTAATTCCAGCTTTTTTTAACGGCGACAAAGACGGAATTCTGCAACGTGCTAAAATGACCGAAAACGGTAAGCTTACCAGTAATTTTTCTTATTTGCAGGATTATGTAGACGGAAAATAATTTAATTTTTTATTATAATCGAAAGCTTCTGCATGGTCAGGGGCTTTTTTTTTATATGATTTATATTCAAAAATTGTGATTATATTTGAAAATAAATCCTCACAATTTGAAAACCAAACAATTTATAGTATTCCTTTTTGGCTTGATGACACTTCAGTTATATTCACAGGAGTTGCTTCCTTTTGTTGAGAATTATAGCAAATCAAATTACCAGGGTGATAATCAGATTTGGAATGTTGCACAAGGAAATGATGATGCGATGTATTTTGCTAACAATCATTATTTGTTGCGGTATGATGATGTGAAATGGGAAAAATACCTGTTGCCGAACAAAACCATAATTCGTTCTATACTGATTGATGGCGACAAGATTTACTCTGGTTCTTACAAGGAATTTGGATATTGGTTTCGAAAGGACGGAAAGATGGAGTATGTTTCTATTTCGGATAAAACCAATGTTTTTGACGAGAACGAAAATGAGGAAATTTGGAAAATTTTTAAGCTCAATAACAAAATTTATTTTCAATCCTTTAATGAAATTTTTCTGTACGACGGAAAAAAAATAAAGAAAACCACACTTCCGTTTCTTATTTCCTATTGCTTTGTTGTTGATAATCAACTCTTGATTGCATCGGTTGGAAGTGGAGTTTATAAAATGAATAATTTGAAACCTGAAAAGGTAAAAGGCTGGGAAATTTTAGAAAATAATATTATACATGCCATAGAAAAACATGAAAACCAAACATTTGTTTTTACTCAAAAAAACGGCATTTATATTGCAAAAAATGGTACTTTGAGTACTTGGAATAATCCATTAAACGAAATTTTAAAAAAAGGGATTATCAATGTTGCTAAGTTTATAAAAAACGATAAACTTGTAATTGGTACAGCGAGCAAAGGAGTTTTTATTTTTGATTTAAATAGCAATACTTATAAAAACATCAACAGAAATAATGTGTTGATGAACAACTCCATATTAAGTATTTGTCAAGACAAAGAAAATGATTTATGGCTGGGTTTAGACAACGGTATTGCTCATGTTGAGGTCAATTCTCCTATCTCTATTTTTTATGATAATTCTGGGAATTTAGGCTCTGTATATTCGGTAGCAACTACTCCAAAAGGCTATTTGATGGCTTCTAATCATGGTATTTTTGAATACGATAATCATAGCCTTTCCTTGATTTCAAATACACAAGGACAAGCTTGGAATATTAGCAAAATAAACAGCAAATATCTCATAGGTCACAACGAAGGCACTTTTGTTTATGATAACGGTTCATTCTCAAAATTGAATACGGTAAATGGAGGATGGAATTTAACAAAAAGCAGCATCAATAATTCTTATTTGCAAGCAACTTATAGTGGTGTTTTAATTTATAATGATAGTAATGATTTATCTCAAAAAATAGTTGTAAAAGGACTTTTGAAACCCATAAAATATGTCGCTCAAAATCGAAAAAATGAAATATGGGCAGCCGATAATTACCGAGGTTTGTATCGAATTTTATATAATGACAATTACGAAACTACTAAAGTAGAGAATGTTACACAGCGTTGTAAAATCACGAATGATTTTAGCGTAAAAATATTTGAATTCCGCAATGAAGTTCTTTTTCTAATACATAATTCTTGGTACACTTACAATCCGATTACCAATCAATTAGTAGAAAATCAATTGTTTAACACCAATTTTAAAAACGTTTCGGATATTGTTTCTATTGATGAAAATCATTTTTTGGTACAACAAGAAGGGCTTTTGTATCATATTTATGCCAATGAAAACAAGTTTATTTGGAACAGCATTCAAGAGAAATATTACAAAGGAAAAATCATTAATGACAATTTAAAAATTTTCAAAAATCGAGATAATTATTTGCTAAATTTAGATGATGGCTTTATTTCGATTCAATCAAAATATAAAAATAAGCAAAGCACGAATATAAAAATTGAAGCTTACAATAACGATAATTTAGTTCAAAACAAATCAAAAATTAGCTACAATTCAGAGTTGCGGATAAATGTAATTTCAGGAATATTTGGAGCTACAAAACCCAATTTGTTTTATAAAATAGATGATGGTACAGATTTTATTTCTGTAAAAGAAGGCTTAATCGTTTTAAACAACTTGAGCAATGGTTCGCATGATGTCGCTATTTTTTATCACGATGGATTGAGCTACACAAAAATTTCAAATTTCAAATTTACAGTGGCAAAACCTTGGTATTTTTCATTTTGGATGATTCTGCTCTATCTCGTCGTTATTGGAGTGATTTTATACCTTTATTATAAATGGAATAAAATGCGTTACATTCAAAAATTAGAATTGCGTGAGGAAGAATTAAAACATCAGAAAAAAATTCTAGAAATGGAGTTGAAAGCCGAAAATGAATTGAATACTCAAGAATATGAAAAGCATATTCTAGAAATCGAAATACAATCAAAATCATCAGAAGTTGCGGGTAAATCGCTCTCGATAGCAAAGCAAAGCGAAATGATTGAGAATATTCAAGGAATTTTAGACAATGAAACCGACTTCAATAAGCTAAAAAGTGAAATTAAAAAAGCCATAAAAATTAACGCTGTAAACAAGCATGAATGGGAAACTTTTGAAACAAATCTGAATCAAATTCACAATGAGTTTATAATCAATCTTTCTAAAAAATATCCAAACCTAACCTCAAAGGATATTAAACTTTGTATCTACCTAAAAATGAATCTGTCTTCGAAAGAAATTGCACCAATGATGAATATTTCTTTTAGAAGTGTAGAGTTACACAGGTATCGTTTGCGCAAGAAATTAAACCTTGTTCAGGATGAAAACCTCTCTAAATTTTTATTAACTGTATAAATAGGTGGTTTTTTTTATGGATACTATTTTTTTTCTAGTAGTTTATTGCAGAATCACAACACATCATTACTACATCATTTAGTCAAACTACATCATTTTAGTACAGCTTAAAACACCTTAAATCATTGATTTTATCAATAATTTCGGTACTTTGATGTATTTATGTAGTAACTGTATTTAACATGTAGCAACGCAGTAATACTATAACTTCGTTCTACTAACTTTAACAAATTATTAATTTATGAGAAATTTTATTTTTAGCTTTTTAGCACTCATTTTACTTCCAGCCTATATGTCTGGTCAAGTAATTAAAGGAAAAGTATTAGATTCCAAAGGCATAGGAATTCCTGGCGCAATTGTCGTTGCAGCAGATTCTAAAACTACGGCTGATACCGATTTTGATGGAAATTTTAATATCAATGCCAAAGTGGGAGAAGTATTAAAAATTAGCATGATAGGTTTTGATACTTTATCTGCAACCGCATCTTTGGACGCAATAACAATAACGTTGCAAGAATCTAAAGACATGGAATTGAAAGAAGTGGTTGTCATTGGGTACGGAACACGAAAGAAAGCTGACAACACTGGAGCAATTTCGCAACTTTCGGCTGCAGATATAACTAAATCTAAAGTCCTCAATGCCACACAAGCCATACAAGGTAAAGCGGCTGGTGTCCAAGTTATTGGAACCGATGTTCCAGGAAGTTCACCGTCACTTATTATTAGAGGAATTGGAACTTATGGCGCAGATAGAACACCACTATATGTTGTTGATGGTATACCAACCAAAAATATTGGAAACATAAATTCTAATGATATTGCGTCATTTGATATTTTAAAAGATGCTTCCTCGTTAGCTATTTATGGAAATCAAGCTGCAAATGGAGTTGTGATTATTACTACCAAAAAGGGAAAAGGAGATAAAACTACTGTTGAATATGATGGTTTCTACGGAGTGAGAACGCCACTTAAAACAGTTAAAATGGCTGGCTCAAATCATTTTGCTTACTATTCTGATGTTGCTGAACAAAACACTAGATTCTCTACAGATCAATTGTATAATACAAATTGGTTCGACGAAATCACTAGATTAGGTACATATTCATCAAACAATTTGTCATTATCTGGTGCTTCCGAAAAAATCAACTATTTGTTTAGTTTGAATTATTATGACGAAAAAGGAGTTCTTGACGGATTGAATTTTCAACGTTTTACTTTTAGAAACAACAACGATTACAAAATTTCTGATAAGTTTAAAATAATGCAAACCGTGAGTGTATCTTTCTCTAAATCTACACCAAAACCATTATCAGCTTTTACAGCTGCTTACAAACAATCGCCTTTAGTTCCTGTTAGATATCCTAACGGAAGATGGGGAATGCCTATTATTGGTACAGATGGACAAGCTTCTACAACTGGTGCTTTGTTTAACAATGTAGGAAACCCAGTAGCGCAATTAGAATATTTTACTGAAGAACAAAAAAGTTTATTATTTCAAGGAAGCCTTGGTGCTGAATACAAAATCTTTAAAGAATTGAAATTCACCTCAAGACTAGGTGTTGAGTATAATAATTGGAAAAAATTTGCTTACACACCATCACGTGAACTTTGGTTAGCGGCAGATCCAACAAGAGATGTGGCAAATTATTCTGCTTCTGAACCTACAAACGAATTGGCAACTGCAAGAAGTGATTATTTCAATTGGAATTTTGATAACTTTTTGACTTATAATAAAAAATTTGCTGACATTCACGACGTTGAAGTAACACTAGGTATGTCTGCTCAAGAATGGGGAAGTAAGGAAGAATTAGAAGTAAAAGGAAGAAATGTTCCTGAAAATTCTAATTATTGGAATTTGAATTTATCAAACTCTCCGTCTAATAATGTAGTTACCAAACACGTTATTGGAAACCAAAAAAACTTAATTGGTTATTTTGCTCGTTTTCAATATTCATTAATGGAAAAATACCTTTTGACTGGGACAATTCGTAGAGATGGTTCTTCACAATTTGGTGCTGATAACAAATGGGGTAATTTTCCGTCATTTGGTTTAGGCTGGGTTGTTTCTAAAGAAGATTTCTTGAAAGACAGCAAAGCAATAAACTACTTAAAACTTCGTGGAGGTTGGGGAAGATTAGGAAATCAAAATGTGCCTATTAATCAACAAACATTTAGTACAGGCAACGGATTAGGATATGATTTTGGAGGATCACTTTACTCCGGAACGACTATTGGTGCTTTTATTGACCCTACTTTGGGTTGGGAAATCACCCAAGAAACTTCAATAGGTTTAGACTTTAAAACAGTAAATAATAAATTATCGGGATCAATTGATTGGTATGATAAAAACACATCAAATGTAATTCTAAATGTTACACCGCCACTTACTGTAGGTACAGGTTCAACTCCAGCACACGCAGGTGAAATTACAAATACAGGATTTGAAGTTGCCTTGAGATGGGACGATAAAATTGGCGAAGATTTTAAATATTGGGTTGGTGCTAATTATTCTAATAATAAAAATGAAGTTTCTAATGTTTACAATCCATTAGCAATAAAACAACAAGGCGGAGGAATAGGTAACGGACAATATACCAAGCAACTAGCAGAAGGACAACCATTAGGTAGTTTTTATTTATGGGAAGTAGCTGGATACGATGCTTCGGGAAATTTTACGTATTATGACAAAGACGGTGTTATCACTTCTACACCAGCTGAAACAGATAGAAAATTCTTTGGTTCCTCTTTGCCAACCTATTATTATGGTGTAAATCTAGGTTTCCAATATAAAAATATCGATTTCTCTGTAGATGGATATGGAGTTGGCGGAAACAAAGTTTATAATGGCAAAAAAGCACAACGTTTTGGTAACGAAAACATCGAGGCTGCTATTGCTACAGATTTTTGGACCACTACAAATACCAATGCAGGAAATCCAGCACCATTTAATTCAGTTCCATTATCGTCAAATTATTATTTAGAATCTGGCGCTTATTTTAGAGTAAACAACATCACTTTAGGCTATACTTTACCAAAAGTATCAAGTGCTATCTCTTCTTTGAGAATATATGCCAGTGCTATAAATCCATTTATTTCTCAAAAATTCACAGGATATTCACCAGAACTGAATAATGATGGCGACCCAATGGGAATGCAAGGAATAGAGCTTGATGCCTATCCTACATTGAGTTCATTCATTATTGGTGCTAACTTAAAATTTTAATATCATGAAAAAAATATTCATACCCATAACTTTAGTAACTATTGCACTATTTTCAAATAGTTGCTCTAATGATTTCTTAGATGTTCCTCCAACGGAGAACATAGCCGAATCTGATTTATTAACTATTTATAATAATGATGCTGGTGCAAAAAGTTTTGTGACCGCTATTTATAGCAAATCACTCGACTGGAACATGAGTTCGTTCTCATGGAACGGATTATCAAGTATGACCTCTGACGATGCTGATAAAGGATCAGATCCAGGTGATACTGGAGCAGATAAAGACAAATGCGATGCACTAACTCTAGATGCAACTTCACTATCTGCACAGGAAGTTTTCGAGGCTAATTATCAAGGAATTAGTAGAGCAAATATTGCTTTATTATACCTTCCAAAATTAGATAAAGCTAACGCTGCTCTAAAAACAAGATTAACTGGTGAAGCAAAATTTCTTCGCGCTTTGATGTACTTTAATTTGGTAAGATGTTTTGGCGGTGTTCCTATTGTGGATCACGTTCCAGTACCATCTTCTACCGAAGATACTGATATGACACTTACTCGTAAATCTAAAGAAGAAGTGTATGCATTTATTGTAGCTGATTTATTAACAGCTATCGATGCGTTACCTGAAAAATCTGGATATACAGTTGCAGATTTAGGTAGAGCGACTAAAGGTGCTGCACATGCTTTACTAGCAAAAGTATATTTATATCAAGGCAATTGGCAAGGAGTTAAAGCACAATGTGCATTAGTAACAGGATATAATTTAACACCAAATTATGCTACAATTTGGAGAGAAGCTGGAGAAGACAATATAGAATCTATTTTCGAAATTCGAGGTTACGGTGGAAACCCTTCTCAAGGAATAGAAGGTTATATGGTTTCACAAGGAGCAAGAGGAACAAGTGGTTGGGGTTGGGGTTTCAATACACCAACAGCAAATTTGGCTAATTCTTATGAAGTTGGCGATCTTCGAAAAGATGCCACCATTGTTTTTGCTGGAGAAACCATGTGGGACGGAAGAGTAGTTTCGCCACTTGTTGCCAATCCAATGTACAACGAGAAAGCTTATGTTAGCAATACTGCAGAAGCGTTCAATGGTGACTGGGAAACAACAAAAAACATTCGAGTTTTGAGATATGCTGAAGTATTATTGATGCAAGCCGAAGCTGCCAACGAAAGTGGTTCTGGAGATGTAATTGGCCCTTTGAATACTATCAGAAACAGAGCTGGTTTAGCAAATACAACTGCTACTGGTCAAGTAGGATTAAGAACTGCAATTAGAGCAGAACGAAGACACGAATTGGCTTTTGAACACGACAGATGGTTTGATTTAGTGAGAACTGGTCAAGCACAAAGTGCTATGGCTGCTGATGGAAAAACTTTTGTAGTTGGAAAACATGAATTATTCCCGATTCCTCAAAAATTCATTACTCAAGCCGCAGGAAAATCAACTCAAAATCCAGGTTATAATTAAAAGGCCAACAACTTCAACCCTTTTTTTAAGGGTTGAAGTTTAAGGCAGTTTGGTTTAAATATTATAAAAATAGAATCCAAAAATGATTAAAATATCAATCTTATTTGCATTTTTCCTATTTACTGGTTGCGATTCTTCTGGGTCGAAGCCAAGTGGGCCAGTTGTTGTTCCTCCAGTAGAAGTTCCTGTTGTAAAACTCACAGACGAAGAACTGATGGATTTAGTACAAAAACAAACCTTCGCTTATTTTTGGAATTATGCGCAACCCAATTCTGGAATGGCACGAGAGCGATACCATCCTCAAGACCCAACTTATGACGAACATATTGTTACAACAGGTGGTTCAGGTTTTGGTTTAATGGCTATAATTTCGGCAATGTCTCGAGGTTATATCAGTAGAGATCAAGGCACAGAAAGGCTCAATAAAATTGCTAATTTTTTGGCAACTGCTGATCGTTTTCATGGAGCATGGTCACATTGGATAAACGGAAACACAGGACAAGTTATCCCTTTTGGAACTAAAGATAATGGTGGCGATTTAGTTGAAACCTCATTTTTAGTAGCTGGAATGATAACCGTTCGTGAATATTTAAAAAATGGCACAACCAGCGAAAAAGCTTTGGCTCAAAAATTCGATGATCTTTATAAAGGAGTCGATTGGCAATGGTACACTAACGGTCAGAATAAATTATTTTGGCATTGGTCTCCCAATTATGCTTGGCAAATGAATTTTCCGCTCGAAGGCTATAACGAATGCTTGATAACCTATGTCATGGCTGCAGCTTCGCCAACACATCCAATTGCACCTATTGCTTATCACGAAGGTTGGGCGAGAAGTGGCGCGATAGTTTCGGCTAGAACTAAATACAATTTGCCATTGATTTTAAAACACAATGGTGCAGAAGAATTTGGTGGTCCATTGTTTTGGGCTCATTATTCGTATTTAGGTTTAGACCCACATCAATTAACTGATCAGTATGCTAATTATTGGGATTTAAATTCAAATCAAGTCAAAATTGATTATTTGTATTGTGTTGCAAATCCTCTAAGCTACAAAGGTTATGGCGCAAATTATTGGGGATTATCTGCATCATATTCTAGAAATACTGATGGAACAATAGGGTATGACTCACACATGCCAAGCAACGACAAAGCAGTTATTTCGCCAACAGCGGCAATAAGTTCGATTGTTTATACACCTATAGAATCTAAAGCGCTCATGCGTAATTTATATGAAAATTATAATAAAGATACTTGGGGAGTTGCTGGATTTTATGACGCACACAGTCAGCAATACAATTGGTCAGCACAACGCTATTTAGCTATAGACCAAGGACCAGAAATGGTCATGTTAGAAAATTACCGATCCGGTTTAATTTGGCAATTATTTATGAATGCTCCAGAGGTAAAACAAGGTTTGATTACTCTTGGATTTCATTCTGGTAAATACGGATTTTAAAAAAAAGTAACTATTAATTATTAATTATTAAAAATTTAAAATATGAAAAATAGTATAAAAATAAGCTGTCTAATGGCAGTGATTTCTTTGCAGTTATTCACAAGTTGTTCCGATAATGTTGACAGCAATGAGCCGTTACCTTATCCGCCAATTGGTGGATATGAGACTTCTGATGATATTGCAAAATCTAATTTAATTGTAAAATTAGGTTTTGAAGACAACATTAATGATGCTTTTAATGGTGCTACTGGCGGAGTTGCAACGAATGTTACCTATGTAGAAGGCGTAAAAGGAAAAGCATATAATGGTACTTCAACAAGCTTTGTGGGTTATAGCGCATCAAGTGCAAAACTTATTGGTTTAAAAAGTATAACTAGTTCAATGTGGATTAAAACTTCGCCTGGTTCTGGCGCTCAATGCTTGTTTATGTTACCAAAAACATCCGATTTTTTTGGTAATATTTTTGTGTTAATTGATGGTTCTAGTAACGGAAACATGAATTTAAAAGTTCATATTCAAAAAACGGGTGCTGATTGGAGTGGTCAATGGATGGAACATGTTGGCAATAATGCTTTACCAAATATGTATGGGGAATGGAAACAATTAGTTTGGACTTATGATGCCACAACATCTAAATATAAAATGTATGTAGACGGAGAAAAATTAAACCTTTCGGATGGATTTACAAATAGATATGCAAGTGATCCATCAAACGGAGGATTGCCTTTAGGAGGTTTAGTTAATTCGGATGCTTCCAAATTTGTTATTGGAGGTTTTCAACAGCATTTAGGAGCACCATGGGGAACTCCAGAACCTTGGATGATACCATACACGGGTCTAATGGACGAATTTAGAATTTATGATATAGCACTTTCTGATGTAGAAGTTAGATTTTTGTATAAACTAGAAAAAAGTAAAAGATAGTATTTTAACTAAAAACAGACAGCCAAATTCGTTACTATCTGTTTTTAAAAGAAAATAAAAAATGAAAAACGGACTCATCATAGCTCTTTTATGCTTTTCACTTATTGGCTACAGCCAAAAAAAAGCTACCAAAAAAGAAATTAAAATAAAGCCAAAAGCCGAATTCGTAGCCGAATTAATGTCAAAAATGACTGTGGACGAAAAGATTTATCAAACCGTTCAATTCACTTCGGACGGAACAGTTACGGGTCCAAAATCTGGCGATAATTACATTACCCGAATCCAACAAGGAAAAGTGGGTTCTATTCTTAATGCTACTGGTGCCAAAGCAACTAGAGAAATCCAGCGCATTAATCTAGAAAACTCAAGATTAAAAATTCCGTTGCTTTTTGGTCACGATGTCATTCACGGTTACAAAACGATTTTTCCTATCAATCTTGGTATGGCTTCTTCTTGGGATCCAAAAGCAGTAGAACTTGCCGCTCGTGTAGCCGCTACCGAAGCTTCGGCTGGCGGTGTTCATTGGACATTTGCACCCATGGTAGATATTTCAAGAGACGCCAGATGGGGAAGAGTTTCCGAAGGTTCGGGCGAAGATAGTTTTTTAGGAATTCAAATGGCTGTTGCCAATGTCAAAGGTTTTCAAGGCGATGATTTGTCAAAAAACAACACCATTTTGGCATGCACTAAACATTTTGCTGCTTATGGTGCAGCCGAAGCAGGTAGAGACTACAACACCGTTGATATGTCCGAAAGAGTTTTGCGAGAAACCTATTTACCCGCTTTCAAAGCTACGGTTGATGCTGGTGTAAAAACTTTTATGACATCGTTCAACGAAATTGCTGGTGTGCCATCAACTGGTAATAAATTTTTGTTGCGTGATGTCCTAAAGGGAGAATGGGAGTTCGACGGAATGGTCGTTACGGATTATACAAGTATCAACGAAATGGTAGCTCATGGTTTTGCTTTAGACAATAAAAATGCTGGTGAGTTAGCTATGAATGCTGGTGTCGATATGGATATGGTTGGTGGTGTTTACATGAATTATCTAAAACAATCGTATGATGAAGGCAAAGTTACATTAGCCGAAATTGATGATGCTTGTAAGAGAATTTTAGACGTAAAATACGATTTAGGTCTTTTTGAAGATGCTTATCGATATTCTGATGAGAAAAGAGAAAAGGAAACAATTTACAAACAGGAGTTTTTAGATGCAAGTCTTGAAGTGGCTAAAAAATCATTGGTTTTATTAAAAAACAGCAACCAGATTTTACCTTTAAAAAACAATCAAAAAATTGCATTCGTTGGGCCATTAGTTAGTGATGAGTTTAATATTATAGGTTCTTGGGCAGCACTTGGCGAGCGTGATGGTTTTGCAACAAGTGTCAAAGAAGGTGTTACAAATTTTCTTGGAAAGACTGCAAATATAACATTTGATGAAGGTGTAGAAATTCAAAGTTCCAACAGAGATTTGATGCAAAAAGCACTCGAAAACGCAAAAAAAGCCGATGTAATTGTAGCCGTAATGGGCGAAAGAGAAAACATGAGTGGCGAAGCAGGTTCGCAAACCAATATTGATTTGCCAGGATTACAAAAAGAGTTTTTAGCCGAATTAAAAAAACTTGGAAAACCTATAGTTTTGGTTTTAATGAACGGAAGACCACTCACATTGACTTGGGAAAACGATAACATGGATGCCATTCTTGAAACTTGGTGGTCAGGAACTCGTGGTGGTGATGCCATTGCACAAACTCTTTTTGGAGCCAATAATCCTAACGGAAAATTACCTATTACGTTCCCTAGAAACGTGGGGCAAATACCTTTGTATTACAATCATAAAAACACGGGTCGCCCGTATTTAGGGATTTCTGACCCAGAGCAAAAATACAAATCTAGATATACAGATGTTGATAATAGTCCACTATATCCTTTTGGATTTGGGTTGAGTTATACCACTTTTGAGTATTCAAATTTGAAAATTTCTTCGGATAAAATCAAGTTTAACGAGAAAGTAAAAATTACTGTAGATGTCAAAAACACTGGAAATTACGATGGTCAAGAAGTAGTGCAACTTTATGTTAGAGATTTAGTGGGTTCAGTAACAAGACCAGTAAAAGAATTAAAAGCTTTTGAAAAAATTGATTTAAAAAAGGGAGAAACACGAACAATAACGTTCGAGATTTCTTCCGAAGATTTAAAATTTTATACTATTAATATGAAAAACGAAGCCGAAGCGGGTCAATTTGATGTGTTTGTGGGAGGAAGTTCGAGTACCAATAGTAAGGTTAGTTTTGAGTTGAAATAAATTTGGTTTATTTGTAGTTGTCCCTTCGGTATTTATGTGGTTATTTATGCCGAAGGGTTTTTTTTGCAAAAAAGTAGATTTGTTAAACATTATACTATTAATAAGATAAGATTTTAGTTATATTCGTTAGTTTTAAAAAAGTCAAATACCATGAAACATTTTTTTTATCTTTTTTTTGTTTTTGCAATAAGCTTCGGTTATTCGCAAAGCATTCAATCGCCATCAAATACCATTTCGGTAAATTTTAAGTTATCAGCTTCTGGACAACCTTCTTATGCTGTTAATTACAAAGGAAATCCAGTAATTTTAGAAAGTACCATGGGTATAAAACTAAAAGGCAAATCAGCTTTGGATGCTAATTTTGAGATTGTAGATTCAAAAACAAGCACTTTTAATGCCTCTTGGAAACCCGTATTAGGAGAACAAGCCAGTATTGTAAACCATTACAATGAATTAATCATCGCGCTTCATCAAAAGGAAACCAATGTGAAAATCAATATTATTTTTAGAGTTTTTGATGAAGGAGTTGCTTTTAGATATGATTTTCCAAAACAAATGGAATTAAATTATTTCATTATTTCGGATGAGGTTACTCAATTTAATTTGACCGATAATCACAAAGTTTTTTGGATTCCAGGTGATTTTGACAGTAATGAGTATGTTTATAATGAAACTAAATTTTTGGAAATTGACAACGAAAAAATAGAAATGAACAACGGTATTGGAGTAAAATCAATACCCGGAAAATATGTGGTGCAATCGCCATTAATGATGAAGTCAGCCACAGGAATATACCTTAATGTTTTTGAAGCTGCGGTGGTGAATTATCCCGTAATGCACTTAAACGCAGATGTTACAAATTATAAATTGACTGCCAATTTAGTTCCAAACGCTATTGGCGATAAAGCGTATTTGCAAACGCCTTGTGTGTCGCCTTGGAGAACGATTATGGTTAGTGATGATGCGAGAGATATTGTTAGTTCTAAAATGATTTTGAACCTAAACGAACCTTCAAAAATAGACGACACTTCTTGGATCAAACCAATGAAATATGTGGGAATCTGGTGGGAAATGCACGTAGGAAAATCAACTTGGGATTATGCAGGTACACAAAACGCCACGAATTTTTCTACAATACCTGTAGCTTCTGGAAGACACGGAGCAACAACCGAAAACACAAAGCGATACATTGATTTTGCTGCCAAAAATGGTTTTGATGGTGTACTTGTAGAAGGTTGGAATACAGGTTGGGAAGATTGGAATGGTAACTGGAAAGAAGAAGTTTTCGATTTTATAACACCTTATCCTGATTTTGATTTAGCAGGAATTACGGCTTACGCCAAAGAAAAAAACGTTAAAATGATTATGCATCATGAAACATCGGGTTCCGTTGCAAATTACGAACGCCATTTAGACCGCGCATTAGAATTGATGAAAAAATACAATTATCCTGCTGCAAAATCAGGTTATGTGGGCAAAATTATTCCGCGAGGCGAATTTCATGACGGACAAACTATGGTCAATCACTTTAATTTTGTTGCCAGACGATTTGCAGATTACAAACTAATGGTCAACTCACACGAGTCTTCAAGACCAACAGGTTACAGCAGAACCTATCCAAATTATATCGCAGCCGAAGCAGCGCGCGGTAATGAATTCAACGCTTGGAGTAATGGAAATCCACCTATGCACGAAACTATTTTGCCATTTACAAGACTTCTTGGCGGACCAATGGATTACACACCTGGTATTTTTGAAATAAAACGAAGCTACTATGACAAAACCAAAACAGAACAAGTTCATACTACGCTAACAAAACAATTGGCGTTGTACATAACAATGTATTCGCCCCTGCAAATGGCAGCTGATTTAATAGAAAATTACGAAAAATACCCGGATGCTTTTCAGTTCATCAAAGACGTTGCTGTAGATTGGGACGAAAGCAAATACATAGAAGCAGAACCTGGAGATTATCTCACCATTGCCCGAAAAACTAAAGGTGCGGCAACTTGGTTTCTTGGAGCAATCACAGATGAAAATGCTAGAAAATCAGAAATAAAATTAGATTTCCTTACCAAAGGTCAAAAATACAAAGCCATTATTTATGAAGATGCAAAAGATGCCGATTGGGAAAAAAACCCAATTGCTTACAAAATTCGCACTATTGAAGTAACTAATAAATCAAAAATCAATTTAAGCTTAGCTCCAGGCGGAGGAACAGCAATAAGTTTTGAACCAATAAATTAAAACCCAAATCAATCAAAATACTATGAAAAAAACTTTTTTTGCACTCCTATTTTTAAATGGATTTTTACTATTTGCTCAAACAAATGACGAAAAAATCATCAAGGAAATCTATAAATCCGCTTTGACAAATTCAAAATGTTACTCTTGGCTGGATTATCTTTCTAACAACATAGGTTCTCGATTATCGGGTTCCGCAAGTGCCGAAAAAGCAGTTTATTACACTAAAGCTGAACTTGAAACTTTGGGCTTTGATCGCGTTTTTCTTCAAGAAGTGATGGTCCCAAAATGGGTTCGTGGAGAGAAAGAAGTCGCTTATATTTTAGACAATAAAATTAAAACTAACATTCCTGTTTGTGCACTTGGTGGCTCAATTGCTACTTCAAAAAACGGACTTACTGCCCAAGTTATTGAAGTAAAAAGTATTCAAGAATTAGAAAGCCTTGGCGATAAAATAAAAGGAAAAATCGTGTTTTTCAACAGGCCAATGCAACCAGATAATGTTGAAACATTTGTTTCTTATGGTGGATGTGTCGATCAAAGATATGCTGGAGCAAAAGAGGCATCTAAATTTGGAGCCGTAGCTACAATTGTGCGATCCATGAATATGCGTTTAGACGATTTTCCGCATACAGGCAATCAAAGTTATGGTGATATTCCAAAATCGCAATATATACCAACAGCAGCAATTAGTACAAATGCTGCTGAATTGTTGAGTAAATCTTTAAAAAATAATCCCAATTTAAAATTCTATTTAAAACAATCATGCCAGCAAATGGATGATGTTTTGTCCTATAATGTTGTAGGAGAATTAAAAGGAAGCGAACATCCTGATAAAATTATGGTTGTAGGCGGACATCTTGATTCTTGGGATCTTGCCGATGGTTCTCACGATGATGGAGCAGGCGTAGTGCAAAGTATGGAAGTAGTAAATATTTTTAAAAACATGGGTTATAAACCAAAAAACACGCTTCGAGTAGTGCTTTTTATGAATGAAGAAAACGGTTTAAGAGGCGGAAAAAAATATGCAGAACTATCAAAAAGTAATAATGAAAATCACATTTTTGCATTAGAAAGTGATTCGGGTGGATTTTCCCCAAGAGGATTTTCTTTTGAATGTGATGCAGCTAAACTAAATAAAATTTCGAGTTGGAAATATCTTTTCGAACCCTTCTTAATACACAGTTTCACTATAGGACATAGTGGTGCGGATATTGAGCCAATTGCTTCAAAAAACATTATAAAAGCAGGATTACGCCCAGACTCACAACGCTATTTTGACCATCATCACGCTGCAAACGATACATTTGATGCCGTGAATAAAAGAGAATTAGAGTTAGGTGCTGCAACAATGGCTTCATTACTATATTTGATAGATCAATACGGAATAGAATAAGATTTCTTAATTTGTATAAAAAACAGCCTTTAGAGATTATATTTCTAAAGGCTTTTTTATTTATAGTGAAATCATTTATCTAAAAGTATTACTTTTTAAAGGGATATTTTTTCAAATAACTCAAATATCTCCAACCCCATTCTAATGGTCCGAAATGAAAATATTTCAACCATATTGGACTTAAAATCAATTGGAAAATCCATATAGAAAATACGACATACAAAAGTTCGTGTCTTTGTAGTTTTCCAAACATTCCGAAACCAACACCTGTAAAAATAAATATTGTAAAAACAGAGTGCATAACGTAATTCGTCAATGCCATTTTACCCACAGCAGCGAGACTTTGTTTTAGCCAATTTAAAATGGTTAGTTTGCATAAAATCATTATTGAAGCTACGTGTCCAATAGCGACAGTTGTCTTTCCTAAATAATAGGTTAGATATGATTTTGAAAATCCCATATATGAAAAGTTACTTTTAATGATTAAGTTGATTTCGTAATAATTAATCATCAATCCAATACCATAACTAAGTAAAGCCATTAGACTATAAAAAGTAAAAGATTTCTCTGCAGATAATATATTCAATTTAAAGAATGCTATTCCTAAGAGCATCATGCTCAATACATCCCAAACATCATATCTATAAGGGTCATTTTCATTAGAATCTGTGATTATAGGAGCCAAAAAAGCAACAACATCAAAATAACCTTTATGCATGTTGGTTTCATTTTCTTTAATAGCTTCAGGAGATTTTTCATATTCTATTTTTCCCCATTTATCACTAGCTTCTTTTAGTTCTTTGGTTAACTCTTTCCCTTCCAATTTATACTGTTTTGCAACAGCAACTTGATCTACTAATTTTAAATCATCATTGTATCTGCTAAATTCCCATAAAGTACCAATTGAAATTAATAGAGCTGAAATGAGTATTAATTTTTTAGGGGCCATTTTTCTGAAAGAAAATAACAAAAAACCCATTAATGCATAGTTGTATAAAATTTCACCAACCCACAATAATAAATAGGAATGAATCAAACCAAAAACCAATAGCCAAGTCAATCTTCTAAAATAGATATTGGCAGCTTCGATTCCTGCTCCTTTTTTTTCAAGACGATTGAGGAGTACAAACATTCCTACACCAAACAATAATGAGAATAAAGAACGCATCGTACCTTCAAAAAACATATTGGTAGTAATCCAAGTATAAAGATCCCAACTTGTAGCTCCGCCTGAAACTGTTGGATTATCGTAAGCTCCTGAAAGCCCCATTCCATTAATATTCATTAGTAAAATGCCAAATAGAACAATGCCTCTCATTACATCTAAGGAATAAATCCTGTCGGAGAGTTGTAACGGTGTAAATAAACTTTCGGTTGTTGTCATTGTTTTTTATTTAGATAGTTGTTATAATTTAACCCGTTGGGTGTAATTAGTTTTTAATGATAATTTTACGTCTCCCGAAGCTTCGGGACGAGTGATTTTCTCCCGAAGCTTCGGGAAGAAAATCGTCCTTCGGCTAGCTCAGGATGACAGAACTAGAAAAATTTCGTTAAAAACGATTCTCGATACCTGCCTGTGGCAGACAGGCATTTTTTGTTCCGTTTTACTCCCGAAGCTTCGGGACAAAAAACACTCGAATAGACGTTTTTAATAATTGCACCCAACGGGTTATAATTTAGTCTTTTCATTGTAATTTTTTAATTTTAACATGGGTTGCTTTTTGGCGTAAGTCAGACTTCGCCATACCCATTCTATGGGTCCAAAATTAAAATACTTGAGCCAAATTGTACTTCCAATGATTTGAACGATCCAAATAAAAAATCCAAATAGGGTATAATATACCGTTCCAATTTGTCCCATATAACCCATTCCTGCTCCAAGGAAAACAAAATTTCCTATTAGTGAATGAAAGATATAATTAGTAAATGCCATTTTGCCAACAGGGGAAATAAGTAATAATACTTTGTGACCAATAGTGGTTTGAAAACTCATCATTAATAAGCCAACATAAGCCAATGCTAATGGAACTACTCCAATTGCATAAAAAATAGTTTCAAACCAACCATTTATTTTTAAATCGAAATAATCATCCTCAAAATTTGACATATAAAACGCCAATTGATAATTTGCTGGTAATCCAATGAGTAATCCTAGACCTATAACCCAATAGATTATTTTTTTGTTTTGCTGTACGTTTTTGTAAAAATCAGTCCGTCCAATTAAATATCCAATCAGGAACATGCCCAATACTTTTGGAATTCTACTCACAAATAATAAATAGCCGTAGCGATAAAAGAAACCAGCCATATTCCTTTTGAGATGATCAAACCAGCCAGCGTGTTGCATAAATTCCATTCGTTTGACTTTACCGTCAATTTCTGTTAGTTGTTCTCGTATGGTATTACCAGTTTGATATAATATTTGGGTAGGAAAAGTCAGCACCGGAAATAACATTTTTAACCCATACAATACTATTGGTGATAAAATGAGAAGCACACTTGTAATAAGTATTGTTTTATTTGAAAATTTCCGAAAAAGTAATAAAATGAAACCTATTAAAGCATAAAAGAAAACGATATCTCCCATCCAAATAAGTAGGTGCATTGCCCCAAGTAATAACATGAAGTACAGTCTCCTTCTAATTGTAGAAACCGGATTTACACCAATTTCAGCTCCTCTTTTTAACTGTAAAGCAATTCCCCAACCAAATAATAAACTGAAAATAGTATAGAATTTCCCTTCGATAAACATATGGTGCAAAAACGTCATGGTGTTATCCCAACCTTCCAAAATCCATGCACTTGAAATTTTAGCGCTTTCATCAAAAAAACTAAAGCTTCCTAAATTTGCAATGAATATTCCAAGGATGGCAAATCCTCGCAACGCATCTAAAAATATTTCGCGTTCATGAGTTTTAATTGGGGTGTTATTTGTTGTCATTACTACTCTTTTTGTTATTAGACTTTATCCATAAAAACAAAGGATATGAAAGTGCTGTGATAATGCAAATGGTTACAAAACTTTTTTGGTCACTGTAAGCAAACCCACAAAACAGCACAATTGAAAACAATAGCATCACTATAGAAGTATAAGGATAACCCCAAGATTTGTGTGGTCTTGGCAAATCAGGTTCTGAGATTCGGAGTTTAATTAAGGCGCAATACACCAAACCCCAAACAATAACTGCCATAAATGTTCCTAATAAAAACAGCACTTCAAACGAACCAATTAGAATCAAAAATAAAGTAAAAGTAGCAGAAATTAAAAGTGCCACAATTGGAGTTCCTCCTTTGTTTACTGTAGTCCCTTTTTGAATAAAAAAGCCATCCCGACTTAATCCAAATAAAATTCTAGAAGGGATCATCATAAAAGCATTCAGAATACTTATTAACGAAAATATAGCGATAATAGTTACAATGATGGCGCCATTTTCTCCAAACACAACTTTGGCAACATCCGAAGCGGCTAATGGCGAATTGGCTAATGAAGCTATTGGCATTACATATAAAAATGCCATATTAATAAGTACATAAATCAACATGACAATTATAGCACCAGTATACAATGATTTCGGAATGTTTTTACTTGGATTTTCGTCTTCTTCGGCAAAAAAACTTCCTGCATACCAACCATCGTAAGTACCTAAAACCATTTGAAGGGATTTGAAAAAACCAATGATTCCTCCAATTTGTAAAGCTGTAGCGTTTTTTTCAATAGGATTTATTTTCACACCACTATACATAAAACAGGCTACAATCAATGCTACAAATAAAACCACTTTGATAACACTCGTTATTTGTTGCATTATACTTCCGTTTTTTATACCGCTAGAATGAAGGATGGTAAAAGCAATTAAAAAGGCAATAGCGATAACAGTAGTTTGGTTTTCCAAATTTGGAAATAAAATAACTAGGTATTCACTTATTACGATACAGAAAAAAGCAGGTGCAATAGCATTGGCAATGTAATCAAACCATCCCGTTACAAAACCCGCGTAATCTCCAAAAGCACGTTTGACATAATTGTAAGAACCTCCTGCTTTGGGTAGCATCGTAGCCAATTCGGCATACGAACCTACACCAATCAAGACGTATATTCCACCCAGAATCCAACACCCAATGATGAGCCAATAATTATCGAGCAATCCTGCGATGGCTCCAGGAGTTCGTAGAATACCAGCGCCAATAGTACTTCCTACCATAATGGCGATTCCAAAACTAAATCCGAGTGCTTTTTTTAATTGGTTGGGTTTTGTGTTTTTCATAGTGTTTGTTTTTGGCTAAAGTCAGTTTTTATTAACCCTAACAGGGTTTAAAACCCTGTTAGGGTTCTGTTGTTTTACAAATAACTCAACCACCATTTTTCTTTGTGTGATTGTTTATAATTATCGAATTTTTTACACAACGGATAAAGCAATACTATAACAATAATCCAAACGAGATACACCGTTATTAAATTAAATCCATACCCTTTCAAAGCTTCTACTCGTGTAATAAATTTAGGCAACACCAGAGCTTGCCAACCAAATCCTGTAAAATAGGCAGCAAAAGCGGCAAATAAATGTATCAGATAAATGTGAATGATATAATAGAAAAAAGGAACTCTCCCAAACACACAAAAGAAATCGACTACCTTACCTTTTAGTTTTTCAGCATTCGCTAAAAAGAGAAATGTTCCTCCTAATGTGATTAATAAATATAATAACGATGGCGGATATTTACTGATATTGAAAATTGACATTAGTGTTTTTGATGTATTGCCGTAATTAGTCCATTTCACCGGATCTCCATACGAATTGAGAGCAATAAGTATAAAAAAAAGTGCAAGACTGCCTAATCCTAAAGCATTTAATAGTCGCTTTCTTTTTTGAGCATCAAACGAACTATCGTAAAGTGAACCAAAACAATATCCCAACGACATCACGGCAATCCAAGGCAATAACGAGTAGGCAAAAATAACCGTATGTCCTTCTATAAATTCAAACTTTTGTCGTTCGTGAAGGATTGCCCAAAAGTAACTACCACCAAAATGGATGTTATCTAACAAATTGTGTCCAAAAATAATGACCAAACTAAACGCCAGAATTAGTTTTTTAGGAAGATGAATTAAACCCGCCAAAACAATCATACTGATACCTAAAGACCATATTACTTGCAAACCAATATGGGTGAAATTTAAATCGAATTTCCAGCCGAAATTGATGATTACAATTTCAATAAAAACCAACCAAAGTCCGCGTTTGAATAAAAAACTTGATAACTCATTCAAAGGTTTTCTTTTCCCAATCATAAAAGCCGAAGTTCCAGCCAAGAAACTAAAAGCCGGAGCACAAAAATGCGTTATAAAACGTGTCAAATAGATTGGCCATGTGGTTTGCTCAGGATCAGTAGCGTCAAAAAAGAAAGCCGAATAATGAAAATAATCTCTTACGTGGTCGAGCGCCATAATAACCATTACCAAACCTTTTAATAAGTCAATGGATTGTATTCTAGGTTTTGTAATTGTTGTCATAATTGATTTATTAGAATTATTTTGGTTGTGTAATTTGTCGCTATAGGATTGTATTTATTCCGAGTTTTATTTAAATTTTCACCGGAGTTTATATCGATACAGGCAACTCCCACCATTCTCAGAAGGAAGTTTTCCAGCAGTCCAGTACAGGTAGTCGCCATTGTCATCAATAGCTGTATTCGAAGTAAATTCTGGAGTTTGAATGTGAGCTAATAAAAGCCCTTTTGGAGAAAAAAACCAAACTCCACCGCAACCCGCAGCGATTATTACACCATCTTTAGAAACGGCCATTCCATCCCAAGCCTTTGAACCAAGTTTAGTTGAAGGAATCATATGATCATATACTTTCTGGATGTCAAAAAAGTTAACGGATTTAACTATATCCCCATTATTATCTAGTTCATAGCACAACAAACTTTGCCTATTAGTTACGTATAGGAATTTGTCATTTGGTGCTATTCCAATCCCATTAGGTCGGCTCAACGTGTCAATTAGTAGTTTTGCTTTTCCTTTTTCATATTTAAAAACCCCATTAAAGGACAACTCTTTTTCGGTATCTGAATCACCATCTTTCAACCCCAAAGGTGGGTCTGTAAAATAGATTATTCCCTTAGAGTTGATGGCAGCATCATTTGGACTGTTAAATTTCTTCCCTTCGTAATTTGTTATGAAGTCGGTTATTTTTTTATTCGATTTAGGATTAACTATTTTACCAATCTGTCTTTTTGTTTCATTAGTTACATTAACATTCCCCTGCATTAAAAGCAAATTACCATTCGCATCAAGCAATAATCCATTTGCATATCCAGAAGGCTCAAACCACAGGGAAAGCCCTTTCTTTTTATTCCAGAAATAAATTTTGTTTTCATTCATTTCAGTGAACAAAAGACCGTTTAAAGCTTTTACCCAAACTGGTCCTTCTAGAAATCTTTTGTCTGACACTATTTTTTCGATTTTGTTTTTACTTGAAAAATAATTTTCAAATTCCTTCGAAAAAACCAAAAGTTCAGGAAATGTGAGATTCTCTTTTTGCCTTACAGAAGCTATATCTTGAGCAAAAGCACTTTGCATACTGATACAAAAACAAATGATCGGTATTATTTTTTTCATTTTAAAAATTGTTTTTTAATAAAAATAAACTAGAGACTAAAGGTATATGTAAATTTTACAAATAACTCAACCACCATTTTTCTTTGTGGTTTTGCGAATACACCTCACAATTAACCTGTGCAATACTGCTTAAGGTTGTAGTGAAGAATATATTAATCAAAACAACTACTTTTTTATTCATACCCTTTGTTTTTTATCTTTTATTAACCAATAAAGATTGAAAAATAGCAACGGGATCAACCATACAAACACATCAGAAGCCAAATATGCCGTTGATTTATTTGGAAATAAATAATAGAATACGTCCATACAATAACCATCAATTACTCTCACGGTAACGAAATAAGCTGCACAGATAAAGCTACTGATCATCATTCTTTTGTGCAGCTTTATTTTTAGTTTTTTAATAAAATAAAATGCAATTATTATAAACAGCAGCCATAAACTGGTTACAATAAATTGCGATGGCCTGCAGTCAATACACCAGGTTCTGGGAATGATTATATACAAAGTTGTAATACAGAGTAGGGAGGAAAGAATATAAAGCTTACCAGTGATACGATGGAAGGAAATGTATTTATTGCGTATTGAGGGTGTGAATTGCAATATGGCGGTGCAATAAACAACAATGCCAGCAAAAATATGCAGCGCAAAAATGCTGTTGTCAAATGTAGTGTTGCTTCCCCAATGTTTTAAAGTATCATTAGTCAGGTATGCGTATTTCGGAATCAGTTTATATAAAAAGAACCCAAAGAAGGCGAGCCAAAAAAAGGCGATGGAAATTTTCTTTAGCATTTATTGTTTGTTTTGATTTATAAAATTTTTATTTTTTATTTTAACAACTCCGACAGAGTTCATCCCGAAACTTCGGGACTATCGGAGTTATAGTATTCACTTTTCTACAAATAACTCAACCACCATTTTTCTTTGTGGGCTTGTTTATAATTATCGAACTTTTTGCACAAAGGATACAGCAATACAATAACTCCAATCCAAACCACATAAACCACCCAAAGCGGATATCCAAAACCTTTTAATGCTGGCACTTCTGTCATCCAATCTTCTAAAATCATGCTCTGCCAACCAAATCCTGAAAGCTCGGCAAAAAGTAACGCAACAAGATGTATAAGATACAGATGCAAGATGTAATAAAAAAACGGAACTCGCCCAAAAGTGCTAAAAAAATCAACCACTTTGCCTTTTAATTTTTCGGCGTTTGCTAAGAATAAAAGAGCAGTTCCCAAAGTCATTAATAAATACAATAACGATGGCGGATATTTAGAAGGATTAAAAAATGAAATCAAATCTTTTGCTGTTGTTTCATAATCTTTATATAATACTGGATCACCATATACATTTGTAAACCTCAAAATAATAAATGCAACAATTGCAGAAATTCCTATAAGATTGAATAGTTTTTTTCTTTTATTACTATCATACGATGAATCATAAAAATTACCAAAATAATACCCTAACGCCATTACAGCAATCCAAGGAATTAAAGGATATCCAACTATAAGTTCAACTCGATCTGTTAGTTGGAAAATACCAAACTCGTGAACAATAGACCAAAGCAAATTGCCTTCGTAATGAACTGAATCTAAAAGATTGTGACCCAAAATGAGCAGTAAACTAAATCCTAAAATAAATTTTCGAGGAAGATGAATTAATCCAGACAAAACAATCATACTAATTCCTAATGACCAAATAGTTATTAAAAAGAGACTTCTAAAATAAATATCAAAAAACCAACCAAAATTAACAATAGTCAATTCGATAAAAACCAACCAAAGTCCACGTTTTAAAAGAAAACTAGACAATTCAGCTTTCGTTTTTCTTTTTCCAACCATAAACGCTGAAGTTCCTGCTAGGAAGCAAAATGTTGGCGCACAAAAATGCGTTATAAATCGGGTAAAGAAAATGGGCAACGTACTTTGATTTGGATCTGTTGGATCAAATATATAAGCTGAGTAATGAAAATAATCTCGAACGTGGTCGAGCGCCATAATAACCATTACTAAACCTTTTAGCAAGTCGATGGATTGAATTCTGGAATTTGTTAGTGTTGTCATGATTTAGTTTATTAATTATTTTGGCTAAAGCCATTTTGATTTGTATTTTTTACAACCAGTTTAAACCCGTTGCAATTGATGTTTTCATTTTAGTAACCCTAACAAGGGTTAAAACCCTGTTGGGTTGTAATGTTTTACAAATAAGGCAACCACCATTTTTATTTTTTATTATTTGTTATCCATAGCAATTGTTTTTTTAAATCCTGGTCTTTTTCCTGTATTTGCATAACGCCAAACCCATTCAAGCGGACCCATTTTAAAATAGGTAAGCCAATAGTATGACCAAGCCAACTGTAAGCCACAAAGTGTCAAGGCAATAAAAATGGAAATAGACGGTCCGATCTTTAAATACAAGCCAAAGCCCGATCCAAAAAAAACAACCCAGAGAAATACAGACTGCATGATATAATTAGTCAAAGTCATTCTTCCGGCTGGTGCAAGAATTGATAAAAAACGGTTCCAGCTTGGGCGCAGACTCAACAAGGTTAGCGTGCAAATATACCCCAGCGAAATTAGCAACACTGCAATGCTTACCAGAAAATCTTTAAAAGCATATATAATTATGTTTCCATTAATCCATTTATGCTCTAGAGCTGCATTCATAAAAAGGTTGCTTCCCTGAATAAAAAACCCCAAACCCAATCCCCAAAGTACAAATCGCTTCAACAATTTTGTATGCATTTCTGGATTTTGTAAATAATTTTGTCTGCCAACACATATACCAATAAGAAAAATTCCAGTAACCGGTACGAAATAATACAATAGGTAAAACAAATTATATCGAGATGTTGCATCGAAATTATTAATACGGAAATTCTCCCAGTATGAAGTTGACATAAAGGCTTTTTGAAAACTCAACAAATCTGGATAATCTCCAAATAAATTTATTTTATACACAATCGAAACAATAGTGGCAATAACAGGAACAATGATGTTTAGAAATAAACCCAAAATCAAAAGTGATTTAGATGACCATTTATAAACTAAAAGTAAAAATAAACCACCAGCAGCATAATAGCGTAGAATATCGGAGCCAAAAAGTAAGTGTCCATGCAATAAACCGAATGTCATAAGAATTGTCAATCTCCACAAAAAGGCACGTTTAAAAGGTTTTTTATGATGTTCCGCACTTTTGAGTTGGATAAAAAAGGATATTCCAAACATAAATGCAAATAGTGTTCGAGACTTATCCGTAAAGAAAAAATCGATTGTAGGACCAACTATGGCGTTTATTTCTGGAAATGGCATTAAAGCCTTTTGTTCTGGAGAAGCATAAAGCCAATGAAGGCCAACAGCAAAATGAACTATCAGAATGCCCATCAAAGCCATACCACGAAGGATGTCGATGGATTGTATTCTCGAATTTGTTAGTGTTGTCATAAAAAAAAAAAATTTTTTTAAAACTGAAAATAAATAAATGAGCTACCACTTTCTTGTGCCCAAATCAAGAATAAGATTAAAATTGACCAAACAATTCCTAACGACCACCACGACATTTTGTGCGCCACATCAAGCACTTTAGTATCGCGCATAAACCAGTGAAATAGTACAATTGCTGGAACAACAAAGGCTACTTTTAGAATAGCTAATGTGGTTAATAATGGATTGCCATCAGTTGCAATTCCGAACATGGATTGCAGCATTAACCATGATTTTCCAAAGGAATCCGCTCTGAAAAATACCCAAGTGATATTGATTAACATAAAGGTTAGTAAAGCATAGAAAAAACCAACCCATTGATTGTTTTGTTTAAGAGTATCATTAGTTTCAGTTCGTCTGTCTCTAAAGAATTTTTCTACCCACAAATACAATCCGTGCAATCCGCCCCAAACTACAAATGTCCAATTGGCGCCATGCCAAAGTCCGCCCAAAAGCATGGTTGCCATTAGTGCAAAATAGGTTCTAACTGCACCATTTCTGTTCCCACCAAGCGGAATGTATAAATAATCACGCAACCAACTGGATAGCGTAATGTGCCAACGTTTCCAGAAATCAGAGAAACCAATTGCTGCATACGGATAATTAAAATTTTGTGGCAACACAAACCCAAGACATAATGCCACACCAATGGCACAAGTAGAATAACCCGCAAAGTCAAGAAATATTTGACCCGAAAATGCCAAAACACCAATCCAAGAATCGAGTGTTGGCAAAATAGCAGCGGAATCAAAAACTGCATCTGCGGTTGCCGAAAGCATGCTATCTGCCAAAACTACTTTCATAAATAGTCCAAGTGATAGCAGTAAAAGTCCATCCATCATTTGTTTTCGTGATGCAATTCGAGGTGTTTCAAATTGTGGTACTAGTTGTGGCGGACGAACAATTGGTCCAGCGACAAGGTGTGGAAAAAACGTTACAAATAAAGAGAAATCGAGCATTGATTTTACCGGTTCGCTTCGTTTTTTGTACATATCAATCGTATAACAAAGTGTGGTGAAGGTGTAGAATGAAATCCCCGCTGGTAGAATAATATTAGGTGTTGCTGGATTATAATCAAAACCAATAACGTTACATAAATTCACGAAATTTTCGAGTAAAAATGTACCGTATTTAAAGAAAACCAACATTCCTAGATTGCCAATTAAACTCAAAACCAGCAATAGTTTTTTCTTATACTGATTTTCTTGAGTATACAAAGCGCGACCCACATAAAAATCGACAATGGTAGAAAGCCAAAGCAAGAGTATAAATGGAGGATTCCAAGCAGCATAAAAAATATAACTTGCTAATAACAGATTGACTTTTTTAACTCTCCAAGTGAAAGGCAAGTTGTGCAAGAATAGCATGATTATAAAAAAGACGATGAAAGTATAGGAGTTGAATACCATGATGAGACTATTTTAGTTGATTATTTTTAGGATTTGAAAGCTTCCAACCTTTGTCTTTTTCGAGAATTGTTATAAAATGTTGAGTGAAAATTTCAGCATCGGGTTGACTTAAATGCGAAAACTCTGGACAAATAAAATGGTCAATTGCTGGATAATCCAGAAAATGAATTCCCGGACAATTGGTGTAAGTAAGCAATTTATCCCAGTATTTTTCTCTAGGAAAAGCCTTTAATTCTCCTTGTAAATAACCACCACTTGATGGAGTTCGAACAAATAAAACTTCGCCACCACGAGATTTGATTTTGTCGGTTGCCGTTTTAACCGATTTGAATATGGCTGCCAATTCAGCTACAGGCATTGGTGGCGCACCTTTTCCTAGACTAGCAAAAAATGCCCAATTGGCTTTGACTTTGTTTTGTAAAGTAGTATTAGTCAAGAATTCTGGTGTCATGTACATTTGTCTTTCAAAAGTGTTGTGACTGAACTCAATAGGGAATAATGGCATTACAAATACACCTGGACGACTTGGAATTTCGAGCGCATCTAATTTAGCATTGAGTGAAAAGTAATCTTTATTTAGAAAAACAAATTGAGATTCTAATGGTTTGTTCAAGAAAAAACTCGCCCGTTGCGCTGGTGTTCTATCATGATAGTATTTTATGTTTTTGATTGGATTTTCCGTATTTGGTGGTGCATTTGAGAAAAACAAACCTTCGGTTACATCTACGATTAATCGTCCTTTAAAATTGGGATCATTGGCTAAATCTTCTAAAGCTGGTCGTGGTGAACTGCCTTCAATGGCTAATTCTACAGCATGAATATTAGTTATTGTTTCCCAAGTAGGAATGTCTAAATCAAATTTAATTCGAGAGGAACCAATAAAAACTACAGCATCATCAAAAGGTTCATAGACCATGGCTCTTTTATCTGACCATAACGCTGGACCATCATCATAACTAATAGGAATGCCTTTATTTCTCAAAGAAATTTCACAAAATGCAGTGGTTATCACTACAATAACTAGCATTAAAAGCGCCGATTTTAAAAGTGTTTTGTTTTCCATAAGTTTTTTATTTTGGTTTTCAATTTTTTTATTTTATTTTAAAGCATTTAAAATTAAGTATTTAACGCATTGGTTTTATATTGGCAGTAGTGTATTTTTTCTTTGCATTAATTAAACTTAATTCCTATCATTAAAAATACTGCACCTAGAATAAGTAAAACAATTACAAATGGCATAATAAACTTTATCCATGCCTTGTAACTAACATTTACCATAGTGAGTGCAGGAAATACTGAACCTGTTGGAGTAATTAAATACATGATTCCAATACCATATAAATAAGAATTGACAACTTCTCTGCCAGGAATGTTTAATAAAATTGCTAATGCTCCAATAATTGGCATGGTTAGCACTGCCATACCAGATGATGAACTAACAGGAATGCTAAAGAAAAAATAAAATAACATTATCAATATAATAAATAGCATTGGATAAAAATTCACCACCACATTAGATGCGTAATACAAAATAGAATCACTTACCATTCCTTCGTTCAATACGATGGTTACACCGCGAGCCAAACCTACTATGATCGCTACGGTAAGCAAGGATTCCATTCCCTTAGTAAATTCAGAAACAAATGACTTCTCATTCATTCCCTCGATGAGGGCAACTAAAATGGCAGAGCCTAAAAACAAAGCAGACATTTCTATACACCACCAATTAAAAAAAACGATTCCAACAATCATACTCATAAAAGTGAGAAAAAATAAAAGTAGAAACGCTTTTGTTTTTAATTCTAAGGTTATTGTTTCGTTTTTGGGTACTATATGTAAATCAAAAGAAGAGTTGACACTTCCATCTATTTTATAGACTAATGAAGCAGTTGGGTCTTTCTTTATCTTGTCTGCATACCGCAGTAAATACCAAATGTAAATGGCTGTAGAAATAAAAAAAAATAAAAGTCTTTCATAAAAACCATCCAACCAGTTAATGCCAAGTGTATTGCTTGCAATTATTGCAGAAAATGGATTTGAAAAACTGGCAATAAAACCAACCATAGTTCCACCAAAAACAATAGCCAAAGGCACAATCAAATCATAACCTGCTGCCAAAAAAACAGGCACTAAAATAGGATAAAACACAATGGCTTCAACATCCATTCCGTAGGAACCACCCAAAAATGAAAATATAAAAGTTAATATAATTATTAGCAGTCGTTCTCTGCCTTTCATGCTGTTTGCAAGGTATTTTACACCTGTCAGCATTGCCCCGGTTTTATTAAAAATTTGCATGAACCCACCAATGATTAAAATAAACAACACGATGTCAATACTATCTATAATCCCTTTTATTGGTGCTTTCAATACATCAATAATACCTTGTGGGTTTTTTGCACCTTGTTGGTAGGTATTCGGAATCGAAATGGGCTTTTTAATATCTCCCTTAATAAATTTTTCCAACGGTATTCTGATGAAAAGACTGTCTAATATTTTTTGTGTAAGGGGTAACGAAACTGTATTTGTTTTTGAGGTAATAACAAAAGCTTTATTATTTTCGCTTGTCAATTTGCTGTATTGTCCAGCAGGTAAAATCCATGTACTGATAGCTGCTAGAATGATGACTATCATCATAAGGGTAGTAGCTGTTGGTAGTTTAATTTTTTTTATCATTAAGTTTTTGTTATAATTTCGAATATATTTACTGCTCTTTTCTATTTTTAATTTAGGTAAATTTGTTTATAAAATGCTTAAAATTAATTATTTAATATTTCAATTTTAACAGTTGTTTAATTACTTATTAACTAATTCCTTGTTAATTATTTATCTTACTTCAAAAACCTATTTCGCATTTTCATAAATGGTTTTTCGATGCTGTAATGAAGAATTAAGGAAATGGTAACGCAAAATATCATAGACGATATAAATGTCAAATTGCTGTCTTTTGCAATTCCAAAATCAAATAGTAATTTTTGTGTTAAAAGAATAACTCCCATGTGAATCAAATACAGCGCATACGAAAGTTCGGCAATTTTGGTGAGTGCTTTTGATTTCCATTGGTATAAAAAACTAGTTGGCATAATAGCTCCTAAAACCATACATCCAAAACCAATAGAAACCATTGGAAAGCTAAAAATGCTTCTTCCAAAACCAATACCGTTAATAAATAGAAAATAAGCGATGGTTAAAATCAGTAAGCCAACAGCAATAAATCCGTTGGCATATTTTGATAATCGGGAAAAAAGCGAAGGCAAATAGTTGTACAATCCAGCAATGGAAACTCCAACTAATAATCCGTCTAATCTGCAATAGGTAGGATAATAAATGGTTTCTATCCATAGTGCTCTGTTTTCTAAACCGTTACTTTGTGGAATATAAATTTCATACCAGCAATACATCCTGATAAGAAAACCTGCTAGAAATAAAAAGATAAGCAGCAAATAGGTGTTTTTTAGATTGTCTATTTTTAAAAGCAACAACAAGGTTATGGGCAATACCAAATAAAAATGTTCTTCTACACAAAGCGACCACACTACGCCAAAGGCACGATGGGTTTCAAAATCGGTGAAAGCTAGATTATGGGTAAAGGTCAAAAATTTCCAAAGTGGAGGCAATAATTGGTCACCGCTTAAAACTGGAAATATAAAATATAACGCTAGTACAAAATAGTAAATAGGAATAATTCTAAAAAACCGCTTGATGTAGAACTCTTTCATTGAAAAAGAGCCATCTTTTATAATTTGTGCAAACAGTTGCGATGCAATTAAAAATCCACTCAACACAAAGAATAAATCAACGCCTGTCCAACCAAATTTTACTATATCAGGAAACCAAGCAGGATGTGGAAACCATCTGGGATAATGAAAAAGAATTACCATAATGATGGCAAAGGCGCGTAAATTATCGAGTCCGTAAAATTTTTGAGGAGTTGTCGTCATATACTGTAATTTATTGCTTTTTGTCTAGTTTTACTGGTTTAATTATTTTTAACTATTTAGCTTCTGCATCTGCTACATTCTTGGTGTCTAAATACTGCTGAAAAGCAATCGCTTTCGTGTCTTTAAGTGTCCAAAGATGTGCTACTTGCGCATCATAAGTGGCACCATTTTTCTTTAATTTAGCTTGGTAGCGTAAAGTGGCAAGCACTTTATTGTTAGACATTTCATGCAACTCAATATTAACCAGATTAAAATATTCATAATCTGCGCCAATACGAGCAAAAACGCCATTCAAAACTGCTTGTGGACCGATATAAGGATTTCCATCAGCATACTTATTTCCTTCGGCTTCGTTCCAAACTACTTTTTCATCTAAGGCAGCGAGAACCGTTGGAATATCGCCCACGGCAAAAGCAGCGTAGAGCGTTTCAATTGTTTTAATATTATTTTCGTTAGTCATTTTCTTGATTTTTTTAAAATTATTCGCTTACTCTAATTGGTTTTTGGCTTTCCTGTTTGTTTTAATTTTAATTCACGCTATTTACTTCAATCCAATAACCGTTTGGATCTTGGAAATATACTTGTTGTATTCCGTCGGCTCTCATGGTAATTTTATTAATAATACCTGGCCAATCAGAGTAAGTGATGTAACGATCTTGTAGTGTTTTGACAAAACTGTTAAAGTTAGTTGTCGACAGTGCAAAATGAACCGCTTTATTGATCACAACAGGATCTTTTAGAATAGAAATTAGGTGTAATTCTTTGCCTTCGCCAAACGAGAACCAACGAATGCCTTCTATTTTGGTTTTATTAGTGATTTCCTGTAATCCTAAAACTTCTTTGTAAAAAGTAGCTGATTCATCTAGATTTTTTACGGATAATGCGATGTGGTTAAAAGTAATGTTTGTTGTTTCTTGTGACTGAACGATTCCAAAAAATGAAATTGTAATAAAGAGTAGCATTGTTTTTTTCATAATCATATTTTTTTAATTTTTTATTTATTTCTTGTTCCAACTCAATACAATTTCAGTAATGAGTAATGGAATTGTCCAACAAAACCAGATTACTGTTGGTCCTCTTTCTACAAATTCTGGCATTAGGTTTTTTACGATAGTTAATTCATTTAGCCAACGAAAAGTTACAAAAGCAAAAGTCACTACATAGCTTCGAATCATCCATTCTTTGTGTTGTTGAATATGTTTTCTCCTTACTGAAATGTATGCCATTGATGCAGTCGTAATCCAAGCAAAAGCCAATCCTTGTAATCCAAAAGCCCAAGCAAAGTTGACTTGTATTGAACTTGTCCAAGCCAATGAAGTTGAAGATAGTGTCCCGATTAGAATTGCGGTTAAGTATATTCGTCCCGACCATCTATGCACTGTTAAGTATTTATTTCTAAATGCTTTCCAGAATTGAAAAGGCCCAAGAACTAATGCTAAAAGTCCGCATGAAATGTGCCCTATTAAAGCCCATTTAAAATCCCAGTAATGCCCAAAAGTTTCTTGTTCAAATCCAAAATAGGGCAAGGCATCTTTAATGATAAATTTCCCTGCAAACAGAATTAAAAATAGTGTAAAACCTAATCTCAAATAGGATTTAGGTTTTGTGAATGCGAAAATGTTTGATTGATTCATTGTTTAAATTTTATTTGTTGATTGGTTGTTTATAATTTTCTTGCAGCCATACCTCCAAGTATTAACCAAGTATCTTTGTGTTTTTTCCATGTATGGGTAAACTTGTAGGTTTCTTTTCGAACTACTATATTTTCTTTGTTAGTCCAAATTTCATCGGTATCATAGAATACGATTACAACATCACCAATAGCATTTATTGCTTTTTTGTATAATGTGTAGCTAAAAAGTTGCGTAGTATTTTCATGCAATTTTGGAATCCAAATCGCTATTTTGGCATTATTTGAAACACCATCACCAAAACTTGGATAACCTATAAAATCATTATGCCATAATTTTTTATAGGATATCGTGTCACTTTTCTGCACATATTCCCAATATCGTTTTTCCATATCCCACACTTCATCTTCAAGTATATCTTTAGTTTGTGCTAATAATGAAGTACTGCCTATTAATGTAAGGATTAGGGATAGCGTGAGTTTTTTCATTTATTTAAAGTTTATTTGGTTGCTAATTTGCTTACTCATATTGGTTTTTGGCTTATCCGTTATATTTTCAAATTGATTTTATAAGTTTCATTTAAGTTTGTAGTAACTCACAAGGCATGACGCACAACAAACTATTTTCCTCGTCTTACGTTCATTCCAAAAGTCGTTTGAACAGCATTGTACCATTCTTCATCAGTTTGTGCATTCCAATCAACCCATTGCTCATCTGTCATAGATGCCCGCCATCCTAAAAATGGAATTGCAGTTGGTCCCACAGGATGTTTTAATTGCCAAGTAGCACTATTTGCAATTTCAAGCATTGCATCGGCTACTAAAGAAGGTGGTGTTGGTTGTTTGAGCGTTTCTTCGAACATAGCTCCAAAACGAAGTACCTGTGGATATTTAGAGTTACTATCCACACTAATGTCTTGAGCCATTTTTGTGTCAATGATTCCTGGTTGTACCAGCGATACTCTAACATTAAATGGTTTCACTTCTTGTGCCAATGATTCTGTAAGAGCCTCTAAGGCATACTTGCTGGCACAATACGCACTTAAAGGTGTACAGGCAATTTTTCCTGAAACCGAGCCAAGGTTAATAATACAGCCCTTTTTATTTTCTCTCATTTGAGGCAGTACTGCTTGAATGCATCTGATGACACCAAAATAATTGGTCTCCATTATTGCTTTAAAATCAGTCAATGGCAATTCTTCAATTGAACCATGTCGCTCAATTCCTGCATTGTTTACCAATACGTCTATGATTCCATACTCTTTAATAATAGTTTCAATGCAATGTTTCACTGATTCATCTGAATCAACATCCATTTTGTAAATTATGACTGTCAAAGATTCGTCTTCAATATGTTTTTTTAAAGATGCTGCAGCTTCAAGATTTCTCATGGTTGCAAAAACTTTATAGCCTTCACGAGCAAATGAAAGGACAGTTTCAAAACCAATGCCTTTATTTGTTCCTGTAATTAATACTGATTTCATTATGATTTAATTTTTTATTGCCTACTATGTTTAGGTTTCGGCTTTCCGTTTTTTTTTTTACTACAATCCTGTCAGAGTTTGAAACTCTGACAGGGTTGAAAATTTTATTATTGCCCAACACTATTCACTTCGATCCAATAGCCATTCGGGTCTTGAAAATACATTTGTTTAATTCCATCCGCTCTCAACGATACTTTATTGGGAGTTCCAGGCCAATCCGAATAAGGGATTTTTTTGGCTTCCAATGTTTTCACAAACGCCTCAAAGTTTTGGGTTGATAAAGCCAAATGAACTGCTTTATTAATCGTAACGGGTTCCTTAATTATGGATACTAAATGCAGTTCTTTTCCTTCGCCAAAAGAGAACCAACGAATTCCCTCTATTTTGGTTTTATTGGTGATTTCTTGTAAGCCCAAAACTTCTTTGTAAAAAATTGCCGATTCATCTAGATTTTTTACTGATAATGCTAGATGATTAAAGGTAAAATTTGGAGTTTGTTGTGCTTGAATTATTCCGAAAAAAAAAAGAAAAAGTAGCGGTAAAATTGTTTTCATTTTGATGAATTTTTAATTATTGTAATTATTCAAAGTTTCTTTTACGGGTTTAAACTGAATTCCTAAATCTTTTTTAGCTAAATCGTTTTTATAAATAATGATTGGTTTTTCTAATGGTTCTTGATGATTGAGCAACAAATTCAGATCTGATATTTTATAGGTTTCGCTCGTCAATAAATAATCTTTTCCGTGTAATCCCATTGTAGTTGCGGTTTTATAAGTTGCAAAAGCAACATCTTCAACATCTACAATAGCAAACGAAACATCGTTGTCGTATAATGCTTGTATGAAATCGTCGGGTGCAATTTTGTTTTTGATTAAATATTGCAAACCGCTGGAAGTACTATCTTCTCTATTGGACATTGATTTTCCCATAACCGTTACGGGCGAAACAGAACTAATTTCAAAAGACAGATTAGGATTTTCTTTGATGAATTTTTCTACTACTTGGTTTGCCATAAACTTGGCTTGGCAATACGGATGACTTTCGGGACTTGTAAATCGAGTATCGTTTTCGTCAAAAGTATCTGTGCCATTTTTAGTTCCTGCTGGCATTGGAAAATTAGTGTTCCAAGCCGCAACTGAGGCAACAATAACTACTTTTTCAATTCGTGGTGATTGGCTAACTACATCGAGAAAATTTTCGGTTCCTTTTATAGTTGGGTTGAATAATTCGGTTTGTACATCTTCAAAATTTAATATAAAAGGCGTTCCGCTGTGAATAACAATATCACAATCAGAAACAAAATCCTGCAATGCTGCTTTGTCCATAACATTCAATTCGCTGATGTGCAAATTATCTGAATGGTTAAACGCCATCAAATGTTGGTATTTATCTTCCCGAGTAATATCAGTTGCTGAAACTTTTACAGCAAAATTATGGTCTAAAAACGCTTTGGTGATGTAGCTTCCAATGAAACCAGAACCACCTATGATTCCTACTTTTTTCATTTTTAATTCAGATTAAATAAACCTCACAATCTCGAAGTTTCGGGATTGTGAGGTTTGGAATTAATAATTATTTATTTTGTTACTCTAACGGTTTGCAGATTTACAATGGGTAGCTTTTTTAACACAACTATTTATTTTGTAGCAACTGCAGGTAAACTGGTATTCCATATATTGCTATATATTTTCCAATCTCCATTTTCCTTTTTCCAAATATTTATGTACTTTCCTTTGTCAACTATATTATTTTCTCCATAACGTAAATAATATTTGCCTTCATCGATGAGGTAATCTTCATTACCAAAAAAAGAAGTGGATTCTTCTCTAAATTCTTTTATTTCGTAGTTTACCCATTCTGAATTAACCACTGCAATAGCTGCACGTCCAATTACAGCATCGGAATTTGGTGGGTATGCTTTTGCATCCTGAGTGAAGATGTGATTCAGATAAGCAGTGTCTTTTGTAATATGTGCTTGTGTAAACTTGTTCGTTTTTTCATCAATAATTTTTTTCATTGCTATTGAATCAAATACCGAAGCAGTGCCTTTATCAGAGATTTTAGAAGTATTGTTATTGTTTTTGCAACTAACGGTTAATAATCCAGCAAATAGGAATGCCAGAAAAAAAATGGAATTATTTTTCATTTTAATTAACTTTTTGTTAAACCTCAAAGGTTTTTAAAACCTTTGAGGTTTTGAATTAACAATTATTTTGTTGCAGTATAGCTCAAATCAGTTCTAATATAACCCGTCATTGGATCGTAACGTGAAATGCTTTGGAGCAAATCATCCATTAGTGGTTTGATTTCTTCGCCTAATAATTTATTATTTTCAGTTGATTGTATAGCATGCGCTTGTTCGTCTTTTGCAGATACTGCAATAAGAAAATATTCACCTAAAGTACCATAACCACTATGATAGACTCTGAAGTACATTTTAGAACCTTTTTTGGCATAAAGATCTTTTATGGCTTTTATTTTTGCTCCAACACTAGCTGCGTTCGAAGGTGTTACATATAAATAATGGTATTTTCTATAATTATTACCTTCTTGTGCAGCGTTTGCACCTTCTGGCATATAAGTAAGACTTTCGATACGATTAATCACATAACTGCCATGTCTGTCGTAGCATTTATTAAAACGAGCAAGAAGTGCTTGATAGTTTTCTTTCCCCATTTTATCCGCTAACGGACTTGAAGAATCTGTATCTAATGCTGCCATGTTAGTAATAGTTTCGAAAGACAAATAGGTACCGTTGTCTAATCGTATCGTTGTGAAATCGGCGTTTTGTAAATTGTGTTTTTTACATTCGGCTACATATTCTTTAGAGACGCTTATGTATTCTTTTTCCATAGATGGTTTTACATAGTCTGCATGGATCGTGAACATTTGGTTTTGTGCAGTTACTGTAAATGTTGCTACTAACAATAATGATACTGCTAATAAAGTTTGTTTGATTGTTTTCATAATTATTTGGTTTAAAAATTAAATTAAAATAAGTTTGTTTTTTTAGTGCTATTTATTTGGAACTTAAATCAGCACGGTAAAAAAGTAATTCGCTCCATTGTTCATTGATATACTCTTTAACATTATCATTGTAAATTCCCCATGAACCTTTACCATGAATTTTTTCGAAAGCATCCACAAATGATTTTCTAAAACCGTCTGTTTTTTCTTTTAATCCTTGTTTGTATCGTCTTGCAATTGCAAATTGAGGCGCACCAGAAGCGTTGACTTCATATACCGCAGCCGTTATACCTTGTGCTTCCCAAGCAGCTTTTAATTGTTTTATCATTGTAGCAACTCTGTAAGAGTAACCCATTTTAGGATAAACATGTGTAACTTGTACTTTATCCGAGTAATCCCCAATAGCCACTGTGCTCAGCGAATCGATATAAACAGAATATCCGTGAGAACTTCTATCAGTTAAATGGATGGTTACACTTTTGTGCCAGTCGTTGTTGTGTTCTATATTGATATCGCCACGAACGTCTTCTGATTCCCACGTTTTTGGTCCTTCAACAATGTGAAAACCTCCAGCATCTGGTCCGGATTGAATTTGAAACACGCGCCATTTATTATCACCAGTGTGGTACTTTTGAGCATGAGTTGCGAGTGCTTTTTCAAATTCGAGTTGCTTGTCTACTTTTGGAAAAACTCTACTTGTTGAAATTACATTTTTGGTTTGGCTTATGCTCACTAATGGAATAAGCATTAAAAGCAGAAATAGGGACTTCATCTTTAATTCTGAAATGTTTTTCATGATTATTAGTTTTTATGGATTAGATAGAATTAACTATTAATTCTAATACTAAATAACTGATAATCAAAAAGAATACAAAGTGAGTTAGGACGAAACGGGTCAAAAAATGTCCGAAGAGTATGATTTATTTATCGGAGGGAAATGAATAGAGGATAGAAAAAAGAATGTAGAGTGTAGAACAAAGAAAAGGGAGTTGCACCGACACGTAATTCATAATTTAAAATTCGTAATTCTTTAAGCCGCTTTCATTTTAAAATCAAAAATAATAGTAGTTCCGTTTTGACTTTCTTCGGTCATTGTGCCATTGAGCTGTTGTGTGAGTAGTGATACGAGTTGCCCACCAAATCCGGTTCCATAAGTAACGCCTGATTTTCCAACACCATTATCTGATACCTCGAGATGAAGTATGTTTTCGTGTTTGTGAAGTTTAATAGTAATTATTCCTTTAGCGTCATCTGGAAATGCGTATTTGACTGAATTGGTCAGTAGCTCGTTGACTATTAATCCCAACGGAACAGCGGTATCAATATCTAAATCTAGGTTTTCCATAGCAAGTTTTAAAACAACGCGTTGTTCAACTCCAAAACTATCAAGAATACTTTCAGTAAGATTTAGAAAATAATCTTTCATTTCTACTGCGCCTAAATTTGTGCCTTGATACAATTTTTGATGTACGATGCCAATAGAGTTCACGCGATTCTGACTTTCGGTCATAGCATCTTTAGTATTGGGATCATCAATTTGAGACGATTGTAATGCGAGTAAGCTCGAGACTATCTCTAAATTGTTTTTCACCCTGTGGTGTATTTCTCTGAGTAGCAATTCGTTTTCTGCATTTTTAGAATCGAGTAAAATATTTTTGGACTCCAAATCATTATTAAGTTCGGCTAGTTTAATGTTACTTTTTTGTTTTAAGTTATAATTCCAATAAGACCACGCAAGTAATAGTAAACCAATGAGTATAGCAATAATAAATATAGTTTGTAGGTTTTGTTTTTCGATGAGTTTTTTATCTTGTTTAAGTAAATCTATTTGTAACTCATTCTCTCTCAAACCTCGTTCGTTTTGCTCTTTTGTATAAATCAAAGCTTCCTCGAAATAGTATTTATACTGTGCTAAAGCGTTTACTAAATCTCCTTTTTGATTGTAGGCTTTGGCTATAAATGACGTCATATCGATAACACCTTTACGATTTTTCATAAACAAGTAGCCTTCTTTACTTTTTTTATAATTGCTTATTGCCAAGTCATATTTTTTTTCATTCAGGTATAAATCGGCTAATATTCCGTAAGCATAGGGTTTAACATTATTGTGATTGATTTTGTATTTTTCTAAAATCACTAGAGCTTTTATGATATTATTTTTTCCTTTATCATATTGCTTTGGACTAATAATTGTGTCGCCTTTGAGCGGATATGTGACTAAATCTCTTCCAGAAGTAACGTAATACCAAGCATGATTTTGTGGTTTCTGGATGTGTTTTAAAAGCAATTCGATTTGATTAGAATAATGACAAACAGAATCCTTACTGTAAAAATCAAAGTATCCTACGAGTGATTTGTAGATTGGAAATAACTCTAATGCATTATTTTCTATGCCCTTTTTTTCATAATAGGAACGGCTTTTAGATAAATAACTATAGGCTAAATTTTGTTCTTCTTCAAGATGACATCTTTCGTAAAAAGTGCCTTTATCTTTCATAACTTTGGCAAGCAATTCTGGGGTTTTAAAATCTTTTGATAGTAATAATGCACTGGAAAACAGCTTTAATGCATTTTTTTTCTCTCCTAATTCCTGTTTAATAAATGACCAGTTTATTAGATAATTATATTCTAAAAATTTATTTTGTTTGTTTTCAGGTATTTTTTTTAAATAAGACCAACCTACAAGCGCAATAGAATCCATGCTGTGATAGGAATTATAAATTTGTAAAACATTGTTTTGTTGCAAATACGATGTTGCTAATTCTTCATTATACTTAGAAGGATTTGTTTTGAGTAATGCTCTTGATTTTTTAAAATAATAATCGGAGCTGTCATGATTGTATTGAGGCATTTCTTGGAACCAAAGTGCTTTGTTTTGAAGTGTTTTACTTAGTTCGAATAGTTTTGCTACGGAACGTTTTTCGATAATACGAGATTGAGCAAATCCTTTACTAATACTAAATAGAAAAAAAAATAGTATTAATTTTTTCATAAACAAGGAATTAGAAAAATTATACTTTTTGAATGTGTTGTAGTAATTCTCTCTTTAAATCTGCACTCAACGGTATGGCTTTTTTGGCAATAACCACATGGCTTGTGGCAATCTCGTCAATGTGTGATAGATTGACAATAAAGGAGCGATGAATTCGCTTGAGTGTATTAGTGGTTAATTTTTCTTCAATATCTTTGAGTGTCATTACCATTAAATGTTCTTTGTCTTTACAATGAATTTTGCAATAATTACGTTCTGCTTCAATGTATAGAATATCATTAATATTGACCTTAACCATTTTGTCATGGCTGCGTACAAAAATGCAATCACTCAAAATAAAAGGCTCTACAGACTCTGATTCAAAGTTTTTTTCACGTTTTTGTTCTTCTTGAATACGAGCAAAAGTCAACTCAATCGCACGTTGTAAATCTAATTTTTTAAATGGTTTAGAAATAAAAGCATACGGATTAGTAGTTTTGGCTCTATTGAAATGAGCTTCGTCTGAGTTTGCAGTCAAATAAATAACGGGGATTTTATATTCTTTTTGAATTAATTGCACTACCTCAATACCATCTAAATCGCCTTTTAAATTAATATCCATTAAAAGTATATCGGGAGTATGTTCTCGAATAATGGGTAAAACTTCTTCTGCTCTTGGAATTATTCCCGTTACTTCATATCCCAAATGAGTGAGTTGCAAGGAGATATTTGCAGCTATAATCATTTCATCCTCAACAATTAAAATAGAATTATTTTTAAGCATCAAAATATATTTAGAAGTATAATTTGTATAAATAGCTGATTTGCTTTGCTCTGGGGATTAACGAAAGTAATAAAAAAACAAATAGGATAGTATTTATTTTCTTACTAATTTACCTTTTATCAGCTAACATATTTTTTTCTATTTTTGTAACACATAATTTAGCAAAATGTATAAACTTATTATTCGTCCCATATTTTTTTGGTTTGACCCAGAGAAAGTGCATTATTTTACCTTTTCAATAATTAGACTTGTATCTAAAATACCAGGATTTTCAGCTCTTTTTAGGTTTTTATACCAAGTAAACGACCATCGTTTGGAAACAGAAGTTTTTGGATTAAAATTCAAAAACCCTGTTGGACTTGCTGCAGGATTTGATAAAGATGCAAAACTATATAAGGAGTTATCAAATTTTGGTTTTGGTTTTATTGAAATTGGAACACTCACACCAATAGGACAGGAAGGGAATCCAAAAAAACGTTTGTTTCGATTAAAAGAAGATGCTGCCATAATAAACAGAATGGGTTTTAATAATGGTGGAGTTCATGAAGCCGTTCAGCGGTTAAAACAAAATACTGGTGTTTTGATAGGCGGAAACATTGGCAAAAATAAATTAACTCCCAATAGTGATGC
Organism: Flavobacterium sp.; assembly: GCF_031409475.1. Lineage (GTDB taxonomy): Bacteria > Bacteroidota > Bacteroidia > Flavobacteriales > Flavobacteriaceae > Flavobacterium. Next base: position 13,102 of record NZ_JANNXH010000046.1, on the reverse strand, counting down.
AATATCAGACTACGAAAAATGTTTTGATGCTTTGTTCGACTACGTCGATTATTTTGTAGTCAATGTGAGTTCGCCAAACACTCCAAATCTTCGAGAACTTCAAGATAAAGAACCACTTACACAATTGTTGCAAACCCTTCAGAATAAAAATATAAAAACCCAAAGCCCAAAACCCATACTTCTAAAAATCGCTCCTGATTTGACTAATGAGCAATTACTTGACATCATTGATATTATCAAGGAAACCAAAATTGCGGGTGTTATCGCAACTAATACCTCCATTGCTCGAGAAGGATTGCAATCTGAAAATAAAACTGAAACTGGCGGATTATCCGGGAAACCATTAGCAAAACGCTCCACAGAAGTCATCCGATTTCTGTCCGAAAAAAGTAACAAAGCCTTCCCAATAATTGGAGTAGGAGGAATACATTCGCCAGAAGATGCAATCGAAAAGTTAGCAGCTGGAGCGAGTTTAATACAATTGTACACCGGATTTATCTATGAAGGACCAAGTTTAGTAAAGGCAATCAATAAAAAGATTTTAGAAAATCAATAAAACCTTTTAAACTTTTTTACCTTTGAGTTTCTATGGAAGCAATAAAAATTATAGAATGTCCACGTGATGCTATGCAAGGCATAAAGACATTTATTCCTACTGCTCACAAAGTAAATTATATTCAATCTTTACTTGCTGTAGGCTTTGATACTATCGATTTTGGAAGTTTTGTTTCCCCAAAAGCCATTCCACAAATGCAAGATACTGCAGCTGTTTTGTCACAATTAGATTTATCAAAAACCAGGAGTAAACTACTCGCTATTATTGCCAATACACAAGGCGCAATTTTGGCATCACAATACAATGAAATTCAATATTTGGGTTTTCCATTTTCTATTTCGGAGAATTTCCAAATGCGTAATACCCACAAAACCATAGCCGAAAGTTTAATTACTTTGCAAGAAATTCTAGAAATCGCAGATAAAAGCAATAAAGAAGTTGTGGCTTATTTATCGATGGGATTTGGAAATCCATATGGCGATCCTTGGAATGTCGAAATAGTAGGCGAGTGGACCGAAAAACTGGCAGCAATGGGTGTGAAAATTCTTTCTCTTTCGGATACTATTGGGAGTTCGACTCCTGATGTTATTGCCTATTTATTTTCGAATTTAATTCCAAAATATCCCAACATCGAATTTGGCGCACATCTTCATACTACGCCAGATAAATGGCTCGAAAAAATTGATGCTGCATACGGTTCAGGTTGCCGTAGATTTGATGGCGCAATACAAGGATTTGGTGGCTGTCCAATGGCAAAGGATGAATTGACAGGCAATATGCCAACAGAAAAACTTCTAAATTATTTAACTTCTAAAAACGAAAATACAAATAGTAACGCAATAAGTTTTGAAAACGCCTATAATGAAGCCTCATTATTATTTAAAACCTTTCATTAAAAAGCAATAAAACAACTATGGTTTCGTTATATATTCCCCAAGTCAATGAATTTATGAATAAATTTTCAGCAATAGTGTTTCTTTCCATTTTGACTTTATCGTGCTCCAGCGATTTAGATTTTAATCAGGTCAATGATATTAAAATAGAGCCTGTTATAGTAGCAAATTTAGCTTCTTTTGAAGTTCCTGCGAATCAATTAGTTTCCGGTGGAGTTGAGCAAACATTTTCAATAGCAGCATCGAACTTTGATGTTTTTCGTGATACTTTTTTTAAAGATAATTTGCAAAGAGCTGATCTTTTCTTTGAATTTAATAATACAATAAACAGAGCTTTTTCTATAAGTGCAGTATTATTAGACACAAATGAAATACCGCTTTACACTATTAATTTTGCAATTCCTGCCTATACAGGCGGATCAAATTTAGTAACCTTTTCAGATGTTTTTCAAAACGCAAAACTCGATTTATTGAAGCGAACTGCTAAAATTTCATTTAATCTAACCCTTCTACCTGGACCAATATTAAGCGAAAACAGTACAGGAAGTCTAAAATTACGTTCAAGTGCCACTGTTTATTTAGTGATACAATGAGAAAATCACAACTGTTTTTTTGGATATTTGTAACCTTAAATTGCTTTTCTCAAAACAAGCAAATTCTGTATAATTTCACGGCTGTACCTCAATCTTTGTTGACAAATCCGGGTTCTGATTTTAAATATCGAGTGTATGTTGGTATACCGTTATTGTCTGGTATATCAGCAAATATAGGATCTAGCGGTTTTTCTGCCCATGATTTATTTGCAAATGATGGAATTGATTTTAATGTAAAATTGCGAAATGTACTCGATGCAGTTTCTAGTAAGGATAAAGTCTACCTAAACGAACAACTGGAACTATTTAATGGTGGTTTTAAAATAGGCGATTGGCAAAAAGGAGCTTATCTCTCTTTCGGTTTGTATCAAGAGTTCGATATGTTGACTTATTTGCCCAAAGATCCTGCAATAGTAGCCTTAAACGGAAACAGAGATTATATAGGTAAAATATTCAATTTAGGAGATTTAAATGCAAAAGCCGAAATGCTCTCCGTGTTTCATCTTGGATATCATAAAAATATTAGCGAAAAATTAATTGTAGGCGTAAGAGGCAAAATTTATTCGAGTGTTTTTAATGTTTCCTCCACAAACAATTCTGGATATTTCTATACCATTCCATCAACAAACACTATTTATGAACAGGTTATTTCAGCAAATATCCTTGTAAACACGTCCGGATTATCAAATTATACTAATGATTACAGTGGGAATGCAAAAAGTGATATTTTAAAAAAAATGTTGATTGGAGGAAATTTAGGACTCGGTTTCGATGCTGGTTTTACTTATTATCCCAAAAAAAATATACAAATTACCGCCAGTATTCTTGATGTAGGATTTATAAAACATTCAAAAGATGTCGAAAGTTACTCCTACAAAGGGTATTATAAATACGATGGAATTGCACCAAATTTTTCAGATCCAAATTCAACACAAGACGTATTTCAAGAATTTAAAGATGCCATTCCTTTTGACACCATTGCTTCAAAATACAACACTTGGCGACCTATAAAATTAAATGCTTCCGTACAATACTCTTTTGGCGATGGTCGTGATTCAAGTTGCAATTGTCAAGGAAATAATGCTGAATTTAAAAACACAGTTGGCGCACAATTGTATGTCATGTCAACTCCGCAAACTCCATTCGTGGCTTTAACAACTTATTTCAGACGCAAATTTTTAAAAGGACTTGAAGCAAAAGCAACATACACACTCGATACTTTTTCCTATAAAAACATAGGATTAGGAGTTTCGACCACCATCGGGAAAGTCAATTTTTATATCCTAGCAGACAATCTTTTGGAATATCGTGATGTAAGCAAAGCAAAAAGCCTTTCCTTTCAATTTGGGCTCAACGTTATTTTACGCGATAAAAGCAAATCCGATTAAAACAGTACTAAATTTTTTTTTCGAAACTTATCCAGCCCTACATTTCAAGCTCTCACTCAAAACAACATTTTTCTAAAGTTTTAAAATAGCTTCCTTTGGTCGCTTTTTAAACCCAAGAAAAATAGTTATTTTTCCCTTCGAGGCTTTGCATTACGGTCTGGGTTAGGGTTGCAGTTTTAAAATCAAAATCTGGTTTAACATAAAAAACTTCTGACTTCTTGCGTTTCGTGGCTTTCAGAAGTTGGGTTCCGAAGCATCGTGCCCCAATTTTTGTAAGCAACTGTTATAATCCGTTTTTATTTATATATGTCACTTGTTTACTTGTGTTAATTTATGTTACTTTGTGTGAAATTATGAATTATGGATAACAATTTTTTAACCGTTGATGATGTTGCTAAAACATTAAAAATCACAAGACAAACTGTTGCTAAATATATACAAAAGAAAGAGTTAAATGCTGTAAAAATTAATAAAAGTTATAGAGTTTCTTATCAGGAATTTGAAAATTTTCTCTCAAATAATTCTATGGTTTCAGAACCTGAAACTTTATATTTAAAGAAAAGTCGTAATTGTTATTTAGATTATGAAGGTAAATCTAACGAAATTGAAATACTAAATTACAAACCTTTAGGTTTTTTGAAAACTATTAATGAAGAAAATCAAAGTTTTTCAAATAAAATGATTTTTGGCGATAATTATTATGTTTTAAAAGCATTATTGCCAAAATATAAAAATAAAATTGATTTAATTTATATTGATCCACCTTTCGGAACAGGTTTGAATTTTTCAAATATTGAAAATGACCTTGCTTATTCTGATAAATTGGTAAATAGTGAGTTCTTGGAGTTTATAAGAAAAAGACTTTTTTTATTACGAGAATTTATGGCAGAAAGTGGAAGTATTTATTTGCATATTGATAAAAAGATTGGTCATTATGTCAAAATTGTTATGGATGAAGTTTTTGGTTACGAAAACTTTATTAATGATATTACAAGAATAAAATGTAATCCTAAAAATTTTTCTAGAAATGCTTATGGTAATTATTCGGATATGATATTATTTTATGCGAAAAATAGAGATAAAAATATTTGGAATGAAATCAAAGAACCTCTTACAAAAGAAGAGGAAATAGATAGTTTTACAAAATTCCATCCTGTTTATGGACGATATACAACAAATCCTATCCACGCTCCGGGAATTACAATTGACGGCGATACGGGAAAGGAATGGAAAGGAATTCTACCGCCAAAAGGACGACATTGGAGATATAGTAGGGAAGAACTTACTAGATTGGACGATTTAGGTTTGATTGAATGGTCTGAAAATGGAAACCCAAGAAAAATGGTTTTTGCAAATGAACATAAAGGAAAAAAAGTTCAAGATGTTTGGACCTTTAAAGATAAAGGACTTTCATATGTTGAATATCCAACACAAAAAAATCACGATTTATTAAAAAGAATTATTTTAAATTCTTCAAATAAAGATTCTCTTATTATGGATTGTTTTGCAGGTTCAGGAAGTACACTTTTAGTTGCAAATCAATTAAAAAGAAATTGGATAGGCATAGATAATTCTAACCAATCTTTCGATGTAATAAAGGAAACCTTTAAAAAAGAAAAAGTTAAAAGTAATTTTTATGAATATGTATCTATTGATTAAGAAATTGTCCGAAATACTCCTCTAATAATAATGCACTAACAATATCGTATTCAGATTCTTGAATGTTGACCGCTTCTTTATTATTTACTAAACGATGGTTGATATTAAATAATGACCAAGGAAAACCATCTACAACACCTATTCTAATTACGTTTCCTCTTTGATTTCTACAGAATTTTAGAACTTCTTGCACTTGTTTTTCTTGATTTCCGCCTGGTTGTCCAATCCATTTAGCTTCACCAATTATTAATTGATTGTTTACTTTTGCAATTAAGTCAGGTCTTTTGTCTAAATTTTGATGAAGAATTTCATTAATGTATTGTTTACCAATTTCTTCTGAAGCGTCAAGAATGCAAATTCCGTTTGTTGACTCTTGAAAACGATTTAAAGGTAAAAGGGTAAATCTCTGTCTTAACCAAGCATTAAACATTGGTCCCATTGTAGTATTTAATTTTGGAGCTGACTCGAGTCTTACAACAGTTTCTTCTGCTGTCATAGAATATAAAGAATTTGCAATTCTTTGGATTTGAACGGGATTATTATCATTACAACCTTCTATGTTTTTAAGTAAAAACCAAATTGGGTCTTCGTAAGGAAATTTAGTTAATTCTTTAAGAATTTGTATTAATTCGTTTGTTCTTCTTGATTGATGAGCATTGATTATTCTTCTTCTCACGTTTGCTTCAAGTCGTTCTGGTGATGCAATTTGAAAAGGATAAACGTCAAGAATTTGGTCTAAATAATTTGTGTCTTTAAATAAGTTTATACTTTTTAAAACCCATTCATTTAATTGTTCTGGGCTGTTTTCTATATCAATCGTTCTCTCCATAATTTTATTAAATGCCAGCAAGTTAATAAAAATTTCTAACAGTTAGGTTTTTTCAGAAAATGGCAAATAACTACTAACTTTTACTTATATTTGCACGCAATTTAACTACAACTACAAATTGCAATGGTAGCACACAACTCAAAAATTATTGGCGAAGGATTAACATACGATGACGTATTATTAGTTCCTAATTTTTCAAACTTACTTCCACGCGAAGTCAGTATCAAAACAAAATTTTCCAGAAATATAACACTCAATGTTCCTATCGTTTCTGCAGCAATGGACACCGTTACCGAAAGCGCAATGGCAATAGCTATGGCACAAGAAGGCGGAATTGGCGTTCTGCACAAGAACATGACCATTGAGCAACAAGCAGCCAAAGTACGCAAAGTAAAACGTGCAGAATCTGGAATGATTATCGATCCAGTTACTTTACCTCTAAATTCAACTGTAGGCGATGCAAAAATGTTGATGAAAGAACACGGAATTGGCGGAATTCCTATTGTGGACGAAAACGGAAAATTAATAGGAATTGCAACCAATCGAGATTTACGTTTCGAGAAAATAAATTCACGTTCCATACTCGAAGTAATGACTTCTAAAAATCTAGTTACAGCAGCAGTTGGAACTACATTGCAAGAAGCCGAAGGGATTTTGCAAGAAAACAAAATCGAAAAACTACCCGTGGTTGACAGCAATTATAAATTAGTTGGGTTAATTACTTTTAGAGATATAACCAAATTAACACAAAAACCAAACGCAAACAAAGATAAATTTGGTCGTTTACGCGTTGCAGCTGCACTTGGTGTTACCGCTGATGTTCTCGAAAGAGCAACAGCATTAGTAAACGCTGGAGTTGATGCCGTAATTATTGATACCGCTCACGGACATACCAAAGGTGTTGTTGATGTATTGAAATTAGTAAAATCAAAATTTCCCACTTTAGATATTATTGTTGGTAATATTGCCACACCAGAAGCGGCTTTGTATTTAGTCGAAAACGGTGCCGATGGTGTTAAAGTTGGAATTGGTCCAGGATCAATTTGTACCACTCGAGTTATTGCAGGTGTTGGTTTCCCACAATTTTCTGCTGTGCTCGAAGTAGCTGCAGCCTTAAAAGGTTCGGGAGTTCCAGTAATTGCCGATGGCGGAATTCGTTACACAGGCGATATTCCTAAAGCAATTGCTGCAGGTGCAGATTGTGTGATGTTAGGTTCACTTCTGGCAGGAACAATGGAATCTCCCGGAGAAACTATTATTTTCGAAGGCAGAAAATTCAAATCCTATCGAGGAATGGGTTCTATTGAAGCAATGGAAGACGGATCAAAAGACCGATATTTTCAAGATGTCGAAGACGATGTCAAAAAATTAGTTCCAGAAGGAATCGTAGGTCGAGTTCCTTATAAAGGAGAATTGAACGAAAGCATGCAACAATTCATAGGTGGACTTCGTGCCGGAATGGGCTATTGTGGTTCAAAAGACATTCCAACTTTACAAGAAACAGGACGATTTGTTCGTATTACCGCCAGCGGCATCAACGAAAGTCATCCACATAATGTGACTATTACGAAAGAAGCTCCAAATTATTCGAGGTAAAATAATAGAAAGGTTAAAAATACAAAAGGTGCATGGATTGATTCATGCACCATTTTGAAATAATTTTAAAATAGAATTTTAGTTGGTTTAAATCAAATCGAAATTTATTATAGAGTCAATATATTTTTTTTCAAATCGAGTGTAATCGTTTTGCGGATTTAATAAGTTGGAGATTTGGTTAGCCCGAAACATTCTATTAAACACTTACTTTGTAAGTACAAAACAATGTGTAAATTCAAGACCAAAACCCCAATTTTTGCAAACCGCTGTTAGCGATAGTGCTTCAATTGTCGTTATTTTCTCAATTCTAAAAGCATATCTTTTGCATTTCCATTATTTGAGTTTAATTCTAAACTTTTCTCATAGTGTTTAATAGCCAAATTTTTGTCGCTTTTGTTCATATAAGCTTCTCCTAAACTGTCAAAAGCATTTGCAGATTTTGGAAATGCAAAAATATTCATTATGAAAAGTTTAATTGCTTTGTCATAATTCTTTTGAGCTAAAAATTCGTAACCTTTTGCGTTTAAAATGTATTCTAACATGTTTATGTTAGCAGGTCTTTTATTATAGCTTTCTTTACCAGCTTCAAGGCCTTGACTCGAAATTATTTCAATTAAGTTTTGAGAATATTTTTGATTGACTTCATTGTCAGCAATAGGAATGATTGGCTTATAATTTTTATCAAATATCATTTTGGATAACTCAAAGTTCAATTGGTCAAAGTTTGTTTGATGTGACTTATTTGAAAGCATAATTAGTGTTACACCCTCATCAATATATCTCATAAAATCGGCATAAAAAATATTGTTTGTTCCATTGTGCCAAACTCGGTTTGTCTTTCTATTTGTCTGTGAAACGTCCCAACCATATGCATATATAGTGTTGTAGTTTTCTTCTGTTCTTATTTTTGGATGATATAATTTTTTTTTCGCCTCTGTTGATAATACTTGTTCACCCTGCAATGCTTTATGCCATTTATACATATCTTCTGTTGTGGAAAATACTCCGCCATTTCCTTTTAGATGCCAATAAGGTGCGTCAATATCCCAATTTTTATCATTTGATTTCCCCCAAACTTTGCCATCTCTGTAATAACCAATAGCAATTTTATTAATGTTAAAATTAGGTCTTGAATATCCTGTTGTTTCCATTTCAGCAGGTTTCCATAAGTTTTTATATAAATAATTTTCGTAAGTAGTTCCTGAAACTTTCTCAATGATTATGGCTAATAAACTATAACCAATATTGGAATAAGAAAATCTTGTTCCACTTTCAAAAAGCAAAGAAGAACTCATTACTTTATCAATGAATTCAATTTGACTTATTTTATCAAAGTCGCTACCAACGTTGCTTTTTAGTCCTGATTGGTGTCTAAGTAAGTCGTGTATGGTAATATTTTCTTTATCCTTTGGTAGATTTTCAAAATATTTCGAAATTTTATCAGCAGTTGATAATTTATCTTGCATTTCTAATTTTAATATAGCGGTTGCAGTGAACTGTTTTGTAATAGAACCTGTGCTAAAAATTATTGTTGGATCGTTTTTTATTGAATTTTCTTTATCACTGAAACCATATCCTTTTGAAATGACTTTGTTCCCGTTTATTTCAACAAGTACAGTTCCAGAAAACCCAACTTTTTCTAGTTCGGTTAGATAGGTGTTAATTCGTTTCGTTTTTTTTGTGCTATTTTTTACTTGTCCAAATGATATTGCACAACATAGCATAATCATTACTGTGAAAATTATTTTCTTTTTCATTTTTTCTTTGTATTAATGTGATAAGTATTAATCTAAACTAAAAAGGTCATCAACTTTACAATCCAAAATTTTAGCAAGTTGTAAGCCTAACTCTAATGATGGAAAATACTTGTTGTTTTCTATAGCATTAATTGTTTGCCTTGATACTTTCAATTTTTTTGAAAGGTCATCTTGTGTGTAGTTAAATTTAACTCGATACATTTTCAATTTATTATTCATCTTTAACTTTTATAATGTTGGTATAATTTGAATTTAAAGATCAAATTGAAAAATAGAATAATCATAAATAAGTTAAAGACTAAAACATAATAAAATGTAAGTTCATATATCAAAATATTTGCAAGAATAAGAATGCCATAGTTAAGATAAAGTGATAACGTTAAACTATCAGATCTAAGTTTTGATATCAATTCATCTTCGACAATTTCTTTACAAAAAGAATTGACTAAACCAGAAACAATAATTAAGGTTGCTAGTATTTCATCAAGCAAGCCATTTTTAATCCAGTGAAATCCATTTGAACCAATGATGTTTTCTGTATGTTCGGTTATAATAGTTTTTTCAAAGGAAAATAATGAGTAAACTTTTGTAACAAGTAATTCATCATATTTGTCTGTGAAAAGTAAATAAAGGGAAACAGGAATAGAAAGGTAGAATACCCAGCCTGAAATCTGTTTAAATTTGTGATTGAAAAGTAAATTCATATTTATAATTTTTTACAAATGTAAAATATTTTTTACTAAATGTATGCTATTTTTTACATTTTTTTTAAATTAATTGTTTATATATATACGTAAACTATTATTTTAATTGTCTTAGATGTATGAATCTGCGTGGGAATTACCGCTAACGTTCTTGCGATACAATCAGTTTGGGATTAAGGAAGCATAATCTTTTGGATTTTTCCACTCGAGCGATAGCGAACAAGCGAAGTAAATCACCCCAAGTACAAATCAAACTTTGAGTATAACTTAGAACTCAAATCGCGTGTAAGGGCTGTTACCGCTAGTTTTTATTCGTCGTCAAACTCAATCCATTTTTTTTCAAAGTAAACATTTTCCATTTCTTTTCCATAAAGGATAATTTTTGCGACAATGAATTCTTTCTCTTTTTTTAAAAATTTTGCTTTGTGATTTTTGTCTAATTCATAATACGCTCCAAGCGGTAACACAAACGGATTGTTTTCCACATCCGCAGTAAAAGAAGAAATCAAAATCAGCTTTTTTGAGTTTATGTTTGGTATTTCATATCCAAAAATTCGATGATCTAGGTATTTGCTTGAAGTTATCCAAATTAAACTATCTGTTTTTGATGCTATTAATTTGTTAACATCTTTTCCAGATACTTTTATCATTTTTTCATTTGTGTTATGAATACTGTCAAGATTTAGAAAATTACTTCCTATTTCAGTATTTAATTTAGGAAATTTTACAATTACTTCAGTTGTTTTTTTACAACTTACAATTGTCATTAAACAAATGTAAAATAGAATTTTTCTTTCCAAAGTTGTGTATTTCTAGAAGTTGCTATTGTAAAACGTTTATTTCGCAATCAAATTATTAGTCGGAAGTGTAATATTTTTTACAAAGATTAATCCATCGTACATTTCTGAAAACTTTTTTTGATGCAAATTATTTTCTTTTGGATTAAAACCTCCACCACCTATTACTATTTGTTTTGTCTCCCTTTTGAAGAAATCCGAGGAATTACCATCTAATGCTTTAGACATATCAATAAAGTAAATTTCGTCCTTTGCTTCAATAAGTGTTTTGGCATAAGTTTTGGCAAATGGTTCCTTTAATTCAACTTTTTTCCAACTTGGTTTTTCGTCCTTGTTGGAAAAATATCCAGCTTGTGTCCCTGTGCCAAAATCAAACCCTACACTATAATAATCGTTTTTATAATATTCTTTTAAATATCTGCCTAAATTATAAATCTTTCGTGTGTTATAATTTCCAGCTTTAAAATTATTAATATGTTCGTTATGAGCCCAAATAAAAGCTTTTCCATTTTTTGATTTATTTTCCACTATCCATTTAACGTTTTCGTACATCTTCAAATCTCTATCTTGACTGTAATGATTTTGTACGTAATAGGTGTATTTCGATATATAATTCAAGGCTCTTATTACTGAATTGAACTCATCAATATTCTCCTTTTTTAGACTTTTGCTAAAATCGAGTATAATATTCTCAATTTTTTTTAGTTTAGGAATTTGAATGTCTGCCCAGTCAGACTTACCTGTGTATTTCACTTCTTTTTCTACACAATTGTCAACTACTAAAAGAAGTTCTTCACTTACAGGAATAGTATACTTTTTTACTAAATTTCGTATTTCCAGATTAATATTTTTTACCACTTGAATGTCCATACCATAAAAGCGAATTTGCTCGTCCTTAGTTTTTTTAAGGTTATAATTCCTCATCCATTCCAAAAGATTGACCACTTCTTTACAATACCAAAATCCGATGCTAAAATTGTTTGCAATAGTTTCTACATTTCCTTTTCCACCAGAAATCCATTCGTTTATTCCAGCCTCTGAAGTGTATGAATCTTCAATAATAAACACTTTGATATCTTGGGTTTCAACCAAATATTTAAAGAATTTAGCCTTTATATCGAAAAATTCTTTTCCTTGATGAGTTGCTTCTCCGAATCCGAATATTTTTGAATGCGCAAACTTCTGGGGTAAATTATTATTGAATATCGTAAGGTTAGTATCTGCATTTGCATCTTCAATTTTTATTGCATTTTCATCAATCCATTTTACAGCTTTTTGATTTTGTGCATATGTATGAAAAAAAAAAAAAAAGTAATGGCTGAAATAAAAATTCTCATATGCGTAATGTTTGTTTTTAAATCTCAACCAACGTCTCGTTACTACAGCGGGTTTGGGACTAAATTATGCCTATTCTTCGGATTTTGCCAAATGGCCCAAATACAAAACCAACTTTCCATTAAGCGAATTGCCCAAATTGCTTGTAGCGTGTGCTGGTGGCAGTTAATTTTTTTACGATTCAATATCCAGCGTTAGTATTATTTCTCCATTTTTTGTTTTATAAACGTTAATAGAAGATAAAACTAAATCAGCAATGTCGTGTCCCCAAATTCCATATTTTCCATTTGTTTGATTTCTATTATACATAGTTGTTCTCTTGTCAATTGGAGTTGTTTTTATAGTTGCGGTATTTTCTTCTTCTTCAAAAACTTTGTAATAATGATTACTAATTTCTAATAGTAATTGTTCTCGTGAAAATCCTTCGTTTGAAGTTAAAGTAAATTCATATTGATTCGTTAAAGGATAATCAATTATAATTTTTATCAAAGATTGTTTTATCACAATTTTTTCTTTTTCAACTAAATTTGGAATATCCTGTTTCGGATTTTCTAAACTTGCCCAAGGTATAAATCCATCTGTATAATCTTTCTTATTTTCTGTTTTAATATTAAATTCAATTGTATAAATTAAATCTCCGAGATTAACATATTGTTTCTCCATAGATTTTTTTTCATTTTCTTGGATAAATTCAATAGGATCTTTTGTTTCCGCATTTAAATTTGACTGTTTCTTTTGTTCTTTACAACTAATTAATGAAATTGTTAGAATAAGTAAAATGTGTTTTCTCATATTATTTTTTCTGTAATTTATGATTATCTTTTGAAGGTTAATGTCTGCTTTTTTTGTCATACCCTAAAATACGTTGACCTTTTTTAGGGTTAATATTGAATTCAAATTTAGACTTAATTGCCGGAAGATTGATAAGTTTTTTAAAAATTTCCCTACGGGTTTTAAAAACTTATCAACATTCCTACGACGCTAAAGCAGGAGTT